>NZ_JADYVR010000011.1:0-244513 GCF_020193935.1 Bradyrhizobium sp. NBAIM08 | reverse complement strand
GCGATCTTCGCCTTCAGCGCCGCGTCGATCTTCCGTCTCGTCTTCTTCGTCATCGTCCGCTCCGTTTACCAAACGGAACGGCTACATTCCAACTAGGCTTCCGGTCCCAAATCCGGGGGCCACTTCACAGGTCGGAGAGCCGCGGTGGCGCGTGTGGCCCAACCGGATTGCGTGAACCCCTGCCACGCGCGATCGAAGGGACAAACTGGACTGCTAATCCTGAGCAATCGAAGTGCATGCTCGACGTGCCCGACATCGCTCGGATGCTGGCAATCGGGAAAAGTAAGTTGTCGCGCGTATGCGCCGCCAGTGAATAAGCTGCGACGGAGCGGCCCGAAGCTGTTGTGCAGCGACTTGTTCGTCGACATCGGCGAGGTGGGAGGATGAGTTAGAGAGTATCTTTTGTGGCTTCAGGCTGATTTGGCCCTGCAAAGCAGATCGCGGGCTGGTAACCGAGAGCCGACTTCGATCTTCCAATTATCCGGAATTTCCACTTGTTATCGACCGTTCGGCTCGAACAAGAGGAAGGTAACGCTCGCTCCCAGGACGTTAGTCGGTAGACGATGATGACGCAAGCAGGGCTGACTGCTGCTCATCGAGCTGGATCGGTCTATGATTGACCTGTGATACCGGGATCGTTCTCTTTCTGAGCTCGCCCAGGCGATTCGTGGCCTCAAGGACCGACATAACACTGTAGCCTCATTCCACAGTCACCGATTTTGCTAGATTACGCGGCTGATCCACGTCCGCGCCCCTTACGAGAGCGGTATGGTAAGCCAAGAGTTGTACCGGAATGGCATAGACCATCGGCGTAAAGCGTGCGACCATCTCAGGCAGCACAATGGTCATGAGTGTGTCCACCGTCGGTTCCAAAGAACCCTTCGAATCGGTGATCAGGATGATCTTGCCGCCCCGAGCCGCAACTTCTTGCATATTCGAGACGGTCTTCTCGAAGACATCGTCATAAGGTGCGATCACCACCACAGGCACGGCCTCATCGATCAGTGCGATCGGTCCGTGCTTGAGCTCGCCGGCGGCATAACCTTCTGAGTGGATATAAGCAATTTCCTTCAGCTTGAGTGCGCCCTCGAACGCCAAGGGAGCCGATGTGCCACGACCGAGATAGAGCACGTCCCTTGAATCGGCGATATAACGCGCGAGCTTCTCGATCTGCGGCTCGATCAACAGCGCCGCAGCAATCAACCGCGGCACTTCGATAAGCTCACGCACGAGCCTCGTTTCATCGATCTCAGACAGTTTACCGCGCTCTTTGCCTGCTGCGACGGCAAGCGCCGCCAATACCATCAGCTGGCAGATAAATGCCTTGGTGGAGGCGACGCCGATTTCCGGCCCCGCCAGCGTCGGCAGAACGGATTCGCTCTCGCGCGCAATCGTCGACGTCGCGACGTTGACCACAGATATCGTGTGCACGCCCTGGTCCTTGGCGTATCGCAGTGCAGCTAGCGTGTCAGCGGTTTCGCCCGATTGCGAGATGACGATCGCGAGATCGCCCCGGCGCAAAGGCGCCTCCCTATAGCGGAACTCGGACGCTACATCGATCTCGACAGGCAAGCGCGCCAGCCGCTCGAACCAGTATTTGGCGATGTGCCCGGCATAGCCTGCAGTCCCGCACGCGGTAATTGAGATGCGCTGAACGGATTTAAAGTCGAACGGCAATGTGACCGGCAGGGCGACGCGCTCGGCCGCCATGTCGAGATAATGCGCCAATGTCTTGCCGGCCACTGTCGGCTGCTCGTGGATTTCCTTGGCCATGAAGTGGCGATAATTCGCTTTGTCCACAAGGAGTGACGATACGCCAGACTTTGATGTTTCCCGCTGGACGACAGATCCGTCTGCGCTATAAATCACGCACATCGTGCGGGTAAGCACGGCCCAGTCGCCGTCTTCAAGATAGGTGATGGTGTCGGTCAAAGGCGCGAGCGCAATCGCGTCCGATCCTAGATACACTTCGCCGATACCATGTCCGATCGCAAGGGGCGACCCCTTACGCGCACCGATCAAAAGATCATCGTGGGCTTTGAAAAGGAATGCCAGCGCGAAGGCACCGCGCAGCCGTGGCAGTGACGCTTGTACCGCATCCCGCGGCGAGTAGCCCCTGTTGAGATAAGATTCGACGAGATGCGCCACCACCTCCGTGTCTGTCTCTGAGTTAAAGTGGGCTCCATTCCGCTCCAGTTCGGCTCGCAGCTCGCGGAAATTCTCAATGATCCCGTTATGAACGACCGCGACATTTTCTGTCGCATGCGGGTGAGCATTGCTCTCGGTCGGCTTTCCATGAGTCGCCCAGCGGGTATGACCGATGCCGATATGACCCAACGGCGGATAATAGCGCAGCTGCTCTTCAAGGTTTCTCAGCTTACCTTCAGCGCGCCGGCGTTCGATACGGAGACCTTCGAGAGTCGCGAGGCCTGCGGAGTCATAGCCACGATATTCCAATCGCTTGAGCGACGCGACCAACTGGCCAACGACCGGACCACGCCCCAAAATGCCAACAATTCCACACATATCGATCAATGCAGCCCAAGTTCAAGGGGCCCGAGGTCCCGCCTACAGGAATCCGATCATGAAATCGCCTGCACGATGGTAACAGGCGTCAAGTTCGGGCTTTTTCGCGGCCGCCTGTATCGCCGCCGCATTCGCAAGCGTGAGTTAGACCTCCTTTAGCCATCATCGCTTCGGCCGACTACATTCCGCTTTTGGCTGCCGATCGAGTACAAACTGCGCAGCAGCTCTAGCTTGAATTGTTCTGTTCTACCTGAAACATTTTGCCGGCTTGGATTTAGGAGGCCCATCATACTCGTACGAAGGCAAGTTACGCTCATCGAGACTAGACGATTGGCAGCGAAGCTCTATTGTACGAGCGTAAACTTTCGATATCGAAACGTTGGAGCATCTATACCAACGTTTACTACTCTTTCTCATCTTGTCTTGTGTCGGCCGCTCCACTGCCTGCCGCGAGCTTGACATTGGCAACAGCGCTGATCACGGGCGATGAATCGACCGCGAAGACCGGGTGTTCTGTCCGGAAGTTAACGGTAGGGGGGCTTTCTTGACTACGAATTGGCGTGCAAGCTTGACTGTACGCTTGCTTGCATCCCGTCATCGGGCGAAATGCATCGATGACTGCGGCTCCAGCTCGTCGCTCTCGCAAGCCGTGACGAGACCACGCGTATGCGTACTTGCGCCTGAGGTTAGATAGGAACACAGATGGTCAGCTTCTATCTCGTTGGAGATATAGCCCGGACAAGCGCGCCCTTGCGCTCGCAACCGCGATCGCATGCATCTCGCCTACTTAGGATCGTCAGAGATATAAGCCAGGATGCGAGCGTTAATTGACTTTGATGTTTTGGAGATCAATGCGTTCACACAATCCAGTCCGATTTAAAACAATGTATATAGTGTGCTTTCCTAGCTGATGTGTATGACTGGACATAACGATCGCTTTCCTCAAACTGCGGGTGGAGCGGGCTTGCGCCGTCTAGACTTCACGAGAAACGGCTTCCAATAGCGTTTCACAGGGCTTTTCTTTCCGGCGAAACTACGAGAGACCATGACGGTTCAGGACTCAAAGCGACGCGTTGCGCTGATCACCGGCGTCACCGGGCAGGACGGAGCATATCTCGCCGAGTATTTGCTCGGTCTCGGCTACCACGTGCACGGGATCAAGCGCCGATCGTCCTCGTTCAACACCGCGCGCGTCGATCATCTCTACCAGGATCCGCATGCCGGCAGCGTGCCGTTCCTGATGCACTATGGCGACATGACGGATTCGACCAATCTGATCCGGCTGGTGCAGCAGATCCGGCCGACCGAGATCTATAACCTGGCCGCCCAGAGCCACGTCCATGTCAGTTTCGAGAGCCCGGAATACACCGCCAACGCCGACGCAATCGGCGTTCTGCGCCTTTTGGAAGCGATCCGCATCCTCGGCATGGAAAAGGAGACGCGGTTCTACCAGGCCTCGACCTCGGAGCTTTACGGGCTCGTGCAAGAGGTGCCGCAGAAGGAAACCACGCCATTCTATCCGCGCTCGCCCTATGGCGTCGCCAAGCTTTATGGCTATTGGATCACGGTGAACTACCGTGAGGCCTATGGCATTTTCGCCAGCAACGGCATCCTTTTCAACCATGAGAGCCCGACCCGCGGCGAGACGTTCGTGTCGCGCAAGATCACCCGCGCCGTCGCCCGCATCGAGGTCGGCCTCGAGAACACGCTCTATCTCGGCAATCTCGACGCCAAGCGCGACTGGGGCCATGCCCGCGACTATGTCGATGGCATGCACAGGATCCTGCAGGTCGACGAGCCCGGCGACTTCGTGCTGGCGACCGGCGAGACGCGGTCGGTCCGCGAGTTCGTCGAGGTGGCGTTTGCCGAGGTCGGGCGCAGCATCGAATGGCGCGGCAGGGGCGTCGAGGAGGTCGGCGTGGACAAGGCCTCGGGCAAGACCCTGGTGCAGATCGATCCGACCTATTTCCGTCCGACCGAGGTTGATCTCCTGATCGGTGACGCCAGCAAGGCGCGCGCCAAGCTCGGCTGGGCTCCGAAGACGCCGTTCTCGCGACTGGTGAAGGAAATGGTCGCCAGCGATCTCGTTGAAGCCAAGCAGGATGCGACCAATGGCAAGCACGTCGTTTGAACTGAAGGGTAAGACGGTTTTCGTTGCGGGCCATCGCGGCATGGTCGGCGCGGCGCTGATGCGCCGGCTAGCACGCGAACAGGCCGATCTCTTGACGGTGCCGCGCAGCGAGCTCGACTTGCGCGACCAGGCCGCGGTGAACGCCTGGTTTGCCGCGAAGCGGCCGCAAGCCGTGTTCCTCGCCGCCGCGAAGGTCGGCGGCATCGTCGCTAACAACACGCTGCGCGCCGAGTTTCTGCACGACAATCTGGCGATATCGAGCAACGTCATCCAGGCGGCGCATGCCAATGGGTGCGAGAAGCTGATGTTCTTCGGCTCCTCCTGCATCTATCCGCGCTTGGCGCCTCAGCCGCTGCGAGAGGATTCGTTATTGACCGGCCCGCTGGAACCGACCAACGAACCCTATGCCATCGCCAAAATCGCCGGCCTCAAGATGGCCGAGGCCTATCGCAGCCAGTACGGCGCCGATTTCATCAGCGTGATGCCGACTAATCTCTACGGCCCCGGGGACAATTATCACCCCGAATACAGCCACGTCGTCGCCGCGCTGATCCGCCGCTTCCACGAGGCCAAGATTTCGGGCAGCCGCAACGTCGTGGTGTGGGGCACCGGCACGCCGCGCCGCGAATTCCTCTATGTCGATGATCTCGCCGATGCCTGCATCCATCTGATGAAGACCTATTCCTCGTCGGAACTGGTCAATATCGGTAGCGGCGAGGACATCAGCATCGCCGACTTCGCACTCATGATCGCGGCCGCCGTCGGTTTTCGCGGTGAGATCAGCTTCGATACGTCGCGCCCGGACGGCACGCCACGCAAGCTGCTCGACGTGCGTCGGCTGTCTGGGCTCGGCTGGCGCGCCACGACTTCGCTAAAGGATGGCATTCAGCTGGCATATCGGGCGTATCGGGCTGACAGCGACGGACGGCACCAGAGTGATTCGCTTGTTCCCGGATAAGGGGCGATACCACGATCGCCCGGCGGTGAACGTCCGTCCTAGCAGACTCGCCGCTCACGTAACGATCAATCTTGCTTCGCAAGTTGACGAACGTTCATTGTCAACAGCTGCCCTCAGTTCGCCGCCAAGAACCCCTGCCGACTTGCAGGAAAGGAAAGATCAGATCGAGACGTGCTGCCAGCAGTTGAGAGCTCATCGACTCTAAATCTCAACCGCCGACGGGCGATCACTAGCCGGAGCGAACCGGCGCTCCCTTCCTCTTGACCAATGCCTTAGCGATGGTCGGTCATCATCCTCGCCGACAGCATCACGATGGACATGAGCGCGCCTAACATCCCGAACGCCATTGGCAAGCCAAATATGTGTGAGATGAGCCCGATGCCGGCCGGCCCGACGAGTATACCCGCGTAGCCGCCGGTCGTGATGACCGCTATCGCTATGCCTGCTGGCATCACGTTCTGTTTGCCGGCGCGTCGACACAGTACGGGTACAACATTTGAAATACCCAATCCGATAAGCAGGAACCCTGCCATAGCAATCAACGCAACGGGCGCGGCTACCACGGCCAAAAAGCCTGTTACCATTAGTACAGTCCCGAGCATCAATGTGGCACGGTCGCCGATTCGCGCCACCACGGCATCTCCGCTGAGACGCCCTGCGGCCATGGCGATTGAGAAGAGCATATAACCAATGCCCCCGTGCGCCTCCGCGAGAAGATCTCGTTCAACGAGAAGCAAAGCGCTCCAATCGAGCATTGCACCTTCTACAAGAAAGGTGATACCCGCGAGCACCGCTATGAGCAACACACTGCGGTGGGGCAAGACAAATAATGGCCCCTGCTGTCTCGAACCCGTCGCCAGCAACCTCGGCCAGGCCGTCACAATCGCGATCGCTACTAACGCCGAACAGACCAACGTCGAGAGAAGCGAGCCACACTGCAGGGAGACTAACAAGGTGACCGCGGCAGAGCCGGTGACTTCCCCAATGCTGTACCGAGCGTGGAAGCCGGACATCAATAGACGGCCCGTGGCGCGCTCCAGTTCAATCGCGTGGATGTTCATTGCTACATCGATCGAGCCGAGTGAAACGCCGAAAGCAAATAGCGTGGCACCGAGCCTTACAGGTGTGTCGGAAATTGCAAGGCACGGCAGGATGATCGCGAGTCCAAGTCCACCCGCGAGGATAATGGGCTTGCTGCCGTACCGCGAGTTCAACACGCTGGTCAAAAGCATCGCGACGACAGATCCCGTTCCGAGACAGAGCAGCAGTAGACCAAGCATGCGGTCATCCGCCGCGAGCCGCTCCTTGGCGAGTGGCACCAAAGGCGCCCAGGCCGCGAGGCCGAATCCGGCCACAAAAAATGTCAGGCGTGTCCCAAGCAGGCCGGCAGACAAATTGGCACATGGTATCACGGACGCTCCTGAGAGAACGGACTCGCGGGCGCGGCGCCCCTCATCCTGCGTGCGTCGCCTGCAAGCGACGCGCGGCTCGACGATGATGGCCTCAAGTTGACGTTCTTCATCCCTGCAAATGCGATGCCGTCACAAATGCTGAACTGCGTCACACGCAGAGCGACAAGTAGGGGTGATCGTCGAGCCCCTGGGGATGGCGGTGTTTCGGCCAATCTCTCCCGGATGAGCTGGCCACACGAGGGCAATGATTTTTGCTGGTCTGCGACAGCCAAATCGCAACGCTCAGCATGCTTGTCGCAACGCCTACAAAGCCGACGGCGCCCCAGGCCTCTATGCAGTTGGCGCTAACACGGCCGTCCTTTTTCCGACAACTTTGCACAATCGGAAGCTCTCATCACGAGTGGCGGCGCTGTCTCAAGAGATCACTACAACGAGCTCCGCTACCACGCGCAAGCGGTTAATGTCGGCCCCGATGGTTTTGACATTCGTTCGTCCCTGGTTTCCGGCCGCCAGATGGTTCCCGCGCAGCCATTGGGCCTCAGTTCGTTTGTTCTGGGCCAGCGTGTCGCCGCCGGCAACAGCCATTTCGAGTAGCATGGCGGCATCAGGGCTGTCCTGTGATCCCGGGTTCCCGGCGGCGGTGGGCTGGGCCGTCTGGAGCAATCAACCAGATTTGCAAGCCATCATCATCGCCGCCGAAGAGGGCGGCGTCGATCAGGTCCAGGACGCGCGCGCATTCGATACCGAGTTGCCCGCCGGCATCGTTCAGGTGCTTATATCCGCAGTTCGCCGAGATGAGATTTGGATTGTGCGTTGTAAAGAACAAGTATAGCAGGGAGAGATCGATCAGTATCGCCGCCGCCATCACGCTATAAGCCCAGGCGCTCTGCACTAGATCGAGCTCAATCAGCACCCGTGACAAGCCGAAGCCCACGATCCAAGCATCAAAGCTCATACAGATGCGTCGGAATATCTCCGCATCAAGCCGGCGAATGACGTAGGACCCCAGCGGGACGCCAAGCAGGACACTCGGTACAAAAACATAGAGCAAGCTGCCGCTTTCGTAAATGAACAAGCCGAGCTGATAGTAGACGAAGGCGGTAACGCTCGATTCCACCACGCGAACCAGCGCTAGGCCGGCGCGAAATTCGTGTTTGACCAAGCCCTGGTTGTTAAACAGCATCGCTATGGGAGGCCCGGAGATTGTCGTCAGCGAATAGAGAACGCCCAGCATCCACCCGAATGGCAGGCCGATCAGCCAGCTTGCTCCGATAGGGCGGCGCCAACCCGCAGCTTGCAGCAGGATCAGGGGCAGAATGATCGTGTAGGTGGCGAATTTGATCCAGCCCGGCTGAAGCGAGGTCAAGGCATAGCCGCCGAGCGCAACGCCCGGCAAGAGCCCGAGCAAGATGGGAAACACTCGTCTCCAAACCACCCGCACGCCCTTCAGATTGATGAGGAGGACGTAAACGTTGACGAAGACCTCGATGATGACAATGGCGGGGTTGAGAATGCGATTGGTGTAGAAAACTAGGGCTCGGACTCAATTGATCCAATAGGCAACGATGGCGGCGAGATGGATGGCAGCCAAGAAGTTCCTGGCTAGTTTGTCGTAGCGAGTTGCGACACGCCTGAAATCCTTGAGGCGGCAGAAACAGCGCTCGATGACGTTGCGCCCCTTGTAGGCGCGTTTGCTGAAGCTGTGGAGAGTGACCCTGTTGGATTTGTTTGGGATGACGGGCTTGGCACCACGATCGACGATTTCGGCTCGAAAGCCGTCGCCGTCGTACCCTTTGTCGCCAATGAGGGCAGACATGGGTTTCGCGAGTTCCAAAAGGGCTGGCGCTGCGGCAATATCAGCGTCCTGGCCTGGAGTGAGATGAAATGCGCAAGGTCTGCAGTCAGGGTCGCTCAGCGCGTGGATTTTCGTGGTCCGCCCGCCGCGCGAGCGGCCGATCGCTTGTTCATGCTCCCCCCTTTTCCGCCGCTCGCCGAGCGATGCGCTTTGATCGTGGTGGAGTCGATGGACAAAGTCACGCCGTCTTTGCCGCAGCGGGCGAGCGCTTCAAAGATCGCCCGCAAATGTCCGCGCTTGGCCCAGCGATTGAAACGATTGTAGATCGTCGTGTACGGACCATAGTCGGGCGGTCAATCGCGCCAGCGTGCGCCGCACTGAAGCATGTGAATGATACCGCTGATGACGCGTCGATCGTCATCGCGCACCGGTCCGGTCTGGTTCGTTGGCAGATGCGGCTCTATCAGAGTCCATTGCTTGTCGTTGAGCCAGAACAGTCCTTTGCGCATCGAAGTCCCCCGCGTGGAATCAACCCGCTGCGAGGGAATCAGAGTTCGCTAATTAGGTACAGACCCTAGCGCAAAGGGTACAGTGAGCGACGAAAAGCCGTAGCCAATGGCTCCATTTACAAAGGCAGCAAAACACGTCGTTGCGGCCAGAAACCAGATAGCAGCATCAAACTCAGGCATTTCCTTAATTTTCCCACTCCAGAGGGTCGGGTCACACGTCGGGGGAGCCAGCGCGGCCATTGGTCATCGGGTTGCGGCAGATGCTGAACATTCGCTTAGCAGCTCCGCCCTTCTTCACAATGGCAGCGGCCGTTTTTGCGTTCAGCAGTTGCTCTTGTTCTCGACTTTCGATCGTGCAACGCAAGCTGTGCTGCACTTCCCGATACCCGGCAACGATCATTCAGCCAAAACGCGTCGGCTTGTTTCTCGGCTTGTCGATCAATGGTCCTCGTATCGAAAGCGGTAAGTGCGTCGGCCATGGATACGGGCCGTTCCCACGGCGCGTGTCGACCCCTAAGCGGTTCAGCGCCATCATTTTTCGGCTAGCAACGCAACGCGGTTAGACGGAAGCAAACAATTCTCCTTCAAGAGCCCTGGGATAAATAGCAACGCGCCTTTTGTCAGCGAGGATCAATTCCCTTCTCCCCCGGCGATGTCGAGCTTGGGCATTCCGCTGCCTTGAAATGTACGGTGAAATTCACCTTAGCGGAGCAGCCGGGGATCACCGATGTGTTCTTCCGAGCCCCCGATAGCCGCCAAGCTCGGCACCACGGGCGTGAAGATCTCAATGCGTAACGGAGCGTGAAGCGATCGCAGGCTCCCTCGCTTGACACTGAGCGAACCTGGATTGAATTTATCGTCATTGCTTGGCCAGCTGGGGATCAGCAGCGCCGGTGAGGCCGAACTCGGCGGCGTTCTTCGCGCGGCCGGAGCTCGCGTCGGCGCGGTGGTCCGACGCGAACACGACATAGACCGCCGGCAGCACGAAAAGCGTGAACAGCGTGCCGACAGTCATGCCAGCGACGAGCACGAGCCCAATCGAGAAGCGGCTCGCGGCGCCAGCTCCCGTTGCAGTCAACAAGGGTATGAAGCCCGTGACCATTGCCGCCGTAGTCATCAAGATTGGACGCAGTCGGACGCGCGCCGCCATCTCTATAGCCGAGCGACGGTCAAGTCTCTCCTTGAGCTGCAGCTCATTGGCGAACCCAACCATCAGGATGCCGTGCTTGGAAATCAACCCCACCAGTGTCAACAGTCCGACCTGGGTGTAGATGTTCATAGTTGCCCAGCCAAAAAATGGCGGGATCAAGGCGCCCACGATTGCCATCGGTACGCTGATCATGATGATGAAAGGATCGCGCAGACTTTCAAACTGCGCCGCAAGCACCAAGAATATGATGATGATTGCAAATGCAAAGGTAATCGCCAGTTGGTTACCCTCGTATACGTATTGGCGGGCGTCGGCCAGAAAATCGTGGCTGAAGCCTGCGGGCAGTTTCTTTGCCTCGGCTTCCAGGAAGTCCACAGCCTGACCGATCGTGACGCCAGGCATCGGCACGGCCTGAAAGGTCGCGCAGTTGAGCTGATTGTAGTGGGTGAGAGCGTTCGGATCGGTCGCAGTCTCGATGGAGACTACAGTAGACAGCGGGAGCATCGAGCCCGTCGCAGTCTTCACATAATAGCTCCCGATTGCTTGCGTCGCCAGGCGCTCCTGACGTGGGACCTGCGGGATCACCTGGTAGGAACGGCCCTGCAAATTGAAGCGATTGACGTAGTTTCCGCCAAGTAAGGTGGCGAGCGCGCTACCGATAGTCTGCATGGTGATGCCAAGCTCGTTGGCCTTAGACCGATCAACCTTGATTCGCACCACCGGCTGGTTGAACTCGAGGTCGGAGTCGCTCACCATGAACAGACCGCTCTTGCGCGCGACATCCTTCAGCTTGGACATCTGCTCGTAAACGGATTGGAAGCCAACCGTCGAATTAATCACCATCTGCACTGGTAGGCCACCCGAACCGCCCGGAAGCGGAGGCAAGCTAAAGGCAAACGCGTTAATACCTTCGATTTTGGACAGCTCGGCTTGAACGAGGGATTTTAGTACAATCGATGATCGCTTGCGCTCGTCCCACGGCTTGAGCAACATGCCGGCCATGCCACTCTGCTGGCCACTGATGCCATTGAGCACGAAGCTCAAGTCACTCTCTGGAAATTTCTTGAACGCGTTTTCAAGTTTGGCGCCGTAATAGTCGAGGTAGTCGATATTGGCGTATTTGGGCGCCTTCGTTAGCGCGAATACGATACCTTGATCCTCCTCCGGCGCGAGCTCCTTGGAAATATTCATGTAGAGAAAACCGACAAGGCCTAACATGGTCAGCGCAAATAGCCCGGTAATTGGGCGATATTCGAGCGAGCGGTCGAGCTTGCGGCCGTACCATCGTGTTATGGCGCCGAACCCGCGGTTCACAAGCCTTGCAAATCGGCCCCCCTCGGCGCGCCTCAGGAAGAGCGAGCACATCATGGGCGACAGCGTCAACGCGATCACGCCCGACACGATCACAGCTCCCGCCAGCGTAAACGCGAATTCGCGGAACAGCGCACCGGTGAGGCCGCCGAGAAACCCAATCGGCGCATATACCGCAGCCAAGGTGATCGTCATGGAGATAACGGGACCGACGATCTCGCGCGCGCCCCTTGTAGCAGCCAGTAGGGGCGTCGCACCTTCTTCTAAATGGCGATGAATGTTCTCCACCACCACGATCGCGTCGTCGACCACGAGACCGATCGCGAGAACCATCGCAAGGAGAGTCAGGAGATTGAATGAAAACCCCAGCGCGAGCATCATGCTGCAGACACCCACGAGCGACAACGGAATAGTGACCACAGGAATGATGACCGACCGCAGTGAGGCCAGGAACAGAAAGATCACGATCACCACGACCACGACAGCCTCAATGAGCGTCTTCTCCACTTCATCGATCGATGATTGAATAAACTGGGTGGAGTCGTAGGCCACTTTCATCGTCAGCGACGGCGGCAGGTTACGCTCCATTTCTGGAAACAGCCCTCGAACGCCTCGCACTATGTTTAGCGGATTGCCTTGCGGGCTCGCCTGCACGCCGATGAAGACCGCGTGCTCGCCGTTCATCGCGACGCTAGTGTCTGCCGTCTGCGCGGCAAGCTCGACTACCGCAATGTCTTCCATGCGCACAAAGCCACCGTCGTTGGCTTTGACGATCATCCGCTTGAAATCATCCACACTCCGCAGATCCGTATTTGCCGTGACATCGGAGATAGTGAAATAGCCCTTGGCCTGGCCAGCCGCGGCCTGGAAGTTGTTGGCGGCGATTGCAGCCGAAACCTCGGCCGGCGACACGCCGTGCCCAGCCATTTTCGCAGGATCGAGCCATAGCCGCATCGCAAAACTCTGACCGCCCAGGATGTCCGCCGCTGCGACGCCATCCACGGTTGCCATAACGGGTTGCACGACGCGCGAGAGGTAGTCGGAGATCGCGCTTGCCGTCAATTCCTCGCTGGAGAACGCGATATACATGACAGCGGTTGTTTGACCGGTCGATTTGGTGATGACCGGATCGTTTGATTCCTTTGGGATCAAATATTTCACTGAGTTGACCTTGGAGAGCACCTCGGTGAGCGCCTCGTTGGGATCAAAATTCAGCTTGATGTAGACTTGGATCGTCGAGGTACCGAGCACCGATGAGGAGCTGATGTAGTCGACGCCCTCGGCGGAAGCGACGGCCTGCTCCAGGGGAGTCGTGATGAACCCCTGGATCATGTCGGCGGAGGCGCCAGGATAGGAAGTAGTGATATTGACGACCGTATTAGATAGCTTGGGATATTGCCGGATCGGCAGTACGGTCGCCGCCCGAAAGCCGATCAGCAAGATCAGGAGGCTAACGACAATAGACAATACCGGACGTTTGATGAAAAGCTCGGTAAATGCCATCTCGACTCGCATTTCCAGAGGGGGATGCAAATACGCCAGCAAATTGCGGTACAGCAATGATCATCAATGCGGCGACTGCGCTAAAGCCCGTAGTATGAGGGAAGCGTTATCGGCTACTCTAAGGAATCACACGTTGCTGAGCATAGCGTGCCCGATCCTCCGCTTCTTCATCTTCGTCGCTTGAATGAAGGTTGGTTGCGCTGTTCTGATCGCTCATCGCGATCTCGAATAGTGGGCACCTTCTTAAGGCACAGCCCCCCAAGTCTTTTTGCGTGCAACCGGCTAACGGTCAGACTCAAGATTCGTCCTCACACCTGATTGGAACGCAACGACTTCTAGCAAGGCGTCACTTCGGGCTTCGCGCCGCCCCGTCGATCGAATGATCCGGGTTCGAGATCGAAAGTACAAACGACCTGACGGGTGCTCAACTCTACAAAGGTAAGTGGGAAATATAGAATGGGCTGCAAAAGACTATACCAAGGTTTGTCGAAACGCTCGCTGGTCGCAGCCCCGCGAAGTATGACCTTGCCAGAGGCAAAATTCTCGGGCCTACAATATTCCGCAAGCCCCCCTCTCCGCATCGCTAACTCGCTGAACAACTTTGCTCGGAGTTCGCCCTTGGCACCAATCGACACGTCTGTCGGAACAGTTGGCTTGAGCACTTCTTCCAGCTCAATATGCTGCGTAATGTTGGCTGCGCAGTGCGCTATGGAGTTGGCAACGCCAGTATTACCTTGTCGGTCAGCCGGGTCCATCCAACGTAGGCTGCTGCACAAAGCTCCGCGGGGCGTCGCAGTGGACTGTCGGCGGCACCGTCCACAAGTTCAAGATACTGGAGTCGGTCAACTGTCTCTAAATGCCCCTTGGCGATCGCAATTGGCCTTTCTCCCGAGCGGAATTCATCGAGCGCGGCGGAGAGTCCACGATTGAACGCAAGGGCCCGCTGACGTTCTTCCTTGCCGAGATACTGGTTGCGACTGCTCATCGCGAGCCCATCCTGCTCGGCAGCGGTCGGTACGGTGACGATCTCGATTGGGAGATTGAGATCAACCGCGCCATGCGACGCACGACTGCGCATTGGCTGAAAATCCTTCTGGCCAAAAAAAACAGCACGTCGGGCTGCACCATGTTCAACAACTGACATACGACAGTAGCGACACCGCGAAAATGTCCAGGCCTGAAGGCTCCGCACAGCTTTGGCGAGGTCGCCCGGTTCAATTAAGGTCTCGAAATGACTCGGATAAACTTCCTGTGCATCCGGCGCAAAGTGGAAGGCAACACCGGCGTCGCGGCACAGTCCCTCATCCTGCAAGAAGTCGGGCGTGTAGGTGCTGAGATCCTCGTTCAGTCCGAACTGAGTGGGGTCGACGAAGATGCTGACGTTCGATCGCCGGGCTCAATCAAGCCAGCCCGGCGCCGGCCCGACTGAGCGCATAGCCGCGCGACAAATGCGCGCGCTCATCATCCTCGTATGCCGGCGGGCCCAGAAGTCGACGTCGCCCTCTTCTACTGAATGAAAGAGGTGGCCTCAGTTAGTGGCCTTACTTTGCCAAAACCAGGATCGCAGTCGAGCGCGGCCTCAACGTCAGAGGGCGACTCTTCGCTTAAACCATTTCCTTGGTAGGCCAATGTAGTAGCCACGCCTCCGAAGTTCCGGCTCGGACCTGTGGAGCGTTTCGCAAATGGATTCCACAGGCGCGCCTGCATCAACAAGCTCGCGCAACAGTTCATCTTCCCGTCTGGTCCAGCGAGGAGAGCGGAGAGCCGCCTTCAAGTTAACCTCTTAGCCCTGAATTCATGCGGTTCTAGAGAAGAACTGTCCGCCAGCCTCGGCGAGCCTGTTCCGTGCCGAGCGCATTGCCAAGCTTGGCCTGCGATCTCCGCGTTCGTGTTCTGGAGTGCGCAGTACAGTCCCAATCAGGATGACAAAACTCATCTGAACAGAAGTGTGATCAACTGTATGGCCTCCGATAGCGTCGCCTCGGCTCTCCCAATGATCGTGTCCTCCTCAACAATGCCGGCGGAGGAATTCCTTCGAAAGCTATACGTTGGCATAGCCGAGCTGATCCTATGCCAACGAAATTTTGGAGCCACTAGGACTCACCCAGACCGTGACGGACAACCTGTGGGATGGGCGTGCGGCCCTGGAGTGAACCTGCGTGCGATAGCCTATCGCTAGGATCGCCCGCCACGGCCGGAACCGGCAGTACCAAACGCATGCAGTGGACCGGGCGCCTTGGTCGCAGCCAAGACCGGCTCGACCAGCATGGCGCGCGCATAACTGCGGCCGATCTTGCTGATGCGGCCGTGAGGGGCAGCTCCCAGTCCCGACAGCCGCACCCGCGTGTTGAGCCCGAAATCGCTCACCAGCTTCTGCGGGCTGTTCAACCGGCTGATCCTGCAGCGCAGTCCGCGTGATATCAATGCGGCCTGCATGTGTCGTGTGTATCGGGCTGCCCGCACCGTGCTTCCGGTGCCTCGGCTTGGACTCCTAGCTGTCGATGCACGCATGTAGCTTCCGGAGCAGCGCGGACGTGCCTCGGCGCCTCGAGTGAGTGAGAACCCGACGCTGTCCCTGCTACACGCGCTAGCTGAGGGCGCGGCATCGGCTTCAGCACAAACTCCGAAAAGGCTGCTCGCGCCTAAAAACTCTCGGTTCCAAATGACCCGACGAGAGCTGCGGGCGCGCGCTCTCGGCGCAACCGGGCGAGTCGGAGGCGACCAGCCCTAAGTTCTCGGCTCGTGTCTGGCAGGAGGTGCGAATGCGACGGGTGATTGGCATTGATGTCCACCGAACCTCGGGGAACTGGTGCTGGGTTCAAATTGGCTTGCAGCCTTGGAGCCAGTTTAAGGCCGTTTTCCCAATGCTGTTTGCGGATCGTGAGGATGCGTAGTCTAAGCAGGGCCAAATCGATATCTTTGGGCCCGGCGACCTCTCGAACTGATGAGGTCGCCCGTAGCGCCGGCCATGCGGCGTCATTTGCTGTCGCGATCCCGAGGAATGCGTCGGCAACCAGCGAGATATTTGGTGGCGGCGTGAAAGTAGGGTTGTCGCCCAGGTATCATCCATCATCACGAAGCACCCGACTGGTGCGCCAGCACACGAGCGAGCAGTTCTAGCGCCTGATGGCCGACCATGGCATCGTTTGCAGCATGAGCCGTTCCGGGAAGCGTGGGACGATGCGGCCACGGAGAGCTTCTTCTCTTCTCAAGACCGAACGGACGGCAGGAAAGATCTACAGAACTAGAGACGAGGCACGCGCCGATGGGTTCAGCTAAACTGAAAGATTTTGCAACAATACCCGCATGGACTCGACCACGCCTATGTCAACCCGGTTGAGTTCGGGCGCAAGACGGGTTTAGCTGAACCCCGTGTCCATTAAACCGGAAAGCTCAGGCGCTTGGTGAACGCGTAAGACCACCGATTTCTCGGGTTCGGAGCTTGCCGGAATAGTTGGCGGGTTACGAATCGGCGATCGGCAGGCTTACGAGCACTAAGTCGACCGCTGCCCAGCCCCCAGGCCCCGGGCAGCGTAGGATAGCCGGCGGCGGATGACGTCCGCCGGCCATCTGCTCGGACGAGTTGCCCAAGTTCTCTACGAGGAGATTTGTGGTTCATCGTAGCCATCAGAAGCGAAGATGAACCACAAGTCCAAACCGGGCGAAGCGACGGCAGAACAAGTATCGCCTGGGGGTGCGTGATCGCCTCGTAGTCCGACAACTGAACTTCTCCCGCACCGTGTCGATCACCTTGAATCGACCCTGAGATCTCTTCCAGAGTCGAGGTCACCCTTCGCTTATTGCATGGAGGCCCAGTCTTTGCGTGCACCGAAATGTTCCGTGACGAAGACGTGGAAGACGGGCACAAAGAACACAGCGAGGAGCGTTGCTGAAATCATGCCACCGAATACCCCGGTCCCGATGGCGCGCTGGGTTTCGGCGCTAGCGCCGCGGGCAAGCATCAATGGGACCACACCGAGTGGAAAGGCCAGTGAGGTCATTTGGATCGGACGCAATCGAAGCCTGGCTGCTCCGACGACGGCGTTCGTAAGCCCACGCCCTGACTGCGAAGGTTCTTGGCGAATTCGACGATCAGGATCGAGTTCTTGGCCGAAAAACCTATGATAGTAGTAAAGCCGATGGTGAAGAAGACGTCTTTTTCGAGCCCGCGCAGATGGGCCGCGAGAACGGAACCGATTATTCCAAGCGACACGACAAGCGTCACCGAGAACGGAATTGACCAGCTCCCGTAAAGCGCAGCCAGCACCAGAAAGACGACCAACATGGAGAGAGCAAGCAGGATTGGCGCCTGCGAGGCAGATTGCTTTCGTGCAGAGACTGTCCAATCCACTCGACTGTGAAACCTGGGGGCAGTTTGAGGCTAGTCTTTCCATTTCCATCATCGCGTCGCCGGCTATCCCGGGTGCAGCCCTTGCCGGCAATACGCATGGCCGGGTAGCCGTTGGAGCGCACGAACTGGAGGGGACTGGTTTCCATGACCGGTGTGACGAGTTCTGACAAGGACACCGTAGCGCCCGCATTGTTGCTGACGTAAAGCTTGAGCACGTCGTCAACCTGCATGCGGCTCGTCGCATCGCACACGCCGCGCCCCGTATCACCACGGTGTAGTGCCGGCTTGTCTGCATCCTCGCCAGATATGCTCGGGGCCCGTTTCTACGTGGCTGAGGTGAGCGCCCGTAGTTGCCCAAGCTTGGCGCGGGCAATCGTGTATGTACATGTGCCCATCTCGTGCGGCCATTACCACACCGATAGTGCGCCTTTACGCCGTCGGCCAGCCACCAATCCTGGTAGGCGTCCCATGATCGCTCTTGGCGCTACAATTCCGCAGCCCGTGGGAGCTTCAGACACTCCCGCGAAGGCGAGGGTGGTTAGCGTTGTTATGGCAAGGTTGGCCACTGAAGTTAGTGGGGCGTGGTAGGGACAGCGCTTTTTCGGACCAGCACAAGCGCCGAGTCACGTCGGGCTAACTTCACCGGCAGCGTGGGCGCGGCAGGGACAGCGTCGAGTTCTCTTGAGTGAAGGCGCCGAGTCGCACCTGCGTTGCCGTCAATATCAAAGGGGTTAACCCGGTAGTTAGCTATGAAATGGAGGTATGAAACATACGCCGGTCTAGCCGAGATCATTATCGTGCCGGGAGGATGCGCTCTCCTGTTTGATGGTCAGGTTTTAGGCCAGTATATCTCGCCAGTCATCGCAGCAGAAGGGTTAGCGAACGGGAGATGTCATTGGCCGTGGGCTGGAGATCCTACAAAGATGGGTATCCCGCGAGACTTATCTGAGTGGCAAAGCATCCCATAGCGCCGCGTCGGCTATGAGCACAGTGGTGAAACGCGATCGAGCTCTCACCCAGATTAGCTCGCTACGCGATCTGACGCGATGGGTTCGGATGGACTGTGATCGGTGTTGTGACCGGGCAGGCCGCATGCCAGGGCAACGTCACCTTCACGGGGCTTTTGATGAAGGACGCTGTCGACTTGGCCGACGCGCTGTCTTGGATCTCTACTTTGACAAGCATCGTCGATCGCGCAAGTTATGGCAGGGGCAGACTGCGCCTGTCCTCCAGCCCGCTTGATCCCCCAAATAGCTGTGGGACGATCTGAAGAGTATCTGTTCGTCGATAGGAACCCGCGCTCGAGTACCGCAACAGTTCACCGTATTCCTCCACGATAAAGCGTTAGGTCCGGGTTGATTCGAGTCGCAATGGACGAGGACGGCACAGTACAGCTTCGAGCATGCGAATCCTCAACTCGACCAACGCTCGGCTCGTTAAACAGTGCCAACGTTCGCTCGATTAAGTCCGCATGGGGAAGCGCGTCCGCAGTCCAGTCGAGTGGCACAAGCGTCGGCGAACCACATGGCGCTAAGACACTATGGCAGCCACTCCCAGAAGAGCGCGCCAATACCATTTTGTCGGATTGAGCAACGGAACGACGGTAAGGCGGAGCCCGATTCTGAAAGCGGCGTCTGCAAAACGAAATCGGCGTCAAGTACGGCGACAAAGGCCGTGGAAAGCCGCAAAGAGTCGTGAGGGCAGCAGCATCAGAGCCCGTAGCGCGTAAGAAACCGACGGAATTGTGCGATCGGGCCGCCGGTGAAGATAACGCGTCCAGTACTCCCAATCGCGCAGCCGAGATCTGGCTCTCCTGCGAGATCTGAAACAATCACGGTGACATCAAAGCGCTGGAGGTGCTGCGCACTTCGACCAGCGAAGGAGCATCATTGTAGGGCTCCCGATGAAGACTCCGTCGCGGGCTGACGCAAGTTCGGCCTCGAGGTAATTAACTCGATCCGAGAACTCGATCAGCGGCTGGCCGAGCTTAATGTCGAGAGCGAGCAAGTGAAAGCGCGCATCGTCCATCTCGACCGGCAAATCGTGCCGAGCCTGTTCGTGTCTGATCTTCGCTACGCTCAACGCCGGCGTTGTTGGCATGCCTGGAATATACCGATGGCCAATACACGCGGCGTGGCTAGGATCTCGTCAAGATCGTCGACCGCAATACGCTGAGCGTCACCGCGGGCGTCGCCGAATCCGTGTATGATAGTCTTTCCGTCGGCGCGGCCGTCCAGTTTCGGCTGTTTGGGGACGATCGCATTTGTACGAGGTCCGTGCCAAAACGCTGCCGTCAGATGACGCCGTCGTTCTAAACTGGTCCAACATCTTCGATGCTTCATTGAACGATTTTGACCAGGTTTGCGCACGACATCCAGGTGGCACGTCACTACGCCAAAAGGACTCTTGGAGTTGGCAAGATTCTTCAGAAGATCGACCGTAAATTTTAATGCGCCCTGCAAGGGAAGCGCTCCTGCATCGCCGTTCCGATATCAAATGATAAGCAACCCGTGCTTCAGAAAATACGGCATCTCAATTGATTAGTCTGACCTCGGCGGCTCTGTACTTTGAGCGGCGTTTGTTGAAGCGACGATCGAAAGACACGCGCGTCCCCGGCACCAGATCAGCCCCTGTGCAGTCGCAAAGGTCCGAAATGTGAACGAACAAATCCATGCCGTCGCAGCTGTCGGGTCTGATGAAGCCCCAGCCCTTCTCAACACTGTAGGAGACTACTGTTCCAGTCTGCATCTCTGATCTAACGTGTGTTCGAGGCTATGGCATGGCCGCTTAGGCGCCGAAGTCGCAAGCCACAGCAAATCGGCGGGGCGGACCAGACGCTCGCGACGCCGAGCCCGCCCCTAACATCGCCGTATCTGGAGCAATACGTGATGGTACCTCTAACCAAGCAAGGGCCGTGCCGAATTGAGAATTGGAGGTTCAGCAGGGACTTCGTAGCGGGCTGCAGGGTCAAGTTGTCGACATTCGTTTGAGAGCTGACGTCCGTCGTCAGACAACTCCTTGAACCAACTGTAACACATCGAGGCAGCGATGCCTTCTGGGCGGCAGATCTCGAGATGTTCTCCTTGCCGCGCACAGCATCATGCGGATCCTCTCTTCCGCCGAATAATGCCGGCGGGTCTGTCGCCTAATGTCTTTTTACAACTTGTTCTGCCGGTGCTTTTCTCGGTCCGGATTTCTGTTTCATCTTCGCTCCCGCTGGCTACTATGAACCAGGAACTCCTCCCAAAGCAAAATCACACTGCCTGTTTCACAGGCCCCGACGGCGAACACTCTTTAGGTCAGCGTGGCGCCTTGGCTAGCTAAGTGCCGCGCAAGGTCAAGCGCCGGAAGTAGTGCATGTCTAGGACAGCTCGCGAAGCTGGACCGGCAGGCCAAGCAAGCATGGATAGTTTGCGCCGGACCAAAACCACGCCGTACCCCACGTGCGCGTCTGTCGGCAATCTGCACGTCCTTCGCTATGGCGAGTAAGGTCTCGGCTTTGAGGCTGCCGGCCCGGAAAGCTGTCGTAGGCTCGTGGCTCAACAGCGGTCGCCTACTGTGCAGACTAGGCTGCTTCGCCGGATCATGCATCCTGCTGTAAGACGGGCTCGGCTTGAAGACTGTGAACGGTCTTTTGAACGCTGCCGGAAATGCGCAGCATCTTCTCGACTGAAACAATCTAAACGGCAGGGGACACTGCTTCGGTGGCAGTCCGAGGCAGCTCGCAATACTGAAGTCGCTTGAGAAGCCGCGTTCTTGAGAGTGAACCAAATCAATGTCCATCGTTCATGGCAGCCGCTCGTCTTGTTAGTTCTTGTGCATGGTGGAATCTGCGCGAAGTTGATGGATGCTAGCGAGGGCAACGATGCGCGTATTCGAGACAACGCAAATTGGCCGGCCCAGGTATCCGAAGGGCCTGGGAGATTCCAGGCCGAAACGCGACGCATTGAAACGTGAAGGCGCCAGCTTTGAAGTGACAGGGCTTCGTAGGTGCGAGCTCAAATGTTTGAGTATTTTCCTGAAAGCGTAGGTATGATCATCATCATTGGCTGGGAAGTTCTTGTTCGAAGCCGCCCTCCGTCTCAGCCAGCTTCCGGAACGTGCGGAGGTCGACACGTCCGCCTGAGGGAGTATCAATATAGTCTATGTCTACTCCCGATCTCTCAAGACACTCCGCCTTACACAGGGCTTCTCTTGCGCTCAAACTTTGAACTGAAAAATGCCTCCGGCTAAACCCCGTTCGATGACACCTAATGCTGTAGGACACGGATCCCCCTCCGTTGAGAGCGACAGTATAACCAACTTCCCGCGACAGTGCGACCGGCCATTCTTGGTAGGTCCTTGCGGGCGCGTTTGCGCAATCACCGCGGCTCCTGAGCTTCAAACCGACTTTCTGAAGCAGAACTGTGAGATCCTCTCCAATCAAAGTGCCAGACGTCCGTCGAACTTCATCTGAAGTGAGTCAGAGCCAGTACGCTGGATGGCTACGGCTATCGTCTCAAAGTCCGTCGGACCGGCAGCCGAACGAGAAATGTTGCGATACAGTTGCGCTACGATCCAGGCAATGAGGCAGGAATATTTGCATCACTCCAGTTGACTTCAGCGATTCCCTGCCTGCGAAGGCACGTCGTAGTGAGGTGAAGAACATGGAAGTCCTGCCGCACTGAGCCGAACGCGGGAATGCTGTTCAAACTGCCACCTCATCCCTTTCGATCGGATCAAAGTGGCATAGCGCCCCGTCGGGCCACTCCCGAACCGCTGCACCTAAGGACATAGCTATGTTGCCATCAGGCGATCCTTGTTGGCCTCCAGAGCGAATCTCAAAGGGGATTGATGCTGTGCGGCAAGGTCGGCGTGAAGGCGCTTACCGAAAGCGTGGCCCGCGCTTGTCATTTGCGCCCCCCCGCATTGCAAGCCCCAAGTGCGCCTCGCCCGCATAAAAGCGGCCCCAGCCAATCGGCGACAGCCGGGGCCGTTGTGCTCTGGCACGGCGGGGGCTATCGGCCAGGGCGCATCAACAATCCAATCCCTTCGCCACAAGTTCGTAAACGATAGCTGCGCCATGAGGCGGCGCTACTTTTGAAGCGCCTACGATCCATTGCCACCTTGATCTCGAAGATGGCGACGATCGCCGCGCAGACCGCTGTACCGCCAATTGCCGATACAGGATCATTTCGATCCATACGTGTACTAACACTGGACGAAGGCGGTTAATCCGGCCCCAGCCGTGAATCAGGACAGGCCGAGGCGGCCTTACTCTCGATGCTGGGGGTTGTGGTCGTGCCAGTCCGCCATCTGTTTGTACTCGCGGGCCATCTGCCCGAGCTCGCGCTTCGCTTTCGGATTGCCGGTTAGGGCGGCCTGGTGCCGGCCGAGCAGTTCAAGCGAGCGGTGCGAATAATTCGGCGGGAGATCGGTCTGGCATTCGGCAGAATACCACGCCCCTCTCGGGGGCGGTCAGCCGTGTTACAAAGCGAACACTTCTCAGAAGGCCGGGCGAGAAGACCGCAGTCGCGGCCTCAAGACAGCTCCTGGGGCCTGTGCCGCGACGTTCCGCACGATGGGCGCTGCGGCTTGACCTAGCACATCGCGCGCTAACCCGGCGAGGATCTTAGCCGATCGTTAGCAAGAATCTGCAGTTTGCTCTTGGGACGAACCGTGGGGACATGCACGGCCTTGTGCTCAGGCTCGGGGTCGAGGGTCCGCCAGCCAGCCCGGAGGGCCTTCCCTCATGCCCCTAACTTTCGATTCACATGTATGGAGTCGGAACCGGTGCACGCCGTAGCGTTGGTGAAACCGGGGCTGGCTATATATTTCACTTAAACCAGGGCTCTCCCTCGCGTCGCGCGCTTACTTCGTTGTCGCGCTGCCGGACCGGGGGGAAGCTTCCTGCATTGCGCAAGGAGCTAACGTCGGCTGGTGGACGCAGGCGCGGAGATCGGCACGCGGCAGATCCCCGGCGTGGACGGCCCCTATCGCTTTTTTGAAAGCAGCTCGCGAAGGGCGGCCGCGTCGAGCATCTGCTCGGCCAGAAGCTTCTTCAGCTTCGCGCTCTCCTCTCCCAGCGCCTCAGGCGCTTGGTCTCAGAGACATCCATGCCGCCGAATTTAGCCTTTCAATTGTAGATCGTCGCTTCGGAGATCCCATGCCTGCGAGCCAGGTCAGCCGTTTCGCCCAAGCCTCATCCTCCTTTAATACCGCGATAATCTGCTCTTCCTGAACCTTGCTCGCCTCATCTGTCCGTCCCTCTTCGGGCTGGACTCTAACTCCTTCGCCTTCTGGAACAAATACTTAGTGGCGGGTCACGTCCCGGACAAATCCGAAAACTTCACGTCAAAAGAGGAAGCGGAGCACCTCTACGGGAGCTACCGAAACTGCCGGTTTTCTAGCTTCTTGACTTGGGTTTTATCTGGACGACAGCCAACGGAGACCCTCTATGTACATACCATCCCACTTTCGAGATGACGACCTCAAGAGCATTCAAGCGACAATCCGCTGCGCCCGATTGGCCAACCTGATCACGGCGACATCAGATGGGCCACTTGCGACGCCTCTTCCGCTCTTCCTCGATGAGAGCGAAGGCAAACACGGCGCGCTGTACGGGCACCTGGCGAAGGGCAATCCGCAATGGCGCACGGCCCCGATTGGAGAAGCTCTGGCGATCTTTAGTGGCGCAGAGGCTTATGTGACACCATCCTGGTATCCAAGCAAGCGTCAAACTGAACACGTGGTGCCTACATGGAATTACATCGCGGTCCACGCCCATGGACCGATTGAGTTCTTCGAGGATCCTAAACGCCTGCTTGAGATCGTGACGCGTCTGACGAATATCCATGAGACGTCACGTGCGACGCCCTGGGCCGTCAGCGATGCGCCCGCGGATTTCATTGCCGTCCAGTTGCGTGAAATCGCCGGCGTGCGCATCCCGATCACCATGGTCGAAGGCAAGCGCAAGATGAGCCAGAACCGCCCTGCGCCCGATCGCGTTGGTGTCGCCACCGGCCTAGCGGCGAGCAAACTGGCACAGGACCTGGAAGTTGCAGCTCTTATCCTGGCTCAGGACTGAGACGATAATGTGCATGACCGTGGCCAACAGCGCCGATGGACATTACATCTGCAGCTCTCACACGCTCCAGCGGCATTAGTAGAGATTAACCCGGGCATACAATTACCTCGCGACATTTATTAACCGAACAGTCAGCTCGGGCTTACCGCGCTGTAGACACTTGTCTGTATTCTGACAGAGGCACAATCTCGTGTCAGGTCCAGTACAGCGCGAATATCGAAAGTCCATTCGGCCTTGTGGCTTGCCAGCGCCGCCTAGGTTGGCGCCTCCTGCTGTCCGCTTCGGCTTTCACGGTTCGACATTAGAAGGGGGAGGTCGGTGATCGAGTTTTTTCGTCACTCGGTCCAACCATCGGCTCAGTTCGATGACTCGCGCCGAATACCACGATTCGTTCAGTGCCCATTGGCGGTACATGGTCGTCTTTCGCCTGGCACGATGCTTGCTGAAGATCATTCGCTCCGAGAGGCGAGAGAGAGAAACTGCAAGGGCTTACAAAAGCAACATGAGCACAACGGCTTTGATCGGTGGCGTCATTCCGAGCACCGATGTGGTGAAACGAGCAGCGCGCATCGGCGCCGAAATCAAAAATATCAAGCTATCAGGCGATTTACCGGATCACGCGATCGCTGCGATCAACAGCTTATTGCTCAAGCACAAGGTGATCTTCTTCCGTAATCAAGGACATCTCAATGACGCCGAGCAGGAGCGCTTTGCCGCTCGTCTCGGAAAGTTAGTGCCGCATCCGATGCTTGGTGCCACCAAGGGGATGGCGTCGCTCCTCGAACTGGACTCCACTCGCGGCGGCGGTCGCGCAGACGTTTGGCATACGGATGGGACCTTCGCCGACGCCTATCCCAAGATTTTGGTCCTGCGGGCCGTTGTAATGCCAAGGTTCGGAGGCGACACCGTGTGGTCGAACACAGCTGCCGCTTATCTTGATCTGCCGCCGCCTCTACAACGCCTTGCCGACGGCCTATGGGCCGTTCACAGTAACGTTTTCGATTACGCCGGGATCGCGCGTGTCCGCGAGGTCGACAAGAAGCACTTTGACGAGGTGTTCACCAGAACGGCTTTTGAGACCGAGCATCCCGCTGTACGCGTCCACCCCGAGACAGGCGAGCGGACGCTAGTGCTCGGCGCCTTGGTGAAGCACTTTGTTGGGGTCGGCAAATACGACGGACAAAAGTTGTTCGATCTGTTCCAATCTCACATCACCGCGCCCGAAAACACTGTGCGCTGGAACTGGCTAGAGGGCGATATTGCAATATGGGATAACCGCGCAACGCAGCATTACGCGGTAAACGATTACGGGGACCAGCATCGCGTCGTACGGCGGGCCACGGTCGAGGGTGACGTGCCTGTCAGCGTCGATGGCCGGAGCAGTGTAACGCGCTTCAAGGCGACCGAATAACTGCAGTTGGCCCAGCGCCTCGCGTCTGAAAACCGAGAAAACCTGATAATCGGAGTTGTATCCGGCGCGAACACACCTTTCCGACAAGATATCTCGGCTCTTGGCGCCAGCTCGGCAGCGCCTAGAATTAGCATCGACCAACAGTTTCGGAAACCTTGAGCATCACTGTCCTTCGCCAGCGGCCGGTACGTGGCCTTCACGTTTCAGTTTAGAAAATCCTCGATCCGTGGCCATAAAGCGCGCTAACATGGGAGCGATGAGCTTAGTCGGATCGACCACTTGGCCACCCTGACGCGTAAGCGCTTCCGCATATGCAATGAGATCACGATGCACGGCCGCAGGCAGCTCGGTACTCACTTTGACCGGCTTGTCGTCTGGAAGCTCTCCAATTTTGAGTTTTGGCATGTTGTCACCCTCTATAGGGCGTAAGTATGAGGTCACGATTGACAAGAACACGAACCGGGAAGCCAGGTCGTACAGCCAGAGTGGGCTGGATGTTGAGGCTGCGGCGAACGACCTGCTGTCCGGTCTGATTCAGTGAGTCTGAGGCGCCGTGCCGCAATGCCTGGATGATCGCGCTGTCGTTGCTGTTGGTGTCCGAGCCGGCCCCAAGTTCGGTCCCGACCGCCAGAAACGTCGATAGTGCCGCAGCCTTGAACAGCTCACCCCAGTGATTGTCGACCTGGTCTTCGAGGCCTGCATACCCGGCAGCGTCAGCGCCAGGCTGCCGCTCGAGAACGATGGAACGTCCGTTCGGCATAATCAGCCGGGTCCAGACGAGCAGGACACGGGACTGGCCGAAAGTGACCTGGCTATCGTAGATGCCGATCAGACGCGCTCCCTGAGGCACAAGCAGAGAGCGGCCGGTCGGCGTGTCATAGACATTCTCGGTCACCTGCGCCGTGATCTGGCCCGGCAGGTCCGACCGGATTCCGGTGATCAGGGCTCCCGGAATAACCGTCCCAGCCTGCACGATATACGGTGAAGCCGGCTTGGTGACGCGATCAGGGCTTACCGTGCGACGGTCCACAGAAGCGTTCACGAAGGCAAGCTTGCGGTCCTGACCGTTTTGCGCATTTCCGTCGTCGCCGGTGCTCGTCGCGCTCGCAGGCACGACGCGCTCGTTTCCAACCGCCGCAGCGGCGGGCGGACGCACTTCTCGTCCATTCGCCGAAGCGAATAGATGGCTGATGCGGGCTGCTTCGGTCTCTTGATCCCGGCGCTGCTGTTCTGGATCAGCGCCGATCGTCGGCAACTGGCCTTGGGCCGCAAGGATCGGCCGACCGAGGTCCCCGGGAAGGGGCGGACCCAGTTGCGGGATTGGCTGGCGCGGAATGCCAGTGTAGTCCTTCGGCAGCGCCGTAATACCGTCAGCGACATTGTGATGGTCGGTACTGTAAAGCTCATCGGCCGCCTGGTCTCGAGGGCGATTCTTCTGCAGCGACCACAGCACGGCTCCACCGATGACAAGCAGGGCGACCGCGCTCCCTCCCGCCAGTACTTTCCGTGACAACCGTGTCACGCGCGGGTGCTCCGCTCTCAAGCGGAAGCCCCTGGACTGATCCTCTTGTGTCTCAGGCGGAGCCGCTTGCTCCTGATCGTTCATATTCCGAGTGTTCATGACGACGGTCTCCCATCGGTCCTGACAATACGGACCTTCTGCTGGTGCTCGCCGCCAAGCCGCAGTTCGGCGGCAGCAAACAGCCGATCGACGATCAATACGTTGCCGTAAGCGCGGTAGTTGACGAGTTCAGTCTTGCCGTCTGGACCGATGACGAAGAGCGGAGGCATCTCGCCCTGCACGATCCCCGCCGGGAATTCGACATAGACCTTGCGGCCATCGTCATATGCGGCGAGCGGCCGCCAGGGAGGACTGTCCCCTTCGATGGCATAGCGGAAGGTGCGCTGCGCCGGGTCCGGAAGAACAGGCTGCGCGACCGAACGCGATCGTTCCCGTGCAGTTTCTGGATAGTACCAAGCAACAGACGGCATGTATGGCCGTTCGCGGGAGCGGAGCTCAATCAAGTAGGTGCGCCGGTCCGTATTGACCACCAAGTTGGTCTCAATCGAAGCTCGGGTCGGCTTGACCAGGATATGGACCCGCCGTGTGTCGCCGCTCCCGCTTTCGGTATCGCCCACGACCCAGCGTACGGTATCTCCGGCCGCGATCGGTCCTGATCCCGTCAACTGCTCTCCCTCCTCGAGCGCGATATCCGTGATCTGCCCCGGTGCGGCGTAAATCTGATAGAGCGCCCCGGGACTGTAGGCGTAGATTTGCGCTGCGTTGAAATAGCCCCGCTTGCGCGGTTCGACCCGGGCTGCGCTGTTTGCCGTCTCTACGCGGCTCACCGGCTCAGCGTCTTCTTTCGCGCCTAACTTGCCGCCGAGAGCAGGCTTCCAGAGAGGTGGAACGTGAAGCGGTCGCGATCTGTCGTCGAGAGCCACTGGCGCCGCCGGCAGCGGAGGAACATCAGCGTCATAGCTGATCTCCGGCGGAATGTAGGTCGCGCAGCCTCCGAGCGCGGACGAACAAAGCAGGAAAGCGGATAAAAATGCACGCTTCGAGCTCACGAACTCGGGCCAAGCCGAGCCGAGCCTGCTTTGCTGGAGGGAACGTTTCGAATGAACGTCAAACGGCATCTTGGTCACTGGCTCAACTCCTTTGACCAGTTGATGGCGCGGACGTAGACGCCAAGGGGGTTCTTGCGCAGGCGTTCGGCATCGCGGGGTGTCTCGATCACGATCGAGAGAATTGCGGTCCAACGCTCAGTCGCGCTCAACGAGCCGTTGTCGTAGATGCGCTGGGTCCAGGCGACTCGAAAGCTCTCCGAAGACGCGCGAATGACGCTTGAGACGTCCACTGAGATTTGTGCCTTGCCCAGCTTGGCAAAGGGGTCATTGTTGCGCGCATAGTCGTTCAGTGCAGCCGCGCCACGATCCGTCGTAAAATCATAGGCCCGGAGCCAATTCTGGCGCAGAACGATACTGTCTGCCGGCAAACCTCTGACGTCCTCGATGAAGCGCGCCAGATGGTAGGCTATCTGAGCGTCAGTAGGTTGATAGTCGATGTTGGCCGGCGCAACCCTTTGGGCTTGACCGAGATGATCGACCTCAACTACCCAGGGCGTGATCGAGCCTTGGCTCGATTGCCAGACAAGGCTGCCAGCGAGACCGGCAGACAACATCAAACAGCCGAACGCCATCAGGCGCCAGTTCTTAGCTTGCACGCGCGCTGATCCAATGCGTTCGTCCCAAACCTGAGCGGCCTTTTGATAAGGCGTAATCGGCTCGGGCATGCGCCCGTAGTGAACTGTTGGTCGTTTGAACATCGATGGGTGCCCCTGATATCGAGTGATCGGTTTCAAGTGTGCGATAGAAGGATTTGAGGCGCTGCTGTGCGGCGGAGGTGTAGTGGTGCGTCTCAGCGTTCTCCTTCGGACAAATCGACGGAAGAGCCGCTGCCACCATGATCGCCCGAGCGGACGGCGTGGCCAGCAGCCGAGGCACCGTGCTGAATGATCTGAGCACGCTTCATGCGGCGAGCCCAATCAGGCTGCCCGTCGGCCGGAGCGCTCGCGCCCTGGTCGCCCGCTTGGCTACCTCCGAAGGTAGCCGCTGCCCGGCGCAATGGACTCCACGCAGCCGAAGCGCCAGCCTCCGCGACGCCGGCAAGGCCGCCGCTTCGATAGGCGGCTGTTGCTCCGCTTATGACAGCGCCGCCACCGCGCGCGGCGCCTGCAACCGCACCGCCAGCGAGACCGGCACCGCCAGCGGCAAGTCCCGCGCCAGCTGCAACAATGCCGCCAGCAGCAAGGCCTGTTCCAATCGCGGCGCCGGCGCCAAGTTGAGGTCCGCCCGACACTAGGCCGTTTGCGATACCCGGACCGAAGATGCCGAGGCCCAGCAAGGAAAGCGCCGCGAGCACCAGTGTCATCGCGTCTTCGATGGTCGGCTGTGCACCGCCGAAACCTGCGGTGAACTGCGAGAACAGGGTGGAGCCGATGCCGACGATGACGGCCAGGACCAGGATCTTGATGCCGGAAGATATGACGTTGCCCAGAACGCGCTCCGCCGCGAAGGCAGTCTTGCCAAACAAGCCAAAGGGAATGAGCACGAAGCCGGCCAGCGTCGTGAGCTTGAATTCGATCAGGGTGACAAAGAGCTGGATCGCCAGAATGAAGAAGGCGAGCAGCACCACAATCCAGGCGAATAGGAGAACGACGATCTGGACGAAATTCTCGAAGAAGCTGATGTAGCCCATCAGGTTGGAGATCGAATCAAGCAATGGTCGACCGGCATCGAGGCCGACTTGGGCGATCTTTCCCGGTCGCAGGAAATCTGCCGCGGAGAGGCTTGCGCCCGATGCTTTCAGTCCAAGACCGGCGAAACTCTCGAAGACGGTGCGCGCCAAGCTGTTCCAGTTGCCGATCAGGTAGGCAAAGACGCCTACGAAGAGCGTTTTCTTGACGAGGCGCGCGATAATGTCTTCGTCCGGCCCCCAACTCCAGAACAACGCGGCGAGCGTGATGTCGATCGCAGCAAGGGTCGTTGCGAGATATCCGACATCGCTGCCGAGCAGCCCAAAACCGTTGTCAATATATCGCGTGAACGTTTCAAGGAACTGGTCAATGATCCCCGTACCAGTCATGGCTTGCTCGCCTCAGGCATCGCCGGTCCCGGATAACCTTGCGGGATCCGGCTCTGATCCTTTCGGGCGGACGCCAAGCCTGCGGTGGAATCGTCTTGGCCAGGATCTGCGGGAACGTTCTTCCTGCCCAAGAAGCGGCGCCGGTTTTCGGCCCAAATCTGCTGGCAATGCCGATAACCTGCTGTTTCCTCAGCAGTGACGCTGCGGCAGCGTGCGAGATCAGGGTTGGCTCCATCTGTCGTCCGCTCCGTCTTCGGCAGCGCGGGCGACTCGTCACTACCGCGAAGCTGAATCGTGCAGGCTGTGACCACCAAAACGCCGATTGTCGTCAGCAGCGACAACGCCTTGAATGCCCGAATGTCCGTCATCAGTGGAACATCTGCACGCTGGATGATTGATAACCCTGCCCTGGCGTAAGAAACCGTCGAAGCTGCTCGCGGCCCTGGTCCTGGGCCGAGGCGCGTTGCGCTGCTTCAAGGCTTTGCGCCCTGCCCTGCGCCGTCACGACAGCGGTGAGGTCGGCGAGCTGCTGCGCGTTAAGCGCGAGAATCTGGTTACCAGCTTGTGTTGCCTGCAGAGCGCCGCTTGCGCCCTGGCTAGACATGACGAGCGCGGAGGTCTGGACACGGTTGGTGTCGAGATTGCCAACGATGCCGGCCTGGACGCGAAGCGCGTCTTGCGTTGCGGCATAGGAATTCTGCCAACGCGATTGAGCATTGGAGATCAGTAACTGGTTCGATTGGCTGCTGGTCGCTGGCGCGTAGCTGGTCGAGAACGCGCGATCGATCTGATCGACGTCGTAGGCGATCCGCTGGGCCTGGGCCAGCAATTGCTGGGTCCGCTGGATCGAGGATTGCAGTTGGCGCAGGGATGAATACGGCAGGTTTGCCAGATTCTTTGCCTGATTGATCAGCATCTGCGCCTCGTTCTGCAACGAGGTGATCTGGTTGTTGATCTGCTGCAGCTCACGGGCGGCAGTCAGGACGCTCTGGACGTAGTTGTTGGGATCGAAGACGATCCACTGCGCCCGCGCGGGCACCCTGAGGTCGAGCATCAGCGCGACCATGCCAGCGGCCGCCAATAGGCCAAGACGCCTCATAGCGATTTCTCCAGATTGACGAGGTTGGGGATCAGGTCGAGGGCCCAGGCGACGCCACGGTGCTGTAGCCAGGCCGGCACGAAGCCGTCAGGTCCATGTTCGGCGAGGAGTTGCGAGATGGCTGCCTGGTCTGTCTTGGAAGAGGCTGCGGTAAAGGCCAGAGCGACCTCGCCAAGGCCAAGTTCGAACATCCGGTTGCCGCGGCGAGATTGGCAGTAGTAGTCGCGCTTGGGCGTAGCGCGGCTCAGAAGCTCGATCTGGCGGTCATTGAGGCCAAAGCGGCGATAGATCGCTGTGATTTGCGGCTCGATCGCCCGCTCGTTCGGCAGCAACAGCCGCGTTGGGCAGCTTTCGATGATCGCCGGCGCGATTGCGGACCCGTCAATATCCGAAAGCGATTGGGTGGCAAAGATAACGGACGCATTCTTCTTGCGAAGCGTCTTCAGCCATTCCCGGAGCTGGCCGGCAAAATCTTCGTCATCGAGGGCAAGCCAGCCTTCATCGACAATAAGTAGTGTAGGCCGACCGTCGAGGCGGTCCCCGATGCGATGGAAGAGATACGCCAGCACGGTCGGCGCAGCACTCGTTCCGATCAAGCCTTCGGTCTCAAACGCCTGGACCGACGCCTCGCCGAGATCTTCGAATTCGGCATCGAGCAAGCGCCCGGAAGCTCCGCCCAGGCAGTATGGTTGCAGGGCGCGCTTCAGGGAGTTCAATTGAAGAAGGACTGACAGGCCCGTGAGGGTGCGTTCCTCCCTCGGCGCCGAAGCGAGAGATGTTAGCGCCGACCACAGATGATCCTTGACCTCAGGGGTGATCTCGATCTTTTCCCGTGCCAGGATCGCGCCGATCCATTCCGTCGCCCACCCTCGCTCGGAAGGATCATCGATCCAGGCCAAAGGTTGCAGCGCGACTGGGTTTTCGTCCCCGTCAGACAATGCACCGCCGAGATCATGCCAGTCGCCACCCATGGCGATCGCGGCCGCCCGGATCGAACCGCCGAAATCGAAGGCAAAGACCTGCGAATTCGGGTAACGACGGAACTGTAGCGCCATCAGGGCCAGCAGGACCGACTTGCCGGCTCCAGTCGGTCCCACTACTAGCGTATGGCCGACATCGCCGACGTGGAGCGAGAACCGGAAGGGCGTCGATCCCTCGGTCTTGCCGAACAGAAGCGGCGGACCCTTGAAGTGCAGATCCCTCGCCTCGCCGGCCCAAACAGCCGACATCGGAATCATATGGGCGAGGTTGAGGGTCGAAATCGGAGGCTGCCGCACATTGGCGTAGACGTGCCCGGGCAGACTGCCGAGCCAGGCTTCGACGGCGTTCACGGTCTCGATTATGCAGGTGAAATCACGGCCCTGTATGACCTTCTCGACCAGCCTCAGCTTTTCATCGGCAGTGTTGGGATCGCGGTCCCAGACAGTGATGGTCGCCGTAACAAAGGCTTGTCCGATCTGATCCGACCCCAGTTCCTGCAACGCTGCGTCGGCATCAAGCGCCTTGTTGTGGGCGTCGGTATCGAGCAGCGTCGACGCCTCGTTCGTCATGACCTCCTTGAGAATGGCGCCAATCGACTTTCGTTTGGCAAACCACTGCCGCCGAATCTTGGTCAGCAGTTTGGTGGCGTCGGTCTTGTCGAGCATGATTGCGCGCGTCGACCAACGATACGAGAATGCCAGACGATTCAGATCGTCCAGGATACCCGGGGTCGTCGCACCCGGAAAGCCGACAATCGTCAAGACCCGAATATTGGCTGAGCCCAACATCGGCTCTAGCCCGCCGGTCAGCGGCTGGTCGGACAACAGCGCGTCGATGTACATCGGAATTTCAGGCACGCGAACGCGGTGACGCTTGGTCGAGATCGTCGAGTGCAGGTAGGTCAGCGTGTCCTGATCATCGAGCCACGCGCATTCCGGCATAAATCCTTCAACGAGCTGCAGCACACGGTTGGTTTGGTCGATAAATCCGCGGAGCACCTCGCGGGCGTCTGCTCCCACAGTCCGATCGCGTCCCTCATAGAGCAGGCGCTCTGCCCTGGCGGCTCCCTCCTCGGGTGGCAGATAGAGGAAGGTCAAGAAGTAGCTGGACTCGTAGTGGGCACTCGCCTCTTCGAACTGAGCCCTTCGTTCCGCATCGACCAGCGCTGACGCGATGTCGGGAAAGACGTTAGGCGGGTACGCCCCCGCAAAGTGACGCTGCGCCTCAACGAACACGGCGCAGCCCGATCCCAGGCGACGCACGGCGTTGTTCAGACGGCTGGCGACGGCTACAAGCTCAGCCGGCACCGCGCTGTCGAGGTCAGGCCCCCGGAACTTTGCTGTCCGTTGGAACGAGCCGTCCTTGTTCAGGATGATTCCCTCGTCGACGAGGGCTGCCCAGGGCAGGAAGTCGGCGAGGCGCGCGCTGGAATGACGATATTCGGCAAGGTTCAACATGACCGATAACTCAAAGATTGAGATGACTGGGAATGCGCAGATGTCGGCGCACCACATCGACGAATGCGGGGTCGCGCTTGGCGGCCCAGACGGCGGCCATGTGGCCGATGAACCAGAGGACAAGTCCCGCGATCCACAGCCGAAGTCCGAGCCCAAGGGCTGCCGCAAGCGTGCCGTTCACGATTGCAACTGATCGCGGCGCGCCGCCCATCAGGATTGGCTCAGTGAGCGCGCGGTGAACGGGCACGGCAAAGCCTGTGAGGGGTTCATCCATCAGATAACCACGCCGCCGCCGAAGGAGAAGAACGAAAGGAAGAAGCTCGAGGCGGCAAACGCGATCGACAGACCGAACACGATCTGAATCAACCTGCGGAAACCACCCGACGAGTCCCCAAACGCGAGCGTGAGACCGGTCACCACGATGATGATGACGGCGATGATCTTGGCGACCGGTCCCTCGACCGACTGCAAGATCTGGTTGAGTGGCTGCTCCCAGGGCATGTTCGAGCCAGCCGCCCATGCTGGCTGAACTGCCAAGACCACCGTGCCGAAGGCGGCCAACGATGCACCTCGAAGAAAGCGAAATTGCTGACGCATGTCAGTCTCCTGCTGATGAAAGGTCGTAGTCGCCGGCGGCCCCTAGCCCGGTGACGAGGGCAAGCTCGGCGAGGCGACGGCCGGCGCCGCGCCCCGCCAGCACGGCGATAACGTTGATGGTCTCGGCGATCAGGGCCCGCGGAACCGTGATGACGGCTTCCTGGATGAGCTGCTCGAGCCGCCGCAGTGCGCCGAGCGCGGTGCCCGCATGAATAGTGCCGATGCCACCGGGATGACCGGTGCCCCAGGCCTTGAGCAGATCGAGTGCTTCCGCACCGCGGACCTCGCCAACCGGAATACGATCAGGACGCAGTCGCAGCGAGGACCGAACGAGATCGGATAGCGTAGCCACGCCATCTTTGGTCCGCAGCGCCACGAGATTGGGCGCTTTGCATTGGAGTTCGCGCGTGTCTTCGATCAGAACGACCCGATCGGCGCTCTTTGCTACCTCGGCCAAGAGGGCATTCGTCAGCGTTGTCTTGCCGGTCGATGTCCCACCGGCGACGAGGATGTTCTTCCTTGCGTCGACCGCGCCTCTCAGGATCTTGGCCTGCTCCGAGGTCATGATCCCCCTGGCGACGTAGTCGTCAAGCGTAAACACGGCGACGGCGGGCTTGCGGATAGCAAAGGCCGGTGCTGCAACGACCGGAGGCAAGAGACCTTCGAAGCGCTCGCCGGTCCCTGGCAATTCGGCCGAGACCCGTGGCGAACCGGCATGCACCTCGGCACCCACGTGATGCGCTACCAGGCGAACAATGCGTTCGCCATCCGCCGCGGACAGAGTTTCGCCTGTGTCGATCAGACCATCCGACAACCGATCGATCCACAGCCGCCCATCTGGGTTGAGCATCACCTCGACGATCGCTTCGTCTTCGAGGTAGCCGGCAATCGCGGAGCCAAGCGCGCTACGCAGCATTCGCGCACCGCGTGAGCTCGCTTCGGATTGAATGGAATGGATTGCCACTGTTCGCCCCCACCGAATGAGAGCGTCCTCAGACTCCCTCATATGGGGAGGATTAGAAAAGGCACCAATGGACTTGGCGCAACAAGCGCTTTCGGTGATCGTAGGCTGGCGTAGAAAAAGAAAGACTGAGAAACCGATATTTGACGGCTACTTAATCTTATCCGCTCGCCGCGAATTGCTGCTCACCACTCCGCATCATCATCCGCTGGCAGGAGGATGACCGAGTCCTCATAGAGCCGAACTGTCTCGACAGCGTAGGAAACATCGGTCGGCTCGAAGAAGACGATTGAACTTATCCATGAAGCGACGGATCGGCGCCAAGGCAGCGCGAACCAGACCAACGCTGCGATCTGCAGTGCTATGTAGAGACCGAACGCGACTTGATAAGCTTGGACGGGCCTACGGCCATCATTCGCAGACCATTGCTCCAGGATAAGACCTGTCGCGTATTGTGCCAGAAAGGCCCAACCAAAGTGCAAAACGTTCAAGGCGCCGTTCGCACGACCGGCAAGCTCCGGCGGAAAGTAATCCAGTATCACCGCGAAGCTCACCACGGTTGCCGTTCCGACAATTGCGACAACGGACCAGGGCAAGACGGATGGCAGAGGCGCTCGCAAGATCAAAGCAAACTCAGCTGCGATAAATAGCGCTGCAACCAGCGCCAATACTGTTTCCGCCCCAATTCCCCTTCGTTTGATGCAATGGACCGTCATACCGAATAACCAAGCGCCACCGCTAAGTACGATCGACATCATGAAAAGCTGTCTGACGAGACTTGCGCGATCAAGCCCCTCCACGTCGGCCAGCCATAGCGATGCCCACAATCCCTGCAGGGACCAGGCCGATCCAATGCAAGTCGCCGACAACGGGGCCATTCGCCAAAAGCGGCAATCGCCGAAAACGGAGCTAAGGGTCGCGGGGGTTGACGCCATAGACGAGACAATGCCTCGTTCGGGTACCACGACATAGATGAGAGCGGCCGTCACACCGGTGGCCGCCGCCAAGACCTCAAAGAGTTGCCGCCAGCCCATCCAAGCCAGCAGATGTTCGACGGGAGCCGTAGCGGTCACCGCTCCTAGCGAGCCCAGCATGACCATATAGCCGTTCAGCAAGGCAACGCGTTCCCTGGGGAACCAAAGGATCATGGATTTCAGTCCAGCCGTCAGCGCCGCCGCGAGGCCGAGCCCGATCATTGCACGTGCGATCAAAAGTGACAGGAAGCCGGTCGATACCGCAAACAGCCAAGCGCCCACTGCTGCGAGCAAGAGCAAAACACTCTGTACGCGGCGAGGACCAAAGCGGTCCAACGATATGCCGACGGGGATCTGGGCCGCCGCGAAAACAAGGAAATAGACCGACGTAAGCAACCCGAGGTCGGCAGTCCCAAGCCCGGTATCCGAGCTGAGACGACTGGCGATCAAAGCGTTGATCGTACGATACAGATACGAAAGATAGTATCCGACCGCAAACGGGAGAAATACGCGCGCGGTGAGGCGCCATGCCCCGGAAATCTGCATGCTGGCCCCTCTTGCTGTCAGCTGGTGCAAGCCGATAGCGTGACCAGCTTTTCGTCAGTTCAGCTAAATCACTGCGGGCGTAAGTTAGCGAACAAAAAGAAGGGAACGGCGAAACGGTCTTTCTCCATGATTCAATTAAGCTTCTTCGACCGGTTCCTGACGGCGAATATCTTCCGGAATCTCGCGCAGAAAGCTTTGCCCCTTTTGCAAACGGCGCCCTAGCGCCTCGACAAATCCTTCAAAGCGCTCCCTTCCCTTTACTTGCGCGGCCGCCTGCGCGTCGTTGGGCAACGGTGGCGTGATCGTCAGCCAGAAACGGATGAAGAGAGCCAAGGTCTCAGCCGCCAAACCAACGTCACGCTCGAGCCTCTGCATCTGACGCGACAACCGATCCAGGCGCCGGGTAAACGCCGCCTCCCGTCTGTCCGCGCCGTCCGGTGACAAAAATGAAGCGACAGCCGCTTCTACGATCGCGGACCTGGAAAGCTTCTTGCGATCGGCGAGTTCCGAGATCTGTTTCAGAAGCTCTGGCGGAAAATAGACGTTCATCCGGTCGCGCATACTGCTCAGAGCTCCATACCGTCATTAGGGTCCATGGCGACTTGACGGGCGACACCACGGAGCTGTTGGCGTATAACCCGGGACTGCCGGACCGTGTCCTCGTCATCATCAAGAACGGCGGCGAATTCCTCTGCCGGCGTTAGTTCGGTCGTCTCCTTGGCGATCGCGACGTGATCGGGGAGTTCGGGCTCACGACGGAGCCCGCTGTTTGCTGTGTCTTCCTCGGCCTCCGCAGCTTTGGCAGTTGGACCTCCAGTTGGTTTCAGCACTTGGAGCGCTGACCATCCGTCCGTTCGCGATGATCGGCCGGCTGTCCCAGGACCGGGCGGCGGCAGAACCCGCTCGGTGAATCGCCGATCCTCGTAGTAGCGGACCTTGTTCGCCCGGATCGGCGCCGTCCCTGCCACCATGACGATCTCGTCTGCCGGCGGAAGCTGCATGACTTCGCCTGGGGTCAGCAGCGGCCTCGCAGTTTCCTGCCGTGAGACCATCAGGTGCCCAAGCCATGGGTTCAACCTGTGCCCGGCGTAGTTCTTCATCGCGCGCATCTCGGTCGCCGTGCCTAGCGCGTCGGAGACCCGCTTGGCGGTCCGCTCATCATTAGTCGCGAAGCTGACCCGGACGTGGCAGTTATCGAGGATCGCGTTGTTAGGCCCGTAGGCCTTCTCAATTTGATTGAGCGACTGCGCAATCAAGAAACTCTTGATGCCGTATCCCGCCATGAAGGCGAGCGCGGACTCGAAAAAATCAAGCCGACCGAGTGCCGGGAACTCGTCAAGCATCATCAGGACTCGATGCCGGCGGTCGCGGGCGTGCAAATCTTCGGTCAGGCGCCGGCCGATCTGGTTCAGCACCAGGCGGATCAGCGGCTTGGTCCGCGAGATATCGGAGGGCGGCACCACGAGATAAAGCGTCGTGGGACGGCTATCTGCGATCAGATCGGCAATCCGCCAATCGCAGCGGCGGGTTGCTTGGGCCACGACAGGATCGCGGTACAGCCCGAGAAACGACATCGCGGTGGATAGGACGCCAGAACGTTCATTCTCCGACTTGTTGAGCAGCTCGCGCGCGGTCGAGGCGACCACTGGATGCGCACCCTGCTCGCCAAGGTGCGTCGTGGTCATCATGGCCTTCAACGTTGCCTCGATCGGCCGCTTCGGGTCGGACAGAAAGGAGGCGACGCCGGCTAGGGTCTTGTCCACCTCCGCGTAGAGAACATGGAGGATGGCGCCGACCAGGAGCGAATGGCTCGTCTTCTCCCAATGGTTCCGCTTGTCGAGCGATCCTTCGGGGTCTACGAGAACGTCGGCCACGTTCTGGACATCGCGAACTTCCCATTCGCCGCGCCGGACCTCGAGCAGCGGATTGTAGGCTGAGGACTTTGGGTTGGTGGGGTCGAACAGTAGGACGCGGCCATGTCGCGAGCGAAAGCCGGCCGTCAGTTGCCAGTTCTCACCTTTGATGTCGTGCACGATGGCCGAGCCCGGCCAGGCCAGCAACGAGGGAACGACTAGGCCAACACCCTTACCGGACCGAGTGGGCGCAAAACACAAGACGTGCTCCGGTCCGTCGTGGCGGAGGTAGTGCCGGTCGAGCTTGCCGAGCACCACACCATCCTGACCGAGAAGTCCGGCCGCTCGAACCTCATCCAGACCAGCCCAGCGCGCCGAACCATAGGTCTCGACATTCTTGGCTTCACGCGCGCGCCACACCGACATGCCGATCGCCACCGCGATCGAAACAAAGGTTCCCGACGCCGCGATGAAGGCACCCTCGAGAAAGATTTGTGGCGCGTAGGCATCGTAAACGAACCACCACCAGAAGAACACTGGCGGGTAGTAAATCTTGAAGCCCCACAGTTCGAACCAGGGCCGCCCAAGCTCCGGTTGCCAGGCGAGCCGCCAGGCCGTCCACTCGGTTGCTCCCCAGATGGCCAGCAAGACGATCAGGCCGACAACGATCACCTGTCCCCAGAGGATTTTGGTTCCGGACATCCCGAACGCCCTTCCGCAACTGAATTGGAGAGACTGCTAGAGGCCAAGGTCGCGCTTCCGACCAAAACCCCGTTCGATGCCACCGCCGTCCTTCACGACGCCGGTGACGTGTTGGCCGAGTTTCTTTTCGAGTTCGCGCGACCAAGGCACGAGCTGGAAGCCGAGCCCGTTATCGATCATGGCGAAGCGTCCTGAGCTGAGCGTCAGCCGCTGGCGATATGTGCCCGCCACATGCTCCCCGGGGTCACGCTTCATGTAAGGGAGGCGCGTGTCGGCCGAGACTTTTGCGGCCACCTCATCCAGTTCACGCCGGCGCAAAGTGTTCAAGAGGTCGCGCTGCAATATGATGCGTTGGCCCTGCCGCCGCGCCAGGCCTTCCTGGATCAGATGCTCGGTACGGGCTTCCATGGCGTCGCGTGTCTCGCGGCCGAAGCCGCCCATGGCGAGCGGCATGGCCTTGCGTTCGACGAGCCTGTGGTCGAGCCAAGTTGCCCCTCTTGCCTTGACCTGACCACCAAGATCGAGATCGGAACGGGTCGCGAGCACCACGGTGGGGTGCGGATCGCCGGGTGGACCGAAACTCCGGACTTCGACGATGCCGCCGACGGGCGGTGCATATTCGAACGCCTCGAGCCCTCGGAAGCGCACGTGGTGCGCGCGTCCATCTGTTCCGTCGATCAGAGCGTAGGCCTCGCCAGTCAGTTCGTCATGCAGTCCACGGTCGACCAGGCGTCCGATAATCTGGGCCGTCGGCTGTCCACCCTCGATGACGAAGTCGGCAACGCCGCGGGGTTCTCCACGCTCGGTAAAGGCGCGGTGCATGGTCTTGATGATGTCGCCGCGCATACCGAGGTCGCGCAAGCTACGCTCGGCCTCAAGCCCGACCATCCATTCGCCTGGTGCGGCGGAGGCAGCAAGGCCCATCTTCTCAAGGTGCTGAAGGCGACCGACCATCAGGCGCCGGATCTCAGGATCGGAGCTGCCCGGGTTCTCGGGGCGAAGATCGATAGTGCCGGTCTCATCGGCCGCCAGCCGGATCTCCCGATCTAGCCGCGTCCACCGTTCAGCTGTGACTTCCCTCTCCAGCGAATTGCGGATCTCCTGCTCTGGTCTTGGTCCCAGTTCGATGGCGACCAGTTCCTCGGCGCGCGCGCGCAGACCTCGGCTAATATAATCGCGGGAGATCACGAGATCCGCCCCTTCCTCATCTATCCCCCGAACGAGAAGATGGACGTGAGGGTTGTCGGTATTCCAATGATCGACGGCCACCCAATCGATCCGCGTCCCGAGATCCGTCTCCATCTGTTTGGCGAGATCGCGGGTAAAGGCCTTCAGGTCGGTCATGTCGCCCGCATCCTCCGGCGAGACGATGAACCTGAAATGATGCCGGTCGTCCTCACAGCGCTCCGCGAAAGCCGCGCTATCGGCACGATCGCTGCCAGCATCGAACATCTCGGCCCGCTCACCACTCCGGGTCACGCCGTCGCGCTTCAGATATGAAAGATGGGCCGTCATTGGCGCTGAACGGAAGGCTCTCCCTTTGTGACGAACCACGCGGGCCTTCACCACGACGCGCCGCGTTGGGCTGAACAATCTGGCGCGGCTAAAGGCGAGGCGCCCGCGGCCAAACGTCGAGCGCCCATAGGCCGCAGAACGCCTGCCAGCCGCGGCCTGGCCCGAGGTGTGTCCCGCTCTCTTCGCCGCCCGCAGCACCTGGTTGATGAAGCTCTTTTGCTTCGGCGCGCGGGTACTGCGGATGCGCCCAGGCCGAACGCGCAAGTCGCTGTCGCGCACGCTCACGGAAGGGCCTCCCAGGCATCAAAAGCATGCACGGTGCCGAAAACGCCGTTGATTGCATTCATCAAAATGCACGGCGCGGCACGCGTCCCGACCGACCGGCACGCCAGAACCCATGCCATGCCAATGGCTTGCGGTTCGACCGGCGAGCCCCTTTTATCTCGCCGTCCTGCCGTCGTGGTCTCCCGGTCGCCGGTTCCCCAAAGGGCCGCCGCAAGTTGCCAGCCAACTCGCGGAGCCCCCACTGCTTCCGAGCGCTTGCGATAGCGATCGTTACCCGAAGGGCCGAGACACCCGAAGGGTGGCTCGGTGAGGAGCGAAGCGACGAGTAGAGCGCGGGCCGAAGGCATCGCCCATACGCCACCAGCTTGTGAACCCACACACTTGGTCATTGCGACACTTCCGAATCCGATCGAGGGACGAACACGCCGATTGGCCGGGGGACCATGGGCGAAACATCGGGCGCCGAGATTGCGGTCGTGACACCGCTGGATGGCATGAGCGCCGGCAACCGATCGCTCGTTTTCGTGAGATTGGCTCGCGCGACGAATAGCGTCGCAGCTGCTGATGACTGTCGGGTCGACGTCCACCTCGGCGGCAGTTCGATGGCTAGCAGATTTGGAAGCTTTGCGACGTATGCTCGCGTCTCGTCTGGCAAAGAGCCGCCTGCGAGATGCTCTTCATAGCGGGATGGTCCCGCGTTGTACGCGGCAAACACGCCAGGCGAGCCATACCGATCGAGCAGTTCGCGTAAGTACGCCGTACCGGCCAGAATGTTATCGTGCGGGTCGTATGGGTCGTTCCCGAGATTGTAGCGCTCGCGAAGTTCCGCCCAGGTCGCCGGCATGATTTGCATCAGGCCCATTGCGCCTTTTGGCGATCTGGCGTGCACGTCACCAGCACTCTCGACGCTTTGCACTGATCGGATCCAGTTCGGCGCAATCGCAAAGCGTTGTGAGGCTTCATTGATGAAACCGGCAAATGAGTGAGCGGTCTGACTGATCGCCGGCTGGGCGGCTGATCCGCTCTGGGCCAAAGCAGCACTGTCACCGGCGGTCAGAAGAAGCATCAGGGGCACGACAGCGCAAACACGCGTGCCCAACCGACCAAAGGACGCGGTCGGGCTCGCGCCAGCCTTGCAGACATCGATCGAGACGACGGAATGATCCCACAATCGATCGAGCAAGGGAATGGCAAGGAGAACACCTCGAATACGCATGATTACTCCTCCCACGTCCATACCGGCATCGCACGGCCGATCACGCTAGACGCCGGAAGAAATCCAAAATACCGGCCATCAAGAGAGTCGTCCGACTGCCAGTTCATCAGAAACAGCTCGCCGTCGCTAACGACGCGGCAGCCCTGCCATTTCGGCAGCGGCCTGCCCCGTCTGTCGTGATCCTTCGCCTCGCCCACCGCGACATCGTCGACCGAAATCGCGAGGCCGGTTCTGCAAACACTTTGCCCCGGAAGGGCGAGCACGCGCTTCAGCATGGGGACGCCGATGGGTAAATAGCCGTTCAAGTCGAGGAAGGTCGCGAGCGGCTCCGGCGGCTGCACGGCGACCAAATCAGTGACTTGGAATTGGTCTGCCGGTCGGAGGCGGTAGAGACCGATTGGCACGCTTGCGGATGCGTTCCAGATGTAAAGCGGAAGCGGCTCCAGGACGATCGTCGCGATGAGCGCAGCAGCGACACCAAACGTGGTGGTCAGCGTCTTCATGCGGCCCGTCATCGCATGATCCTCTGACGGTGAAGCCAAGCCTGGTGGCGCGCTTTCGTATACGGGCGCGGGTTTTCGTTAACCGACAGGCGGTTATGAACGTGATGCCAATGATCGGGCGCGACATCAGCAGGATCGATGCCGAGTGCCTCAACGGCATCGATCATTTGCAGCACTCGTTCGACCTTCGGCCAGCCGGACAGACGCAGCAAAATCTCTCCGCCGGGCTTCACATACGGCACGGTCGAGCAGCGCTGTCCCGGAGCGACTGCGCGCAAGATGTCGATCCGCGAAATGATTGCCCCAAAGTCGTTGGAGGTCCATCGGGCGAAAGCAAAGATGCTGCCCGGCGCAAATGACAGGACGCGCCGATGGCGCTCAAGCTCCCTTTCCTTGACGACACGACCGAACCGAATCCGGTTTTCGATACGCTTGTCGAGCCACAGCACTTCTACTTCGGTAAGATCACTCATACCGCCGCTCCCCTACGCTCGACCTCGGAGCCGTTCGCTTCGACGGCCGGGAAGTGCGTGTACGGCTTGTGAAGGCCAGCAGGGCGAACGGGCCGGCTTTGCCGGCCACCTCCCAAGCGCTTTGCGGCCTGGTCCGTTAGAAGAAATCCGAAGGATTTCTGGTTAGTAAAGTTAGAGCGGCCGGAAAGCGCAGAGAAACAAGCCTTTAAGGTCGATTCCGGTCCCCGATAGCACGAGGATCGGGTCCCCGATAGCACGAGGGTTGCGGTCCTCGATAGCACGAACTGATTCACAGGTTGTCCTCCGAATTTGGAATGAGACCGCGCCGGCGCAAGCGTGCCGTCAGGGGATCAACAGGCGTTGGCGCGAAGTTCAGCCGCTCGATGCCGTTCAGATCCCGTGTGAGCACGAGCTGATAACCGGGCAATGTCTGGCGCTGGACGATCTGACGTACGTCGTAAGCAAAGTGCTTGAGCGGCGAGAGGATGCCGGACTTGGCATGGAGGTGTGCAAGGTCAAAGCTCCAGCCATCGTCCTGCCGACCGCCGTGCTTGCGCACAAGACGATAAAGCCACCGCTCAAGTCCGCCGGTGAGCTCGAAATAGGCGCGGTCGATCGTCAGCACGAGCGCGTCGTCGATGACGCCGGCATAGAACCAATCCGGCAGGATCAGCTCGAGCCCGAATGGGCGGCCATTTGCATCCGCCGTCTCCTTCCACTCGTTTATCCAGGAGAAGCGATGCCGTCGTCGTTCCATCGGCTGGCGGATCGACGTCAGCACCGTCGTTGACTGAAGTCTGTCGAGGCCCGCCTTCAGACGGTGATAGTCGCGTGCGCTGGTGCCGCGGCCAACGAACGTTAGAATCTCGTATGGCGTTGCAGCCATCAGACGCGACGTCTTCAGGCCCGCATCCCGGGCTTCGACGATCTGAGACGCGGCCCAGATCAGAACGTCTGCATCCCAAATGGTCGCCATGCCGTGTTCCGGAACAGCTTCGACACGAATTGAGATCGCACCTGCGCGGAAATCGATCGGCACAATCCGCTTCGTTTTTGCGAGCGAGAAGAACGGATAGGCCATCAGATCCTGCGCATCTCGCGGCGCGAGATCGCCGGGCAGCGCCCGAAAGAGCTCAAGCTGGCCGCGCTCGGAATGGTGTTTGCGCCGCATGGTCACTGCTCTCACGCGGCTATCAGCGACGTTCCTGACCTGCATAGGGACGCAGGGCCGGATGCTTCTTGGCGGGCAGCACGGTCCCCTTGCCGGGATCGGATGTCGAGGTCTTGGCGCCGCGGTCGGCCCACGCTTTCAGGTCATCGACGGCGTAGACGACACGTCCGCCAATCTTCCGATATGTTGGTCCGGTGCCGTACGTGCGGTGCTTCTCCAGCGTGCGACCGGAGAGGCCGAGGTAACGCGCGGCCTCCGGGGTACGCAGGAAGCGCGGGGGTAGACCGGCCATCGGATCGGGCATTTGGGGACTCCAGGATGACAGCGCACCACGGATGGCGGCGCTAGCGTGTGTGCGGCCATCATGGAGGAGCAGGTTCTCGGAGGGGGATGCCGAATATGGAGGGAGCGGTTTTCGGCACGCCTTGGGAACGACGCTACCCATCCCTGCGCCCGGGCCGCAGAATTTTTTGCGGTGACCACCGCGCATCAACGCGAGGCCGGCTTGCACCAGGCGGATCGTTCGATTACGCAGTTCGTGGGTCTTCTAAGCGCGATCGGGGACGCGGTTCTTGCCGGACAGGCGCCGAGTAAGAGTCGCCCTTGCTCAGTCACCCATTTGGCACGAGCAAGATGACTCTGATATGCGCGCCGCGCACGGTCCGGCTCTCGGTCGGACCACTTGAGCCACTTCGCCCCAGTCCGCCCCCTCACCGCCGGCCGTGCAGAAGGCGAACGTACGTGACGACATGCTGTTCGTTATAGGCCGTCAACGTCGGCTCGTTCGGCGCACTGTCAGCTACGTCTGGATCTGGGGCTCGCTCCTGCATCATACCCGCTTTTAGAACGCCTATAAGCTACGCCATGGTCTCCGATGCGCGTTGGAATCCAGGATAGCCCTTGGGTAGACACACGGCCGAGCTCGGTCGCGCACGTAGCGTCGTCACATCGATAGCATGTTCGGACACGAATAGAAACGATCGTTGCTAGAACGATCGTTCCGGTCAGTTTCCCATATCGCCATGGATCTCAAGAGATCATGGCTGTGACTCTGCGTCGGAAACGCCATGATCTACAAATGACGCAGGAGGAGCTGGCCGAGCGTGCGGGTCTAATCGCCGTTATGTCGGCGCCATCGGCGACGCATCAGCAAGCGATACCGTGCTCGGGCAGATTGCTGAAGCATTAGGGGGCAAGCCGGAAGACCCGCTCAAAAGGGCTGCGCGGCTTAGCAAATCGTAATCCGCACCTCAGCCCGGGCGCGAAGTGCCCCGTCCGGCGAACCGGGCGGGGCTTGATTGAGCGAGCTTACTCACCGTTCTTACGCGGCCGCGACCAGAGGAGCGTGTAGCCTTCGCCGCTTTCGTCCTCGAAGAGGTTCGCATAGATCGGAGCGTTGAACGAGGGGTCGTCGAGCTTGAGTGAGAGGTAGTCGCGGCCTTCCTCGGAACGCTTCGACCAGGCTGCGCCGATCTCCGCGCGCCCCACATAGATGCGGTGGCTGGGGGCGTTGTCGTTGGACCGGTTGGTCTCGGCGACGATGCGGACGCCCTTGGCTTGCAGGCTCAGGGTGACAATCTCGCCCTGGAAATCGTTGCCGACCTTCTTGAAAGAACCGATGTTAGCCATGTCACTTCTCCTGTTGTGTTTCGAGCCCGCGACCACCGCGGCCTCGATGGCGATCTAGGGGCGAAGACGATCGGCGACGCACCCGCCCGCGGGCCGGAGCGCAGCGGAGGACGCCGTTGTGGCGACTTTCTTGACTCGCGAGGAATGGGCGAAGCCCAGGGGAAGAAAGTCGCATCAACGGCGTTGCGGCTCAGACGATCGAGGCGAAGCCGGTCTTCGGCCAGATCAAGCCATCCATGAGGCCACGTGCGTCGGCGTGCTGAACCGCAATCTCAGGAGAAGACATGACTCATATCGGCTTTGCTGAACAAGAGGTCGGAACCATTCAGCGCAGAAAGAGAAACAATTTTCTGCAAAGGGCGGTATCGTCTCGCACGAATGGATCGGCGCAACACCGCTCCGCCGCGGCTGCGTGGGCCAGACCCGAACGCCGGCGGCTTGATCGAGAGCTCCGAGGCGGACTGCCTCTCCCGCGCTCGATCGCTCCCGTTCAGCGCGCCGATCTATGCGAACCTGTTCGACGATGAAGGAGGTAAATGGTCATCTCTCAGGCCTTCCGGCCGTAAGAACTGGTTAGGACGGACTCTCCACCACCCTACCCGGCTCGAACGGGCGGGTCTCCGCCGGAACGATCAAGCGCGTCCATGACGTAACGCCAATGCAAACCGCGCCCAGGCAAGCGAAGACTTCACGCCAAACCAACGAAGGCACCCCAATCTGGGACAGGGCGAACACCACATGATAGCCGGCAACGGCGGCGGGAATAGCAAATGCTGTCGCGATCGCGATGCGCAAAGCCAAGGACCGGGTAATTGCGACGGCGACTTGGCCGAGGACGAGCGTCAGCGCACCGCCGGCCGTCGCGATAAGTACCGCACCAATGAGGCCGGCGCCGCTCCGAAACGTAGTCATTCCGATACTGAGAGCGACGAAAAACGGCAGTGCATACACAGCGATCGCAAAGATCGCCCAGCAGAACAAGCCGATGCCGAGTGTGTTGATGGCAAGCCCAAGGGCAAGCATGGTGGTGGCTCCATGTGCATAGATGTACCAGTCGCGCCTTCCACCACCACCACGGCGCAACTCTGAACATGAGACGGAAAGGAGGCGGAGTTGCGGCGCATGCCCCCCGCTCCAACTGTTTGGAGGCGAGAAGACGGCTTATGTGCCGCCGAACCTCCAGACCGGGATGCCGAGGCGCTTTGCTTTGTCCGCCAGGTTGTCCTGGATTCCTGTGCCCGGGAAGTGCATGACGCCAATCGGCAGGAGTTCGAGCATGGCGTCGTTGCGTTTGAATGGGGCTGCCTTGGCGTACTTGGTCCAGTCAGGCTTGAATGCGATCTGAGGCACCTTGTGATTAGTCGCCCATTTGGAGGCGATAAGCTCCGCACCTTTCGGCGAGCCGCCATGGAGCAGGACCATGTCGGGATGCTTGGCGTAAACCTTGTCGAGGCGGTCCCAGATGAGGTGGTAGTCATTAAAGTCTAGCCCGCCGGTGAGTGCGATCTTCGGTCCTTCCGGCAACAAGACCTCGGTTTCAGCGCGACGTTTTGCTGCGATGAAGTCGCGGGAGTCGATCATTGCTGCGGTCAGCGTGCGATGATTCACCAGTGATCCCGATCGAGGGCGCCAGGAGGATCCGGTGTGAGTCTCAAAGCGTTCGATGGCCTGATCGCGGAAGAGTTCCAGGCAGTTGCGGCGCTCGATCAAAGTGATGCCCTCGGCCGTCAAGCGCTCGAGTTCGACTGATCGGACCTCAGAGCCATTCTGCTCGCGCTGGCTCTTCTGCTGCGCCTGCTCGTTATCGTCTAGATGGCGTTCGATGCGGTCGACGGCTCGATGGAACAGGTTGACGGTCGACCACAGCAGATCGCCCAGGTCCGGCTCGAGCCGCGTGTCGCTCAACGTCGCGACCAGGGCGTCGAACACATCGGCGACGGCGCCAGCGATCATCTTGCCCTCGGGGAGCGGTCGTGGGTCAGGCTGGTCGTCGAAGGGACGGTAGCCGAAGAGCTGTAGTTCGGTCAGCACGTGGTCAGTTGGAGAAGAGGCGTGCGGCGGTTCGATATCGTCGTTGTCGGTCATTGGAGTGATCCTTTTCCGGATCGGCCGCGCCCATCGCGGCCTTCGTGGCGATCACTCAGACGGCGGGCGGAACGGGCCAGAACCCGCAAGGGCCGAAGCGGCAGCGGAGGATGGCGGAGGCCGGCTATTTTGCTTCGCGATGCAAAGCGCGCCGGTCTAATGGCTGATGTCTTCTCATCGCCAGCGCGCGGCGGAAAATAGCCGGGCGTAGCCATTGCCGGCCCGGTCCGCTTGCCGTCCGATCGCCCTCTAGAAGGCCGAGGTCGCGTCCTCTTCCGGCAATGGCCTTGGAACGACCGAGCTATCAACGTCGATCGAAGCACCGGCCTATTCTGCGGCTACTGTCGACGAATGCAGGAAGCGGACGACGTCCTCTGGTGCGAGTTGAAGCCGTAACTCTGCTCGGAGGGCCTCGAGACCGAAGATGTGCAGGTCTTCGTTGAAATCCCCCAGCCGGGGCGACAGGGTGATCGCTTCAACGCCGGCCTCTTCGGCGCGCTGGGTGAGAATCGCCTGTACGGCATCTCCGGCAGCATCGTCATCGCGGGCGATATAGAGCCGACGCAGGCCAGATGGCAGCATGATTGCTGCGAGATGATTGGCCGAAATCGCGGCAGCCATGGGCATGGTCGGCAGCACGTAACGCAATGAAAGCATGGTCTCAATCCCCTCGCCGGCGGCGAGCACGTCGCCCACCACACCGAAGCGGACGGCGTTGCCGAGCAGGTCACCCATAGCCCGTCGTGGCGTGTCGATCGGAGCCTTGCCGAGACGAACGCGATCAAAGCCGTCTGGATCGAGCCAGGTTCGGTGCGCTCCGGTGATCCGCCCCTCGAGGTCCGTGACGCGGGCAATCATCGCCGGCCAGGTCTCGGTGGGCGAATGCTCATCCGGTCGATAGTAGCAACGAGGGTGGAAGCGCAGGCTGCCACCATGGTGGATGTGGGTTATCCCGCGACGCTGCAAGTATTTTTCGACCACCGTCCCCTCGATCGGACTGGATATCGCAAAGAGCCGACGGGCGGCTTCCTGCGATCCAGCCGGCGCTACCGAACGAACGGGTTTCGAGGTCAGCTGGGGCACGGGACGAGGCAGCTTCAGAAACCGTCTCGCCTCCTCGGCGGCCGCGCTGAAGTCGCGCAACCCCCGGCATTCGCGGATGATGTCGAGGAGGTCGCCATGCTCGCCGGTCGCAGCGTCGGTCCACTTGCCGGCAGGGCCCTTCGGTGATTCCTGAAGCCGCACGAACATCGAGCGGCCCGGCTTGTTGCGGACGTCGCCGACCACCCAGTACCGCCCCGCGCGCTTGCCATTGGAGAGATAGTATCGGCACACGGCCTCGGCCTCGCGCGCGAGGCGGCATGCCAGTTCGCAAGGCGCGGGGGACATCACGCAGCCACCCGCTCACTGACGCGCGCGACCGGGTAGGTTTCGAGCACCTTTGTCAGGATCCCGACGCCGCTTTCGTCTGTGGGCACAAACATCCGCAGCTTCCAGGAGATGATCTCTCCAAAGAGGCCGTAAGCACGGAGGCGATCGCGCATCGTGTCGTTGAATCCCGATAGCTCGATGCGGCATGCGCCCATCACCCGGACGCGACGAAGCTGGAGCCCTTCCGCGAGATCGAGGAGGGTGCGTCCTTCCATCAAGGCCGCAAAGGCAGTGTCCGGCGATAGCGTAGGCGCGTCCGCCGCGAAGGCGTTTGCGACCCACGCCGCAGAAACCTTGCGGCCGATGATGCGCTCGCCCGCATCGGTCTGGAGCCGATAGACGCGGGTCGATTCGTTCGGCAAGCGTTTCCAGATGGGCAACAGCAAGCCGGCCACTACGTGGATCGTGCTTTCCGTGAACTCAGGCACCTCGGCGAGCTCCGCCAGCCAGGCCGCGGCAAAACGTTCGCGATCCGCTTCGACCCAATGGCTCTCCGCCATCATGTTCAGTCGGACTTGGTGCTGCTCCATAGGGCGGATCAGGCGGACGCGGCGCTCGATGTCGCCGTCGTCGAGCATGATGCTCGCGGCCGGAACCTGCACGGCGGCCCTTCCTGAGCGCTCGTTGATCAGCAGGACGGCAGGATTGGAAAGACGAGTAAGGGCGTCATCCAAACCAACGGGATGGTTACGCCGGCGCTGGATGACGCTGAGCAGCCGCGTCTCGGCACCTGTGCGCGGATGGACATAGATCGTCCGCCGGCCGCTGACGACAAAGCTTTCGGCGCGGAGCGTTTCCAATCCGACATCGTACGTGCCCGATGCGACCGCGCCCTCGATCCGGGCGGTCAAGAGCTGCTCGAAAGCAGTGAACAGGACATTTTGCAGGTCGATGGTGAGCGCCAACAACCTGTTCAGGAAGGTCGTGATCGGCGGCAGGTCATCCCTGAGCCCATTGGCATCTGTCAGCTTCAGGCCGGTTGCATCCTCGAACTTCTCGAGCGAACAGCCGTCGACTTTGCCGCGCACCAGCAGCATGTAGAGTTGACGCAAAGCATCGCGCCCGTACTGACTTTCGAGATTGTCCTCGGGCCGGAAGAGGCCCTGTCCTCCGGTCTGGCGCTGGCCGCGCGTAATGGCCCCCAATGTGTCGAGCCGGCGCGCGATGGTGCTGAGGAAGCGCTTTTCGGCCTTCACGTCGGTCGCGATGGGCCGAAACAGCGGGGGCTGCGCCTGATTGGTCCGGTTTGTGCGGCCGAGCCCCTGGATCGCAGCATCCGCCTTCCAGCCGGGCTCAAGCAAATAGTGGACCCGCAAGCGGCGATTCCGGGCCGACAGCTCGGCGTGGTAGCTCCTCCCCGTGCCGCCCGCGTCGGAGAACACGAGGATTCGCTTGACGTCGTCCATGAAGGCCGATGTCTCAGCGAGATTGGCCGAACCGGCTCGGTTGTCGACCACCAACCGGTCGCCCTTACGAATGATACGGCGCGTGCGGCCGGTCACTTCGGCGACCATGTCGGTGCCGAAGCGCTGGACGATTTGATCCAACGCGCCGGGTACCGGGGGCAACGAGGCGAGTTTCTCGATGAGGCGGCCGCGTCGTGCGACGGCTTCCCGGCTCTCGACTGGCTGGCCATCGCGATAGACAGGCCGAGAGCAGAGATTGCCCTCCGAGTCGGTGAAGGGCTCGTAGAGCTGGACCGGGAAGGAATGGGCGAGATAGTCGAGCACATATTCGCGCGGAGTGATGTCGACCTGGACGTCGCCCCAGTCTTCGGTCGGGATCTCGGCGAGCCGGCGCTCCATTAGCGCTTCGCCCGTTGAAACAATCTGGATGACGGCGGCATGGCCGGCGTCGAGATCGCGATCGATCGACCGGATGAGCGACGGCGTTTTCATCGAGGTCAGCAGATGACCGAAGAAGCGCTGTTTGGCGCTCTCGAAGGCGGATCGAGCCGCGGATTTTGCCTGCCCGTTCAGCGTTCCGGTCTCGCCGATGATGTTGGCGGCCCGCATCGCCGCATCGAGGTTGTTATGGATGATGCTGAACGCATCGGCATAGGCGTCGTAGATGCGAACCTGCTCCGGTGTAAGCTGGTGCTCGACGAGTTCGTACTCGACGCCCTCATAGGACAATGAGCGGGCGGCGTAGAGACCGAGCGCCTTGAGGTCGCGCGCCAGAACCTCCATCGCCGCGACCCCACCCTGCTCGATTGCCTCAACGAACTCGGCACGTGTGGCGAATGGGAAGTCGGCACCGCCCCAAAGGCCGAGGCGTTGGGCATAAGCGAGGTTGTGGACCGTGGTGGCGCCCGTCGCCGACACATAAACCACCCGAGCATTGGGCAAAGCGTGCTGGAGCCTCAGGCCTGCGCGCCCCTGCTGAGAGGCCGCCTGATCGCCGCGCTCGCCCTTGCCACCGGCCGCATTCTGCATGGCATGGCTCTCGTCGAAGACGATCACTCCGTCGAAGTCGGAGCCCAACCATTCAACGATCTGACTTACGCGCGAAAGCTTCTCGCCACGCTCGTCGGTGCGTAGCGTGGCGTAGGTGGCAAAAAGGATGCCTTCCGAAAGCCGGATCGGTGTGCCCTGGCGAAACCGGGACAGAGGCGTAACGAGCAGTCGCTCCATGCCGAGTGCGGACCAGTCGCGCTGCGCATCTTCGATCAGCTTGTCGGATTTGCTGATCCAGACCGCCCGGCGGCGGCCATTGAGCCAATTGTCGAGCAGGATGCCGGCGACCTGCCGCCCCTTGCCCGCGCCGGTGCCATCGCCCAAGAACCAGCCGCGGCGAAAGCGGACGGCATTCTCAGCGTCGTCGCGCGCGGCCGCCACAACATCAAAGGTCGCATCGACGGTCCAGGAGCCCGCAAGGAATTCGGAAAGCGCCTCGCCAGCATAAATGATGCTCTCGACCTGGGCGTCCGATAGAACTCCATCTGCCACCAGACTTGAAGGCAGATGCGGACGGTAGGACGGCTTCGGCGGCGCAACGGACGCCATCGCCGCGGACTGCACGAGTTTCGTCGGATGGGAGCACGATCCGGGAATACGGATGGACTGTAATCCGTACTCCTCATATAGCGCATCGGTGAGGCGGGCGCCTTCCGGCGGCGACCATTCGACGGTCTCGTACGTGAGTTCGACGCGATTTGGCGCTGCGCTTTCCGAAGTGGACGACAGACATGATACGGAAGCGCCCGCCGATCGGGGCATTGCAGGGCGGCTAACGATGTCGGCCACGACCGGCGCGGCGACGGGTAGCCTCGGAGGCACGTACTGGGTCACCCAATTGAGCAAGATGGCAACATCGCCGGCCATGCCCTGCGATGCAGGAAAAGCCTTCGGATCGGCAGCGGGCCACTTGTCGATTACGAGCAGCCTCGTGTCCGTCTGAGTGCCGTGCTTGGCATAGACGGCGCCGTCGATCGCGGCAGAGAACACGACCCGTCCGCGCTCCTGGAGGCGAACAAAGGCCTCTAGCCACGCCGGGTTATCCGGCGCAAGGCCTGCGCCAACGATGGCGACGAGGCGTCCACCATCGCAAAGGCGCGCGAGCGCCGAAGCGATATGCCGGAAAGCGGCGTCTGCCATCCGTCGATCGACATTCGCCACCGCGGAGAACGGCGGGTTCATCAGAACCACGCTCGGCACAACGTTCGCGTCGAGGTGATCATCGATCTGCGCGGCGTCGAACCGCGTGACCTCAACGTTGACAAACAAATGATCGAGCAGCGCCGCGCGACCTTCAGCCAATTCGTTCAACATCAGAGAGCCGCCGGCGAGCTCGGCGAAGATCGCGAGCAATCCGGTCCCCGCGGATGGCTCCAGAACGCGGTCGGCAGGCGTAATGCCGGCTGCGACGCATGCGGCCAGCCCAAGCGGGATCGGCGTCGAGAATTGCTGGAACGCCTGACTGTCCTCGGAACGCCGCGTATGGGTCGGCAGACAGCTCGCGATTCTCGCGAGCATTGGCAGCATGGCAGCCGTCGAGCCAGCCTTGGCGCGCATGGCCGGACCGAACTTGCGAAGAAATAGAACTGTTGCCGCCTCGCAGACGTCATAGGCGGTCTTCCAGCTCCAGACGCCGGCCGCGTCTGAGGCGCCGAAGGCTGCCTCCATGGCGCTACGCAGGACGGCGGCATCGATGCGACGGCCGCGTTCGAGCTCGGTCAGGAGCTGTCGCGCGGCCCTGATGGCGGCGGAGGTGAGATTTGCGGCGGCACGCATCGAGAGCGGCGCGGCGGCAGCGCCGCCGGCGAGAGATTCGGTCATGGCAGGATTTCTCGGGAGAGCAGGAACAGGTCGAACCGCGCGGCGCTCCCCTTAAGACCACGGCAATTCAAACCTTCCCGGCCCTGCTCTCCCTCTCAGCGCTCGCCCATAAAATGGGGACCGGCGTTACACACCGGTCTCCAGGCAACTGCGGGATGGCCCGAGCCATCCCGCTCTGTGTCACTCAGCCGCGTCGAGCTGTTGCGGGTCATCGTCGCCGGCGTTCTCCCGATCCTCATCGTCGGCGAGAAATTCGGGTAGCGGGCCTGCTTCAACCTCCGGCTCCAGTGACGCCGCATGGGGATCGACGAGACGCAGCGGTTCCGGCAACCAGCCCGAACCATCGAGAAGACGTTCGGCCTCTTTGGCCATGTCGGCCTTCTTCAAGTGGGCGATCAGCTGCGCGGAAGATTCTCCCCTTGCTTCTCGCACGGCTTCCAGAATGCGAGGCTTGATGACCCCGCCAAGATAGTTGTCGACGGTGGGTCGCCAGCCGGCCTGCACCATGTCCAGCCCGACCGCGCGCGCCAGCACATTGGCCTGGTCGAGACGCGCGCGAACACTATGGGCGGAGACACGGCCCTGATCGTAGTGGTTGGCTGGCTCGTAGAGAGCGTTGACCGCAAATGACGCACAGTGAGCGAACAGGGACGCCTGAGCGGCACCGTCGAGAGCTGTGAGCGCATCCCACAGGTCCTTCTCGCCTTTCGGCAACCGTGCTTTCCAGGACTCAGGCGGCGCCTCGACGGTCTTCGCGGACGCGCTCTCCCTCAGGCCGGGGGCTTGAGCGGGGAAGGTCGGCGTGCGAAGTCCGATCTCAAGGGGACTCCCCGTCGACGAGAACCCGTAGAAGGCAGTCAGCACGAAATTGTGCAGCACCGCCTGGAACGCGATCGCCGGATTTTCCGCCAGCGCATCGCGCAATGCCAGTGTACGATGTGCGGTCAACTCGGTGATCAGCCGATCCGGCAAAGGTTTGGCCGCGTCCTCATCATCTTCTTCAGTGTCAGCAGCGCTACTTGCGACCGCGATGACGTGCGCTGAATGGAGCTACCCTCCTTCCCCTCGACCGGCTGCGCATCGGTGCCCTGCCTGACGTCAGAATCGATCGCGGACATGTCGTCCTCCGACCGAACATAGCCCCGATCCACCGACAGGCGCCCTTCGGAATCGATGCTGACGAAGACGCCAGTGCGGACGATCTCGGCCGGCTCGTAGATCATCGATCGGTGTTCGAATGCGAGCAGTGCCGCTTCGATCTTGCCGAGCCGCTGGTCGACCTCATCGGGCAGTTCGTCGGCATCCTGATAATCCGATTCAAGCTTAGTATGCTCGCCGTTGGGTGCGTCGATGGTGGCCTGCTCCTCCGGGGTGAGATCCATAGGTTTGCCCTCGAGTTCGCGGAGGCCGTTGGTATGGCCGTAGGGGAAATCGACCGCCACTGAGATCCAGTTCCAACCCTCGGTTGCGATGCTTTCCGCCTCGAGCTTCAGCTTGTCGGTAACAAGACGGTCCAACAAGGCAAGGTCCTGCAAATATCCGCCATCGTCCTGCTCGAACAGATCACGCAAAACGCCGCCGCCTGCCTGTTCGTAAGCCTCGAGGCCCACGAACCGAGCGCGGCGATCGGACGCACGGACCGTTAGTTCGGTCAGCAAGCGCCGGATCTGGTATGGCTCGTCGTAACCCGAACGACTGACCTGCTCCCAGACTTGCTCCTGGCGAACATGATCGGCTGTCACCGAGAACGCCATCAGTTGCTCGAGCGTCATACCGTCGTGGGCATAGATCTCGTGCAGCTTGCTCGAAACCGAGGCCAGTCGAAGCCGCTGCTTCACGACGGCCGGGTCACAAAATGCCACGCAGCGGTCTTCCTCGCTCATGCCACCTTGCTGGAGGCGCTGGAACGCGCGGAACTGATCGAGGGGGTGGAGGCCGACTCGCTCGTCATTCTCCGCAAGCGAGTCATCTTCCGCGATACCCTGGTCCCGAACAACGCACGGAACCGCTTGCGTCTCCGCCATGCGCTTTTGTTTCACAAGCAGTTCGAGGGCGCGATAGCGCCTGCCGCCTGCAGGCACTTCGAACATGCCCGTCTCGTTCCCTTCGGCATCAACGACGGCACGGACGTTGAGGCTTTGCAGGAGGGTGCGCGCCGCGATGCTTTCGGCGAGTTGCTCGATCGAAATGCCCGCCTTCACATGGCGAACATTGGATTGGCTCAGCACCAGCTTATTGAAGGGAATGTCGCGTGAGGGCGACAGGGTGATCTTCTGGACAGCCTTCGTGATGTCGAGTCTCCACGACGGGCCGCCGCGAGCCTCTCTCGGCCTTCAACCCGTCGCGAAAACGACCCTGCCCTCTCACTCGCTTACCCGCGGTGGCCGAGGAGACCCTCACGCTGCCTCCTGTTCCGCTCTCTCCGTCGTCATGTCGCCAACCTCCTCCGGCAAGAACCCAAGGAGATAATCCGCAACCTTGCTGGCTTGCGAGGCAGCTCGCACAATAGCACGATTGTCCTCTCGCAGCACCTCAAGCCAGGAGCCGATATAATCGGCATGTCGCACCGTCGGCACGATGCCGAGCGAGGCGCATCCGAATGCGGATGATATCTCCGCGATCAATTCCTCAAAGGCATACTTCTTGCTTCCGTAGCTTCCCGACAAATCGCGACTCAGACGCGATGTATGGCCGCTAGCATGCGCCAGCTCGTGAAAGGCCGTCCGATGCCAGTTGATCGGCTCGAAATAGGCTTGTGGTGGCGGTACCTGCACATAATCTTCTGCCGGCATGTAGAAGGCGCGGTTGCCGCCAATGCGGAAGTCGATCCCGGTCGCCTTGATCAGGTATTCAATCTTTGGCTCGATAAGGCCAGGTGGCGGAGGTGGCGTCGTTGCGATCTCCGAAGGCAAGCCTTCGCACTGATCGATATTGAAGACCGTGAACCGCTTGAGGAACGGGATGGCCTGCGCTTCGTCACCTGTTTCGCTGGCGCGCCGCTTTTCGTCGGCCGGCACAAACCGGTCGGCATAGACGACGCTCGTGCCGCGCTCACCCTTGCGGACGTGACCGCCGAGCGAGAGCGCCTGACGGAAGGTGAGCCAGCTCTGACTGGTGAATGCGTGTTCGGTGGCAGCCCCCCAAAGGATTAGGACGTTGATGCCGCTGTATTGACGGCCAGTGGCGGCGCTTTCCGGCATGGCCAATGACGCCGCCGCCGCCGCCGAACCCCAAGGCTGTACCCACGGGACGCGGCCGGCTTCAAGCTCGCCGATAATTTTGTTGGTGATTTCGTCATAAAGGCTGGTTCGGTCCTCGCCGGCGCGTGCCCGAAGATAGTGTCTGGACATAACGGATCTCCGCGACGGGCGCCGCGAGCCTCTCTCGCAGCCTGTAACCCGTCACGGCAAAACCCGGCCGGCACTCTCACTTTAACCTTCTTCAGGCGAAATCGAGGCCGCGTGATTTGCGAGAGCTCCTCACCCACACAAATGACAGAATGCGAAATCTGCGACGCACTCCGTCTTTCGTTCCATTCTTCGGGATGGCCTCGCGGTGCTTTAGGGCCGCAGGCCCCACCAGGCGTGGGCCAACGGCGCATCGCCTCAACGCAAAATGGCACCCGGAGAGCGTGAGCATAGCGACCCGAAGGGGCACGCGGGTCCGAGTGCGGCGACGAGACCGGTTCAATAGCGGCACCCGGGAACGGGGCAGTGATAGCGATCGCCGAGAGGCGAGCCGCTTTCCCGAGTGCCCCCGGCGAGAAACTCCGCAGGCCTTGCGCGAGGGATCGAAGCCGGATGGCCGAGACGCAAAGCGGCTCGGTTCACGAGACCCCGGTGCGGCGGAAGCCGCACGCGCAAAGCGGAAAAATCCGCTAGTCTGAAGATCTAGATGTCCTCGCGCGCATGCGTCTGCGCATCATAGATCCTGATTTGAAGCATGGGAAAACGTTTCTTTAGTTCTTCTCCACCTGCCCTGGCGCCGTCTCTGGTTGCAAATTCGGCTTTGAGTCGGCCATCCACTTCGAGTGCGTAACCAGAGGCCGGCGGTTCACGGGTAGCTGCAACCATTTCATTCCCATTGCGTAGTGAAGGGCTTAAAATGATGGGTAACGTGAGTCGCCAAACCGCGCTAGTCCCACTCCCCGAGCGCGGTGATCGGCGCACCATGTGGATTGACGCTTCGCCGTGCCCAAATGGGCACTGGAGATACAAGGCGCGCTGAGCCCCGGCCGTCCTTGAATGCGGCGACGGTGCGGGTATCGGTGGACGTACCCTCCCTACCGCAAGGGCGAGAGTATCCTTGTTGCGCCACGTGCGTGGGTTGGAAAAGTAGCGGACAGGCGCGCACCGTGCACTCTCGCACTAGTCAGCTTCTCGAAAGCCAACCGTCCTAAAATTCGAAGCCGATCTTTAAGGGCCAACCGAAGAGGCTTTGTTCTCATAGGAGCAAGGGAGAGCATAATGGATTCCAATCGGATAAACGGTGCCGGCTTGCCAGAGTTCCCAACGGGGTACGCCCGCTCACAGGAGGATCATGAGCTTTTCAGACAAGCTGTAAACGACGTCGGGCGGCCGCTCGCCGCTGTACCGGCAAAGCCCCCGATTTGGAGTTCGAGCGCTCCATACGGGAACTTTGCACGCGATGGCTACTCCTGGAACAACGATGTGTGGGGCAGTGGTGCCGGGCCTCAGACCATTTCAGTGTATGGACCGAACCGGTGGAGCGTGTGGTCGAACCAGCCTCGAACTGGTGGCATCAAGAGCTATCCGCATGAGGCCGTCCATATCGGGAAGCCGCTCAGTGCAATCAACACCTTGAGCTCGACCTTCAATCAGGACGTTCCTAACAGCGGCGCTTGGGACACCGCCTATGATATTTGGGACAGCTCAAACCAGCATGAGATCATGATCTGGACAAACTACACCGGAAACTCGGACGGTAGCGGCAACGTTAAGCCGATTTCTTATCATTATCGGCAGGATCCCTCCGGGGCGGCGATCCCCGTCTACACTAACGTCGAGGTGGGAGGGACGACCTGGAACGTGTTTCAAGGGAACAATGGTCACAACGTCATCTCGCTCGTGCCCACTTCGAAGAGCAATAGCGGGACAGTGGACATCAAGGGCATCCTAGAGTGGATCAAGTCGAAAGGCTACTTCGGCGACATAAACGTCGGTAGCGTCCAATACGGCGTCGAGATCACCTCGTCCCCAGGCGGAATGGACTTCAAGTTCAATAACTGGACTGTGACCTCAAAGTGAAGATCCAGTTCTGTTCGCCTCAGTCAGCTTTCTGTCACCGTTATCTCGACGACGGGCGCTGGTGTACTGGCGTAGCCTTGCGGACGCGTTCATTTGCAATGAACGCGTGTGTTGCTAGCTGCGGAAGATAGCACAGGTCAGATTTTTGGCACAGTCCAGATGGTACCTGCCGGCTCTGAGAGCCAGATGCATAGCGCTCAAGTCGTCAAACTGCTGGTTGGAAGAAGTGCACGCCGTCGCGGTATCGGGCGCTGGCTGCTGTCGGCTGGGAAAGATATTGTTGACGCTCAGCACGACCACAAGTTCTGCTGCCGAGCGTCTTTACGCCAGCGAAGGATGGCAGCGGGTGGGGTATCATACCGGGTTGTGTGCTCGCCTCTGACGGAACCTATCGCTCGACGACCTTCTTCTACAAGAATCTCTGATACTGCGTTGCTAGATCATTGCTGACGGGCTTGGTATTCATATAGACAAGATCGTCGGGTCGCGTCCCGATAACCATCATCGTCGGGGAGCATCGCTGACATTGCAGCCTTGTTCATGGTTTGTGAACAACGACAACGGGATCTCCAGATGAGAATATCAAAACTGAGCAGACGGTGGATCATCCAACTGCTGGCACCGCTTGTAATCACAATGACTTGCATGAGCGCCGCTGAGGCTAGTTGCAGTCCCGACGCCGCCGGGCCGACGATCGGGATTTAAATTCCATGCGCATGGGCTGCGGAGACTGAAGCAATGCCTAGCAATGCGCTTGACAAGCTGCCCCAGCTCCTAACTGCCGCGTTAAAAGACTTCTTCGTCGAACATCGAAGCCCGTAAATCGGGGCGCCCGGTAGCGGCACTAAGGGAAAGGGGCTCGCCTCTCGGCGATCGCCATCACTGCCCCGTTCCGCCTTCGGCGCGCGCCGCCCGTGGGAGGCCGGCGTTCCCCTCATCGCATAGAACGAGAGGATCCGTCCTCCCTTCAGCGTGTCGCCGACGGTCGCCTTTGCAGCAGGTGACGCCATGCGATCAATCCGACGCCTGAGGCTTCGGCCTCCGGCTCCCATTGCGCAATGTCGGAGGCGATGACTTGGCCTATTATCGTTTCGCAGAAACCGGGGCCGACTCGATTACATTTGAGACGAACGCGTCAGAGCCGCCGATCCGAGTATGAGGCTTGGAGCATTGCTAAACTGCGGTGAAGTTTTACCAGGAAGACCTGAAGCGCCGGCGCCGGGCGACCGGGATCGTATCTGTGGGACAAACGCGATGGCAAAGGGGTAAGGGCGAGAATTGCACAAACTAAGCGCCTCAGTTCGCGCGCGACGGATAGCTCGCAATCTTGCGAGTGAGCTGCCAAGTTCGACCGTGTTGGTCTCGGCTAATTGCTGCGCTCGCTGCTTAGCCGCCTCCTCACCAGCGCAGCCTTACGCAGTGCACTATATTCCCGTCGGGCTGCGCTGCGTGCATGTCTTTGGTGGAGGTCGTCATCGGTCATGCTTATCTGATCGCGACCAGCGGCCGGCGTATTGGCTAGTTGCAACGTTCCTGTATGGACATCGCTCGGATCTTATTCCCCGCCAGTTGCGCTCGACGATAGCTATAATCAATTTTTCAGTGGCGATCAGAGCCAGCTCCATTTTTTCCTTAACAATGGTCGACGTATCTCGACCGATACTGTCGAGGTGGTTCAGGGCCATCGTTTTGAAGCTATGGGCTAGGCGCTCCTCGGCATCGTCACGTGCATAGTCTACAATAGTATCCAGGTGGGCGACGATTTCAGCCCGTTGCTCGGTCGGTTTTGGTCCGTCAAGCAACGTTATCGCTCGAATAAAGGACTCCTCAATGGGGATCATATCACGTCTCCTTTGGACTGTGGTTGGAAGCAGTGATTCCAGCTCGCACCGTTGGTGAAGATTCAGCGGAAAGGCGGGGACTTCAAGCGGCTTACCGCTCCGAAAAACGGCCAGCGCAGGGGTGATTCGGCGCTCACGCCCCCGAAAGCACTGTCTCTACCACCAGCCGTCGCCCTCGGAGTTAGCAAGGCTGGCCACCTCGGCCCCCCAGAGGCTGAACTCCCAAAGGGTGCTGCTAATTATCGCGGAGAAGGACTGCAAGGTACCTACCAGGATTGGTTGGCGCCGATCTCATGTGGTCCGCGATTAGGCAGCTGGTGGGGGTATGGGTCGTGGCCGTGTGTCCACTCGATTCCAAATTGGTGGTTCTCCCTTTGAACGAGAACCTAAGCGTCGTGCCCTGCCTTTCCGCTCGCGTGGACGGCATCGACCGCGGCGCGGATTGCCTCCTTCTGAGTAGCGTATGGGTCGGCTATCGTCGCTCGCAGTCATTTTGGCCACGCCGTGGAATCGTGGTGGCTGGCTCACGCAATCTTTGCTGGCGCTCTGCAGGCCGATCGCCGACAGACGGCAGCCTCGCGAGCTGAGGAAGAAGGCCTGGCCTTTTTGGGAAACACAGTATCGCCTTCAACCGCCAGACGGGACACCGCATCAAGTACGTGAAGGTCGATGCCGACACCGGCGACGAGGTGCCGAACGAAGACATCGCCGGGGTTACGCGCTCGAGAAGGGTCAGTACATCTAGGTCTCGAAAGAGGAGCTCGAGGAGATCGCGCTCGAATCGACACGTACCATCGAGATCGACGAGTTCGTCGACCGGCCCGACATCGATCCCCGCTACCTGATCCGCCCCTACTGCCAGCGCCCGGACGGCTAGGTCGGCCACGACGCCTTGGCCGTGATCCGTGAGAACATTCGAGAGATGGACAAGGTCGCCATCGGTCGGGTGGTGCTGACCAACCGCGAGCATATCATTGCGCTCGAGCCGATGGACAAAGGCCTTGTCGGCACTCTGCTGCGCTACCCTATGGCGTGCGCAGCGAGCTGGAATGCTTCGACGAGATCCGTCGAGGACTTGCCCCTCCAGGGCGGCGGCCACGAATTCCGGCGGCTGAGCGCTAGCATAACCGCTCATTGGGTTTGCGGCATGACCCAGCTTGAGCCGGATCCCATCGCTGCCATTTTCGCGCGGATCGAGGGCGACGCCTATGCCGAGTTCTTGTCCGACGTCAGCGAAAACGGCGTGCGCGAAGCGGTCGGCGTGTTCAAGAGAAATATCCTCGACGGCCGCAATCGCTGTCGCGCCGCCGTCGAGACCGGCGCCGATTGCCCGACGCGCAACTATTACGGTGACGATCCGCTGGGATACGTCATCAGCCTGAATTTGAAGCGTCGACACCGACAACGATCCGAGATCGAGATGTTGCTCTCTCTCGGAGAGATTTAATCGCGTTAGGGCTTCTTCTCGAATTCGAGCGGGCCCACGTCCCGTTCGGCAGCCCAATTTTCAACCCTCTGGTCTACGTCATCCTCCGCATGAGCTGAATCTGCCACGTCATAGACTGTGAGCACTCCGTCCCACTGCGCCCGCCGAGAGCCAGCGCGCGATGTGTGCGGCGCGGGCAGCCGAACAGTTCAGGCAGCGACAGGGGACGGCCGCGCAGAGCAAGGCGGCGGTGGCACGGTGGGACGGCGAGGTGGAAATCAGACGCCTCCACGCGGATACGTCCCTGTCATATGATGGTAGTGCTGAAATGGTCGAGCAGCTTCGGGCAGGCGCAACGATCACCGCGTTTCCAACTCCTATGGTCGCCACCTGGCGATAGCTTCTTCGTCAGCTTACCGACAGGTAAGTGCTTCAGAGGTTACAACGTATCGTATGGACTAAGTCTACTCAGTCCTGGCAAGGGAGTATGGAATGGATCCTTTTGAGGCAGGACAGATTCTGCGCGCCGATGGGATCTCTTCGAACGAACAAAAGGGGGCAGGAGCGGAGATCCTCCCTGATTCGCTCCAGTATCTCGAGCTCAGCGACAATCAATTGACGAGTCTGCCGGAGGGCTTCCCCGCTATGCTCCATACTTTCGCCGTTAGGGGCAACCAGCTAACCAGCTTACCTGAGGCGCTTCCGCCCGGGCTCGTGCTCCTCCTCGCTAACCATAGCCAGCTAACCAGCCTACCCGAGAACCTACTGACGCATTTGAGCACTGGTGCCGAGTTAGATGTGTCTGGAGATCCGCTGCCGGAGCAGGTGCTGACGAACCTGCATACAGGCTCGATTTCGTGACCACCGCGGTGTACCACCGATTCGGCCCGCCACGCGCGGCGAGCATCAGAACAGCGAGGCAGCCATGGCAAAACCGTTCCCGTCGAAGACCCATATCGGCAACCATATGCTGCATCCGGAAACCCTGATGCTGACCTATGGCTATGATCCGCAATTGTCGGAAGGCGCCATCAAGCCGCCGGTGTTCCTGACCTCGACCTTCGTGTTCAAGACCGCCGAAGACGGCCAGGACTTCTTCGATTACGTCGCCGGCCGGCGTGAGCCGCCAGAAGGCATGGGCGCGGGCCTGGTCTATTCGCGCTTCAACCACCCCAACAGCGAGATCGTCGAGGACAGGCTCGCGGTCTACGAGCGCACCGAGAGCTGTGCGCTGTTCTCCTCGGGCATGGCGGCGATCGCGACCACGATCCTCGCCTTCGTCCGGCCCGGCGACGTCATCCTGCACTCCCAGCCGCTCTATGGCGGCACGGAAACGCTGCTGACGAACACGCTGGCGCGCCTGTCGATCGGCGCGGTCGGCGTTGCCGACGGCATCGATGAGGCCTCCGTCAGGCAGGCCGCGGAGGAGGCGACGGGGAGGGGGCGGGTTTCGATGATCCTGATCGAGACCCCGGCCAATCCGACCAACGGCCTCGTCGACATCGCGATGATCCGCCGCATCGCCGATTCCGTCGGCAAGGCCCAGGGACACACGCCGATCATCGCCTGCGACAACACGCTGCTCGGCCCGGTGTTTCAGCGGCCGATCGAGCACGGCGCGGACCTGTCGCTGTATTCGCTGACGAAGTATGTCGGCGGCCACTCCGACCTGATCGCGGGCGCCGCACTCGGATCGAAGGCGATCATGAAGGGCATCAAGGCGCTGCGCGGCGCCATCGGCACCCAGCTCGATCCGCATTCCTGCTGGATGATCAACCGCTCATTGGAGACGCTGAGCCTGCGCATGGAAAAGGCCGATGCGAATGCGCGCCTGGTCGCGAGCTATCTGCGCGACCACCCCAAGGTCGCCAGGGTTCATTATCTCGGTCATCACGAGCAGGCCTCGCCCTCGGGGCGGGTGTTCGCGAGACAATGCCTGGGCGCGGGATCGACCTTCTCGTTCGACATCGTCGGCGGCAAGGAGGCGGCCGTGAAATTCCTCAATGCGCTGCAGATCCTCAAGCTGGCGGTGAGCCTCGGCGGCACCGAGTCGCTCGCGAGCCTGCCCGCGACCATGACCCATTCCGGCGTTCCCGCCGACATCCGCCAAAAGATCGGCGTGCTCGATTCCACCATCCGGCTGTCGATCGGGATCGAGAACCCGTCGGATCTGATCGCCGACCTCGCCCAGGCCCTGAATGCGGCTTGAGCGGGGGATCAAAGCGGATTGGACGCGCGGCATGCCGACATGATCGCCGCGGCAGCCTCGCTGCTCTGCGCGCCCGAGAGCTGCCGCACGACGCAGATGTAATAGCCCTTGCTGGATGCGTTCAGCAGGGAATCGCCGGCAGGCCCGTCATCTCACTCGGCTTAGAGCCATTTGGAGACGGCGCGACCCGTGGGCCAACGAACGAAACCGACTCCCAATTGTCGCCTGATCCCGTGCCCGACCGCGATCACCGTGCTCCTGCTTTGCATCTGGTTGGAGCAGTTGACCTCGACTCAGTTATGGTCCTCCGCTTCCTTGCAATCACGATGGTTTCGGCCGGCGTTGCCGCCCCCCCTCAGCCTTCGCCGGCTCGAGCGCGATTGGAGCGTCTTTAGCCGCTTCGCGCACCGTGCGCCAGACGTTCTCCGCCGCTAGATCGTGCTTGTCGGCCTCTACAGGGCTTGGTCGGGTTGGCACTAGACCCACCTGCGCCGGTGTGGTGATCGCCCATCGCATCTTGTGGACTTCCCTCTGGCAGTGAACCCCCTTTAAGGACGGGCATTTGCATCGTCCGAATAGGCAGACGGGCTTCCGCTGGCGCGGATGCATGCATGGGAGAGCCACGGCCCGATCTCACTGCCTTGCACAGCGCCTGCTCCGTGCGCTGAGCCGCCGCGGAGTGGCTGGCCTTGAGACTTTAAGCCGCCTGGAAGTGCAATTGTGGAACGGCTGCAACCAGCTTCCTCGTATAGGCTTGCCGAGGCCGTAAAAATACGTCGTCGGCTCCGCCGGCTTCGACGGTCACGCCGTGATTCATGACAAGAACACGGTCGCTCAGGTGGTGCACGACGCCGAGATCATGTGAGATGAATAGATAGCTGACGCGCAAGTGAGACTTGAGATCGCCAAGCAGATCGAGAATTTGCGCCTGGATGGATACATCAAGTGCCGCGACCGGCTCGTCACATACGATGATCTTGGGGCGCGGAGCAATCGCGCGGGCGATCGCAACCCGCTGGCGTTGACCGCCCGACAGTTCGAGTAGCCGCCTGGTTCTGAAGCTTGGTGACAGCCCCACAAGATCGAGCAACTCGCTGACCTCGGATCGTCGACTGGCTCTGTCGAGGGGATCTCCGCGGCGCCTCGCCAAGGCATCATCAATGACGCGCTCGATGCTCCAGCGCGGATCGAATGAACTTAGTGGGTCCTGGTAGATGACCGAGATATCCGATCGCCGCTGGCGGCGCTCTTTCTCAGTCGCTGCAGTCCACGGCGCACCTTCGAGCGTCACCTCTCCCAGGTCTGGCCTTTCGAGCGCGAGCGCCATGCGTGCCACGGTCGTCTTCCCAGACCCTGACTCGCCGACGATACCAAGCGTCTCTCCAGCGCCGAGGCGAAACGAGACATCATTGACAACGGTACGCAGCTTGCCGTCCGGTCCACGAAAGCGCTTGACGAGCCCTTCCGCTTCAAGCAGCGGTCTACTACGCTGTGCGATATCCGATTGGGCCAGCGCTTTGGTCACGTCGCGTTCAGCCGAGATGAAGCGCGGCGCCTTAGAGGACGAAAGACGGCTGCCGCGTGACCGGACGGATGGGATCGCCTTAAGAAGGCTTCTGGTATAATCGTGTCTTGGATTGCCAAAAATCTGTTCTGATGAACCATGCTCGACGATTTCACCGTGTCGCATTACGATGACTTCGTCGGCCATCTGCGATACCACGGCAAGATTGTGGCTGATGAGGATCATGGCCTTCCCGCGTTCGCGGGTCTCGCTGAGCAGATCCAGGATTTGCGCCTGGATCGTAACGTCCAGCGCCGTCGTGGGCTCATCTGCGATCAAGAGAGCTGGATCGAGAGCGATCGCCGTCGCAATCAAGGCTCGTTGTCGTTGTCCGCCTGACAGCTCATGTGGAAGCTGCCGCGCCTTCACCGCCGGCTCGGGCACGCCGACGAGCTTCAGAAGCTCAAGCACCCGTTCTGTCAACTCTGCGCCTGTCCTGATTGCGCGGTGAACAGTCAGGGCTTCACCGATCTCCTTGCCAACCGGTCTTAGCGGATCGAGCGACACCAGTGCGTCCTGTAACACGAAGCCGATACGCTTGCCGCGCAGGGCTCTCCATTCCGTGTCACCCAGGTGACCGATACTCTTCCCTTGAAAAGTCAGGCGGTCAGCTTGGACATGAGAACACGCCCCCGTAAGACCAACCAGCGTCCGGGCCGTAACGCTCTTGCCTGAACCAGATTCACCGACGATCGCAACGCACCGGCCTTCCTCAACCGTAAAAGAGACCCCCTTTACCACAGCTCGCCGCGAATGGGCCGGCCCGAAGGAAACGTTGAGATTTTGTATCGTGAGCAACGGGTCGCTAGCGGGCGGCAGTGTGGCGTCTTGCCGGAAGGAGGCTGCGGGATAGGTCACATTCATGAAAGCTCGATCCTTCCTTCCAAGCGTTGCTGAACGTACTGGCCGATGACAGTCACGGAGAGCGCAAAGGCAGCGATGGCGATACCGGGCATGACCTCGAGCCACCAGGCATAGATCACGTAGTTACGCCCGGCATTGAGCAGCGCGCCCCATTCCGATGAGGGGGGCGCAACTCCCAAGCCTAGAAAGGAAAGACCGGATGCCCAAATGATCGCTTGCCCGACACCGAGCGTGAACATTGTCGCAAGCGGGCTGATTGCGTTGGGGAGAATATGCTTGAACAGGATGCGTCTCGGCGAGTGGCCTAGCGCCTTTGCCGCCTCAACATAACCGGTCGCTTTAACGCTCAGAACCTGCACCCTCACCATCCGCGCATATCCGGGCGATGTTCCAAGGCCGACTGCGATGACCAGCGTCGGGACCGAGGTGCCCAACAACGAAACGAAGAGAAGCGCAAGAAACAGAGTGGGGAGAGCGAACAAGGCGTCGAACAGCCGGCTGAGCACATTGTCGATCCAGCCGCCAGACAGGCCCGCCGTCACGCCGAGTGCAAGCGCGAGGGCAAGGCTGAGCGCAGTCGCACCTAGCCCAATCGAGAGAGACTGACGTGTCCCCGCCACGATGCGGGAATAGAGATCCCGTCCGGACTGGTCCGTCCCCAGCCAATGCGTCAAGGAAGGGGCCTTGAGAGGTGACGTCAGGCTCAGCACTAAAGGATCATGCGTCTGAAGCAGTTTCGGCGCAATCGCCGCGATGAGGAAGAACGCCATAAACAAAGCCGCGACATAGACCCGAACCGGAAACCTACGGGCGCCCGTCAGCACTCTTGCAGTTATGAACGCCTTTGCATGTCCGGCGGAGCTAGTGGCGAAACTCATGCCTCTTTCATCCTGGGATCGACGAGCTGCACCGTGAAATCCACGATCAAGCTGGTAGCGACAAACAGCGCTGCTGAAACCAGAACCACCCCCGAGACGACCGGGACATCCCGTGTCGAGGTTGCTGCAACAAGGACGCCGCCCAGCCCCTGGCGGCCGAAGACCGCTTCGATCAATACCGCGCCGGAGAGCAGCTTCCCTATGATCCAGCCGGAAAGCGTGATCCCCGGCAAGGCAGCATGGCGCAGAGCGTGACGCAAACGGACACTGAAATCTCCCGTGCCGCGCATTCTCGATGATGTGATGAAAGGCTGATCAAGAACCCGTGTGAATTCACTCAGGACCGCTTGACCAAGGAAACCGTAGATTTCCAGGGCCAGGGCCATCGTCGGCAGAACGAGGCCCATGAGCGTGTTGCCGCCGACGACAGGGAACAAGCGAAGCTGGATCGCGAAAACGACCAGCAGGATTGTCCCCAGCCAATAGGGCGGCAGTGTTGCGAGGAAGACCTGAAAGCCGCCTAGCGCCTTGGACCATATGTTGTCACGCCCGGCGAAAAGAACCGTTGTCGTGATCGTGATGATCCAGGCCGTCAACATCGCGGCAAAGGCGAGTGCAATCGTCGGTCCGATCTGGCGCGCAATCAGGTCCGTGACAGGTTGATATTGAACGTAAGACTGCCCAAGATCTCCGTGCATCACGTCCCTTATATACTTTCCGTATTGCGCGATGACGGGTTGATCGAAGCCATATCTGGCGTTGATGGCAAGCAGCTGGTCCCGAGGAATCTCTCCCACGTTTCCGGTATTTGCATTGAAGATGATCTGGGCGCGTTCGCCGGGCATCAGAAACTGCACAAAGAAGGTGAACGTTGCCGCGGCCCAGACCACAATCAGGCCGGACAAGAGCCGCCGCACCAGCCAAAAGCTTCGATTGCCTATCGTCTTCACCGCATTCATTTCTTGCCGGTGAAATATGCGTCCGAGAAAACGGGCTCGCCCACCGACCCGCTGTCGAGCCAGATGTCCTTCACATTATTGGCCAAAGCGAGGGTGACATCCAAAACCGTGTAACTCAGGGACGGCGCGTTCTCGACGATCCGCCGTTCGGCCTGCTGATAAAGCGCGATGCGCTGCTCCTTGTCAGCGGCCTGTTCGGCCTTCTGGATGATGTCCCACAGCGGCAGATCCTGATAGCGGGATGGATTGAAGGGATTGCGCACACCATTCAGGTCCGGCTTGTACGAAATCCGATAGATCTCGGCGCCGGGCGCAACCCAATACAGGGGAACGATCTCATAGTCATTTGGACCAAAATTCTTTCCGGCCCAGAAATCAGCTTGGTTGGTGGGCTGGAGGCGCACGTCGAACCCTGCAGCCTTCGCTTGCTGCTGGATGATCTGCAGGACCTGATCGCCATCCGGAGGCGAAAAGGCGTTGGTGTAGGTGATGCGTATGATCAGCGCTTTGCCGTTCTTAGCTCGGATGCCGTTTGCATCGCGCTCCGTCCAGCCGGCCTCATCGAGCAGCTTGTTCGCCTTCTCGATGTCATAGGAATAGGATTTTGAGAGGTCGCTGACATATTCCGGGGAACTTTGGCTCAAAGCGAAATTGCCCTCATAGGGCAGCGAGCCGAGAAACGCCGCTTGCACGGCAGCACGCCGGTCGGAGGCGTAAGCAAAAGCCTGCCTGACACGCAGGTCGTCGAACGGCGGTCTCTCCGAGTACAATGCAAGCCGAAGCGGCGTTCCGCCCGTGAGGTGACGCACGATCTTGAACCGCGAATTGGCCTCCTGCCAATTGACGGCCGGGATATGATAGACAACGTCGGATTCGCCGGTCAGAAGTGAGCCGTAGCGTATCGTGGGGTCAGCAAGAAAACGCCACTCGATGCCTTCCACATAGGCTGGGCCTTGATGCCTGGCCGTCGCCGGCGCCGAATTATAGTTGGGATTTCGACGGAATATGACGTTCTTGCCGCGATTCCATTTCTCCACGATGAACGGACCTGAACCCACCGGGCTTTCGCAGTTCACGGCCTTGCCGCGCTTCAGCGCCGTCGGCGACAGGATACCTTGCGAGGACTGCGTAAAGACATTCAGCAGCGGCTCGAATGGCGTCTTCAAGGTGATCTTGAGCGTCAGCGGCCCGGTCACCACCGCGGATTCGAAGACGCCCTTGAGATAAGGGCTGGCTGTGGGGTTCTCCAGCTCCGGATTGTCGCTCAGCCATCCATTAATGTTATCGACGACCGCCTGGGCGTCCAGAGGCGTCCCGTCCGTGAATTTGATGTCGGGCTTGATCTGGAAGGTGTAGGTTTTTCGGTCATCCGAAACGCTCCAGGCGGTCGCAAGCCAAGGCAGGATCCTTCCGTCTTCAGCCCTGGCGACCAGATTGTCGCTGAATTGACGCTGCAGGTACCATTGCTGCACCCAGCCACCATAGAGGCACGGCGGTTCCTGGAAGTGACCGTACCGGATGATCCCGCCCGATTGTGGCTTGCCAGCAGAAGCATCTTCCGCCTTCACGGCATCCGCTATGGTAAGGCCAGACATCGCGACGGCGATGATTGCGGCGTGAGACGTCAAACGACGGTTCAGATTTTTGAGAAGAAACGCCGAACGAACGGCAGCCGGCTTAGACATGATAAGCTCCGATTGCGATAAAGGAGAAGCACTCAGGCGGCGGAGACCTGGTCGGTGGGCTCGCCCTGCAGTGGAATGCCGAGGTGCTCGCGCAGCGTTTCGCCTCGATAATCCGAGCGGAACAAGCCGCGCCGCCGGAGAACGGGCACGACATGATCGACGAACGCAGCAGTGCCGTCGGATAGAACATCCGGTATGACGTTGAACCCGTCCACTGCGCCAGCCCGGAACCACTCTTCGAAGGAAGCGGCAATCTGCTCCGGCGATCCAACCAGCACCCGGTGACCGTAAGCAGGCGCCTCGACGATGATCTGGCGGACTGTTTTGCCGGAGCGCACGAGCGCTTCCACAGTGCGATACTGGCCGATGGAAAAAGCCGCGTCCGCATGTCGCGGCAGCCAATTGAGGTCGATTGGTTCGTCGATCTTCAGCCTTTCGGCAGGAATACCGAAACGACTGGCCAGCCCATCAACGGCAACGTCGAAGTTGAGAAGGTCATCAAGTTCCGCCTTGCGCGTGATCGCTTCCTTTTCCGTTCCGCCGACGAACGTGACGACGCCCGGCAGGACGAGGGGCGCCCTTCGTCCATGTTGAGAAGCAAACGACCTGAGGCGATCGGCCTCCCGCAAGGCGATTTCCAAATTGCCTGTCGATGAGAACACGGCATCGGCGCTTCGGGCCGCGAACTGAAGCCCTTGATCCGATCCGCCGGCCTGGAAAATAACCGGCTGCCCCTGCCTTGAGCCCGGATGTGTCAGGGGCCCGCTGATGTCGAAGAACTCGCCGGCATGCCTCGTCGTCCGCAGCCTGCTCGGATCACCAAACCGCCCGGACGCTTGGTCCAGAATAAGGGCGCCTTCTCCCCAGCTATGCCAAAGGGTTCGCACGGCCTCCACGAATTCTTCAGCGCGGCGATAACGGTCATCACGGGATTGCTCGTGGCCGCCGAAGCTCCTCGTCGTATAGACATTGGATGTCGTAACTGCGTTCCAGGCCGCGCGGCCGCCACTGACAACGTCAAGCGACTGGAATCGGCGCGCGAGGTTATAAGGCTCGTTGTACGTGGTGGATGCCGAGCCGATCAGACCGACAAATCTTGTTTCTCGTGCGATGCTGGCAAGCGTAATCGTCGGCTCGATGCCATTGAGGGGTGGGCTTTTGTCGATTGCCGGATTGAGCGCTGGCGTGTCGGCGAGGAAGACCGCGTCGACCTTTCCACGCTCGGCGAGCTTTGCGGCTCGCACGTAATGCTCAATATCGTAGAATGCCCAGGAGGATTTCCGGGCCACCGCCACGCTGCTGCATGTCCCCCAGCGCCATGCAGGTTCAGGCCAAGGTGAAGCTCACGTCCAAGCGGCGACGTCATCACGCGATATATCCGCCACGGGTAGTGGTAAGCCGGAAGCTCAAAAACGTCATCGCACTCTTCTCAATCTTCGGTAGCCATGAGCGCGTCATGGCGCTTCAACATTGTTGAGGAGCCGACCAGCGTCAACCACGCAGGAAAAATAAGAATGCCTGTTTCAATTCGTGCCGCCGGATAATTGATTTTTGTTGGAAATGCATCACGGCGCGGAACGATAAACTCCGCGACTGACAAACCCCATCTTTCTGGTTTGCAGTCACATCGATGGAGCGATATCGGCGACCAACTCAGAGCCACATACACACATGCGCTGCAAATTTATCGAGGCGTTAGCGACAAGAGCGTCATCTGTACCCTGCGCAAAACGATTGTATCTCAGGCGGATGGCTCCCGGAACAGAAGGGCGCGATCGTGTCGCAATCAGGCTTACGCGTTCTGATGTTTCAGGACTGACGCCGTTCAGAATTGCTGCTCGCCCTCGCCTGGCAAGATGATGGCGCGTCGTGCTCTGAAGTTTCCAGCCGTGGCCACAAGCCGAGCCATCATCGGGGCAAAGAGTTGAAAGGGATCACTGATCGGCTGTCCCGTATCGATCGACCTTGCTCGTTCACGTTTGGGCGGTGCGCCGGAGGCGCATCGCCTTAAGAGAATTGGTACCCGCAGGAGCGTGAGCATAACGACGCCGAAGGCGGCACGCGGGACCGAGTGCAGTCGCGAGACCGGTTAAAAAGGACCCGAGCTCGGGGCAGTGATAGCGACGCCGGAATGCGATGACGGCGGGACCCGAGAGCGAGTGCCTCCGGCGAGCGGCTCAATGCGGATTTGCGTCTCCTTGGTATCAATTTTGCTTTTGTGGTATCGTCTCACTCGTGCGCATGTCTATGCACGGTGTGGGCATGTTCACTGAGAGCCAATTCTTACAGAGGACGACATGGCCAAGAAAGCAAAGAAGGCAAAGAAGACCGCGAAGGCAGCTACCAAGAAGGTGGCAAAGAAGACTTCAAAGAAAAAGAAGTAGTCATATCGGACTGATCTATTGCCGCCTCCGGGTCGAAACCCGGATGAGAAGCGAGACCTCCCAAAGGATATGAAGCGTCCTTTGCAGCCGTTTGGTATCGCGGCAAGCTGAGATAAGGCCGGACCTTTGTGCAGGTGGCTGCTGCATAAAGGTCTGGTTTTTCGTTTCTGCCCCGCGAGGGCGTGATCTGGTCGTGCGCAAGGGATCGAAGCCGCATGGCCGAGACGCTGCGCGGCTCGGTTCACGAGAGCCCGGTGCGGGCGACAGCCGCACGCGCAAAACGACAAGGAGCAACTAACTGAGCTCGGACGTCTGAAGTGTCGGAAAACGGTTTCTCTAGTTCGTTCTTGCCCACCCTAGCACCTCGCCAAGCTGAATATTCCGCCTTCGAAAAACCACGAGATCCCACGATCTCGAATCCCAGTCGTGTGTTAGCGATGGGGAACGTCTGCGGGACTAAACGATTCGTCTCAGCGTGGGAGAACCTTTCAATGCTGATGACCAAGCAGAGACGGCCGGCGATCCGCACCCTGCGCGGTTGGGCGATCAACGTGCTGAACGAAGCCGGCGCCATCCGCGAGTGCGAGGAGCACGGTTGGATGCAGGACCGCGCCGATCCGCATGCACGAGAGCGCGCCTTCGATATCGCCCATCAGGACCCGCCAGCAGACGTATCCCGTGACGCAGCGGAGGCCGCGGTTCGCGACCTGCTGGACTCGATTGGTGATACCTGCCCAGAATGCCCCCCTGACGAGGAGGACCGACGCTAAGCACCGATGCCAATCCGTCTCCTACTCAGCGGCCTAGCCGCCTTTCCACGCGCTTCCGCGTATTGCCGACCTTTTTGACAGCCTTCTTCACCGCCGGCGCCGACTTACCTGTCTTCTTCGCCTCGTACCGCACTTCGTAGTCCTGCCCGCCGGCCACCCGTGCCCGGTCCTGCTTGCGTCCGCGGGACGTCTTCGACTTTTTCGCTGCCGCCATGGATACCTCCTGTTCGTGGCGTCGAGGCAGCGCAACAAGGATTCGCCGGTTCCGGAACGATTCGAACTGTGCCAATTTGAATCGCCTGTAGCGTGGAGTTCTTCAGTGGCGTTTCAGCGTAAAAAGCCGGCGGCTATCGGCGTCAAAACGCCCTTCCCCGGCTTCATCGACCCGGCCTTGGCCACCTCGATCGAGAAGGTGCCGTCCGGAGAGCGCTGGATTCACGAAATCAAGTTCGACGGCTACCGTGTTCAGGTCCATCTGGCCAACGAGACGGCGAAGATCTTCACCCGGCGCGGCCACGATTGGACGCATCGCTTCAAGAAGGTCGCTCATGACGCCTGGCGGATCAAGGCGAACTCGGCGGTGGTGGACGGCGAGATCGTGGTACCGGCCGCCGACGGCACGACTGACTTCTCGGTCCTGCAGAACGAGCTCAAGGGCAAATCGAAGAGCATCGTGCTCGTCGCGTTCGATCTGCTCTATCTGAACGGCCGAGATATCCGGAAGCTACCGCTCTTTCAGCGCAAAGCCGAACTCAAGAAGATCCTAGGCGGCACCGACATCCAGTTCAGCGAAAGCTTCGAGATAGATGGCCGCGAGATGTTCGCGCACGCCTGCAAGCTCGGCCTCGAAGGCGTCGTTTCGAAGGTCCGGGGCAGCGCCTATCCGGCGGGACGCACGAATGATTGGGTCAAAAAGACCTGCGTACAGCGTGAGACGCTGACGATTGCCGGCTTCGCACTCGATGGGACGAAGTGGGACGGAATCTACGTCGGCCGGCGCAGGGGCGACGATCTGGTCTATGCCGGCAAAGTCGACCACGGCTTCGACAAGGTCTCGGCCGCCGATCTGCAGAAGCGGCTTAAACCCCTCATCCGAAAGACCCAGCCTTATACCAAGCGCATTGGTCACAAGGGCATCTGGATCGAACCCAAGCTTCTGGCCGAGATCGAGTATCGCGCGAAGTCGGCCGAGGGAAAGGTTCGCCACCCGTTTTTTAGGGGGCTTCGGGAGGATCTGTAATGGATGCCTTTGACCGCTTCTGGCAGTGGGCGAACAAGCCCGCGGAAAGTCCGCTGACGATTCCGGCCGAGCTGCATCAAGCGGTCATGGAGCTCGCTCCCGAGGACCGAGCGGAACGCACCACGGTGAACCGAGCCGCAGCGCGCTCACCAGACCCCGAACGATGATCGCTTGACGGCAACCCTTTGCCTTCCCTCGGTGCCGCCGAGCAAGAACTGCCAAGAAACTAACTCCGTGCGCGCCGCAGCGCAGCTTCCAATCGCTCCCTCTCCTTATTCCAGCGATCGTCTTCGGTTTGCGATCTCTTCGCGAGAGCCTCAAACCTCGGCCTGGATGGCGGCAGCCCGCTTCGCGTGCTCCTGCTCCGCCTTGTCCAGCGCAGCCTGCGCCTTGTCGACCGCCTGCTGACGGCGCTCACGTTCTCTCTGCCTGGCGGCCTCCTCCCTCGCCCGTTCACTCTCCTGGCGCCTCTCCTCCCGTTCGTAGGCAAGCGCAGCCTTCCGCTCGGCCGTCTTGTCGACGGGACGTGAGGAAGGCTTCTTCGCAATTTGGCCCTTCGATTTGCGCGGGGCGTTCGTCGTTCTTCTGTCCCCGCCGTGATCGGAGGGCAGTTCAGCTTGCTCGCTGAAGGATCGGTTGGATCCGACCGGGCGCCTGAGAACGACGCCCGGCTTCTTCATGGCCGCAGCGATGACGTCCGGATCGTCGCTTTCCTTCGCCGCGCCTTGGTGGAAGAGATTGCTGTCGGCGCCCCAGGCTTCGAGGGCCGCTTTCATGGAGGAGGAAGGCGGCGATCGCCAGATCGAAGAAGCCCAAAGAAGTCTGGTAGGTTTTGAGTTTTCTCGCCATCGGTCCGGTCCGCCCTCCTCAATCGAGCGTCAACGTCACGCATGCCACGGAGCCTGCGGAACAAGACGCGGCCCCGAAGCGTTCCCTAATCCTTGAAGGACGTCCATGCATTTCGCAACGTGCTCTTAAGGATTGGCCTCGAATGAGCCGGACGTCGACCCTGCCCAAGCGCCTGCAGCCGATGCTCGCAACGCTCACCGACGCGCCGTTCGACGATCCCGGCTGGGTTTTCGAGGACAAGTATGACGGCTTCCGGATGATCGCGGAAATCCGGCGAGGCAAGGTTGCGCTCTACAGCCGAAATGGCAAGATCATCAGCCGCAGCTATATCGAGGTCGCCAAAGCACTTGAGGGCGTGAAGGGCGATGCCGTGATCGACGGGGAGCTCGTCGCGATCGGAAAGGACGGCGTCTCGCATTTCCAGTTGCTTCAAAACGCGCTGCGCCATGAGGCGAAGCTCCTGTATTGCGCCTTCGACCTCATGTTCGCAGACGGTGAGGACCTGCGTGCGCTGCCGCTCCTCGAGCGCAAGAAGCGGCTCAAGGCCATCCTTCCGCGCCACAAGCTCGTCGCGTTCAGCAACCACCGCAAAGGCAAGGGAACGAAGTTCTTCGCAGATGCCGAGCGGAGACATCTCGAAGGCATCATGGCCAAGCGCGCCGATAGCCCGTACACGTCCGGACGCCGGACCGCCGACTGGCTGAAGGTGAAGACCGCGCAGCGGCAAGAGGTCGTGATCGCCGGCTTCACGGCGCCGAGGCGAACCCGGCCTTTCTTCGGCGCTCTCGTCCTCGCGGTACGCGAAGGGGATGCATGGCGGTACATAGGCCACGTTGGCACCGGCTTCAGCCACCAAGTTCTCGAAGAGCTTCACGGCAAGCTCATGAAGCTCAAAACCGCCAAGTCACCGTTCCCTGCCAAGGTGAAGGATGAGCAGGTCACGACCTGGGTGCGTCCTGCGTTGGTCGCAGAAGTGAAGTTCGCGGAGTGGACCAGCAACGGCGAGCTGCGCCAGCCGGTCTATCTCGGGCTGCGGTCCGACAAAAACGCGAAGGACGTCGTACGCGAAAAGAGCTGGCCGCGAAAATAGCGCCGCCGAGACGAAGCGTAGACCTGTTCAGCCGGCGTCGCGCTCAGATGCCGAAGGCCATGGCGGCAAGGGCGGCAACCCGAGAGCCTTACGTACCGGTCCGAACGACCGCCGGTGAGCTGCGCATGCGCCAAGCCTGGCGAGCGCTTCATAATGAGCCGGCACCGGGTAGCCCTTGTGATCCGCGAAGCCATAGCCGGGGTGTCGCACGTCGAGCGTCCGCATGACGGCATCGCGCTCGACTTTCGCGAGGATGGAGGCGGCCGCGATGCTGGCGGACTTGGCGTCGCCTTTGATGATTGCCTGCTGAGGGATGTCGATTTCCTTCAGCCGTTTCGCATCGATCAGCAAGTGTTGCGGCGTCAATCCCAGCCCCCGGACCGCACGCTGCATAGCCTGAATGCCCGCCCAATAGATGTTGATCGCGTCGATCTCCTCGACCTCGACGAACGCCACAGACCAACACTCCGCCTTTTCCATGATCTCCTTCGCGAGTTCTTCGCGAGCCGCGGCGTCGAGTTTTTTCGAGTCGTCGATTCCGACTATCCGCGTGCCCGGTTTCAGGATCACGGCGCCAGCAGAGACCGGCCCGGCGAGAGGGCTCATTCCAGCCTCGTCCACGCCTGCCACGGCGTGATGGCCTGTTTCCCACAGAGAGGTCTCGAAGCGGAGCATCTTGCGGAGGCGCTGCCCTTCCGACCTATTTTCGAAGCGGCGTTTATCGATTGAAGCCAGGATGGCACGCGCTCCGGCGCGGGTGTCGGCCCGCAAGATCTGCTCGACGCCGGCCTCGAGCGGTCTTTTCTCGACGACATAGCGCTGACGCAATACATCGAGTGAGTACTGGGACATTAAGGCCTTCGTGAAGATTGACTGTTGGGGAGCATGTCAGTGAACTTTATGGCGATTGTCTGAAGTAGCTATACCGCCTCACCGACCGCGCAACGCCCTCTCAAAAGGAACCCGGCCAGCTCTCCCGCGCGGGTTCGGCCTTCATTTCCTCGCTACATTGTCGCTCGCCGGCTCGGTAGAAGGACCCGTGCTCAGTCGCCGTCCCGAGTAGATCGGGGCCGGCATGGCCGCAAACAAGGTAACGGCGGTACGCTTGGGACTGGGGAGGCAAATCGACAGTCCGGGACTATCAAACGCTGCTCCCATTTGGCGGATTTTTCTTCCCTCAGTCGCTACCTCAAGAGGCGTTTGCTCTTGCCCGTTCGCGCGCCTCGCGCCGACGTTCACGTCTTTCGCGCCGTCGCTTGGCACGATCGGCGGGCTGCCGCAGCGGAGGAACAGGCGCCGGCGAGGTCGCACTCGTCTCCAGAACTGGAGGCGCCTCGGCCCTTTCCAGGGCCGTTGGCCGCGCTTCCATCAATTCGAGCAACGCCCGTCCTTTGGACGTGATCTTCCATCCTCCGCTGATCCGTTCGACCAATCCTTGTGAGAAGATGTCGAGGTCGGGCACTCTGGCCGCGAGGCGCCTGGTCCGGTCCGCCCAGTCGCGGCCACTCGTCGCCAGGATGGCCATATCCCTCTTGAGGTCCTCCATCACGGCAAAGCCGTCCGGATAGGCTACCAAAATCTTCAGGACGGTGACCTGGAAGTTCACGCCGGCCCCCGCGATCAGCGCCACATTGTCGGCGCATGCGAGAGGGCGTCGCGACCAATCTGTTTGAGACCTTCGGGAGAGATCTCGCCTCTCGTCGCAGCCTCTAGGATTTTCGACGCGACGTGGGTACGTGCCCCGATCTCGCGGTGCGAGACGCTTTCACAGACTTCATCGAGAACCGCGCGCAAAAGCGCGGTGGTTGCCGTGTCGAACATAAGCTGCCCCCTAAAGGGAAAATCTAATCCTAGCGCAGTTTCGCCCGCTTGGGGATTCAAGCATGTTAAACTTTGCGGACGGTGCACTGCACCCATAGCTGCGTCTCGGCCCCCAATGGATCGGCTCGCTGGCCGAAGCCCCCAAAACCGAACTGATTAGGCTGAAAGACTACGCTGCCCAAACACTCTCCCCAGCGCAAATCACGCAACTTGATAAACTTCCGCAGTGGCGCGGCCTGCAGCGCGCAAAGTGTCCCCTCTCATTGCAAATCGCGAGGTCGACGGCTCTATGCGCCGTTGGTTCGGCCTCGCGGCTGTCGCCTTTCTGCCGGTCAGCGCGATAGTCTCACGCGACCTCGTCGAGATGGGATTTACCATCCGCCAGGGCCTGCGCGGATGACGAAGGAGTGACCGTCTGGCGTGACTGGTGCTTCACGATAGTCTAGGCCGACTTTCGCTGCGGCTTTGCAGCCGGCTTCTTGGCCGCGCCCTCCTTCGCCGTTTTTTTGCCGGTGATCGGCATCAGCATTTCCTTCTGCCCAGCCGCTGCCTTGCGCGGCTTCTTGGCCCTCTTCTTCGGAGCCTCTGTCGGGCTCGTCGCGTCCCGTCCGATGCTCTTGCGCAGCGCGTCCATCAAGTCCACGACGTTCTCACCTCGAGGACGCTCTTTCGCTCTAATGGGTTTGCCGGCGCGCTTCTGGTTGATCAGATCGATGAGGGCGGTTTCGTACTGGTCTTCGAACTTGTCCGGCTCAAAATGGCCCGCCTTTTGATTGACGATGTGCTTCGCGAGATCAAGCATGTCCTTGGTAACTTTGACATCCTGAATGTCATCGAAATACTCATCCGCGGAACGGACTTCGTAGGGATAGCGCAGCAGCGTGCCCATCAGCCCCTTATCGAGCGGCTCGAGCGCGATGATATGCTCGCGATTGGTCAGCACCACACGGCCGATTGCGACCTTGTTCATCTCGCGGATGGTTTCCCGAATGACGGCGAAGGCATCGTGCCCGACTTTACCGTCAGGACGCAGGTAGTAGGGGCGAATGAGATAGCGCGGATCGATCTCGCTGCGGTCGACGAACTCGTCGATCTCGATGGTGCGCGTCGATTCCAGCGCGACGTTCTCAAGCTCCTCCTTGGTCACCTCGATGAAGGTATCGGTATCAACCTTGTAGCCCTTGACGATGTCCTCGTTGTCGACCTCCTCGCCGGTGTCGGCGTCGACCTTGGCGTACTTGATCCGATGGCCGGTCTTTCGGTTCAGCTGGTTGAATGAGACCTTTTCGGATTCCGACGTGGCTGGATAGAGCGCGACCGGACAAGTGACGAGGGAGAGACGAAGGAAGCCTTTCCAGTTGGCGCGTGGGGCCATCGCGGGGGAACTCCATTATTGATGCCGGATTCAAGACGAACGGCTTGCCTTGGTTCCGACATCCCGATCCGTCCGACAGGCCGATTTTTCTCCCTGGGCCCTTGGACTGACTCGACTTTTGTTCACTTTATGTCCTAATCGAGGAATGACCGACCGACCCGCAAGCTGGCGCATGACCCCAAAGCAGATGGAAAGACTGGCAGCTGACGCGGCGCGGAGGCCTATTCCCCCCGTCGCGGCTCCAGATGCGCCGCTCCCGGCCGAATACTGGGACTCAGTCCTCAAAGACCCTCGCGCCGGCACGACCGAGGCCCACATGCGGCAGCGACGTCTCTCCGAATTTGAGCGCCACGTACTTCGCGTCTCCTGCCGCCGTTGCCAGCGAATCGTGGAAATCCAGACTGTCGATGCAGTGCGATTGTATGGCGGCAACGCGCTCTGGAAGGACGTCGCGCAGCGGTTGCTCGACAACACCTGCCAGCAGCGCACCGGCAGGCATGAAGAAGACGGGTGCTGGCCAGCATTCGAGACGCCGTAGCCGCTCTGCATTTGCCGATCCGATCTTTGCGCCTGGATGTCCGGATGGCCCCGAAGTATCACCCTACGCCCCTGTCGGGCGGCGATCGCAAGGCTCTGGCAAAAGAGCTCGGCAAGGCGCGCGCTATGGCCAACATCCTGGCTACCCAATCGGCGGAGACGCGGGCCAAGGGCGAGGCGATGATCCAGCAAGCCGATAGGCTGCTTTGCGAAAGCTGGAACGAGCGGATGTGGAGTGACGGCGAACCGATCGATCCGTCGCCGACCATCGATCAAGCCGTGAACGGAGGCTTCCCCTGGCTGGAGATCAGATGCGCGCGCTGCAAGACGCCGAGCGACGTGGACCTCGCGGCGATGAAGCACCCGCCGACCACCTTCGTGCACGATCTCGCCAGCCGGCTGCGCTGCCGCAAATGCGCCAAGGTGGGCCGGCGTCCATCCGCGACTCTGCTACAGTTGACGTGGCAGCCGCGCCACCCTCGAACCGAATCCTGACCGATGTGTAATCTTTATTCGATCACGACCAACCAAGCCGCGATCAGCGCGCTGTTTCGTGTCGTGAACCGCTACGTTGGTAATCTGGCGCCGATGCCGGGAGTTTTTCCCGACTACAAGGCGCCGATCGTGCGTAACGGGGCCGAGGGCCGCGAACTCACCACTGCGCGGTGGGGAATGCCGTCGTCGTCAAAAGCGCTGATGGACGCCACGAAGAAGCGAGTCGAGAAACTGCAGGCCAAGGGCAAGGCAGTGGATTTCAAGGAATTGCTCAGAATGGAGCCGGACAGTGGAACGACCAATATCCGTAACGTGACGAGCAAGCACTGGACTCGCTGGCTCGGCGTCGAAAACCGCTGCGTGGTGCCGTTCAACTCGTTCAGCGAGTTCAACAAGGCCGAGGGCGGCGATATCTGGTTCGCGCTCGATGAGAGCCGTCCCCTCGCCTGCTTCGCCGGCATCTGGACCAACTGGACGTCAGTCCGGAAGGTCAAGGAAGGCGAGACCACCAACGACCTCTTCGCGTTCCTCACGACGGAGCCAAACACCGAGGTCGCCGCCATCCATCCGAAGGCGATGCCCGTGATCCTAACGACGCCGGACGAGGTAGAGGCCTGGATGACGGCTCCTCCGGACGAGGCCCTGAAGCTACAGCGGCCACTTCCCGACAGCAATCTTCGGATCGTCGCCCGCGGCCTCAAAGAAGACCCCCTCGGCTTGGCGTCGTGACTGACGAGGCCGACGACCAAACGGCCGCGACCCCGTCCAATCCTTGGCGAATCAGACGATCGCGCGACACTGACATATCCTGCAATTTTTGGGTCGATAACTTCACTTCAGATCATATAGTTATCCTCCGCATACGAATCACGCTGTTGCACTCTGTCCAAAGGATTACGTCGCCATGGCGCGAGGTCCGAAGCTAGGAAAGGCCACGCTCGACGCACGGTTTACGTTTGCCGACACCGCGTTTTCCAGCGGCGTCGATGGCTGGCATTCTCAACTTCGTTTTGCCACCGGCATCGCCGACGGCGAAGACTATCTCCTCCGTCTGTTTAAGAAGACCGGATCTGCGCTCGACGAAGACCTGAAACGACTCATCACGCACGGTCTCAGGCGTGTCCGGCGCGTCCTGTCGTCACGCCGTGCACGACAGCTGTTGGTTGAGGTTCTTGAAATCGTCGAGGACCAGGATGAGATCGGCATCTTAATGGTCGATCCGGGTAGTCCGATCTCCGGGTCGTTGCACAGGGTTCGAGCGCGAGAAGGCCGGCTGCTTACGACGGCCGGTCGCAAGGTGTTTTGGCGCAATATCCTGCGCGTAGCCGAAGGACTCGCGCTTTGTCATGATGCGGGAATTGTGCATGGCGCTATCAGCGAACATGCGATCTTCTCGCATAGCGATGAGAAGGAGGATTTCCGACTCGGCGGCTACGAGGCGTGCGTGCACATCGCCGACGGCGATATGGGCGGCGCGGGACATCTCCTGCGGCCCTCGGGCACCGTATCGTTCCGGCAGGACTGGAGCGATCTGGGGCAGACGGCGTCCCGTATCCTTGGCCTTACCGAGGACGGCGGTGGACCTTCCCTGCTGCCGATCGAACGGCGCATGCTCAATCGCCTTGCCAATCCACCGCACCATCAGCTTTTCGACGGCAATATTGTCCTGAGCGAGCTGACGGAGATCGTGGCCGATCTTGAGCGGTCAGGATCGAGCGCCGAGGGCGAGCTCGTTCTCTATCCCTCGCCTCAAGTCATCCAAAGCGACCTTCCGGCTCTCACGTCGGGCACGATACAGGCAGATGACCGGGATGCAGTCCTCCGGTTTGTCGAAGACGATCTGAGCGGACCAACGGTACGTACTGTTGCTGTGGATCAGGCCTTTGTGCGTGTCATCACTGATCTTGCTGCCTATGGCGTGAAAGTCGTCGATGATTGTGTTGGCATGATCGAGAATGCCAACAAACGGCGGCCTGATGATCACATCTTCGATGCCGTCGAGGTTTCTCACAGGGTATACCTCGCGCGAACCCGGAAGAGCGCTGAAGAACGGGTGCGCAAGCTTGGTCCCGGTGCCAAGCAGTGGATCGACGCCAGTGGCAATAGCCGCGCGGCTCAACGACCCGACGATATTCCGACCTGGTACGCCCTCATCCTCCTCGAAGCCTTTACATGGTTGCGCGAACAGTTTCGCATCTATCCCGTCGAAGTGCTTCATCCGCCATCGGACGGAGATACCGATTTGGCCTGGATCGCATGCCGCGAGGATGACGAGCGCGACATCCGGCGCAAAATGATGGGACTACGTCCGGCATACGACGCCTTGGGCCACGAGTTGAGGTACGACGATGGCAAGCCGAATTGGACGCTGTCTCGCCTTGATGCGCTCGCCGGCGATCGCGAGAGGCTGCCCGAGCTCAGTTATGAAGGAACGGGCGGCATCGTCGAGGGGCGCCTGACTTACACATTCGCGACCAGTGAAGCGGTCGTGCCAGGACAGACTCTCTATCTTCGTCCTCGACGCGATAGCGGATTCGAGCGCGCTATCCGCCGCCGCCTTCAAAATATCGTGGCGGCCCGGACCAATATTGAACTCTTAAGAGCGATCGACGATCCGGCACAGGTCGCGCTGGACGATGCGCTACGCGATATTGCAGCTCCCGGCAGCACGCCGCCAGACGATATGGATGCATCGAAAAAGTCCGCATGGGACGCGATTGTGGCCGGTAGATCCATCAATGTCGTTATCGGCCCCCCTGGCGTCGGCAAGACCTTCCTGATCTCGCATCTCGTCAAGAGTATTTTGGGAAAGACACGGGACGCCAGGCTGCTGGTCTCGGCCCAAAACCACGAAACCTTGATTCAGATGGAGGACGAACTCAAAAAGACTCTGGCGGGCGGTCCGGAGATCGTGGTTCGTGTCGACCGCACACGACCGACCGACGAAGTAACCTCCCTGCGAACGAGCTCCATTGGTCTGCTCCAGTCGGTCTCAGTGGCAGGCCACGCGGCTGAAGCTGCGATGGTCAATCAACGCCACCAAATCAAACAGGCCCTTCGACCCGTGGATCCGTCGGAAACGGTGGTTGCCGACCGCGTGTTTCGCGATACCGAAAATCTGTTGCTACGATCATCCGATGTGACGCTTGCCACGACGTCGTCCCACATTATCGAAGAAATGATAGCCGACGGCGACCAGTTCGACTGGGTCATCGTGGAGGAGGCTGCCCGCGCCAATGGCGCGGAACTGATCGGCGCACTGTTGCTGGGCAACAGGAGGATCGTGGTTGGAGACCATAACCAGCTGTCTCCATTCGATGCCGCGCAGCGGCAAAAGTTCTACGATGCTGAACGCGCGTCGGAGCTGCTGCGAGGCGCGAAAGAGCAGCTTGAAACCATCTCCGATCTGCCGCCAGAAGTGAACGAGGCGCTCGATACTATCAAGTCGAACGAGCTTCTGCTGAAGGAAGTGCTCGCGACAGCAGCGCGTCTTGAAGAGCCCTTCCGATCAATCGCAGAGCGCGAAGAGCAGCGGGAAAAGGACTCGAGACGGCCGAGTACGATCGTCAACACTCTCCTCGAGCAGAGCCGCATGCACCCCGCCATCGGGGACCTTGTCTCGAATACTTTCTACAACAGAAGGCTCGTTCCCTCCGATCGCGTCAAGCGTCGCGCACTGACTGTTACATCGACCGCACCTCACCTCGCCGCGCCGATCGTTCTCCTCGATTTTCCGCCGCTCAGTGTGACGAAACGGCGCAATTTCGAAACGAAAGTGAAGCGATCGTACCGCAACGACCTTGAAGCTCAGCTTTTGATAGCAGCTTTGAAAGGCCTGCAGGCCGTCGTTGGCGGCGATGGCCGCCGGCCCACGCTGGTGATCCTTTCGCCGTATCTGGCGCAGGTTAATTGGTTTAAGCACCTGCTTAACCAACGGATCAAGAAAGACAAGACCTTGTTTGGCTTCGCCAGCCCGCGCAGCAACGGAGAGTTTATCTTTACGAGCGACAGCTTCCAGGGCGGCGAGGCCGACGTCGTCGCCGCCAGCCTCACGCGCAACAATGTCATGGTCGGATCGCGCGCGCTCGGCTTCGTTAAGAGCCCGCAACGCATGAACGTGCTGCTCAGCCGCGCCAAGCAAAAGCTTGTTCTTGCCACAAGCCAAGACTTCATTCGCGACGTGGTGGACGGAATAGATCCCGATGGAAACAAAGATGAGCTCGAGTTCCTTCGCAAGATGCTGAAGGAGTTCGCGACGCTGGCCGGAACTGATTACGACCTCATCAGAAAGGACGGCACCACCGGCAAGGTCAAGGGTGCTTCCATCATCACGGTCGATGAGAACGGGAGATTTCCCGCGTGAAAATCTACCTTCCCGCCTGGCACTATCGTGCGCGTGCCATCGTCCAACGCACCTGGGGATGGAGCCCAATTGAGGAAATGATCTTGCTCGCGCTCGATCGCACCCCGGACACGATCGAGGGTGTTGCTGCGTCGCTCGGAATTCCTGTCCAGGTCGCCGGCTCGACCATCGCGCGGCTGATGCAGTTCGGCCTGGTCGAGATTCGGCTGTCACCTGTTCCCCAACTGGCAACAAGCACTGTCGGTCACGACTTCATCAGGTTGGGGGGCGCTTTGCCAGAGCGAACCGAAGATCGCGAGATTCACATCAGTCTTGTGCTGGAGAAGGTCGGGCACTCCGTCTTTCGCAACCGCGACGTCGAAACCGCCCCGCTCCATCGATTGTCCCATGCGGATCACAAGGTTAACTTTCCTGCGGGGCCCGATGAGACCGATGACACGATGGCAGTTCGCGTCACTCAGTTTGTGACGAACATGCTTCGCCCAGGCGAATGGTTGCGCGGCGTGCAAACCGTCAATTCCGTCCTCGAAAGGAAATACCTCGCCATCGAACTCAATGATGTGAAAAACGGTCTGCTCCCCGAGGGAGCCAGTCAGGACCTAATTGGCGCCCTTCGAGCAACGATCAAAACCGGCATCCTTCCTGAAGCCAGCGATCCACAACCGGACCGGTCACCGACCATCGATACGATGATATCCACCGACGACTTGATCATTGGTGGCAACCAGCATCTGGAGACCTTCGAGCGCATCGTCGGCCAGGCCGAGGAAGACGTCTTTGTACTTTCGACCTTCATCACGCCGCACGAAGGAAAATACACGGAGCGCCACGAACGTGTCCGCATCGCGCTCGAGCGGGCATGTCGACGTGGCGTGCGTTGCCATTTGTTCTATGGCACCGTGCTTGACGCCGAGAGAAAAAATGCAATCGCAATGCAAGAGCTGAACGTCCGGCTCTCCTCGGCGCGCCACGCGCGTGGTTTTGTGCTTGCACACCGCGACTCGGTTCGAAGCCACGTGAAATGTCTCGCCGCAGATGACGGTCATGGAGGCGCTGTCGTCTTGCTCGGCTCCTCCAATTGGCTGTCGTCGCCTTTTTCGGCCGTGGAGCTTTCTGTCGAGCTCACCGAAAATCGGGCTGCAGCGGCCGGCCTGGATCTTCTGCGTTCGATCATCTCGCCTCTTTCGAGCGCAAGTCGTTCGATCGAAACGCTTCAGTTCATGGCATCGGATTTGAGGCGCGCCAGAAGCCCCTTATCACCCACCACCGACACCGGTCACCGTGTACCGGTTCGGATGACTTTCCTGCAGGCTGACGATCACGAGCGATTGCTCCGGCAGGTGGCGCACGAGGCCGATGAACGTTTCGTTTGCTGCAGCAACAAGGTCGGCGCGCCCATGGTGCCTGGGCTCTTCAACCCGGCCGAAATCGCGGGCCGGCGCCTCGACGACGTCCGTGTCTATTTTTCGCGCCCGTCTGGACCCATCAAGCGGCGGCATGTCAGGGCCCACCGCGATCGACTAAACGGCGTCGTCGATTTGATTGCCGTGGAGGATCCGCAAGTCCACGCGAAATTCCTGCTCTGGGGCAATGATGATGTCGTCGTGAGCACGATGAATTGGGGCTCTCAGACCGGTTCGCCCGACAATCCTCTCGACGAGATTGGCCTGCATCTGGAAGGGGAAGGCCTGGCTACTTCCCTCTTGGCGAAATTCGAGGGACAGCTCGGGGACTGATCGACCCATACGACGGGTTATATCAACTTTGTACGCGCAATGATCTGTATCTGGTGCCGAAACAAATTTGAACGCCTTTCGACTGAGCACGGCATCCCTGAGGCTCTCGGCTGCCCGGAAGACTTGGTCTTGCGCGACGTGATGTGCGTAAACTGCAACAACGCTTTGGGGACGCTGGATCAGGCCCTATTAAAGCAGTTCGAGGTGGTGACTGTCGTCTATGGTGTGCCCCGAAAGGGCGGGCGTAGACCTACAATTGACAGCTGGCGCGCCATCAGCAGCAAACACTCGGCGACTGGACAGATATTTTTCTCAACGCTGGGCCTCAAACTGTGGAAGCAGAGGGAAAGCGCCTGCGCCAGCGGCCAAGTCCAACGGTATTTTTGACACGTGGATAGAGCCGGAGGCCGGCCGGCTCGGATTCAGGCAGCAGTTCGGGAATGACCCTCGTTTTGTGCGTGCGCTTTACAAGATCGGGCTCAACCTTATCGCAAGGCACTATGGCGTAGCCGAAGCAGCTGACACACGATACGAACATATTCGTGTGTTTGTATGGGGCCGACCTGACGCGCCAGCACCGCGTGCGGCGAGGGACACAACTCAAACCTTGGGACCTGTTACGAGTGCGTCCACTCCGATCGCAAAAGACGGACGTGATTTTCCGGTGTTTAGCGTAACGATCCTTGGTCTGATGTTCTTGATCGACATGTCACCGCAGCAGCCGGGCCTTCGTGATTTGGAAGCCGCGGCGGCTCTCCGTAATGAACCGCTCGTTTTTCTGCCGCCAAGACGGCCGTTATCAAGTTGCTGAACTTCCAGGCTGGCTGCAGCCGTTTTCACTCGCCCTAACCGTATTGGGCGCCTTGAAGGATTATGGCAAATCTCGAAGCTGGCAATGCGATGGCGCGCAATCCAGCGAAACTTCTTGAGCTCGATGCAGTGCATACCGACACTACCGCTTGCCGTAACGACGCCTCAAGAGCGCCAAACATTGCCGCATCGTTTGCTCGTCCTTTGTGTGGACGGTCGGAGAGACTAGGCCGGGCAGCTCGGGATCGCCGGCTGTCATGTAGAGGCGAAGCATATCGGGCCGCGGAAGCAGCTTGGATGCTTCTCGCTCCAGCTCATCCACCCATTTCGCTTTCTTGATCAACTCTGCTTGAAAGCTGCGCAGCAGACGGGTTGCAATTTCGAGATACCCTCCAGATCGTGCAGCGGCTTCGCGCGGCGACATCCCGTCGAGGTTCGAGTGTGGTGCCTCTAGCCAATTCGAATGGGCATCGCCGATCCACGATATTGAAAGAGCCGTGATTGTCTCCAGCCGCTCCAAACGCTGCAGTCGCTCTGCTTCCTCCTCTTGGGCCTTGCGCTGGGCGGCCCGGCTGTCGTGGATCGAGCGCATCGTCTTAAGCACGCCGCGAACCGGCAGCCCAAGATCGTGGGCCTCCTGCTCAGATTCATCTTTGAGAACTGCAAGCGTGGTCGCGAGAGCTCCTTTCAACGCCTGCCAAGCAGCATCGCCCTTGATAGCGATTTGCTTCAGGGATTGCTGGCCATCCGGCGCGTGCTCCATCCAGGATGCGACTTCGAAGCCCTGTCGCTCAACATCGGATCCAAGGAGGGCTATGCTTTCGCCGAGACCTTTCAGAGATGCTAGCCGAGCCGCCAGCTGTGCAGCCTCTCGATCGGCACGATCTTGCTCAATACGGCGCTGATGCAATTCGGCGGATCGCCGCTGCGTCTGCTTCCATGCCCAGCCCGTATCTTCGACTACTCCCTTGACAGCAAGATATCGCAGGAACTTGACCACGGCCCGTTCGGCACCGCCCTTAGGAAGGTTAGCGTCCACCAGAAGCGAGTCCTCGTTCTGGCTGCGGCTAGCGAACTCTTCCGTGATCCAACCGCGCGTACGGAATTCTCCGATCACGGAGAACGGGGTGACGCCACCGAAACGCGGCACCATGTCACAAAGGATGCCAGCCTGCCATACCTTGGGATGAACCGTGAAATATCCCTCTCCCACGGACGGTCCGTCGAGGAGCTCGGCATCTCCCGCCGCAGCAACAGCTCGTACTTGGGGCGAGTGCTGCCAGGCATAGCCTAATGCCTTTCGTCGGGCGGAAGCGTAGGCTGCTTTGACCTTCTCGATCTGGTTTCGACGCCTCTCTTCCGCCGCAGCTGCTTCCTGTCCAGCTATTCGCTCCAGTTCATTTCTAACGTGAGCGGCCCTGCGATTGTAGATCCATTCGCGCGGAGCCGATGTTAGAATTGCCTCGTCGAGGCCAGCTATCGTCGTGTCTCGGGACAGCGCGGACAGATCAATTTCGACTGCCGAGATGCCCGCAGCCGCGATCTTCGTTCGCTTCTCCGGGCCACAGCGATGCGTCACATAGACCTCGACCTGCATTCGATCATCGCCTTTTCGCAGGATTACGTCCGGAATGGTTTCGCCGTCCATGGTCTCCAGCATAGCTGAGTCAAAGACGAAAGTCTTTGCTTGACGAATTGTCCTGGTGCGCGCGCCGTACGTGGCCTGCACGGGAGGAAGGACGAGGCTTTTGCGGCTATTGAGCAGTTGCTCAGCATAGTGGTGAAGCGCCGTCATATTGCCGTGCTTGCAGCTAGGGGCGATACCTGCAGCCCGCTCCGCCGCCGTGAGTGGCGCATGCGCGAAGTGATGGGCGATGTCACCGTCAGGCTTTCGCGCGACGAGCTTTCGACCGCAATTTTTGGCCGGACACTGACACCCACATGACGAGCCACGCGATGCCTGCGAAATGTGAATGATCTCCCCGTCCCACCGCTTGCCAAAGGCAAGCCTCACGCCGTCGCGGGCGAAGAAGGCGTGGCCAATTTTGGACAATGCAGCCAACGGATCCATGGCGTCGCCATTAATTGCAGCGAGTTGCTTTTTCTCGACTTATCGTTCAGTGGCTTCGTCGCTGGCGAGAAAGTCGCGAAGCTGAACCAGCTTCTGCAAGAGCTCGTCGAACGCGTAAATCTGAACGTCCTTCATGCTACGGCGGAATAATTCCAAACACTTCTGCTCGGCTTTTCCTTCCGGGGTTTTCCCCGCAACAACCACGCAATCAACGGAGTAAGATACTATGTTGGCGATCTCACTTGCATCCTTGATCTGCGCGATATTCTTTTGGAATTGATAGCGTTGGTCGAGAACTTGGGCAACCGAACCCACAAGATCGCCCGAAGCTGGATAGACGCCGCCGCGAAATTCCCTTCCGAGCAGCTGAGTGTGCGGTGTCTTGATTTCGACCAACGCCACATTGTTGGTTCCTTCATTCTTGACGAGAAAGTCGGCGATCTTTCCGCCTCGTCCAGTCAAAGCCGCCCCTCCCACATGAGCCTGTCCAAGCACCTCCACGATCGGATAGCCAAACAGCAACGACAATATGAACGGGTTCGAAGCAAATAGCTTCTGCCAAGCGCTCTCGGGCAGCTTCTTGTCGATCATTTCCCGAAACCGCTCGATTAGAACATCGAGGCTAACGAGCTCGATATCGCGTTGAAGTCCATACAACACATCGGGCGTTTCGGTCGCGATCGTCGGAGCGCTCGAGCGAATTGCAGCGACCATGCCGACCCGATCGCGTTTTGAGAGCTCGGACTTAGAGTAATCGCGACCAACCAGCAAATTGGAGATTGTGTCTTTCTTGAGCGCTCGCCGCTTTTCCGGGAATCGCTCAGGGTCCAGCGTTGTCAACAGGGCATTATGGGATTTGATCGCCCTGTCTATTCGTCCCTCGCGTTGATACCCTCGTGTGATACGCGCCAACGATAAGCGCAGTGTTTCGAATTCGCGGTAAGCGAGATGAAAACACGCGCCGTCGAGGCGGGTCACCCCTCGCTTTGTGATGATTAGGCTTGTGACGTCGTCGAGCTCCTCGATACTGTCAACGATTGAACTATATTCTTTTGGAAATCCAAGGCCAGCTTCGATATTCTTGATCAAGCCGGTAGGAAGTTGGAAGAGCACATCGTGTATGGCGTGTTCATCCTCGGGTAGCTCGAAATCAAAACCTTCCAGGACGATCTCTTCAAGCTGGCCGTACTTCGCTTCAAAATATCGCTCGGACGGATATGTGATAATGGGTCGAATGATAATTGTCGACTTAGTGGCATCGAACCAAATGACATCCTTGCTGGGCAGCGGGTTCGGGACCGGCTCATCCGGCTTGAGAGATTGGTAAATGCCAGGATCGGCTTCGCAATGGACTGCGATGCATCCTGGATGAATCTCTCTTAGACTCAGTTTCACGACATCCCCCAATTTGTCCGCCGCCTGGCAGTCCCAGGGTTTCAGCCCGCTCGTCGAGCGACGGCAATCCGAAGCTGTTACTTCTGCGATCCCGCTGTGTTCCGAAGACGGTGCTTGGCGTCGGGCGCTCGAGCTGATTCGCTAAGTTTCGTCCAATCGTCCGGCGGGTTGCCGCGCTTCAGCATCTTCCGGAACACGGCGTAGGCATCATTGGCGCTCTCGTAGGCGCGCAGCGTCGAGTCATCATTGACCCAAGCCAGCACAATGACCTTGGCGTCAGCGGATCGCTGGTAGCGAAAAAATAGTCGATACTGCTGCAGAAATTTCGCACGGAACCAGTGCTTATGTTCATCGCCCAGCGTGGCGCCCTGACGATAGATGTCCCGGGTTGGATCGCCGGGAATATCCTCGAATGCGACCTTCAGCACCGCCGCAAGGAGCTTTGCGGCGCGCTTCTTCTTATAGTCCTTTGGATCCTTTTTGCGCGCTCGCTCGACTTTTTCGATCATCGCCTCGAGTTGATCGAGGAAAAGCGGGTGCGCATAGATTTTCCAACCATTGATTTCGACGGTGTCGTCGCTCACCCTTCGTCATCCGGGAGCGTTGCGTCGAGATCGACCTTGACACCCTTGACCAAGCCCTTTCCTCGCGCAACCAGCGACTTCGGCACCGATCGAATTCGCGCTGGCTCATGAGCCATGTCACGTGCCAAGAATTCGAGGAACGTGCCTATCACAGGGTCGGCTTCGGCTTCACGCCTCTGCTTCTTCGCGATGACGACAGTGCCGTCAGCGAGGCCACGGAACACGACCTGGTCACGCTTGCCGAGAGCCAGCATCTTACGGATAGCGGCCGGCACAGTCGTCTGGCCGCGCTCGGTGATGGTGGCGGGGATTTCGAGGATTTCAGCCGTCTTGGCCATGACCCGCTCCTTGCATCTCAATATCATCCGATGTAATGCATTTGCATTGTAAGTCAAGTTCATCTCGGCTGGTGTGGCTGGCCGACGGCGGCGGAATTCTGCCCGTTCGGTGCGTATTCCCCTGACGAACGAGCAGAAAGAACGCCCAATGGCGCTGATCCGTGTGCTTGAGATTGAGAATTTTCGAGCGGTGAAGACGCTTCGCTGGGTACCTGGTCCTGGGATAAATTGCCTGATCGGACCAGGCGACAGCGGCAAGTCGACGATTCTTGATGCCATCGATCTTTGCCTCGGCGCGCGCCGATCGCTTTCCTTCACTGACGCCGATTTCCACGCTCTTGATTTCGGCCGCGCGATCCGCATTGCGGTGACACTTGGCGCTCTCGATGACCCCCTGAAGAACATGGACGCGTATGGCGACTTCCTCGTGGGCTTCGATGCAGCCACCGGGTTGGTGGAACCGGAACCCGGTGCCGGGCTCGAAACCGCCCTGACCCTCCAGCTCACAGTTCAGGACGACCTCGAGCCGGAATGGACGCTTGTCTCGCCGCGTGCCCAGGCTTCAGGTCGGGTCCGCAATCTTAACTGGGCCGATCGCACGCATATAGCTCCAGCCAGACTCGGCGTCACGGGGGGCATGCATCTGACGTGGCGGAGAGGGTCTGTGCTGACCAAGCTGACAGACGGCAAGGCGGACGCATCAAAGGAGCTGACACGGGCAGCTCGTGAGATGCGCGACGCCTTTGACCAAAAGGAACTCGAAGAGCTCGCGGAGCCTCTCAAACTCGTCACGGCAGCGGCAGGCGATATGGGCGTCCCCGTCGGAAAGGCCGTGCAGGCGTTGATCGATGCCGGTTCGGTCACTTTCACAGGCGGCACCATCTCGCTTCATGATGAAGGGGGTGTGCCGCTACGGGCTCTCGGGCTTGGTTCGTCGCGGCTGCTGATCGCCGCCCTGCAGCGGAAGGCGGCCGAGATGGCGACGACGTTTCTGATCGACGAACTGGAATATGGGCTCGAGCCGCACCGAATCATTCGCCTGCTCGGCGCGCTGGGCGCAAAGGAAGACTTGCCCCCGCTACAGGTTTTTGCCACAAGCCACTCGCCGATTGCCGTGACCGAGCTCAACGCCCACCAGCTTCATATCGTCCGCAGGAATGGCGGGCAGCATACCGTCCGCTGTGCCAGCGACGCCGGGAACGTACAGGGCACGATCCGCGCCCACGCCCATGCGCTGCTCGCCTCCTCGATTGTGGTGTGCGAGGGCGGAAGCGAAATCGGCTTGATGCGCGGTCTGGATCAGCACTTCACTGCTGCCGGCGAAAAATCGCATGCAGCTTGTGGTGCAACTTTGGTGAACGGCAACGGCGATGAAACCTTCAGCCGCGCCATCGCTCTGCAGTCTCTGGGCTACCGAACAGCGATCCTGCGAGACAGCGACAAACCCGCCCCACCGGGTGCCGAAGCTGCCTTTGTTGCTGGCGGCGGCAAGGTGTTCGCATGGGGCGGCGGTCGTGCCCTCGAACAGGAACTGTTCGCCGCACTCCCGAACGGGCCCGCGAGCCAACTCCTGAATCTCGCCATTGAGGTGAAAGACCGCGCGTTGATTGAAGCGCATGTCAAAACAATTTCCAGCGGCACAAGGACGCTCCACGATCTGGAAACCGAGGCGCTCTTTGGCAGCCTCAGCCCCGCCAGCCGTGCCCTTCTCGGGGACGCGGCGGCGCGCTTCGGTTGGCTAAAGACCATCACCACGATGGAAACGGCGGGGCAGCGTATTGTCGGTCCCGCCTACGATGAGGCCGATGCCAGCCTTACAAACGTCATGGATGGCGTTCTCGACTGGGTCGCAGATGACGGCCGCTGAAATCGACCTGCGCACGATAGGCCGTGGGCTGGTGATAGCCCCGGCCGGCTGCGGCAAGACCCAGCTCATCAGCGATGCTCTGGCAAGGCATGACGGGCCAAAGCCAATCTTGGTGCTGACACACACCAATGCGGGGGTCGCAGCGCTCCGCGGCCGCCTCGATAGAGCAGGTGTAAAGCCAAGCTCCTACCGGGCTGCAACGCTCGACGGCTTCGCGATCCGGCTCATTTCGACGTTTCCTCAGCGAGCCGGGCACGATCCGCGAATCGTAACAGCCGCCCGGCCGAATTATGAAGCCATTCGTGACGCGGCAGCGCGGCTTGTTGCTGCCGGGCATCTTTATGACATTCTCGCGGCCAGTTTCGCGCAACTATTTGTAGATGAGTACCAGGACTGCTCGATCCGCCAGCACGCCCTTGTAACCTGGTTGGCTCAAAGTCTGCCCACAGCCATCGTTGGAGATCCGTTCCAGGCCATCTTTGGATTCGGCGCTGATCCGCTGGCAGATTGGCAGAAGGACGTACTCTCGTTCTTTCCGAAAGTGCGAGAACTTGCCACGCCGTGGAGGTGGAACAACGCAGGCGCGCACGATCTGGGTCAATGGTTGCTATCGATACGACCCGACCTTGCGGCAGGCAAACCAATCGATCTTCGGAACGCACCCGGCAGCGTGCAGTGGGTTCAGCTCGATGGCCGCCAGGACGATGCCCTGCGGCAGGCTGCGGCCGCGGTCGCCGCGCCAGGCGACACGAAGGTTTTGATCATCGGCGACAGCACGGACCCTCGGGGACAGCAACGTTTCGCCCGCCAAGTCGAAGGAGCCGTGACGGTCGAGGCTGTGGACCTGCGCGACCTTACGGATTTTGGGAGTGCCCTCGACCTTGCGAGACCCGAAGCGCTCTCCACCGTGGCCCATTTTGCGGAGAGCTTGATGAGCGCCTTTTCCGCAGACGACCTAGTACGGTCGGTTGCGGCAGCCCGTACCGGGAATCTGGGACGACCTCTGTCCGGTATCGAGCAAGCGGGCATGAGTTTTGAAGCGTCGCGGTCGCTTGCAGATGTCGCAGATCTCCTTTCCGCCATCAATCGCGCCGGTGGAGTTCGATGTTACCGTCCTGCAGTGCTGGCGGCCGCACAGCGGGCTCTGCAACTTGCAACCTCTCCCGACGGGCCATCGTTTCGAGAGGCGACGGTGACGATCCGAGAATACTCTCGGCTCATCGGCCGGCCGCTCGCCAAGCGTTCCGTCGGAAGTACCTTGCTACTCAAAGGTCTCGAAGCCGACATCTCGGTCATTCTCAATGGGAGCGCTCTCAACGCGCGCAATCTCTACGTCGCAATGAGCCGTGGCTCGCGCCGAGTCGTGGTTTGCTCTCCATCGCCAATTCTCAATCCGCCCTGGTAAGCCGCGCTACGGAGGTTCGACCCACGAAACTTGTGCTGCGGACATGTAGACGATAGCGCCTCGCTCGGCCCCTGTGACGCTCAGATAGTCGCGCAGTTGCGCCACATGTGCACTGTGTGCCGCCGCCGTGGGGTTTACGTCGGACTTCCAGTCGATGACGAGTGCGATGCGCTCTCCCTCGATTGCGGCAGCATCCGCACGACCCGCAAGATAACGCGGCGGGTTTGCCGCCCAGAGCGGAACTTCGGGCACCAGTAGCGCGAGGAAGGGCGCGAGCTCCGGCAGGGCCAATGTGCGCAGCGCCACCTCGGCCATCTCGACCGCGTCTGGCCTTTCGGCATCCGTCGCGTCATCGGATTGTAGTTGAGCAAGCAACTCGGTCGCGCGAAGAGTAGCCCCTTCACGAACTTGCTCAAGTTCCCCCGTGAGTAGCTCTTCCATAAGCTTGTGCAGGATCGTACCCCGGAGGGCGCCCGCTCCTACAATCCGCGCCGTCACGTCGGTCGCCGGATCGACTACGAATGCATCAACAAGGTCGGCGCTGCGATCAGCATCGCGGTCGCTCGGACGGTCCCATACAATCGGCGGCGAAGCAGCCACCAATCGCTGGTTTTCTGCTGCAAATATCGCCACTGTCTGATCGTTGGCCATGGATTGCGACGCGCTCATAACAGGCTCGGGCAACGCGTCAGCTCGGATCTCGGAAAGTCGCTTCTGCCCCAGATTCATCACCCGCGACCACGATCGCGAGGGAGCGCCAGGCAGATCAGGGATCACCAAGAGATCTCGGGCGCGCGTCGTTGCGACGTACCAGAGCCGCTCGCGTTGCCGCGCTTCGCGAAATTCCTCCTCTTCACGGGCGGTAACCAGTTCGGGCGGCTCGATCCCTCCGACGATCCAGTGAATTGTATCGTCTGATTGCCTATAGACGAACTGATCCTGGGGCTTGAACTGCGTCGACGAATTCACGGTGATCACCACGGGCCATTCCAGCCCCTTGGCGCTGTGCATGGTGACGATCTCCACCGAGTCCTCGGACGCATCGACTCTCCCTTCTGAATGCCGGCGCTTGCTCTGCCATCCTCGCTGGAGATCGAGCGCGAACGCGCGCAGTCCGGCAACATTGTAGGGTCTGGCGAGTTCGACGATGGCATCAAGGTTTGCGAGCGCGCGCGCGTTGCGCTGGCCATGCCTAGCCGCCATGATCACTCTCAGTTTCAGGCGCTCGATTGCGAAGGCGATGAGCTGCATCGGCGTGAGTTCGGCGGCAAGGCGATGCAGCGCCTGGAGCTTCAACAGAACATCCTTTGCGAGGGGGTTGACGACCTCGTCCGCTGAGGTCCGCAACTGAAAGCGCCGGCGCCCATCTTGGTCGGGTGAGAGAGCCGCCGTAATATCAAGCAAGTCTTCATCGGTGAGTCCGACAGCCGGACCTCGCATTAGCGCGCCGAAAGCCAGAGTGTCGAGCGGATCCGACAGCGCGCGAACCAGGACGAGCATGTCCTGAAGCTCCTGGCGCCGGAAGAGCGCGTGACCTGCCTGGGAGGCGACCGCGATGCGGTGCGCTTCGAGAGCGCGTTCGTAACGCCAGAGATCGGTGTGTGTAGGAGCAAGCAGCGCTATGTCGCCTGCACGCAAGTATCGCTCAGTTCCATCCGGATGATGGATCTTCAGGGCGCCGATCAGGCGCGCGCACAGGCTGGCAACAGCTTCCGCCTCCGCTTCGCGCTGTTCCTCCGCGTTGGCATCACGCGGAACATGGATCGTCAGCTTCGCCGCCGCACTGATCGGCAGTGGCGGGAGCATAAGGGTCGGCGCGAGCGGGACGAAACCCGGTTGTCCCGCCCCTCCAAGAACGTCACTGAACACGTGGTTGACGTGCGTGATGACGTCCGGCCGGGATCTGAAGTTCGCGGTGATAGAAAGTACGCAGCCGTTGCCGGCTGTTCCAAGTACGGACTTCGCGAGGGCGTAAGACTCAACGTCAGCACCGCGAAATCGATAGATTGCTTGTTTGGGGTCTCCTACCAAAAAGAGCGCTCCTGGCCGCAAGCTTGCGCTGCTCCAAGTCGCCGGCTGCGAACGCGCAGCGAGGCAGAAAACGATTTCCGCCTGCACGGGATCGGTATCCTGGAATTCATCGACGAGCAGGTAGGCATACCGGCCGGCGAGCCAAGCGCGAATTTCGGGGTTCTCGCAAACAAGCGCCCGCGCCTGACGTAGCAAGTCGTCGAAATCGAGAACGGCCGCTTCTCGCTTGCGCCGGTCGTAGGCCTCGATCACCCCGGTTAGATGCGCATCCAGTTCATGCGCCAGACCTTGCGCAATGCAGCCAATCAACGTTCGATACGCGGCGCGAACCGTCTCGAAGTGTTCGACCGCTTCATTTGCGCGACGCCGTCCATCCGTCTCGCCAAGACTCTGCTTCCAAGCGCGCATCCTGTCATAAGCCAGCAAGTCGATGCTTCTTTGCCGCATCATGCCGATACGGGGCGGCTGGGTCAGGCGCCACAACGCGGAGAAGCCCGCGGTGGCGTGATCGCCGGCGAAGAACGAAGAAAGACGTTCAAGATCCGCGATGAGACCTGCCGTCCACGTATCTCCTGGTCCCGCGACATGCCAGCGGGCAAAGGCAGAGACGGCTTCCGCGAACGTTTTGTCCGGGCGAGTTGAGAAATCCGGCGCCGGCACGGTCGCGCTGCGATGCTCTCGCCGGAGGATGGCAAGTTCGCGGACCCGCTCGACTACCCCCAACGGGTCATCCTTGGCAAGGACACCGATGGGACCGCCGTCTGTTTCGTCAGGCACCAACCTCTCCTTCAGCCAAGTCGCGAGCACTTCGTCAAAGAGTGCATTGGCAATGATCGCGTCCACAACACGCGAACCAGGATCGAGGCCCACTTCTATCCCGTGCGAACGAAGAATTCCTTGGCAAAACCCATGGATGGTCGTGGCAGTGATTTCTCCGATGCGTGGCGCGGCCTCATCAAGATGCGCGCGCTCCGCTAGGTCTAACGGCAGTGAGAGAATTCCGGCGAGTGCGGGCGGCGTCCTTCCATGGCGAAGCTCCTCGACCGTCCAGCGTATCCGTGCCTCCAACTCGCTCGCCGCCGGTTCGGTGAAGGTGATGGCTGCAATTTTTGAAGGATCAACCCCGCTTGCGATCATCATCGCGACGCGCGCGGCCATCAATGACGTCTTGCCAGTGCCCGCCGCAGCCTCGACCAGCATGTTGGTCTCAAAATCAGTGAGCGCGCGTCTGCGGGCATCGAGATCAGGTACGCTCACGGGCTACTCCAAAGTTTGTCTAGCGCGCTGTTCACCCCAGCAAATAGACGACGCTTTACGCGACGGTAAGCATCAAGCTCAGCTGGCAGGGCGATAGCAAGCGGATCAAAGAATACAGGCGCAGGTCCTGGCGCAATCTGGCCGTTGCGTTGCAGTTGAACGCCTGAGGCCGTGAATGCAACCGCCTGGTCAATCGCCTTCTCAAGTTCCTCGTTCGTAAGGCTTAGCGTCCGCGCCGGCTCGTGCTTTAGATAAGTCAGCTGCGAGCTCACGCTCCGAACATCAGCAAGGAGAGACCGCACGGCGAGGCCGTAAAAGACGCGCTGGAGTTCTGCGCCACGATCGAACACGACTGGCTTCTTCCGCTCCGGCGCCGCCCCAACCTTATAGTCCGTGACGACTGCCGCGCCGCGTGCCGCGTCTTCATCAAGTCGATCAATTCGTCCACGGAAGACAATTCCGGTCTTTCCGATCTGGACCGGCGAGAGCGTGGTCCACGGATGAGCTCCTTTATCGGGCTCGCCAAACGAAAGCTCGGTCCAGCTCCTGCCGCGCGGTTCGTCGATTGCATCTTTGAGTCCTCGCAGCGCTCTCTCGCGTGCCATCTCCACTGTGTGGCGCCAGAGAAGGCCCGGTGGAACGGCTCTGGTGAGAGGCCAGCTTTCGGTAAGACTGTCCACCTCTCGATCTAGGGCAATCTCAATCTCATCGATATTTTTGGGCGCGCCAATCCGCAACACGCCCGCAATAAGAGCGTGAACGAGCTCGCCGAAAGCGCGATGGGTTAGAGCGAGGGGCTGGGGGTCTAGATTCGGCTCACGCCAGTGCAGGGCGTACTCCCAGACGAACCCCAACGGATCGCATAGAAGTCGATGGAGAGAGGTCGTGGATTGGACTTCAGCAAGGGCATCGACAACGAGCGGGTGGTTGGCACGAACCTTCCCGTCATGAGCCGTGTGTTGCTCACCATCCCACCATGCGCGCCAACAGGCACGACTTGCACGCACTTGGGGATCCTTGCCCGCATCGACGGGCCGGGCGTAGAGCCGATCGCTTTCGCTGAAAGCATGCGGGGGTATCGCGCTCCGCCCGATGATGCGCTCTGCTTTTCTCGGCCACAACGTACTGGCTGCTTGCAGCGATCCAGTCGCACTCCTATAGGCGCGTGACAGCGAGTAGTTGGTCGATTGGCCGACGATGATGTCATGCATCATCCGGTCCATTTCTGCTGCTTCAGCGGACGGAAGTCGTAATTGCCCAAGCAGATGTTGTGGTAGCAACGGGTTCTCGTTCGACCGTCTGGGCCACGCGTTCGCATCCAGCCCGACGAGGCGAATATATGCGCGCGGGGCCGCCGCCAAGTGACGGGCGGGTCCCCACGCGATAGAATTTCCCGGCTCGCGTCCGTCGGCAACGCGCAGAGCCTGCAGGGAGAGCTCGATTGCCTGTGGGGGCGCCATGCGCAAAGCATCCCGCCACAGGCTCAGCGCCTGCCCCTTCAAAAGACGGCGCCCTACTCCCTCTGACAATGCAATCCCGCCGGCCAAGTCTTCGAGAATCGGCAACAATGTCCGTTCCGTAAGGTCACCATTTGCCCGTTCGTCTCGAGTTTGCTCCAGAGCATGACGCCAAAGCGTCGGACTTGTCAGCGCCGCGCTTCGCCGCAAGCCCTTAGCCCAGTCACTGGGCAACTTATCCTTGGCTGGGCCGCGCGGCAGCCGGGCAAATAGGAGCCTCACACGTTCCTGAGACAGCCCGCGTAGCAGGATGTCCGCGAGTGCAGCGCAGGCCTGCCCTTCACGGGTCGCTAGCGCCGGAATGCCGTGCGTGAAATGCACGGGCATCCCTGCCTCACGCGAGAGAACCAGAAACGCATCGTCCCAAGCCGACGGCGAGGCAGCCGAAATGGCGACCTCGTGGGGCGCGGCTTTTCCGTCCGCCACAAGCGCGCGCGCCCAACGCAAAGATTCCCGCACTTCGTTTCGCGGATCGGCACAGAGGTCTGCAGAGCCAAGCAATGCTGTGCCGGATGGACGCGTTTGGATGTCCCCAGAGAACCAGTCGCGCCGGCTGTGCTGCGATGCAATCCATCGCACCGGTACGACATCGCAAAGCGCATGGATGAGCGGATACCAAACGGCCTGGATATTAGCGACGTCTTGAATAGTGACGGCGCCGAGTACTTTGGGAGCGAAACGAATTCGCGCCAAGGCAGCTCTGACCAAATCGGGAGGCGTCAGCATTCCAGACGGCAGTTCCTCTCGGACGCGGCGTTCGAGCAACACAAAGTCCCTAAGGCGGGCATTGTCGGGCAAAGAAGCCGGGGCCTCCATGTCCCACCAGTCCCGGAGCGCCGATAGCGCAGCCGCGGGCATCCCCGGCAGTTCGGCAACCTTGCCAATGTCCTCGTATCCGCCCACCTCGAGCCCCTGCCTGATAGCCAGGTACAAGACCTCGTGCGAGGCTGGCGAAACGAAGCCGCCGGCAAGGCGTGCGGCGAGAAGCGGCAGCGTCAGGACTTGCCGACCCGTGGCCCCTTCGCGAGCCGCATCAAGGCGCCGCATTCGCAGTGCTAAAGGCCCATCGACGACTACAGTATGGATTAGCATTTCGCGCCCTATCGCCGGACTGAAGGCAGCGATACCCGATCGCTGCCGAAATCGCGAATCTTTAAGGCGACGCAGTTCCCGCCGTCTAACGCGTCTCCGCTATCGCGTCCGCCATCTCGTCGACCGTCTTCTTAAAGTGTGCCGGATCATGCAGAGCGGCCTTCGCCGCTTCTGTCCATTCTGATCTTGTCGACATCCATCCGACCATCCTCCCGGCATCGATCCCGCGGTTTCGGACGAGATAGGGTGACAAGATCTTATCCGGCACCGAGTCGCGCAGTAAGTCGGCGCTCTCTGGATGGATCATTTCAAACACCCGCCAAGCTCGGTAAACGGCAACCAGTTCTCCATCCTCTGCAAGCTTGGACAACAGTTCGAGGATTGGCCCAGGCGGTGTGATTTGTGTCTCCGAGCCTTTGTCGGCGCCAGCTTCCGCTACACGCGTGGGCTGCTCAATTCCGGTTGCGGAGAGCGCCACGGCGAGCGCTTCCACTGCCTCGTCTCCGACGCCAGCGAAATACTGTGCGCGGTCGGTGAACCCTCTGGCCGCGTGCGCAGCGACCTCGTCTCTGTCCGCCGGCAGGACCCGCAGGATGCCATCTTGGTATTCAAATATGCCGGCCGCCACGAGAGAGGCGAAATCCTTCTCGAACCGAGGATGCTCCGCATCGACCCCGAAAAGATCTGCCGTGTCGCCGGAAACGACGAGCGCTAAGGTGTCCGGCTCGAGCTGTGGGATCAATATCTTGCTGCCTCTTCCTCCGAGCAAGAGAGAGACGACCATCGATTCCCGCAACCGCTGTCCGGGACTGGAGCCGGGCCGAAGCAGAGCGGACTTGGTTCGGTGAATGACAGACGACGAAAACACGTAGGGCGCGACGGCGCGGTAATAGTTGTGCGAGAGTCCTTCGCCGTCAATTGTCTCCAGTTTCCCATCATCCAACCAAAACAATACGGGTATCCAGCATGGCTGGGGCAGAAACGCGATCAGCCTGCGGCGAAACGCGCCAGGATCGACGGGTCGATCCGACCCTGCCAACGATCTGCTGAGGTCGTGCCAATCTCGAAAGCCGCCTGCGATCGCGGCGGCCTTCTGGCAGCGATTAAGCGGAAAAATGATCCCGCTATCGTCAAACAACGATTTGAGATTCTTGGCGAATTTCTTTGCGCCTTCGAGCGTCGAGAACATGCGAGCGTCCTTCATCTCGGCCGGGTCAAGACGCGCTGCTCGTCTCATCGGCCGAAAGAGGGGAAGCGGTCGCGAGAGCTGATGATTGAGTAGTCGTTGGACCAAAAGTCCTTTGCCAGGGCAGCGGCCTAGCCGACGGAGGCGGCATGAGTCGAATCTAGAGCCGTGCGCCGAAATTTTCAACAATTAGCGCGAATTGTCCCGTGATCTTTGCTCGTCCGGGATTCGCTTCCAAGGAAGACCTTCGCTCTGCGACTCTGCCGGATTCTAGACCTCACTCCGGACTGTCCGTCCCCATTCGAGCAATCGCGGCAATGTGCGACGGGCCAAGGAAGGCATCGGTTGCCAGTAGGATTGTCTCGCGATGCGTCTTGCTCACAAGGCCCGCAATGCATTTTGAACGATCGAAATAACCGTGCTGCCCGGCATTCGGCCAGTGGTTGGCAATCGTTCGGCTAAAGCTAGCACTGCGCGCCACACGTCGGTGTTATCCATTGCGATGCATGCTTGTTCAGCTTGCTCTGCGAAGAGCCTTGTTGCCTCTGATCCGTTCAAGCCGATCCTTTGACAAGTCTCGATGACGGTCTGACGGTCATCGCTGCACCCGTAATCATGCCAAACCAAATGAAAGGAAGCGTCTATAAATTTCGCTTGTGCCGCCGCCCCAGCAGTAAGCTCAAAAACTCGCACGCTCGCCCATTCCAATGGATCGATGCCCATATACGAAAATAGCTTGCGCCATTGCTCCACCGTCCACCGGGTGCCTTCCCTTATGCCTGCGCGCTCCCCGAACTCCTTAAGGCCCGGCATATTAAGGGGCAGCTCGAACACGGAGCAGTGTGGAGTGCCCTCCTCCATTTCGATCCACCGGATCGCGTTTTCATTGGTGACGCCTACGCGACCTATCGATAAAACGCGGGCAACTGCATGGCCGGCCTCATGGACGGCTATATCTCTCTTCGTACCCCCACCAAAATCCATTGCTCGCCTCCAATGACCGGATCATTGTAAACTAAACGTACAATAAGTATCGCTCCAGGAATCCCCGCGTTCGGATCACGAAAAGCCACGCGATTTGCCCGGTCACAGTTGCCACACAATGGTCGGTCTTAGCCTAGTGGCAATGTCGAATTTCCCAGCATGAAAGCGAACAATCCAGATTGGACCGCGCCGCGCACTAACCAGGATTGGCGCGATGACGAATTGATGCTGGCAGTTGCCTGGCTGAAGTCGTTCGTTCCTCGCAAAGAGATGGAGCAGAGGCTGGACGTCGCGAAGACCAATCTTCTTGCTGCCCAAGACCGCATGCGCGCCGGCATAATGGGACCGTTGTATGACCCGGTAGATACGGCCGCTTGGTACATACTGCAGGCAGAGACCTTTGCCACCGACCGGGCCCTGTGGACGCCTGAGGGCACAATGCGAGTTGTGCCCTTCCTTACGCGCATCGGCAAAGAGCTGAAACTTCTGCTCAGCGTGAAGGGGGTCGAAGAGCGAGCGGCTCGCATGATGTTACAGGAGAGACGCCAACCTGACAGCAGCATTTTCGAGATGCTCGTCGCCCTTGCCTACCGACGCAGAGGTTGGAGACGGGTCGAGTTCGTGCCGGAAACTCCCGGGCGCGGACGAACCCCGGACCTGCACGTTTTCAGGACAGGAAGCCGCTGGGCGGCAGAGTGCAAGCGCCTGATGCCTTCAACCTACGCCGCGAACGAGAAGTTGCGGGGCACGCGGCTTGCACAACCCATCCATCAACTATGCCTGGAGCTAGGCGAATCCGTCATTGTCGAGGTGAAGTACCAAGTCGAGCTGCGCGAAGTCGCGGACGACTATCTCGTGCGACACGTGAGACAGACCATCGAGCGGCGATCGCTGGCACCTTGGAAGGACGAGGTGGCGACCGGAAGAGTGCGACCCATAAACTGGACGTTGCTTCGGCGAATTCTCGCAAAAGACTACGTCTATTTTGATGGAAGTCGGATGATCGAACTTCTGGCCGGACACTATGATCATTCGGCCGATCACAGCATGGCAGCCAAATGGCGTCCGGCGCCTTTGAGGCCCACATATGCCGACGCTGTTTACCAAGCGAGCGTGGTCAGCTGGGTCAGTGAATCCGAAGTTGCCGTACGTCAAAAGGCGCGTCACTTTCGTAGCACCATCGCCAACGCAGAGCGTCAGCTTCCGAGCGACCGTCCGGGGGTAATTCACGTTGGCGTCGAGAGCTCGGCGGGACCGGAAGTTGATTTCGCTCGTCACTTCTTCAACACGATGCAAGCCAGAACTTTTGCGCCGGCGACCTCACGCCTCAGATGGGTTTACGCAAACTATTTTGTTCCGGAAGCAACCACGCGAGAGAACGAGACGTGGGCGATCACTGAGACGATGGTGCCATACAAGATCGGACATCATCGAACGCATTGGCCACTGCCCGACCACATGTTGGTCACGCCCGAGAACGAAAGCGAAAGCGGGGTACATTGGCATCCGATCGCAGCAGCGAATTCGAACCAAGAATAGTCTCAGAGCCAACTCTCGCACTTTCTGACCGCGATTCGCTCTGCGCGTCACGTTGGCTAGAACAGAGAGCTAATCGGATCACTGATTTAGTGTGGCGGAGTTCGCCGATGTTCGCTGGCGCTTATTCGACGGATATTCGACGACTTTTCGGGCCAAGCTGTAAGTCTTTGAAATTTCTGGCGCTCCCTAGGGGAATCGAACCCCTGTTTCAGCCTTGAGAGGGTAAAGTCGATCCGCTTGATGATCATCATCGTTGAGAGTCCTGCGATGGAGCTTACGGACGTCAGGCCCGGCTCGTTTGCATAAGCAGGCGTTACCGCACCAGTTTCGCACCAGAAACGACCCAGCCAAAGCACAACGAACGCGATCAGATTCAAACAAATAGCCAGCAAAATCAACGAAGCCAATCGCTATCCCGCCGCTCATAACGGTCTGGTTGCAGGTTCGAGTCCTGCCGGGCCCACCTCGCTTCGCCCTTCGGGCTACGCGTGGCGCAGCCAAGCGGAGAACGAGAAGCGAAGCGTGGTGTCCGGCGTAGCTGGAGCACAGCGGAAGCAAAGACGGACTGGCGCGGCAAGCTTCGGCTCGGCAAACCAACGCCACACATCAAAGTAAGCATGCGAAGGCTGCCGCGCCGGAGTTGACGGTCGAAGCGTTCGCTGCCGTCAAACCGTGGCGGAGAGAGTGGTATTCGAACCGACGATTTTCGATCGATCCACTTCGAACAACTGAGACTGCTCGTATAACATTCTCCCGGCTAATCCTCGGAAATCCAGATCCTGCACATGCGCCACAAGCCTGCTCACGCTGGCTGTTACAAGACTTTTCTCGATCTCCCGCGAGACCACGAAGTGGGCCGGATCATCAAGAAGATCGGCATCGAGCCGATGTAGCGATGCTTGGCGAAGACCTTTCGTTCCAATCCGCTTGGCGCCTCCAACCTGACGGCATCATGATCTAGATGCTGCGATAGCGCTCGATCCGTGAAAGGTCGGGCGTAATTCCGAGCCCTGGTTCTTGATCCAATTCAACCATGCCATCCCTCACATTGAGAACCGGGCCGCAATAGAGATCGCGCAGCGGGTTGTCGTTGACATCGACTTCCAGCCAGCCATCGCCTCCGACACCGGCGAGCAGATGCGCGGACGCGAGGAGGCCAAGCCCGCCGCCGAGATAGTGCGGGCAGAACGTCTTGCTTGACGTCCGGATGTCGCGAGCCAGTGGAGTGCAGACGCTGAGCCCGCCCCATTTCGCGATATCGGGCTGGACCACGCTCAGTATGTCCTCGGCCAGGACGTCCTCGAAAGCTTCGAGACTCGAAATGTTTTCGCCGGCAGCGATCGGCATCTTCGCCAGTAGGCGCACCCTGCGCCATTCTTCTCGGGGCCGATCGGCGCGAATCGGCTCCTCCAGCCAGCGCAGATCGAACTCGGCGAGCCGCGGCAGCATCTCGATCGCCTGCGTGACCGACCATCCTTGGTTGGCATCGCAGGCCAGCATGCCGGCGCTGACAATCCTGCGCAACGCGGTGAGGTTGGCGAGATCGGTCTCGGGTCCGAAGCCCACCTTCAGCTTCAGCGCGCGATGGCCGCGCTCGAGCGCGGCCTCAGCCGTTTGTGCAGCGCCGCCTGGATTGATGCCGCTGGCATAGACCTTGATCTTGTTCGACTGGCCACCGAGCAGCCGCCACAGCGGCAAACGCCGGCGGCGTGCCGAGAGGTCCCACAGCGCGAGATCGATGCCTGAAATCGCCTGAGCAAACGGACCGGGTTCGCCGCATTGGAGCGCCAGGACTTCGGTACCCTTGGTCAGGGCCTCGAAGGCCTGAACAGGACCATCGAATTTGAGCCCCACGAGGCCGGGCGCCAGCACCTCGTTGACGAGCCGGGCGCGATGTTCCGCGCCGGGCGCTGGAAAATTGGACCAGGCTTCGCCCCAGCCCTCGACGCCGTCTTCGTCGACCGCGCGAACGAAGACGGCAGGACGGTTGAGCATCCTGCCGAACGAGGTCACCACCGGCGCCGCCAGCGGATAACGATAGCAATACGCCTCGATCGAGCGGATGGTGAAGCCGTCAGTCATGTTGCAGATCCTGCGATCGGAAAACGCGGAGCCGCCATCATTTCAGTAGGCGCGTGCGAAGTCACCTTCCTGCTTGATGTCGGTGAAAGCCGGAAAGCGCGCCTTCCACGGTGTGCCCTTGGCCGTGGTCAGCTTGTTGAGGCGCTGAAGCACACCGAGGCCATCCTTGCGCAGGCTGGCCGAGACCGCCGCACGGTCCGGGAAATTCTTCAGGACGGCATCGAGCCAGATGGTGCGGCCGGCGAGAAAGCCGCTGGCGCCCGCGGCATAGGAATAGTCGAGCACTCGTTCGAACTTCTCCGGCGCGGCGCCGCCCGACAGCAGCACCCAGGGGATATTGCGGCCGCGACAGATGTCGCCGATCGCGTCGAACTCCTTCTGCGCGGCCTTGGCCTCCGTGCTGCCGTCCTGGGCCGGCAAGTTGTTGGAGGCAAGCGGGCTCTCCAGCTTGAGGAGATCGACGCCGTACTCCGGCTTGACGAATTCACGCACGCTGTCGATGACAAGGCCGGGCAGCTTGCCGGGCGACTCCACGTAATCGGCGGTGTGATTGGCACTGCCGAGGAAAGGATAGACCAGCAGCTCGAGCACGTAGGGAATGTCGTGGCGGGCGCAATCCTCGCCGATCTCGCGCACGAACTCCTTCTGATGCGCGTTAACCGCGGCATCGGCGTCCGGCCGGTACCAGGCCAGCACCTTGACGGCGTCGCCGCCCATCGCCCGGATCTTCTCCACGCTCCAATTTGTGATGGCGCGCGACTTGCGGCCGCCCGCGGTCTCCTCGACCCGGTGCTCCTCCAGCGTCATGATCAGGCCGCAGCGCGGTGGCAGCAGATCAATCGCGGCCGGCACCGCGAAATTCGGATCGAACAGCATGGAGCTGCAATGCGGCGCGAGGTTTTCGACCAGGAGGCGCTTGGCCGCCGTGACGTCGGAATATTCGACCTGTTCCCGCGTGATGCCCTTTGCTTTGGCGATGGCATCGAACAGTGGCGGCCGCTGATCCAGCGCGACCATGCGAAAGTGGCCATCCGCGTCAGCAAGCCTTGCCAGGCCGCGGTTCTTTCCAATCGTTCTCATGGCTTCGTCCTCATGAATGCAAGACACTCGTTGATATCGGGGATTCCGTTGCGGCCGCCGGCGTGGCGGCATTTCATCGCGGCTGTCGCCGCCGAAAAAGCTATGGCGGCCTGCACATCGAGACCGGCGCCGATCGCCAGCGCATAGGCGCCGTGGAAGACGTCGCCGGCACCTGTGGTATCGACGACATCGACGGCATAAGCGGCCTGCCGGTGCAGTTGGCCGCTCTCGTACCAGCTCACACCTCCCTCGCCGCGCGTGACGGCAACGACGCGGCATCCAAACCGCGCCAGCGCTCCGAGCGATTTATCCTCAGCGGAGCCGGCAAAGGCCGTAAGCGCAGGCTCGGAGAAGATCGCATGATCCGTCAATGGCAGCAGCCGCTCGAACACCTCGGCGTCGGCCATGTCGCCGTCCAGCACCGTCGGAATGCCGCGCGCTCGCGCTCCAGCGAACAGCGTCGCGGCGCCCTCCACCCAGCGCGGATCGGCCAACACGGAAGATGCGCGCGCGATGGCGTCCCGCGGCAGCCAGTCCGCTGCCTCCGGGTAGAGACCGCGGAAGTTGACGATCTGCCGTTCACCGGCGCTGTCGACGATGATGCCGGAGACCGACGAGCGGCCCTCCGTAAACAGCCGAAAATTGTCGACATTGACACCTTCGGCCGTGAACGCGGATTTCATTTCTTGGCCGGCGGCATCGTTCCCTGCCCGCCCCCAGAACGCGACGGACGCCCCGAGCTTTGCCACGGCAACGCTCGCATTGGCGGCCATGCCGCCGCCGAGCGTGCCATATTCGATAGCCTTGATCTTCTCGCTTCCACCCGCGAACGGCCGATCGACGCGCCAGACCTGGTCGAGTGCGGAGAGCCCGAGGCAGATCACATGCACAGGCCTTGCCTTGGACGCGACGTCCGCCAGCGCCGACAGATCGCCGATGTCGACCGATGCGCTCACCGCAGGACCTCTCCGTTGCCGGCATCGAACAGATGGGTCTTGCCCGGCTGCAGGCGCAGATTGATGCGATCGCCGACCTTCGGCCGCAACGACGGATCTACCCGCGCGATGGCGGAGCCGCCGGCGAGATCGAAATGTATCAGCGTATCCGAGCCGAGCGGCTCGACCAGCTTGATGTTGATGGCAATGCCATCGGCAGCGTCTGCTGCCACGGCGAAATGTTCGGGACGAATGCCGAGCACCGCATTGCCGGCCTTGCTCAGGCGGGCCGCGGTCCCGGCATCCACCGGCACCATCGTCCCAGCTTGCGAGAGAATTGCACGTTCCCGACGCCATTCGACCGGGAAGAAGTTCATCGCTGGCGAGCCGATGAAGCCGGCGACGAACTGGTTGGCCGGACGCTCGTACACCGTTTCCGGCGTGTCATATTGCTGGATCGTGCCGCTCTGGAGCACCACGATCCGGTCGGCCATGGTCATGGCCTCGATCTGGTCGTGCGTGACGAATACCATAGTGGTCTTGAGCTCCTGCGACAGCGCCTTGATCTCGGCCCGCACCTGCCCGCGCAGCTTTGCGTCGAGGTTGGAGAGCGGCTCGTCGAACAGGAACGCCTTGGGATTGCGCACGATGGCGCGGCCCATGGCAACGCGCTGGCGCTGGCCGCCGGAGAGCTCCTTCGGCTTGCGGTCGAGATAGGGCTCGATGTGCAGAAGCGCCGCGGCGCGCCTCACGCGCGCGTCGATCTCGGCCTTCGGCACGCCCCGCAGCTCCAGCGCAAACGACATGTTGTCGTAGACCTTCATGTGCGGATAGAGCGCGTAATCCTGGAACACCATCGCGATGTCGCGCTGCGCGGCCTGCACGCCGTTGACGCGCTTGTCGCCGATGTAGAGATCTCCCGACGAGATCGGCTCGAGACCGGCGATGATGCGCAGCAGGGTCGACTTGCCGCAGCCGGACGGGCCGACGAACACGACGAATTCGTGGTCCGCGATCTCCAAATTGAGATCGGGGATCACGGTAAAATTGCCGTAACGCTTGACGAGATTGCGGATCGAGATCGAGGCCATGATCGCTCAGTCCAGCGCCAGTACCGGCTTGATCAGTTCGCCCTTGGCGAAGCGGGCGAAATTTTCAGGAAGAGCCGAGAGGCCGAACTCGCCATCGACGAGGACGCGGTATTCGTCCTTGTACTTGCGCAACAGCTCGACGTTCGGCTCGAAATCCGAGACCGGGAAGTAGAAGGTCCGGATCATGTAGAAATCCTTGCGGCGGAACACCTTGCCCTCCTCGATGGTCCAGGGCGCGGCGTTCTCGCCGACCAGCACCAGGGCGCCGCGCGGCAGCACCAGCTCGATGCCGAGATTGCGCGCCGCATGGGCGCCGGAGCATTCCATGATGAGGGCGAAGCGTCTGGAGGTATCGCCGACCGAGTGTGGCTTGGCACCGAAGGATTGCGCGATCTTGAGACGCTCCGCATTCGGGTCGGCGACATAGACATCGTCGTAGCCGAGCGAGCGGAGCGCCAGCACAACGCCGAGGCCGACCGGCCCTGCTCCCATCACGAGGACTGGTCCGGCTTCGCTTGGCGGCACGACGCGGCTGACGAAGCGAACTGCGTGGCCTGACGTACCGATGGTGTCGAGCAGCAGCGGTGCGAGGCTGTCCTCGATGTCATCGGGTACCGGCAGCAGGCAGTTCTCCGGCACCGGCACGTATTCGGCATAGCCGCCCGGCCTGTTCCAGCCGATCAAGCTGGAGACCTCCAGGCACATCTGGGTGTCGCCGCGCTCGCAGGCGGCGCAATGGCCGCAGTGCAAGGGAATGTAGACGGCGCAGCGCCGGCCGTGCAGCCTGTGACCGGACTGCTCGACCACTCCGAAGATTTCGTGGCCGGCGGTGAACTCGGCACCCTTGTGCCAAAGCTTGAAGTCCGAGCCGCACAGCGCGGTACGCGAGACGCGCACGAGTACCTCGCCGGTGCCGACGTCGGGTATCGCAACGCGCTCGATGGTGATGCGGTCGTCCCCGTGGAAGACCGCGGCCTGCATGACCGAATTGGGACGGGGTGATACATTCATCGAAGATCTAGCCTTTCACCGCACCGAGCGTCAGTCCGGACACCAGCCAGCGCTGAACCAGAGCGGCCAGCACCAGCGGCGGCAATGCGATCAGCGTCGCCGCGGCCATGAGCGCGCCCCATTGCGTCGAGCCTTCGCCGATGAAGTTGAAGGCCGCCGCGATCAGCGTCTTGGTGTCGCCATTGGAGAGCACCAGCGCAAACAGGAAGTAGTTCCACGAAAACACGAAGGCGAGGATCGCCGAGACCGCGATGCCTGAGGCGACCAGCGGCATCGCGATGCGCCAGAGGATGCGCGTGACGCTGCATCCGTCGACCTGCGCGGCCTCGAACACGCTACGCGGAATGGCGTCGAAGGACGGCAGCAGCACCCAGATCACGATCGGCAGCGTGATAACGGCATGGCTGAGAATCAGCGCGGTGTAGGAGCCGATCATGCCGATTTGCCGGAACATCACGTACCACGGCAGCAGGAACAGCGTTCCGGGCGCCATGCGGGCGACCAGCGTGAGGATCGCCGGCCAGGTGATCCGTGTCCATGACACGGCGAAAGCGGCCGGAATGCCGAACAGCAACCCCAGCGCGGTCGAGCCGACGGTGACGATGAGGCTGTTGAGCGCGTAGCTCAGGAACGGCGTGGTCCTGGTCAGCTCGACGTAATTCTCCAGCGTCGGCGAGAAGACCAGCGTCGGCGGATAGGCGGTAACCTCGAAGGACGGCTTGAACGAGGACAGCACCATCCAAACCGTCGGCGCCATGATAAGCGCGCCGGCCAGCACGAGCTGAATCGTGTTGAGCCATCGAATCCAGCGATCGGTATTGGCGGCATCGGTCATGGCGTCACCAGGCGACTGCACCGCGCAGGCGGTTGAAGGCGAGCACGGCCCCGAACACGACCGCCGTCAGCGTCAGCATCAGCGCGCTGGCATAGCCAATGTTGAAGAACTCGAATCCGACGCGGAAGCCGTAGATGTTGAGCGTATTCGAGGCGTTGCCCGGGCCGCCTTGGGTGGTGATGTAGATGATGTCGAAGAAGCGCAGGAGATCGACGCTGCGCAGGATCGCCGCGGTAACGATGGTCGGCAGCAACAAAGGCAGCGTGATGCGCTGGAACGTCTTGAGCGGAGACGCGCCGTCGATCTGCGCAGCCTCGTAGACGCTCGGCGGCAGCGATTGCAGACCGCCCAGCACGATCAACGCGACATAGGGGGTCCACTGCCAGCTGTCGATCAGCGCCACGGTCGGAATGACCCAAGTCGGCGAAGCCAGCCAGTCCGACGGCGGCAGGCCGAACGATTGCAGGATGTAGTTGGCGGCGCCCAGCGACGGATCGAGGATCACGAGCCACATCATGCCGGCGACCACTGGCGGCATCATGAAAGGCGAGATGAACAGCGAGCGGACGATGCCCGGCAGCCGCCTGGCGTGGAACAGCACCAGCGCCAGCCAGACGCCGAATACGAGCTGCAGCACCAGCGACAGCGCGAACAGCGCGATGGTGATCCACAGCCCGTGCCAGAACTCGACGTCGGAGATGAGCTTGGAATAATTGGCGAGACCCGCGAAGGACTGCTTGCCGGTGGAAGAAAAGGTCTGGAAGCCGAGCCAGATCGTATAGACGACCGGAAACGCGATCATCGCGACCGTGAAGAGCACGGCCGGAGCCGAGAGCGCCGCCATCTCCAGCTTCTGCCGGTCCTGCGTGAGTGGCGCAGCCGTGTCAGACATGCGATCCTGTCCTTGATTGAGTGAGGTGCCGGCAGGCAACGAGCCAGCCGGCACCAGGCGGTCAGTTCAGCGCAATCAGCGCGTCCAGCGCCTTGTCGGCATCGGCGCAGGCCTGGTCGATCGGCTTTTGCTTCAGGATCAGATCCTGCACGGCCTGACCGATGAATTCGCGCGATTGCGGATTGGCGACGATGGGATAGCCGACCTCGGAGGAGCCCTTGGTGGCGAGCACGTCGAGCGCAGCCTGCCATTCCTTGCGGACCGGCTCCTCGTCGATCCACTTGCGATACTCCGGGTCCTTCGCGACCGACGGGCGTGGCGGGGCAATGCCCTGAAGCGCCATTTTCTTCTGCACCTCGGGGCTGGTCGCCCATTGCACGAAATACCAGGCCGCGTCCGGCTGCTTGCTGTGCGAGGACACCGCCATGCCCCAGCCGATCGTCGTCGGTACCTGGCCGGCCTCACCCGCCGGGAACGGCATCAGGCCGGTGTCCTTCAGCCGCGCCCCGCCTTCCATCACCGTGCGTAGCTCGTTCGAGGATTCGAATGCCATCGCGGCGCGTCCGCTGCGGTACAGCGCCGAAATCTGCTGGAAGCTGTAATTGACCACGCCGGGCGGGCCGAAATCGCGCAGCAGCCGGCTATAGGTGTCGAGCGCCTCCTTGCCCTTGGCCGAGCAGAGGTTCGACTTGCCGCCGGCGATATACGTGCCGCCGATATTGTGCAGCATGTTGCTGAAGGTGTAGGCGACGGCGGGCTTGAGGCCGCGCGAGACGAACGGCGTCACCGTGCTGTCGCAGGCCTTGATCTTCTCGGCGGCTGCCTCGACGTCCTTGATGGTCTTCGGCGCTTCGAGCCCGCACTTCTTGAAGATGTCGGTGCGGTAATAGAAGATCGGGCCCTCGAGGTTCATCGGCATGCTGGTGAGCTTGCCGTTGAACGTCGCGGCCTTCAGCAGGGCCTGGCTCAACCCGTTCGGATCGTAGTCCTTGGCGACGTCGTTCTTGGCCATCGCGGTGAGATCGCCGTACCAGCCGGCGGCCGCGAACTGCTCCCCCTCGCGCGAGGGCAGCGTCATGAACACGTCGACCTCGTCGCTGTTCGCATTCATCACAGTGACCAGACGCTGGCGCATCTGCTGTTCCTGATAGCCATCGACCTTCAGGGTTATGCCGGTCAGCTTCTCGAAATCGGCCTTGTAGGTCAGCAGCGCCTGCGCGACCGGGTTGTTGTTGGCGAGAAAGGTGACAGTCTTGCCCTTGAACTTCATCCAGTCGAAATCGGCGGCGTGGGCCTGCCCGCTGGCGGCTACTACGAGAACGGGCAGCGCGACATGCGTCGCAAGCATCCTGGCCTTCATCGAATTCTCCTCCCGGCTGGCCGCCTTAATCTGGCGAACCCCTTTTGAACACGGTTTGATCGACATTTGAAAACGGTTACAAAATAGACGCCCCGCCCGCCGTGTCAAGCGATGGACAAGCAGCAAAATCTCCGGCAGATTTCTGAAAATGTCGCCACCGGATGGCTCGCGCCGCATAATGTAACGTTACATCATGAGACTGACCCAAGCCAAGTCGATGAACAAGTCTGTGAAACAGGGCATCCGCGCCGTGGCGGCCCGCGCCGGCGTTTCGACCGCCTCAGTCTCGCGCGCCCTCAACAACCCCGATGCGGTCAGCCCGTCCTTACGCGCACGCATCGAGCAGGCCATCGACGCCCTCGGCTATATCCCGCATGCGCCGGCGCGCATTCTGTCGTCGCGGCGCTCGCGCACGCTCGGGGCAATCGTGCCGACCATCGACAACACGATGTTCGCGCGCGGCATCGCCTCGCTGCAGCAATATCTGTCGTCGGTCGGCTACATGCTGTTCCTCACCACGAGCGGTTACGATCTCGACGTCGAATTGCAGCAGGCGCGCAACCTGATCAGCCGTGGTGTCGACGGCCTGGTGCTGCGCGGCGACTGCCATCATGACGGCTTGCGCAAACTGCTCGCGGACAATGCCGTGCCGTTCATCAACGTCGGTATCTACCAGCCCGACAAGCCCTACCCCTGCGTCGGGACCGACAACGAAGCAGCCGCTCATCGCGCGGCCGCGCATGTCATCGAGCTCGGTCACCGCCGCATCGGGATCGTCTCGGCGCTCCAGCGCAACAACGACCGGGCCAGTGCGCGCGTCGCCGGCTTTCGCCGTGCGCTCGCGGAGAACGGGATCGAGCTCTCTCCGCAATGGCATGTCGAGGTTCCCTACACGCTTGACGACGCGCGCGAGGCGGCCCGCTATCTCCTCAACCTCAAGGACCGCCCGACGGCTGTGGTGTGCGGCAACGACGTCATCGCCTATGGCGTTCTGCTCGAGGCGGAGCGCGACGGCTTCTCCGTGCCGCGCGATCTGTCGGTGGTCGGCTTCGACGATCTCGACTGGAGCCGGCATTTGCGACCGAGCCTCACCACGATCCACGTTCCAACTGGAGAAACCTGGCAACGCGCCGGCGAATATCTGGTGCGCAGCCTTGCCGGCGAGCAGACCATCATGCACCGCGAGATCGATTTCTCGCTCGTGGTCCGCGAATCGACGGCCCCACCGCCGAAATCCCTGAAGTGAGGCCTTGCCGATGACTTCGAATTTTTCGCTCGCCCCCGGATTCCATGCCGTCGTCATTGGCGGCGCCGGCGACATTGGCGCGGCGATCAGCAACCAGTTCTGCGATCTCGGCGCGACTGTTACGGCGACCGGCGCCAACGAGTCCGACCTCGCCCGCACGCTGCTCAAGCCGCGCGCCGGCCTCACGCTGGCGACGATGGATGTAACCGATGATGCGGCCGTCAGGTCTTTCGCCGGAAGACACAAGCGCGTCGACGCACTGGTCAATTGCGCCGGCATCTTGGCGCGCGACAAGGAATTCGAGATCGAAACCTTCATGAAGGTTATCGACGTCAATCTCACCGGCACGTTCCGGACCTGCATGGCATTCCGTCCGCTGCTCGCGAAGACCAAGGGATCGATCGTCAACATCGCCTCGATGAACGCGACGCTCGCGCTGCCGCGCATCCCCGCCTATTGCGCCAGCAAGGGCGGCGTCGTGATGCTGACCAAGGCGCTGGCCTTGAAATGGGCCGAGGAAGGCATTCGCGTCAATGCGGTTGCGCCCGGCTACATCGAAACGGCGATCAACGCCGCGGGCCGCACCGACCTCGCGCATTACCGGCGAATCGCCGACCGCACCGCGTTCAAGCGCTGGGGCCAGCCCGAGGATGTCGCGGGCGCGGTTGCGTTCCTCTGCATGCCGGCCTCGCAATACGCGACCGGCACCGTCGTCGCCATCGATGGCGGCTTTCTGGCAGGATAGTCAGCCGTCTCCGATCGGCCGCAGATCGTGCCAGAGTTGAAGATGCGGAAGCTCGACAAGGATGCGGTGCGTGGTCCTCTCGCCGCCCTAGGAGTGAGCAGGCCCGGACGGCGCCACATCCAAGCGGACCGCGATCCCGTCCAGATCCGGGGTCGGCGCTGGATAATGCATCATGACGAGCGGATCGTGACCTGGAACGATGTGGTCCGCATCCGCCGCTGCGGCGCGCAGTTTGTCGAACCCCACCAGCATGTCGCCGACATGAAACGCCGTCGTAAAGGGGCGCTCGCTGGTCAGGTTTTCGTAGAAATGACTGACGTCGGAAGCGAGCACGACCGGACCGCGGCGCGTGTTGACCCGGACGAATTGAAGCCCGGCGGAATGTCCGCCCGCCGCATGGACCGTCAGCCCGGGAGCGATCTCAGCATCGCCATCGTAGAACAGGACTCGGCGCGCATAGTTCAGCCGCACGATGCCGCAGACGTCCTCGACCTCGAAAGAATGCGACAACCTCGGATATTGCATGTAGCGGCCGGTGGCGTAGGCAAGCTCGCGCTCCTGGAGATGAAATCGTGCGTTCGGAAAGCGGTCGAAATTGCCGGCATGGTCGTAGTGCAGATGCGTGAGGATCACGTCCTCGATTTCGGCCGGCTCGATATCGAACGCCCCAAGAGCCTCCACCGGGCAGCGCAGGAATGTCCGCCTGCGCTGCTCCGCAATTTCGGCGTTGAACCCGGTATCGATGACGAAGGTGCGCCCACCTCCCCGCGCCAGCCACATGAAATAGTCCATCGGCATCGGCCCGTCATGCGGATCGCCGCCGATGAAGTGGTCGCTCCGCTGCGCATCCCGCGTTGCGTAGCGGATGGCGAAGAGTTCGTAGATCGGGTCAGCCATGGATTTGCTCAGGAGCCGGCCGCGTCGACCTCGTTGAAGGCCTCGCGTGCGTTGCGGAAAGCGTCGATGCCGGCGGGCACGCCGCAATAGACGGCGACCTGGAGCAGGATCTCCTTGATCTCCTCCTTGGTCAGCCCGTTCTTCAACGCGCCCTTCACGTGCAGCTTCAGCTCGTGCGGCCGGTTCAGTGCGCCGAGCATCGCCAAATTGACGATCGAGCGCGTGCGACGGTCGACGCCGGGCCGCGTCCACAGCGCGCCCCAGCAGAATTCGGTGGACCATTCCGCCATCGTGCGCGTGAACTCGTCGGCACCGGCGATCGATTTGTTGACGTAGTCCTCGCCGAGCACCTCCTTGCGGACTTTGAGGCCCTTTTCGAACAGTTCGGTCTTGGTCATGATCGTCCCTTTCACGTCTTGCGAGAGTCTAGATGGAAGTTGTTCGGCGCATCGCCGAGGGCGGCCGCAACGATCGCAGCAGTTCGGCGACGTCAGCCACCGCATCGAGACGCCAGACGGCGTCGATGACACCGTCCGCGTCCCAATTGCTCTGGCCCGTTCGCACGCTTTCGCGCAGCTTGGCCTCGAGATCGCGATCTTCAAGCGGCGCTGCCCGGCTGCCGCGCGGCGAGATGACGGTCTCGGTGAAAACCTCGCCGGACGACAGGCGCACGGTCACGCGTGCCGCACCATCCGGCATCCCGTCATCCCACTCCGCCCTCACCTTCTGCCGCAGCTGCACAATATCGGGCCGGACGACCGTCTCGCGTGCAAACTCGGCGACGCCGGCTCTGCCGAGCAGCAATCCGCACGCCACGCAATGATGGATGCTGACGCGCGCATCGCGCTCGTTGTTGACGGGGCGGTCGCCGCGCGCAAGCAGCAGCGTCGAGCCTTGAACGGTCACGGTATCAATCTGGTCGAATCGCCGACCGATCCGCTCCTGCAACTGAAGGCAGGCATCAATGACCGCATGAAAAACGATGCCGGCGGGATAGGGCTTGTAGGTGTTCTTGGCGATCTCAAAGGTCTTGCCGAGACCATCAAGCAAGCGGGCAATATCCGGCTCGTCACCCATGGTGCGTGCCCAACCGAGCGGGCCTTCAATGGCGTGGGGGGCTGCCTCATAACCCTGCTCTGCAAGCAGCGCCGCAAACAAACCGTTGCGCGCCGCGTTACCGACGCTGACATTCTTCGCGGCACTGGGCAGGTTCTCGACATTGCCTGCCGACTGGCTCGCCGCGAGCCCGATGGCATTCGCAGTGCCCTCCGCGGGCAGACCCAATAGTTTGGCGCAAGCCGCCGCGGCGCCAAAGATCCCGCAGGTCGAAGTGATGTGCCAGCCGCGCGCATAATGGCGCGGCGAAACGGCGGCGCCGATGCGGCATTCGACGTCCACACCGAGGATGAACGCCGTCAACAATTCGCGTCCAGACAATTTATGCGTCTCCGCGAGTGCGAGGACTGGAGCTGCGACCGGTGCCGCCGGATGAATGATCGTCTCGGGATGGGTGTCATCGAAATCGAGCAGATTGGCCGAGATGGCGTTGAGAAACGATGCGCACATCGCGTCCATCGGCTGCGAATGACCGATGACCGTCGCGATCGCGGCGCCGCTGAACGGCGACAGGGTTCGCATCGCCGCCATCACCACCGGATCGCGTGCGGAGCCGAGTGCCGTGGCGAAGAAATTCAGTATCGAGCGTCGCGCCTCGCCGCTCTGCGCCTCCACGTCCGCCCACGATGTCGCCGCGACGAAATCGGCGAGCGTTCTGCTCACGCTGGGAATTGGGTCTTGCGGCACGCGGGGCGTCTTCCTCGTTTTTCGGACCTTATGCCGATCCGCGGCAAACTGTCGACCCCAAATGTTATGCTTGACAGCTTGTCTGACAATCATAACAATCCGGCACGCTGGCACGGGAACCCGCCGCCGCAACGACGGCGGTCGTCAGGGCCGGCCGGCGAACTGACAACGACAAGATCAAGACGGCGCGCCCCGCGTGGGATCGCGCGACAGGGAGTGAACGATGGCGGGAGAGACGCTCGGTGTGATCGGAACGGGCCGCATGGGCGGCCCCATGGCGGGGCGGTTGATGGACGCGGGCTATTCGCTCGTCGTCTACGACACGCAGACCGACGCGACGCAGCCGCTGGTCAAGCGCGGCGCCTTGGTCGGCAAGTCGCCGGCCGACGTCGCCTCGCGCGCCGACATCGTGCTCGCCAGTCTGCCGACGCCCGACATCGTCAAGGCCGTCACTCTCGGCGAGGACGGCATCAGCAGCGGCAACCGCGCCAAGATCGTCGTTGATCTCTCGACCTCTGGTCCCGGCGCGGCGAAGCTCGTTGCGGAAGGGCTGAAAGCCAAAGGCATGACGCTGGTCGATGCGCCCGTCAGCGGCGGCATCAAGGGCGCCGTGAACGGCACGCTCGCCGTTATGGTATCGTGCCCGCAAGCGACTTACGACATCGTGCAGCCGATCCTGAAGAATTTCGGCAAGCTGTTCTACACCGGCGACAAGCCCGGCGTGGCGCAGACCGCCAAGCTCGCCAACAATCTGATGGCGGCGGCGGCGCTGGTGATCACGTCGGAAGCGGTCGCCATGGGCGTCAAGGGCGGCGTCAACGCCAAGGTGCTGATCGATATCATCAACGCCAGCAGCGGCCGCAACAGCGCCTCCGAAGACAAATTTCCCCGTTCGGTGCTGCCGGGCACGTTCGACTTCGGATTCACCACCGGCCTTTCCTACAAGGACGTCCGTCTCTGCGTGGACGAGGCCGAGGCCATGGGCGTGCCGATGGTCTGCGGCGCAGTGGTACGGCAGATGCTGGCGATCACCAACGCCAAATACGGCCCGTCATCCGATTTCACCTCGATCGCCAAGGTGCTCGAGGAGTGGGCCGGAGTCGAGATGCGCGGCTGAGCGCAGGAGCCTTTGGGAGAAACACTTGCGATGACGAACGGCCCGACCGGATCAGGCAAGATATCGCTCGCGCGCCAGATGGCGCGGAGCGCACTTGCCGTTGATCTCGGAGATTTCGGACCTGAAGTGGTCGCCAAGGCCAAGCTCTGCCTGCTCGACTTCCTGTCCTGCGCCTTCGAGGCGGGCCATCATCCCTGGAGTCGTCAGGCAATCGCGATCGCACAAGGTGGCGGCAGCGCAACCATCGTCGGAATGTCGCGGCTCTCCTCGCCGGCCGATGCCGCCTTCGCCAATGCCGTGATGGGGCACGGACTCGTGCGGGAAGACATGCATGCCGCCAGCATTGCGCACCACGGCGTGGTGATCTGGCCGACATTGCTCGCGCTGTCCGAACAGTCGCAACTGCACGGCTCAAGGCTGCTCGCAGCCGCCATCATCGGATATGAGACCGGCGCGCGGATCGGCCGCGCGCTCCTGACCTCCGACCTCGCGCGGCTCTATCGTCCGACCGGCCTCGTGGCCCCGCTGGGCGCGGCGCTCGCCGGAAGTTTCGCGCTCAACCTGTCCGAAGACGCAGCGACCAGCGCCATCGCGATTGCGGCCAACACGTCCAGCGGTCTCAACGAGTGGCCGCATGCAGGCGGCTCCGACATGTATTTTCATCCGGGCTTCGCCGCCAGCAATGCGATCAAGGCAATCGGCCTCGCCGCAGCCGGCGCTTTCGGCTCCGAAACGATCCTCGAAGGCGAAGCGGGCCTGTTCGCCGCCTATCGTCGCCAGGCCGCGCCCGACAGCATCGCGCTGTTCCCGAGTGGCGAATGCGAGATCATGGCGGTCTACAACAAGCCGGTCCCGGCCTGCAATTTCGCGCAGACCGCCGCGCAAGCGGCCCTTCGCGTCTCGCACGAACTCGCCGGCACCGAGGAGATCGACCGCGTCGTCATTCGCGCTCCCGATGCCGCCGTGCGCTATCCTGGGTGCGCCTCCACCGGCCCGTATCGGAACGCGCTCCAGGCCAAGATGAGCATTCCCTTCAGCGTCGCGGCCACGCTCGTGAGGGGCGAGATCGAGGAAGGCAACTACGCCGAACTCGATGATGTCGATATCATCCGCCTGGTTGCGATCACGAAGCTTGAGCCGGATGTCGGCTTCACCACCGCTTTCCCCGACAAGCAGGGCGCGGATGTGACCGTGCATCTGCAGAGCGGTCGGACGATCCGGCACGCGCTACCCGACGTCATCGCCGCAACGCCTTCAGATATTCGCACGCGCTTTCGCACGGCCGCTCAGGGAGTCCTCGGTGAGGACCGCGCGTGCCGGTTGGAGCAACTCATCGAGAGCTGCGAACGGCTCGGCAACGCCGGCGATATCGCAGCACTATGCCGCCTGGACACGGCGGAACGGGTTTTACGATCGGCATCATAAGAAGTGCCGGAGAGTACGGGGGAAACATGGTCGACTTCGAGACCCGCTTAGGTTCGTCAGCCGCGCGGAGGCGAAGCTGATGGAAGGATTTCTGCAAGCGCTCGCCGCGGGCCTTCTGATCGGCGCCGTCTACGGCCTGATGTGCGTCGGGCTCGGCCTGATCTTCGGCGTCATGCGCGTCATCAACTTCGCCCATGGCGATTTCATGATGCTCGGCATGTACACTGCCTTCTATCTGTTCACCGCCGCCGGCGTTCAGTCGTTCTTCGGCAATGCCGTCGGACCGTTCGTCTCCATCCTGCTGGCCGGCCCCGTGCTTGCCGTATTCGGCTACTTCGTCCACCGGGCACTGATCTCGCACGTCTCGGGGACGCGCACCGCCTCGCTCGAAGGCGAGGGACACTACGCCCAGCTGATCCTCACGCTCGGCATCGCGCTGATCCTGCAGAACGGCGGCCTCATCGTGTTCGGCTCGGTGCTGGCCTCGATCCGCACGCCGCTGTCGAGCTCGGCCTGGGAGCTCGGCCCCTTCTTCGACATGAGCATCTTTCTCAACAAGGCCCGCAGCATCGACATGATCGTTTCGCTGGTCATGATGATCCTGCTGTCGCTGCTGATCACGCGCACGCGGATCGGCAAATCGCTTCGCGCCGCCGCGGATAATCCGACCGCCGCGACCTATATGGGCATCGACGTCGACCGCGCGCACCGAACCGCCTTCGCGCTCGGCTGCGGCATCACGGCGATCGCCGGCGGCCTCCTCGCTACGAACTATCCGTTCCACCCGTTCGTCGGCCTCGAATACGTCATCGTCATGTATGCGGGCGTCGTGCTCGGCGGCATGGGCAGCATCATCGGCGCGTTCTGGGGCGGCATGACGATCGGGCTCGTGCAGCAGATGTCGACGCTGATCCTGCCGACGCAGCTGCAGAACGCCGCGATCTTCGCCGTCTTCCTCCTCATCATCTTCTTTCGACCGCAAGGCTTCTTCGGGCGGATGGTGGAGAGGACGTGATCATGCTCCGGATGCGCTCCTTTCTTCCTCCCCTGCTCTTCACCATCGCCTATGCCGCGCTGTCGCTCGGCGTCACCAATTCCTACTACCAGCTGATCCTGACGCTGGTGCCGGTGTGGGCGGTGTTCGGCCTGTCCTGGAACCTGCTCAGCGGCTACACCGGACTGATCTCGTTCGGCCATGCCGCCTTCTTCGGCATTGGCGCCTATGCCACCGCGCTTGGCCAGATCTATTTCGACATATCGCCCTGGCTGCTGATCCCCATCGCCGCCGTGCTCGGCGGCATCGCCGGGCTGCTGATCGGATTTCCCACCTTCCGCCTCCAGGGCCACTATTTCGCCCTGGCGATGCTCGCCTACCCGCTTGCCATCCTCTACGTGTTCGAGTGGCTCGGCTTCCAGGAGGTGACCCTTCCGATCAAGCGCGACGCGCCGATCGCCTACATGCAATTCGCCGATCCGCGCATCTACACGCTGCTGGGACTCGCAATCATGCTTGCCACCATCGTGCTGACGCAATTCATCGAGCGCTCCCGCTTCGGCATGGCACTGCTCGCAATCAAGCAGAACGAGGCCGCCGCCGAGGCGGCCGGGATCAATACGCTCGCCTGGAAGCTGCGCGCGATCACGCTGAGCGGGGCCATTGCCGCGGCGATCGGCGGCTTTTACGCGCAGGTGTTGTTGGTCGTGACGCCGCAATCGGTGTTCGGCATGCTGGTGTCGGCCCAGGCGCTGACGGTCGCGATGTTCGGCGGCGTCGGCACAGTCTGGGGGCCGGTGATCGGCTCGGTCATCCTGATCCCGCTCGCCGAGATCCTGCACGCCGAGGCCGGCGCACGCTTCCCGGGCATCCAGGGCGTGATCTTCGGCTTCGCCATCGTCTGCGTCATCCTGCTGGCACCGGAAGGCCTGTTCTGGAAGCTGCGCGATCTCCTGCGCAAACAGATCGCGCCTAAGGCGCCTGCCTCCGACCTGCCCGAAACATCGGCTGCCAACGTCACCACGCTGAAGCCCGCCCCCCGACAGCGGGCCGCCACCGGTGAAGTCGTGCTCGAAGTCAAGAACCTGTCGCGGTCCTTCGGCGGCCTCAAGGCGGTGCAGGATGTCAGCTTCAAGCTGCACCAGAACGAGATACTCGGCATCATCGGCCCCAACGGCGCCGGCAAGACCACGCTGTTCAATCTCCTCAACGGCTTCCTGAAGCCGAGCGAGGGTGAGGTGCTGATCGATGGCCGCAACATGTCCGGCCAACGGCCGCACGTGATCTGCGAGGCCGGCATCGGCCGCACCTTCCAGGTGATGCGACCATTCCTGCGCATGTCGATCCTCGACAACGTCGTGGTCGGTGCCTATGTGCGCGCGCGGTCCGACGACGAAGCTCGCAAGCTTGCCGCCGATGCAGTTGCCCGTGTCGGGCTCTCCGCCGTCGCCGACCGCGTCGCCGGCGAGCTTTCGACCAAGGAGCTGCGGCTGATGGAGCTTGCCCGCGCGATCGCCGGCCAACCACGCATCCTGCTGCTCGACGAGACCCTCGCGGGCCTCGGCCACGGCGAGGCGGACGAGGTCGTCGCCGTGATCCAGCAGCTCGCGCGCGACGGTATGACCATCGCGATCATCGAGCACACGATGCAGGCGATGGTTCGGCTGGTCGACAGGTTCGTCGTACTCGACCACGGCGCCGTCATCACCGAAGGCCTGCCGGAAGTGGTGACGCGCGACAACCGTGTGATCGAGGCCTATCTCGGCAAAAAATGGGTGGGCCATGCTGCGAATTGAGGGATTGAGCGCGGGCTATTCCGCCAAACCCGTCCTGAACGACATCTCGATCAATGTCGGCGCCGGCCAGTTCGTCGCCATCGTCGGGCCCAACGGCGCCGGCAAGACCACGCTGTTCAAGACCATCTCCGGCATCGTCAAGCCGAGCGGCGGGGCCATCACCTTCGACGGCGTCGACCTCCTCGCAGTGCCGCCGCCGCAGCGCGCCCATCTCGGCATCGCCCACGTGCCCGAGGGCCGCCAGGTCTTCCCGTCACTGACCGTGATGGAGAATCTGGAGATGGGTGCGATGACGGAGAGCGGTCGACGCGACTGGCAGAGCAACATCGAGCGCATCTTCGAATGGCTGCCGGTGCTGAAGGAGCGTCGCAGCCAGTTCGCGGGCACGATGTCAGGCGGCCAGCAGCAGATGCTCGCGATCGGCCGCGGCCTCGCCTCCTCGCCGAAACTCTTGATGTTGGACGAACCCTCGATGGGGCTTGCGCCCTCAACCGCCGACTTCATCTTCGATCGGCTGATCGAGATTCGCCGCCAGTCCGGGCTGACCATGCTGCTGGTCGAGCAGCGCGTGGCGGAAGCGCTGGAATCCGCGGACCACGGCTACGTCCTCGAAGCCGGCCATGTCGTGCTCGAAGGCAACAACGACACGCTGCGCGCCGACGACCGCGTGCGCAAGGCCTATCTCGGCATGTGACAACCATAAAAAAGACAAGGGAGTAAACAAAATGAACAAGACATCGGAGGGACTCTCGCGACGGACCGTGCTGTCCGGCGCCGCCGCCGTGGGCCTTGCCGGCGTGGCACGCGCGCAGACACCGGCCGAGATCAAGGTCGGGCTGATCGTGCCGCTGTCGGGCATCTACACCCGCCCCGGCCAGGTGATGAAGATGGGCGCCGAGATGGGTATCGAGCACATCAACGCGCAGGGCGGCATCAAGGCGCTCGGCGGCGCCAAGCTGAAGCTCGTCGTGATCGATTGCGGCGACACCACCGAGAAGGCCAAGAACGCGGCGCAACGCATGGTGGCGCAGGAGCCGGATCTCGTCGCTGCCACCGGCTCCTATCTCTCGTCCTTCACGCTGGCGGTCACCGAGGTGACCGAGCGTGCCGAGCTGCCGGTGCTGACGCTGTCCTATTCGGACCTTCTGACCGACCGCGGTTTCAAATACATCTTCCAGACCGCCGCGACCGCGAGCCGCCAGTCCGAGCTCGGATTGCCGACTCTGATGAAGCTCGCGGAGAACGCCTCGGGCAAGAAGCCGAAGACGGTCGCGATGCTGATGGACAACACCGCGACTTCGGTTGCCACGGCCAAGGCGCTGAAGGAGAAGCTGTTCGCGCAGGAAGGCCTCCAGCTCGTCGTCGAGGAAGTCTGGACCCCGCCGCTGTCGGATGCGACGCCGCTGATCCAGAAAGTCCGCTCGGCCAAGCCCGATCTGCTGCTGTTCATGCCGAACGCGGTGTCGGACGCCAAGCTGGGGCTCGAGAAGATCAGCGAGTTTGGCCTTGGCCAGGGCAAGATCCCGACCGTGTCCTTCAGCATCACCATCGCCGAACCGGACATGCTGCAGAGCGTGAGCCCGGAGACAGTGCAGGGCATCATGACCATCGTCGCCAATTGGGGCTCGAAAGGTCACGAGGCGCTGATCGCCGAGCTCAAGGCGAAATACAAGGAGCCCTGGATGACGCAGAACGTCATCTCGACCTATGGCGACATGTGGCTGATGAAGGAAGCCTTGGAAAAGGCCGGTAAGGCCGACCGCAATGCGGTCGCGCAGGCCTTCCGCACCATGGATGCCGGACCGTCGAAATACTATCCCGGCGGACAGCTCAAGTTCGACGAGAAGGGCCGCAGGGTCGGCGCCGGCGTCGTCATCGTGCAATGGCAATCGGGCGTGCCAGTCACCGTCTATCCGCCCGAGCTCGCGCAGGCGCAGCCGTTCTGGCCGAAGAAATAGCATCGCACGCTTTTCAGGGAGGAGGATTGTCATGAGAACAACGAGCAAGATCAGGATCACCCGTCGAACACTGCTTGCGGGCGCCTCCGGCACGCTGATCGCGTCCCGCGCCTGGGCCCAGCAGCCTTCGGAGGTGAAGGTCGGCCTCTTGGTGCCGATCTCCGGCATCTACGCCCGTCCCGGCACGGTGATGCGTCAGGGCGCCGAGATGGCCGTCGAGCACATCAACGCGCAAGGCGGAGTCAAGGCGCTCGGCGGCGCCAAGCTGAAGCTCGTGGTGCTCGATTCCGGCGACACCACTGAGAAGGCCAAGAACGCCGCCCAGCGTATGGTGGCGCAGGAGAGCGACCTGGTCGCGGCAAGCGGCGCCTACCTGTCATCCTTCACGCTCGCGGTCACCGAGGTCACGGAACGCGCCAACTTGCCCGTCCTCACCCTCTCCTACTCCGATCTGATCACGGATCGCGGCTTCAAATACGTGTTCCAGACCTCGGCCACGGCAGCCTCACAGGCCCGTCAGGCCTTGCCGCAAATCATCAAGCTGGCCGAGACGGCATCGGGCAAGCGGCCGAAGACGGTCGCGATCCTCACCGACAACACGGCCGCGTCGATCGCCTCGGCGAAGTCGATGCGCGAAGGCCTGCTGGCGGAAAACCAGCTGCAGCTGATCGTGGACGAGACCTTCACCCCGCCGCTGGCGGATGCGACATCGCTGGTGCAGAAGATTCGCTCGGCCAAGCCCGACCTGCTCTTCTTCCTGCCGACTGTGATCTCGGACGCAAAACTGCTGCTCGAGAAGATGAACGAGTTCGGCCTCGGCCAGGGCAAGGTGCCGACGATCTCATTCGGCATCGCCATCGCAGAACCCGACATGCTGCAGACCGTGAGCCCCGAACTGCTGCAGGGCGTCCTGACCTGCGTTGCGAGCTGGGGCGCCAAGGGCCATGAGGCCCTGATCGCCGAATTGAAGACCCGCTACAAGGAGCCGTGGATGACGCAGAACGCGATCTCCACCTATGGCGACATGTGGGTGATCAAGGACGCGCTGGAGAAGGCCGGCAAGGCCGACCGCGTCGCCGTCGGCGAAGCGCTGCGCACCATGGATGCGGGTCCCTCGAAATATTACCCGCTCGGCGAAATCAAGTTCGACCAGAAAGGCCGCCGCGTCGGCGCCGGCATGACCATCGTGCAGTGGCAATCCGGCGTGCCGGTGACGGTGTTCCCGCCCGAGCTCGCGCTGGCGAAGCCGTTCTGGCCCAAGAGCTAAGGTGAGACCTGATACCGCTCGAAAGCGAAACGGAGAACAGAATGGACAAGGCGACCTACGACCGCGGCCTCGAAATCCGCAAGAGCGTGCTCGGCAGCGAGTTCGTCGACAAGGCGATCGCGTCAGCCGACGAGTTCAACCGCCCGATGCAGGATCTGACCACCGAGTACTGCTGGGGTTACGTCTGGGGCCGCGAAGGGCTGACGCGAAAGACGCGCAGCTTCCTCAATCTGGCGATGCTCTGCGCGCTCAACCGTCCGCACGAGCTGAAGACCCACGTCCGCGGCGCCCTCGCCAATGGCGCGACCAAAGAGGAGATCCGCGAGGTCTTCATGCAGGTCGCGATCTATTGCGGCGTGCCTGCCGGCGTGGACGCGTTCCGCAACGCGAAGGAAGTCTTCGCCGAGCTCGACAAGAAATAAGGGCGCGCGGGCTGCGATGAAGGGCAAATGGGCACTCGTGACCGGCGCGACCGCAGGCCTTGGCCTCGCCATCGCGGAAGGCCTGGCCGGCGCGGGCTGCAACATTGTCCTGCACGACCTCGTTGCGCCGAAGCAGCCCGCGGACGACCTCAGCGCCCGCTTCGGCATCGAGGTCATCCCCGCCGCTGCCGATCTGTCCGGGCGCGACGACATCGAGAGCATGATGGTCGGCCTGCTCGACCGCTGCGGAGTCATCGACATCCTTGTCAACAACGCCGTTGTCAGGCATTTCTCGACGATCGAGCAGTTTCCACCCGATCGCTGGGACCAGGCGCTCGCTGTTAACCTGTCGGCGCCGTTCCACCTGATCCGCCTTGCGCTGCCCGCGATGAAGCAGCGCGGCTGGGGCCGGATCATCAATATCGGCTCGATCTATTCGAGCCGCGCGGTCGAAGATCGCATCGACTACGTCACGACCAAAGCGGCAATCCTCGGCATGACCCGCGCGGTGGCCATCGAGACCGCCCGCAGCGGAATCACCTGCAACGCGCTCTGCCCGGGTACGCTGCCGACGCCGGCGATCCTGAACAAGATCGCGACGATGGCAGCGAATAGCGGACGCCCCGTCGATGACGTGACCCGCGAATATCTTGGCGAGCGCCAGCCGACGCAGCGCTTCGTCGAAATGGATGCGGTCGCCGCCATGGTCATCTTTCTCTGCGGCACCGCGGCAAATGACATCACCGGCGCCAGCCTGCCCATCGACGGCGGCTGGTCAATCGCATGAAAGCATTGGAATGGGAGTGCTGAGATGACCGAACAACCAGGCCAGACCGTCGTCCTGACCGGCGCTGCCGGCGGCATGGGACGCGCCATCACCAAGGCGCTGCTGGACAGCGGCCGCCGCGTCGTGCTGGTCGATCGTGACGCCGAGGCGCTTCAGCAGCTGGCGGCCACCGTCGGCGACGAGGTGTTTCCGATTCAGCTCGACGTCAGCGATTCCCGGGACGTGGATAGTCTGCCGGAGGCCATTCCTGCTCATTTCAAGCCGGTCGAAATCCTCATCAACAATGCCGGGCATGACATCGGCGGCCGGACACGCTTCGACGCCGGCTCCGCCGACGACTGGTCCAACATCATCCAGACCAACCTGATTGGCCTGATGCGCGTCACCCGCGCGATCCTCCCCGACATGGTCAAGCGCAACGCCGGCCATATCGTCAACATCAGCTCCATCAACGCCGTCCGTATAGTCCCGGATATGGCGGCCTACAGCACCAGCAAGGCAGGCGTGCACATGTTCACCGAGACCCTCCGGGGCGAGCTGGCGGACACCGCGATCCGGGTCACCGAGCTCCAGCCCGGCCTGACCAGGACCAACATCATCCTGACCCGCTACCGCGGCGACAAGCAGAAGGAAAGGGACTATTTCGACCAGTTCAGGATGGCGCTCGAGCCGGCCGACATCGCCCTCTCGATCGTGTTCGCCCTGGATCAGCCCGCCCACGTTCAAATTGCCGAAATGATGATTCTGCCTGTAAACCGGTATTGAATCATTCCAACCAAGGCCCGGACATGGAAAGACGCCGCGAATTGCAGTCGACACTCCGCATCGATGACGTACCGACCGTCCGAGCGATGGTGGCGCAAAAGCTGCGCGAGGCGATCATGTCCGGCACGCTGAAACCGGGCCAGCGCCTGGTCGAGCGCGAGCTCTGCGAGATGATGGGCGTCAGCCGCCCCTCGATCCGGGAAGCACTACGCGCCCTCGAGGCCGACGGGCTGGTCAATACGGTCCCTCACCGCGGCCCCGTGGTCTCCACGATCAGCCTGGAGGAGGCCCGGCAGCTCTACGCCGCCCGCGCGGTGCTCGAAGGCTTCGCCGGCCGTGAATGCGCCAGGCTTCACGACCCGGAAGTGGCTCGCCGGATCGGGGAAGCCCTGACCCGGCTGAAGGCAGCCGCAGCCAAGCAGGACCTCGTCGGATGCCTGGAAGCCAAGACCGACTTTTACGCCGCTCTGATCGGTGGCTGCCGCAACGCGTTCATCGAGCGCATGCTCAAGCCGCTGCATGACCGAATCCAGCTGTTGCGGATCACCTCGATGTCGCAGCCGAAGCGGATCAACAAGAGCTTGCGCGAGGTTACCGCGATCTGGCGCGCGATCCAGAACGGCGATGCGGACCTCGCCGAGCGCTGCTGCGTCGACCACATCAATGCGGCGGCGGTGGCCGCGCTCGACATGATCGAAAAATCGTCGGCAGCCAAGGAGGCGGCGCCTTCCGACGACTAAAACATTGCCGCCAGGGAGTGTTCGATGACGTATCTCGTACGATCGCTGATCCTGCTTGTCCTGCTCTATCCCTGCCGCGCAGCCATTGCGGAAGACTACCCCACCCGCCCGGTCACGATGATCGTGCCGTTCTCAGCTGGTGGTCCCGGCGACGTGATCGCACGCATCCTCGGCGGCGCCATGAGTACGACGCTGAAACAGTCGATCGTGATCGAAAACGTCGTCGGCGCCGGCGGCACGCTCGGCACCAACCGTGTCGCCAAGGCGGCCCCCGACGGCTACACGCTGCTGCTGATGCATGTCGGCCAGGCCACCGCGCCGGCCCTCTACGCCAAGCTGCCGTTCGATCCGGTCGGCGATTTCGCCCCGATCGGGCTCGTCACCGACGTCCCGATGATCCTCGTGGCGCGGCCGAACTTTCCTGCCAAGGATCTCAACGAGCTCATCGCGCAGATCCGCAATGCCGGCGACAAGATCACCTTCGGCAATGTCGGTCTCGGCTCGGCCTCACAGCTCTGCGGTTTGATGTTCATGAGCACCACCGATACCAAGCTCACCCCGATCTACTACAAGGGCGGCGGCCCAGCGCTGAACGACGTCATCGCCGGCCACATCGACGTTTATTGCGACCCTGCAACCGGGCCGACGCCTTATATTCAGTCGAACACGATCAAGGGCTACGCGATCACGAGCAAGAAGCGGGTTGCAACGCTGCCGAACGTGCCGACCTCGGCCGAGGCCGGCCTTCCCGCGTTCGACGTGACGACCTGGTATGGACTCTACGCCCCGCGCGGCACGCCGAAGCCCGTAGTCGACCAACTCGTCGGCGCGCTGCAGACCGCGCTGAAGGATCCCGCCCTGATCAATCGGTTTGGTGAGCTCAGCATGTCCCCGGTTGAACCCGAACGCGCGACGCCGGAAGCCCTTGAAGCCTTTCTCAAGGCTGAGATCGGCAAATGGGGAAGGATCATCAAGGCAGCCGGCATCGAGCCGCAATAGGTTAGCTAGAGCGGATCGACCCCGTTGCTAGCTGTAGAAGATGCCTCCGTCGACGTTGAGGGCTTGGCCGGTCACAAACGCAGAATCGTCAGACGCAAAGAACGCAACGGGCCCGACGACGTCCTCCGGCTGCCCGAGCCGGTGCAGGTCCGTGACCTTCTCGAAATAGGCGACACGCTCGGGATCGCGGAGATTGTTCATCCCCATCTCCGTCACGATGATGCCCGGGCATACGGCATTGACCGTGATGCCGTAGCCGCCGAACTCCATGGACGACACCCGGGTGAAGCCGACCACCGCCGACTTCGACGCGGCATAGTGGGACTGTCCCGGACCGCCCGTTCGAGCGGCGAGCGAGGCGATGTTGACGATCCGCCCGTATTTGCGCTCCTTCATATGTGGCACCACGGCCTGGGTCATCTGGAAGACGCCGCGCGTGTTGACGGCGAAGGTCTGATCCCATGTCTCGGTCGTCAGCTCGTCGATGCTCGCCAGCCTGAGGATGCCCGCATTGTTGACGAGGACATCGAGGTGCCCGAGACCCTGGACGGCTTCAGCCACCGCACGCCTGCAATCGCCGATATCGCTGACGTCGCCCAGCACCGGGATGCAGCGGCCGCCAAGCTTGCCGACCTCGGCGACGGTCTCGAGCAGAACCTTCTCCTGGGCCGCGATGTCGGTCAGCGCGAGATCGTAGCCTCGCTTGGCAAGGCCAGTAGCAATCGCACGGCCAATGCCGCGGCTTGCCCCCGTCACGATCGCATGTCGGGCCATGTTGCATTCTCCCCTGTTATTTCCAATGAATGTTGGTTCTTTACCGGCGTTGAAAAGATCAGGCGCAAGCCGGCTTGCGGATTGGCAAGGTGTTCATGGCCTTCACGGTTTCCTCGAAGGATACGAGATTGGCGCCCGAACCCAGCCCCGTCGCGACGATCGCGGCCGTCGCGGTCGCGAGCTTGGCGCAGTCGAGCAGGTCCCAGTCGCGAGCCAGCCCCGCGATGAAGCCGCCCGTATAGGAATCGCCGCATCCCGACGTATCGCGAACGGCAACGTCGAACGCCGGCACCGTGAACTGGCGTCCGTCGCGGGTCATCACGAACGAGCCGTCGGCGCCGAGAGAGATGGCGCAGGCCCCCGCCCCCTTGTCGATGAAGAACCGCGCGCATGCGGCGGGATCGTCGGTTCCGACCATGGCACTGGTCTCATCGATGCTCGGCATGAAGAAGTCGACATAGGGCAGCAGCGGCTCGACCAGTGCCAGCGTTTCACGCCGCGCCTGGATGAGATCGAGCGTCGTCGTGCAACCAGCGGCTTTCGCATCCTGCAGCAATGCGACGGAAGGCGCTCCATCCATCGCAAGCAGAGAGCCGACCCCGCCGAGATGGAGAATTTTGCTCCGGCATGCGGCTACTTGCGTTTCGGGCGCGATCCGCCATCGGGCTGAGGCGCCCCTCGCATGCATGACCGGACGCGAGCCGTCGGGCCGGATCGGCAAGATCGTTGCAGAGGTTGGAGCGCCGGTCATTCGCTCCATCAGAGCGATATCGATGCCTTCGCGCTCCAGCGCGTTCAGCATCCAATCAGCCTTCTCGTCGGAGCCGACGGCACCAACCGCGAGCGCCCTCAAGCCGAGCCGCGCGCAAGGAACGACCGTTCCGCCGGCCGTGCCGGCGACCGCCAGCCGGATTTCTTCGATCAGCAGGCGGCCGCCACCGGGCGGAATCTCGGTCACCGGGACCCCCAGAATGTCCAGAATATAAGTACCGCAGACGCTGACGTCGTGAGAATGAGCCATGATTTCTCGCAGGACAGTGGTTTGATCGTGATCTAGCTCGACAGCTGGGTAATCTTGGCCGCGCCTTCGTTATCGCGCAGGCCGTAATGCCCCCATCGCTTCAGGATGCTGTCGATCTCCTCGTCCGGTAGCACCGGAGGAGAGCCGAGTTGAAGACAGCCGTGATACTGCTTGGCGAGCACCTCGACCTCCACCGCGAGCCACAAGGCTTTGCGCAGGTTGGGACCGATGGCGATCAGCCCGTGATGTGCGAGGAGGCAGGCGCGGCGATAGCGAAGCGCGTTCAGGGCCGCCTGCGACAGTTCGGCCGTGCCATATTGCGCATAGGGCGCGCAGGGGATGTCGTTGCCGCCGGCCGCGGCAATCATGTAGTGAATCGCAGGGATCGAGCGATTCATGATCGCGATGATGGTGCAAAAGACCGGATGGGCGTGAACGACGGCGCCAACCTCCGGCTTCGACTTGAGGATGTCGAGGTGAAAACGCCATTCGGTCGACGGAACATTGCCGGCCGATGCAGTCCATGAGCCGTCCCACTTCATGGCCACGATGTCTTCGGGCTTCATGCGGTCGTAGGGAAGACCGGACGGCGTCAGCAGGATGCCGTCGTCGGCTCGAACGCTGATGTTTCCGGACGTTCCCTGGTTGATGCCTTGCGCCGCCATCTCGCGGCACGCGTCGATGATGGATTGACGAAGTTCGAGCTCTGCTTCGCGGCCGGTCATACCTTGCTTCCACCCTGGTTCATGCACTTGCTCCGAGCTGGACCTGACGGTCGACCAACAGCCGGGTGGCTCGCGCGGTCGCCAGCACCTCCTGCTCGGCATCGAGCAAAGCACTCTCGGCAAACAACTTGCGGCCTTCCCGCCCGGTCGGCCACGCCACCACCGCACATCGATCTCCGGGACGCGGCCGGCGTTCGATCCGAGCGGCCATGCGTCCGAGCAGCGCCGTTTCGTCGCCCTTCAATCCCAGGTGACGGGCGCCAACGCTGCAATAGCCGGTCGGGCAATCGAGAGCGGCCCAGACGAATTCGGGCGCGACATGGCCGTCCGCACCGGACAGGCTCCCATGAGGTACCCAGGAGGCCGCGAACACGACGGGCTTGCCCGGGACAGCGCCCGCCTGCAGCGGGCCTGCGAAGATGCGAAGACCATCGCCGTGACCACGCGCGGGGCCACAGACAAAACAAGTCGGAAGGTTATGAGTCTGCTCTTCGTAGGGTGTTCGGCCGGCCGCCTCTTCGGCCGCCTCGTAGCTTACCCTGGGAACGTCCGGCACATCGATGTCTGTTGCACGCACCGTCGCGAGCAGCTTGTCGTTCTCGCGCAACTCGATCCCGCCGTCGGCCCCCGTCAACACGTCGAGCGACCGCTCCAGCGGCGGCGGGGCGCGCAACGTCACTTCGGCGTCTCCACTGACGTGCCTTGCGAGACATCCGCATACATAACCGCCGTTGCCGGAGTTGGGTGGGCCCCGGAAGCGCCTGTCGATGACCAGCGATACCATTGCAGCTCTCGTTCGCGGCGTTTAGCGTCCCATCGCGAAGAACTCGTCGTTCGGACGCATGCTGGTGACGTTGGCGAGGCGGTTCGACATGCCGAAGAATGCAGCGATGGCTGCGATGTCCCAGACGTCCTCCTCAGTGAATCCATGTCCCTTGAGATCCACGAGGTCGGAATCGTCCACCTCATAGGCGCGTGCCGAGACCTTCATCGCGAAATCGAGCATCGCCCTTTGCCGCGCGGTGATATCGGCCTTGCGGTAGTTGACGGCGACCTGGTCCGCAATCAGCGGATTCTTCGCCCGCACGCGCAGGATGGCGCCGTGCGCGACCACGCAGTACTGGCATTGATTGGCGCTGCTGGTCGCGACGACGATCATCTCGCGCTCGGCCTTGGTGATCGGCCCAGGCTTGTCCATAAGAGCGTCGTGATAGGCAAAGAACGCCCGGAACTCGTCCGGACGATGCGCGAGTGTCAGAAAGACGTTCGGGACGAATCCAGACTTCTCCTGAACGGCCTCGATCCGTGCGCGGATATCCGTAGGAAGCGTCGCGATATCGGGAACGGGAAAGCGGCTGATCGCGGTTGCGGACATGGTCCAAGCTCCTGTTAAACAGCCGCGAGCGCGGCGAGCGTTTCCTGATAGGCCTCGAACGCATCGCGCCGATCGGCGGCGTAGGGCTCGACCCGCACCAGGCAGGTATGGGCCGAGCAGCCCTGGCCGAATTGAGACGTGCCGATGTCGAGCGTGAGCACGTTCGGATTGCCGGCGACCTCGAGGCCGCTATTGCCGGTCGGTGTGAACCAGGCGCCGGTCGGGAGCACAAGCACGCACCGGCGGACCTCGTCGCTGACCTCAGCAGTCGCAAGGCATTCCCCGCGGTCGTTCCAGATGCGGATCGTCTGGCCGTCGACGATGCCGAGAGCAGCCGCGTCGTCAGGATGAAGACGGGCCTGTTCACGGCCATTGCGTTTCATGACGCGGCTCGATGGGCCGGTTTCAAGCTGGCTGTGAAGACGACCAGCCGGCTGATGCGAGATGAGGTGCATTTGGCCAGCTTCTGCAGTGCCGAGCCATTCGGCGGGCTCGATCCAGGCAGGATGCGAGCGGCAGTCGGGATAGTCGAGCCTGGCAAGCGTCTCGCTGCCGAGTACGATCTTCCCGCTTTCGGTGTTGAGCGGGTATTCCTCGGGCTCGTTGCGGAAGTCGGCCAGGAACGTGTGGTCTGTCTTGACCGGGCAGCGGGCATAGCCGGCTTCCCAGAACGCATCGAAATCCGGCATCTCGAAGCCGAAGCGCTGCGCGGCGTCGCTGCGGCAGGCTTCGTAGAGATGCCGGACCCAACCCATTTCGTCCCGGCCTTCGTTGAACCGATCGGCCACGCCGAGCTTGCCTGCAATCGCGTCGAAGATCGCGAAGTCGGAGCGGGATTCGCCCAGCGGCTCGATGGCCTGCTTCATGGCCAGGATGAAGTCGGAGCGTCTGTTGCCGGCAAGATCGTTGCGCTCGATCGACGTCGTGGCCGGCAGCACGATGTCGGCCCGCTGGGCCGTCGCGGTGAACATCGGGTCCTGCACGATGATCGTTTCGGGCCTCGTCCAGGCTTCCGACAGGCGGTTGAGATCCTGATGATGGTGGTAAGGATTGCCGCCCGCCCAATAGACCAGCCTCGTATCCGGATAGGAGCGGATCTCGCCTTCATAGCTGAATGGCCGACCGGGATTGAGCAGCATGTCGCTGATGCGCGCCACCGGGATGAAGCTGTCGATCGGCCTCTTCAGCTGTGAAATGGCTGGAGACTTGCCGAGATTGAGCGGGGCCCCGACACCTCCCAGCGAAGCATAGCCGTAACCGACACCGCCGCCCGGCAGCCCGATCTGGCCGATTATCGAGGCCAGTCCGAGCGCCGCCCAGAACGGCTGTTCGCCGTGATGGGCACGCTGCAGACTCCAGCTCACCGTCAACATGCTCCGCGTGTCGACCAGGCGCCTTGCGAGCTCGGCAATCTGGCCTGCACCGAGCCCGCAGATGCCGGCGGCCCACAAGGCGTCCTTTCGTCCGCCATCCGCCTTGCCTTCGAGATAGCGAAGAAGACGATCCGCGCCGCTGGTGCAGCGCGCAAGGAAATCCGTGTCGTGCCGGCCGGCCTTCACGATCTCGCCGGCGAGGCCGAGCATCAGCGCAGTGTCGGCGTTCGGCCGGATCGGCCACCATTCGGCATCGACCCAGTCCGGCAGATCGTCCTTCAGCGGCGAGACGTGGATGACCTTGACGCCACGCTCGACGATTTTCCTGAGATAAGTCTCGAGGCGGTGGCTGCCAATTCCTCCGGCCTCGTTTTGCGCGGTTCGTGGCGACAGAGCGCCGAACACCACCAGCGTCTCGGTGTGCTGCGCGATCGTATCGAGCGTATTGGCGCGGCCGCCGCATGCGTCGTCGCTGCCCAGCGTGTGGCGCAGGATCACCGGACCCGCCGCGATGGAATAGGTATCGACGTGCCGGGTGAAGCCGCCGACCAGATTGAGCATGCGCTTCAGAAGCGAAGAGGCATGATGCAGGCGCCCCGAATTCGTCCAACCATAGGAGCCCGCAAAGATCGATGCGTTCCCGAACGCGTCGGCGACGCGGCGCACTTCGTCGGCAACCAGCGTCGTCGCCTCGTCCCAGCTGACAGGAACGAACTTCTCTCGGCCACGCCCGCGGCGATCGCTGTTTTCGCGCTTGTCCAGCCAGCCGGAACGGACCATCGGCCGCAGCACGCGCCGCTCAAGATTTGCCCATTCGGCAATAGAATGGATGATCGGGGACGGCGCCGGATCGTGCTGGAACGGCTCGATGCCCACGATGCGATTATCCTCGACGAGGATCGTGTACGCACCCCAATGGCTGCAATGCGGGATCCGTTTGATCCTGCTCATGCGTCCACCGCTCCAAGTTCGCGCCGCATCTGCGCGGCGAATTCGGGATAGGTCTCGGCAAGTTCGTCGAACACGCGGCCGCGGAGCACGTCGAGTGTCGATCGATCGGGCAGCGCGGTCTGCCGCGGCTCGGCGTCATGCTCGAATCGAAAGCCGGTCGCTTGCTTGATCTCCGCAAGATCGTGCCCGGGGTGAACACTTTCCAGCTCGAACCCCGGCCGCGTCTTGTCGAATCGAAAGAGTCCCTTGCCGGTCAAGAGAGCCACGGGGCCGCCGCTCCGGAACACTCCCTCGGGACTGACGCCGGAGGCACTGATGAAGTCGACCTTCTCGACGAAGACGCGCGGCGTATGCTCCTCGCGGAACAGGATGACCCGCGGCACGACGAAATAGAGATAGGCCGACCCGAACGAGCCGGGCCAGCGCACGCTGGAGCGCGGATAGTCACCGGTGCCGACGAGGTTCACGTTGCCAAGGCCGTCGATCTGGCCGCCGCCGAGGAAGAACGCGTCGATCCGGCCCTGACCTGCACAATCGAACAGCTCCGCCGAACCGTTGGTGAAGAAATTATGCTCGACAGAACCGAGGATGGAGATGCGTGGACCAACGGCGCCACGCGCCTCCTTCATTGCACGCAGCAGCATCGCGCCAGCGGCAGGAATCGGAGAGGAGGCGCCTACGGCAACATGCCTGACGCCATCGAGCAGCCGCGCGATCGTGCAAATCAGCACTTCGCGAGGGAGAACGTCCGACATCACGCGGGCTCCATCTGCGCCTGCGCCATATAGGCCGAGAAGCCATCGGCCGTTCGCGCGGCCTTCGCATAACGCGCGATCTCCGCGCTATCGGCGGGATACTCGCCCCATAAACCGTATGGCCATGCGCCCTTCGGTGCGCGCGCGACTGCCGTGACGTAGAGTGCCGGCAGCACGCCGGCCGCGCTCATCTCGTTGGCGAGCAGATTTTCCTCGACGATGCGCTCCACCGTGACGAGAACTGTCTGCGAAGCGTAGGCCATTGCGGCAAGCTCGCGGCGTCGCCCGATCCAGACATTGCCGAAGCGATCAGCCATCGGCACATGGAAGATCGTGACGTCGGGCTTGATGGCGGGAATCAGCACGATCGGATCGCCTCCATCCGCCAGCGGATTGTCGACGACACGCCAATCGTCGCGGTGGCGCAGCAGATCCGTTCCGATCAGCCCGCGAAGGGGCATGAAGGGGCTGCCCTTCTGCGCCGCCATCAGGCCCGCATGGATGGCAGGACAGGTCGCGTCCTTCAGTCGAACCGCGCCTTCCTTGACCGCCGCGTTGAACCGGGGCGCTCCACCTGCTTCGCCCAGCGAGGCCGCACTGGTCTCCACCGTCCGGACCAGACCTGCGCCGACAAGCTGGTCGAGCTGCAATCCGCCGGTTGGCACGCAGACCAGATCGAGATCGCCCGCGCCATGCTCGATCATTGGACGCGTCATGGCCATGGAGACGCCGGCGTAATCGACGGGCAGTGCGACTCGCATGCCCGGCTCGATGTGCTTCGCCATGACGCGAGGCTCGCTCAACACCATCATCCTCCCCAGCCTTGTTCTATATTGTAGAACGCAATTCCAAATTATGTTAGGCGGATTTGGACGATGCTGTCAATCTGGCTTCGCCGGCGGAGCCTTCATTTCCAGGACTTTCGCGCGCAGCCGGCCGCAGCAGCGCACCTTTGCGCCGCGATCAGGCGGCGCGACTTGACAAGACGACGCGCTGCTCCAACAATAATTGGAATGACGTTCTATAATATAGAACATACTGGGAGGATAGAATGGGCGAGCCTTCGGCTCAGCGTGCGATGCGCTCTGGCGATGCGAACGTTCGGACATTGCCGACCGGCCGCCTCCGGGACCGCGACGCGTTCGGATCGAGCATTGCCGTCCGTGAAGCGGTGAAAGCTTACGGCAACTTTCATGCGGTCGACCGGATCAGCATCGACATCGAGCCCGGCGAATTCATCACGCTTCTTGGCCCATCCGGCAGCGGAAAGACGACGCTGCTCAACCTTGTCGCCGGATTCCAGAGCCTCGACAGCGGCGAGATCCTCGTCGACGGCAAGCCGGTCCACAACGTACCCACGCACAAGCGCGGCTTCGGCATGGTGTTCCAGAGCTACGCGCTGTTTCCGAACATGACGGTCAGCCAGAACGTCGCGTTTCCGCTTCGGATGGCGGGGGTCGACCGGGCGACTGCGGAGCGGCGCGTCGCCGAAACGCTGGAGATCATGCGGCTGACGGAGCATGCGACGAAGTCTCCCTCGCAAATGTCGGGTGGACAGCAGCAGCGCGTCGCGATTGCCCGCGCCATCGTCAGGAAGCCCAAGGTCGTGCTGATGGACGAGCCCCTCAGCGCCCTCGACCGGCGGTTGCGCGAACAGATCCAGATCGAGATCCGCGACCTTCACCAGACCATCGGCAGCACGATCCTGTTCGTCACCCATGACCAGGGCGAAGCCCTGACGATGAGCGACCGCATCGCGGTACTCAACGCCGGCAAGATCGTTCAGATCGGCCGCCCCCTGGACATCTACCGGCATCCGACAGATCGCTTCGTCGCCTCGTTCGTCGGCGAGAGCAATCTGATCGAGGCCGAGATCCTGCAGAAGCGCGGATCGACACTGACGATGAAGAACCGTGCAGGATACGTGTTCAGCGCCGAAAGCCGGGACACGATCGACGTCGGACGCGCAACTGTGCTCGTGCGTCCGGAACGCATCGCCGTGTCGAACGAGCCGGCTGCGAATTCCACGCCCGTCAGCGTCACGTCTGCGATCTTCCTCGGCGAGATCCTGCGGATCGAGGCGCAAATGGAGGGCGGAGATCCGCTCCTGATCCGCTGCACCGACATGGCCGACCGGCCGCTGCCGGCCGTCGGCGATCGTCTGCACGTGAGCTGGGGCGCCGCGGACTGCTGGGTGCTTGCATGACCGCGGCATCGATCGGCGCCCAGGCAGGCCGTCCTGCGGATCTCGATCTCGTCAGGAGGTTGAAGGATCCGGCGCTGCTGCTCCTGCCCGCGCTCGCGTTTCTGGCCTTCATCTATCTGCTCCCGCTGATCGATCTCATCCGCATCAGCGTGAGCGGGCCGTCGTGGTCGACCTATTTCGAGCGGGTATTCGCCATACCGCTCTATTGGGATTCGCTCGTCCGCACGATGCAGATCTCGGTCACCGTCGCCGGACTGTGCCTGCTGTTCGGATATCCGACGGCGCTGCTCATTCACCGCAGCCGCGGCATGACCCAGGCCCTGATCGCGACCGCGATCGTGCTGCCCTATTTCATCGCCATCCTGATCCGAACCTACGCCTGGATGGTCCTGCTCGGCCGCAACGGGCCGGTCAACAAGCTGCTGGTTTCGGTCGGAATATTGAGCGAGCCGGTGCAGCTCCTCTTCAATCGCGGCACGGTACTTCTCGGCATGACCGCGGTGCTTCTGCCGCTGATGGTGCTGACGATCTATTCCAGCGTGGCGCGCCTCGATCAAAGCCTGACCCGCGCGGCGCTGGCCAGCGGCGCCGGGCCCATTGCGGCGTTCTGGCGCGTGTTGCTGCCGCTGACCCTACCCGGGATGGGCGCCGGCTTCCTGCTGGTCTTCGTCGCAGCGATCGGGTTCTTCATTACGCCCACGCTGCTCGGGGGTCCCGGCGACCAGATGTTTGCCATGCATATCACGCAGCAGGCGGACTCGGTCACATCGGAGGGATTCCTGCAGGCCTTGGGCGTGGTGCTGCTGACGATCACGCTGGCGGTGGTCGCGGTGGCCGGACGCTTCCTCGGCTTCGAGTTCATCTGGGGCGGCCGCAAGCTGACCGAGGCCGCACCGACGACGACTGACCGCCACGCCGCCGATGACGGCCGCCGCAGTTTCGGCGCCTCAGCTGCCGACTTGATAGGCTGGCCGCTTCTGAGACTTTTCGGGCGGCTGCCGGCGAGCTTCGGGACCTGGACAGTTCGCCTTCTGGGCGGACTGGTCATTACCGTTCTCATCCTGCCGATCATCGTGGTGATGATCATTTCGTTCAGCAGCGCAAGCTATCTGACCTTCCCGCCGCCGGGTTTCTCATTTCGCTGGTATGAGCAGTTCTTTTCCGATTCGAACTGGATGCGGGCGTTCTGGACATCCCTGGTCGTTGCGGCGATGTCGGCCGGAATCGCGATCGTGCTGGGCGCGTCGGCCGCCCTCGGCATCGTCAGGAGCAGCATTCGCGGCAAGTCCACCATCATGCTGCTGCTCGTAAGTCCGATCATCGTGCCTCCGGTCGTGCTCGGCCTGTCGCTCTACAGCCTGTTCCTGCGTTTCGACCTGGTCGGCTCCGTCTTCGGCCTTGCCGCGGCGCATGCGATCGGCGGCCTTCCCCTCGTCGTGGTGATCCTGTCCGCATCGCTTCAAGGCGTCGATACAAGGCTCGAACAGGCGGCTGCCGTCCATGGCGCATCGTCCCTGACGGTGTTCCGCCTGGTGACGCTGCCGGCCATCATGCCGGGCCTCGCTGCAGCGACATTCTTCGCCTTCCTGCACTCGTTCGACGAGTTGGTGCTGACGCTGTTCCTGTCGAGCGCGGAGCTGAAGACGCTCCCGCTCATGCTGTGGGGCGACATCAATTACCGGCTCAATCCGGTGCTGGCCGTGGTCTCGACGCTGGAGGTGCTGCTGGTGGTCGCAGGGCTCGTCCTTGCACGGCCCGTTCTCGCCACGTCGCGGAAGGCAACGTGACACAGATCAATTTCAACTGGAGGAAAGAGAAAATGCTGGGAATGAAACGCTGGCGACTGTCGGTTTCCGTATTGGCCTCGGCCCTGTGCATCGCGATGGGGACGGGCCCGGCTCAGGCTCAGAGCAACGTCGTGATCATGCAGGACCCGGGCGGCGGATATGGCGATGCATTGCGCAAGGTCATGTACGATCCGTTCGAGAAGGCGACCGGCATCAAGGTGGTCACCGTCCAGGAGGCGCGTAGTGGCCCACGCATCAAGGCTCAGGCCGAGGCCGGCAAAGCTCAATGGGACCTGACGTTCATCTTCGACCAGGAGACCAAGCTGCTCGGCGACTGTTGCCTCGCCGACATCGACTATTCCAAGCTGTCCGACGCCGCCAAGCAGACGCTGGCGGCCATGCCGGACAATCTGAAGCGCAAGAAGGGCGTGGCGCTGCAGGTGATCGGCGTCGGCCTCGTCTACAACAAGGACAAGTACAAGGGCGAGAACGTGCCGACCAGCTGGGCCGACTTTTGGGACGTGAAGAAATTCCCTGGCCGGCGCTGCATGCCCGCCTGGCCGCGTTTCGTCTTCGAGGCGGCGCTGATGGCCGACGGCGTAGAGAAGAGCAAGCTCTACCCGATCGACATGGAGCGGGCGCTGAAGAAGGTCAAGGAGATCAAGCCACACATTGCCAAATGGTGGACGACATCCGCACAGCCGCCGCAGCTCCTGCTCGACGGCGAGGCCGACATGTGCATGGCCTACACCGGTTCGATGAGCAAGCTCGCGCTGGAGGGCGCCCCGATCGAGCTGACTTTCAATCAGGGCTTCATCTACTACGACTTCTTCTCGATTCCCAAGGGAGCGCCGAACTACGACAACGCGCTGAAACTGCTGTCCTGGCGGCTCGAGCCCAAGCGCGCGGCGCAGCTCACCTCGACCTTCCCGGTCGCCCTTCCCTCCCAGGTCGTGTTCGAGGCCGCAACCGACAAGAAGCTCGCGCGCTACTGGGCCAACAACCCGGACAACGTCTCGAAAGCGATCGAATGGAGCCCGGATTATTGGGGCGCGACTTCGCCGGCTGGAAATTCCACCAATGAAGAGTACGGGCAGGAGAAGCTCAACGCCTTGCTGGCCCAGTAAGCAGGCTGATCAGCCCCGATCCGAAAGGATCGGGATTAATTCCACACCCGGGCTATTGCCGTTCGCGCGGCCATGCTAGATCGAGTGAAATATCATTCTATTTTGGCTGGTGGATGGATAAGGCTTTTACCAAGGGACTGCGTCTCCTGGAAGCACTTGCTCTGAGCGAGCAGCCCCGCGGCGTCACTGACCTCGCGAGCGAGCTGAAGCTCACCAAGAGCAACGTGCATCGGCTGCTGATGACTTTGCAGTCTCAAGGCTATGTGCGCCAGATCCCCCCGCACAGCACCTACGAGCTCACGACCAAGATCTGGGCGCTCGGCAGCCATGTCATCCACCGGATGGATCTCATCAACGTCGCGCGACCGGCAATGACGAAGCTTGCCGAGATCACCGGCGAAACCATTCACCTGTCGGTGCTCGAGGACACCGACGTGGTCTATGTCGACAAGATCGAAAGCGCTCACCATATCCGCGCCCATACAAGCGTGGGCATGCGCGCACCCGCTTTCACCATGGCGACAGGCAAAGCGATGCTCGCACATATGCCTGATGACTACCTGGAACGGTTCCGGCCGCATCTGAGGCGCTACACGGAAGCGACGCGAACGACGATCGAGGAGCTGCGGGAGGACATCGAGCTGGCACGCGCGCAGGGCTACTCCTCCGTCCTGCACGGCGAGTGGCGCGAGGGCATCGCCGCCTGCGCTTGTGCCATCCTCGGTCGTTCCGGCGAACTCGTGGGAGCGATTGGCATGTCCGGGCCCGACAGCCGCATCAAGCGCAAGCAGATAAAAGAATATTCGGTTCACGTGATGGAGGCAGCCCGAACCATCGGCGCTGCCCTCGGCTATTCCAGTAGGCCGGCGGCATATCCAGCAATGCGAGGCGGTCCTAGACAGTCACATCAATCACGACGAGCCACCTGATCTTTCCAGGACGGCGTTGGTGCCGGGCAACGGAAGCAGCCGCTGCTCGTCCATCGCAGACTTCAGATCGAGGTCCGCACCCGTATACCCGGCCAGGAAGTGGGCATCCCCCGCTCCTTCGCAAAAGCCGAGGGCGACAACGGCATCGGCTTCACGGACGCGCTTGATTCGCTCGACCGCGCCCGCGCCGCCGATCGCAGCGGCGACATCGACGCGTGCAGCCGGGAGATCGCACGCGCGCGGGCCGTCCTGAGATAGCAAATGCCGCTCAAGGGTCGAAGGCAAGGCGATGCGCGCAACGCGGTCGTGCAGCCGTGGGAGCAGGACGTGCGTTCTGGAAATACTCGCCCGAGCGCAGGTTTCTAATGTCAATGCAATCAGGTGGAGTCTTGTCCATGCATAAACAGCACTCATCGAACAATAGGCCACACACGGGCCGGGATCGCACCGAGCCTTCTTGATGAATTTCAGTGCGATGCTTGCTGCGTCTTGCACCTGCCACTAGGGGTTCGATCTGCGTCCGACTTCAGCATCCGGGCGGCAGCACCGGCGACACGCCGGGCGTTGGTGCTGCGCCTGAAGCGTTCGCCGGCAGCACAGTCGCAGGCGAGGCGAGATTCATCGAGACGCCTTCCATGCAAGCCGAGCTGTTCGGGCTGGGCACAACCGCAGCGTTCGGGTCTATACCCGTCCCACCGGCACCACTGGCTTCCGCCTGAATCGTACCAGGTGCGGGGCTTGTAGCCACTTGCGGGATCGACAATGGCAGGGACGCAGCGCTCGTCACCTCTCCCCCCGGCGTCGAGCTGCATCCGACCGTCGTACCTGTTCCTGAGGGCGCAGCTGAGGAGATCGTACCGGTGGCGCTGCTGTTCCGCCTTATCACCGGCAGCAACGGCGCCGCGATGTCCGGTGGTGCAAGGCCTGTCGGCGATACGCTCGGCGTCGCCGGCACCGGCGTCGGCGATGACGACGGCGGAGCGCAGACGACCACCGTCCCCGGCGTCGTCGGATCCGACGCGAGCGGAACCGGCGCCAGCGTCGTGTCCGGAGCACCTGACACGGTCATTGCGGAAAACGGCCCGGGACTGTTGAGCGGTGAGACCACGATCGCGCCCGGCACCGTCGGCAGATCCATTGCAGTAGTGCCGGTCGTTGCGACCTGTGCCTGACCAGCAGAGCTTCCGAGCAGCAACGCCGTCGCCGCTGCGAGTACAATTCGCATCATCTTTCGCGTCCTAGCTCGCCTCGCTCTTGCGAACGGTGACCTTGCTTCCCTCCGCCAGATTGACCGCGGGATTGAGCACGACCTGGTCGCCGGGCTGCACGCCGTCGCGCACTTCCACCGTGGTGCCGAAATCCCGGGTGATCGAGACCTGCTGAAAATGGACCGTGTTGTTGCGCACGACCACGACATGGAGGCCGTTCTGGTCGAAGACGAGCGCATCGGATGGGATCGTCGTCGATGCTGTCCTGCGCGGAATCGATAGTTCGACCGTGCAGTATATGCCCGGACTGAGCAGGCCATCCGGATTGGGCACGTCGATCTCGGTTAGCAGCGTCCGGCTTCCCGGCTGCAGCGCGGTTGCGATCCGCGTGACCTTGCCCGCAAACGTCCGCCCCGGAATCTCGGGGACGCGGATATCTGCATCGACGCCCGGACCAACGCCGAACGCTTCGTCCTGTGGCACGAACACCTGGGTTCGGATCACGTCGGAATGCATCAGCGTGAACATGAAGGTGGACCCGGCTGATACCAGGCTGCCGTTGTCCACGTTACGCTGCGTGACCACGCCGTCGAATGGCGCCACCACACGCTGATAGGACTTCTCCTGCTGGAGAACTCGGATCTGCGCTTCCTGCGCCGTGATGTTCGACTGGGCGACACCCACCGCGCCTTGCTGCGCGCGCAGGGTGAGACGATCGTTGTCGCCCTGTTGTGCCGTCAACCAGCCCTGCTTGACGAGATTGCTGTCGCGCGAGTTGGTCACGTCGGCCAGCTCCCGGCTTGCCTCCGCCTGCTGAAGCGCGGCCTGGTCCTGCGCGAGCGTCGCTTGGGCCTGCGCGATTTGCTGGTCGAGCTCGGGCGCAGTGATTTCCACGAGCAGCTCTCCCTTCTTGACCCGATCGCCGATATCGACGTAGCGCTTCTCGATGTAGCCGCTGGTCCGCGCGAAGATGTTGGCCGCCTCGAACGCGGTCGTCGTCGCCGGCAGGCTCACCTTCATGATGTCGCCTCCGGGCTTCACCGTCGCGACCCGAACCTCGGGAAGGTTGGTTCGAGCCTGCTCTGCCACAGCGGCAACGCCACGCATGGCCTCATAGTGCCGCCAGCCGCCGATGCCGAGACCGCACGCAAGCAGCAGGAGCACGCCTCCGCCGAGCAGCGCGCCGCCGTAACGGCGTCCGGATCGAGGGCCCTTTCCCGGCAGTTCCACAATCCGGAGGCTCTCCGCCCCCGGGCGGTGTGTCGCCCCGTCGTCATCGGTCCTTGCGCGAACGTCACTCATTCCGGTTGCTCCTCGAATACCCCATGATGAGGCTTGCCGTCGTTGCCTTTGCGCAGCATGGCGAAGAGATAAGGCACGATCAGCAGGGTGGTCGGTGTTGCAAACAGCAGACCGCCGATGACCGCCCGCGCGAGCGCTGCATTCTGCTCCTCGCCGGGCCCGCCGATCGCCATCGGGATCATGCCGACGATCATCGCCGCCGCGGTCATCAGCACGGGCCGGATTCGCGTCCGGCCTGCGCTCTGCGCCGCCTGGAATGCCGAATGCCCCTTCAATTGCTCGTCGCGTGCGAATGTCACGAGCAGGATGGAGTTCGCGGAGGCTACGCCGATCGCCATGATGGCTCCCATCAGCGAAGGCACGTTCAGCGTCGTCCCGGTGATAAACAGCATCGTCACGATGCCGCAGAATGTCGCCGGCAGTGCCAGGATGACGACAAAGGGATCGCCAAAATTCTGGTAGTTCACGACCATCAGCAGGTAGACGAGGATGGCCGCGAACAGCAGTCCAAGGGAGAGATCGCGGAACGATTGGTGCATGCTCTGGATCTGACCGAGAACCTGGATCGAGTTGCCCGGCTGGAGTTGCTTCTGCAGCGTGGACGTCACCTTCTCGATGTCAGCCGCGACGCTGCCGAGATCACGGCCCTGCACGCTCGCATAGACATCGTAAACCGGCTGCACATTGGCTTGGTTCGAGTTGGTCGGAACGGTGCCCCGCTTGAAGGTCGCAACATTGCTGAGCAGGCCCGGCACCGTCTGCCCGCTTGCGGCAAGCGAGGCCGAAACCGGCGTATTGCCCAGCGCGTTCAGCGAATTGGTACTGTACTCTGGCGTCTGCACAGCCAGGTAATAGGGAATGCCGGAAGTCGGATCCGTCCAGAAGTTCGGCGAGACCTGCGCGGACGATGAGAGGCTGACATTGATGTTGGTTGCCACCGTGCTCGCATTGAGACCGAGTTGCGCGGCGCGGGTGCGGTCGATGTCGGCGTAGAATGCGGGAGCATCGACCTCCTGCTGCAGATGTGCATCGACCACGCCGGGGATCGCGGCGAGACTCTTTTGCAGTTCCTTGGCGACGGCGAGATTGTTGTTGCCGTAACCGACCGTGCGGACATCGATCTGCGCCGGGAGACCGAAGTTCAGGATCTGCGTGACGATATCGGCCGCCTGGAAATAGAACGTGTCCTCCGGGAATGCCCTCGGCAGCACCTGCCGCAGCCTCCTGATGTAATCCGCCGTCGGCTGGTGCCCTTCCTTCAACGACACGAGAATGGTGCCGTCGTTCACCCCGATGGTGGAACCGTCCGTGAAAGCAAGGTTATAGGGCCGCGCCGGCAGGCCGATATTATCGACGATCAGCGCCCGGTCGTGCTCGGGAATGACCTCGCGGATCTTGTCCTCAACTGCCTGGAAGATCGCTTCCGTCCGCTCGATCCGCGTGCCCGCGGGGGCGCGAACATGGAGCTGGATCTGGCCGCCGTCGATCAGGGGATAGAAGTCCTGGCCGACATAGGCGAACATCGTGGCACCGAGCGCCAGCACCAGCAGGGCGACGACGGGTATCACTGCGCGGTGCCGCAGCAGTTTCAGCAGCAGATCGGAATAGCCGTCGCGCAGGCGTTCGAAACCGCGCTCGAATGCCGCGGAGGCGCGTGCGAGGATGTTTGACGGCCGATTGCCCTTGCCATGACGTTGCTCGCCCTTCAGGAGCAGGCCAATCGTGATCGGCGTCAGCGTCCGCGACAGGCCATAAGACGCCAGCATCGCGAACACCACGGCAAGGCCAAGTGGCGTGAAGAGATATTTGGCCGGGCCCTCGAGGAATACGACCGAGATGAACACGCAACTGATCGCGAGCGTCGAGACCAGCGTCGGAATGGCGATTTCGGCGGCTCCGTGCAGTGTCGCGTCCGGCAGCGGCATGCCTTCCTCGGTCCAGAGCCGGTGCGTGTTCTCGATCGTCACCGTCGAATCGTCGACGAGAATACCGACGGCAAGAGCAAGGCCGCCGAGCGTCATGGTGTTGAGGGTCTCGCCGAGGAAATAGAGGACGATCAGCGAGGACAGCATCGCCAGCGGGATCGAGATCAGGACGACGAGCGTCGATCGCCACGATCCCAGGAACACCAGAATCATCAATGCCGTCAGGCCCGCCGCGATCGCGCCTTCGCGCAGCACACCATCGACCGAGTGTGTGACGAAGATTGACTGGTCGAACAGCTCGTTCACCTTCAGCCCCGCGGGCGCCGACGCGCGGATCGACGTCAGGGCCGCTTTCACGCCGTTGACGACGGCCAGCGTGGAGGCATTGCCGTTCTTGATGACGCTGAGCAGGACGGCGCGGTGGCCATCCTCGCGCACAATGTTCTGCTGAACCTGGGCGCCGTCGCGGACCTGGGCGACGTCCTTCAGGAAGATCGTCGCCCCGTTCGCGAACTTCACCGGGATCATGTTTAGATCCTGGATCGTCGCCGGCGTCGCGTTGGTACGAACGGTGTACTGGGTGTCGCCGATCTTGGTCGTGCCGGTCGGCAGCGTCAGGTTCTGCGTGTTCACTGCGTTGACGATGTCGAGCGGTGTCAATCCGCGCGCCAGCAGCTTGTTCGGATCGAGGTCAACCATGATCTGGCGGTATTTGCCGCCGGTAGGCGTGGGCAGGGTCACGCCTGGAACGGGAGCCAGTTGCTGGCGGACCCGGTAGATGCCGAAATCGTAGAGCTGCTGCTCATTCAGGTTGTTCGATTCGAGGCTGAGCTGGAGCACCGGCACGCTTGAGGCATTGAACTGCACGATGATCGGCGGCTGGATGCCGGGAGGCATCAGAGCGCGGATGGCGTTGGTCGCCGAGACGATCTGCGAGATCGCGAGATCGAGATTGACGTCCGGCTGAAAGTAGATCTTCTGAACCGACAAGCCGTTGAGGGTCTGCGCCTCGATATTCTTGATACCGCTGACATTGGCGCTGATCGAATACTGGCTGTAGGTGCTGACGCGCTGTTCCATCTCCGGCGTGGAAAGGCCGGTGTAGCTCCAGATGACAGTGACGACGGGAATCCGGATCTCCGGAAAGATGTCTGTCGGCATCGAGCGAATTGCGATGCCGCCGAGGAACAGGATCAACGCCGCAAGCACGTAGAAAGTATGCGGAAGCCGCAGCGCGAAGCGAACAATTCCCATGATTGGTCTGCCTGAAACAGGGTTACGCAGGATCGTCGGACAAGTGAGGGCGGCCGCGCCTCCGTTCAAATGAAAACGAATTCAGTCGCTGCACGCGGCGGCGTGTGACACATCATGCGCGGCGTTCATGACGGCCCGTTTGACTTTGGCGAAGGTACGGATCTCGATCTGCCGAACCCGCTCGCTGGATATGGACAGCTCTCGGGCGAGCTGATCGCGCGTAACAGGACATTCCTTCAGGCGCCGCGCCTCGAAGATATGACGCTCCCGCGGCGCGAGCCCGTCCAGTGCAGCGCGCAAAGCCCTGCTGCGCTGCTCCGTCTGGTCGTGATCGGCAAGCATCGTCTCGGCGTCGACCGCACCATCGACCAGCAGGGCCTCCAGCTCGGTTCCACCGTCCTCGTCACCGACGCGCGCGTTCAGCGACATGTCGCGGTGGAGTCTCGCGTCCATCTCGATCACCTCGCGCGCCGTCACCTCGAGCTTCCCGGCGATCAATTCGGCGACGTCGGGTGTGAGCCCGGCCATCGCACTGCTGGTGGCTTTCCTGATCTCGCCGCGGAGTTTGAAAAACAGCTTCTTCTGCGCAGCCGTCGTCCCGATCTTGACCAGGGACCACGATCGCAGGATGTAGTCGTGAATGGTGGCCTTGATCCACCAGATCGCATAGCTGGAGAATCGGGCGCCGTGCCCGGGCTCGAAGCGCGACGCCGCGATCACGAGGCCGAGGTTCGCTTCCGCGATCAGATCGACCAGCGGCAGACCGTATCCCTTGTAACCCCTCGCCAACTTGGCGGCGAGCCGAAGATGGCTGGTGACGAGCGCATCCGCGGCGCGCCGGTCCCGCGTTTCCTGCCAGCGACGCGCCAGCTGCTGCTCCTGACCTGATTCAAGTAGCTCGTAGCGCCGGATTGCGGCGGAATAGGCGGTGAGGAACGGCGTCGACACCGCTGCGATCGGCACGGCAACAGGATCGCGGCACACCACCTCATGGCTCGTCTGCATTTGTCACTCCTATAGTCCGGGCCGGCTGATTGATCTCGGAGGCACCACACGTCATTTGGCTCATCCCATCTGGCCGGCGTCTGCGTGCAGCAATGCGCGTGACCGGCGCGCGATGGGCCTGCCCGCACTCCCGGTCCAGGCGAGGATCTCGATCCGCCCACCGGGAGCCGGGCCAATGATCAGCCGGAAGCCGTGCAGCTTGACGATCGCCGCCACCAGGCTCAGTCCAAGCCCGACGCCCGGCGTATTGCGCATCTTGTCGGAGCGGTAGAACCGCCGCAGCACTGCTTCGCGCTCCTGCTCGCTGATGCCGGGCCCGGTATCGCTAACGCGCACCAGCGCGGTCTCGTCCTCCGCCTGCAGGGCGAGGTCCACCCGCCCGCCGGACGGCGTGAACTTGATGGCGTTGTCGACGAGGTTGGCGACTGCCTCGAACAGCAGGTCGCGGTCACCCCACACCTGCACATTGCACTCGGTGACGACGCCGAGCCCGACATGCTTGTCCTCGGCGATCGGGTCGTAGACGTCGCACACCTCCCGCAGAATCTCGTCGAGCGCGACGTCGCCAAACCCGGCCATACGGCGGTTGTTCTCGATCTCTGTCAGGCGCAGCAAGGCCGTGACGATCGCGAGCGACTGATCGATGCCGGCGATGGCCTTGTCCGCAACGTCCTGCAGCTGTTCCAGCGTCGCCGCATGGGTCCGGCCGCGCTCCAGCGCCAGACGGACGCGGGTCAGCGGCGTCCTGAGATCATGAGCGATGTCGTTGCCGACGCCGGCGAGCGCATTGATCATCGTCTCCATCTCGTCGAGCATGCCGTTGACGATCCTGGCCAGCCGCGCAAACGGGTCGTCCGTCCCGCCCTCCGGAAGCCGCTCGCGCAGCTCGCCGGCCACGATGCGCTGGACCCGCTGGTTGACCTCCTCTACGCGTCGCTGGGCGCGCAAGCTCAGCCAGGCACCCGCAAGCAGGCAGAGGCTGAAGGCCGGCAGCAGACCCAGGGCCAGGGCCTGGCCCACCACGCTCGATATCTCGCGCGTCTCGTCGACGTTCCGTCCCATCACCAAGACATCGCCGTCCTCGAGACGGCTGCCGACCACCCTGACGACGGGACCATGCGCCGTCGGCTTCTCCAGCAGATCGAGTTGCACGCCCTGCGCCGCCCCATCGAGCCCGAGTTCGCGCGGCAGGCGGTCGATATTCCCGGCCAGCCTTTTGCCGGCAGCATCGAACAGTCCCGCGTACTGAACGCCCCTGGAATCCTGCGCGAGGTGATCCGCGATGGCGTTGACGCGGCGGGCCGGGGACAATTTCGCGACGAAGTGGATCTGCGTGGTGATCATGCGATCGGACCGCGCGACCAGATAGGCATCGAGCTTCCAGTAGATGAAGGCGAACAAGGCGACCACGAACAGCGCAAAGGACGCCGCCACGGCCAGAGCCCAGAGAAATGTGCTGGAGCGGATCAACTGTGTCTGCTGCATCGCCCGTCTCTCCTACCGCGAGCGAAGGACGAAGCCGGAGCCTCGGACATTGTGGATGAGCTGTGTCTCCCCGGGACCGTCCACCTTGTGACGAAGCCGGCCCATATGCACGTCGATCAAGTTGGTGGTCGCCGGAACGAACTTGTAGTTCCAGACCTCCTCGAGCAGCATCGCGCGCGTCAAGAGCTGATCGCTCCGGCGCATCATGTACTCGAGCAAGCGGAATTCGCGCGGCAACAGGTCGAGCCTGCGCTCGCCGCGTCGCGCGGTGCGCTCGATCAGATCGAGCTCGAGGGGCCCGACATGCAGGATGGTTTCGCGGCTGTCGCTCGGCCGGCGCAGCAGCGCCTCGATTCGCGCAACCAGTTCGATGAGCGCGAACGGCTTTGTGAGATAGTCGTCCCCGCCCATGCGCAACCCGCGCACCCGGTCATTCACGGCGCCAAGCGCACTCAACACCAGCACGGGCGTCCTCACCTGCTCCTTGCGCAGCACCTCGATGACGGTCAGCCCGTCAACTCCCGGGAGCATGCGATCGACGATCATGGCATCGGGGCTCGACGCACGCGCGCGCTCGAGACCGTCGACGCCGTTGCCGGCCCACTGCACCTCGAAGCCGCGATCGCCGAGTTCGGCGAGGATCGCCTCGGCGGTTTCAGTGTCGTCCTCAATCAGGAGAATCCGGGTCATGAGCCTCGTACCATAATTCCCACGGCGTCTCGACGCGCGGTTGGGCAGCACGGGTACGGCGTCGGGCCGTGTCATGCTCAGTGCCCGCGTACGTCGGACGCGCGTCGCTGATGCCGCCTGTTGCCGGTCGCCCGCTGCGCTATGAGGTAGCTCTGCCGCGCGCACCGCGCCACTAAATTGCGGTTCATGTTGTCGGCTGTGCGTGCCGCCAACGGCACGAGGACCCGCACCACGCGTGTTACAAATGCAATGATCATCTTCCGCGCTCCGCTGCCAACCGACTGGATCGAACATATGCCGTCAACGCACGTGCCGTCGTCTCAGGGACCACGGATGTTATGCATTCGCACGATCGTGGTTGCGACACCGCAGCGGCTCTCGGGCGGTTGAAATGCAGTGAGCAAAACGTGCGTTGGAAACGTGGCCGATCGTTCACACATCGTCGCTGAGCCGGCTTGATCGGCCTGATGTCGTCAGAGGAGAGAGCGAATGACCACGTCCAAACTATTGTCGATAGGATTGATCGCGGCCGCAATGCTGGGTGGCCCAGTCATGGCGCGCGAGCACCAGCGCGCCGCGCAGCAGCCCGACGTGGCCGCCGATACAGTCGCGGCGACCACGCCGTTCCATTATCCGGGCGAGCGCGCCTGCGTTCCGGCGCCGCGCGTCGGCGCCTTTGCAACCGCGCCGTGGACCGGCAACAACGTACCGTGCGAGCCGGGCACAGGCAGCTAGTACTGATTGGGTGACGCGGCCTGCCCTATAGCTTCGCCGCGTTTTGCAATAACGAGGAGCGGACTGCGCTGGTCGGCCCGCTCCTACGCGTGCGTCGCGCCGATCCGCGAGACGCTCTTCGCGAGCGGCTTGCCTGATATTCTGACATCGAATTCAGTTGGATCGCCTCGTACCGGACCTACCTCTCCCTCATCACTGACCCGGCCATCGGCAACCTCGCGCGGAACATGGCCGGACAGCGCAACAAGAGGAGTCATCCATGAAACGTGCAATCATGATTCTGGCGACAGCAGCACTCGCCTCGACGCTCGCCGTTGGCGCGGCCAATGCCCATGGCGGCGGTGGTGGCGGTGGCCACGGCGGTGGTTTTGGCGGTGGCGGCTTTGGCGGCGGACATGCAGGCTTCGGCGGTGGACATGCGGCCTTCGGCGGCGGCGCGCATTTCGGCGGCATGGGCCATGAGGGAGATTTTGCCGGCGGCGCCCGGTTCGGCGGCGAGCACCTTGGCTTCGGTGGTCATGACGTAGGCCTGCGCCAGCACGCGTTTCACCACTTCCGCCGAGGCGGCTATGGATTCTACGGCGCCTATCCAGATTGCTACGACTGGTACGAGTTGCATCCCGACCTGCCGTTACCGCTGAGCTGCAGCTAACCGCCGCACTCTGCAACCATTGGTCTGGAGCAGCGGGGGCGCATTGCCGTTCGCGTCGAGGATAGAGTCGATGAAGTGCGTCGTTCTATGCGCGTGGCCACGTCAGGCACGCCCTGCGGTAAGCTCGTGAGCATCGCCTCCTTCTTCCGAGGTGCGCTGCCCGCGCTGTGCTTCCGTGCACTTCTGCAAGGCGGCCTAATCGCTGCGATGCGGTCTGCGCGACCGCAGAATAGCTAAGGCGGAGCCCCGCTCATCTCTCGCGATCGAGGAGGCTGTTGCGCTCCCCTGGGCCCGTCCCGACTATAAAGCCTCGACCGGCGCGGCGCTCGACGATCGCACATCGGTCTCTCGATAGCGTTCCACCGCTTCAGACGACTTGTACTAAATTGGCCCCGACGGTTTTCCTCGAGCAGGTTGTTCATTGCGGGCCGCGCTCGCAGCACCCAGCTCCACAAGACCACGACATCTGGACAACAAATCGCGGCATCCAACCCAAGATCTAGCGTCATCACCCATTCGACTAGCAGATCTTTGGAATTGACCTAAAACGACTCGCGAATGTTTGGCGACGGACGCGAAACCAATGACTTAATCGACTCGCATTTGATTGGTCCCGACAGCACTCAGGAATCGCTGAAAACGGTCGCGTACCGAAGGTGCGCGGATTGATTTCTGATCATTAGACTTGGCGCGCTACGGTTTCTCCGCCGGAATCCGACCATCCGGATCCATTTTCAGATACTCACCGCGATCGGTGGTGAAAGCCGCGGTGCTGGGCAACGCCAGGCGTTGTCTGGTAGGCCCTGTTGGGCCCAAACAAGGGAGCCGCGCCGCCAGGGCGTTCCAGGCCCATTCTGCCTGCTGGCGTCAATTCGCAGTCGTTCAACACATCCCGATCGGGATATTGCGCCTGAAACAAATCTGGATGTTGAGTCGCCCACAATGGGCACTGGGCGCTTGCAGAGCTTATCGCGCCAATCGACATCATCGCTGCAATAACAAAGGTCCTGAATCCAGTCATGGTCGTGCTCCGAACGGCTGTTGTTTTCGTGCGGAGCATTCGCGCTGACTCGAACCGGCTGCTCTGTTGAAATGCGCTTCCTTCGAATTTCTTGGTTGAGCATTAGGTGGGTATGCGCTCGGGAAAAACACGTGGGTGAACAATCACGCCTGCGCGAATGGCAAATCGGTGTGCTCATCATCGCGTGACGCACCCCGGCGACGAAAGACTCCAAACCGTGACGCAACTGCCAGCATGAAGCCGAGTGCGGGGTTTACAGATTCGCACGAATTCGACCGCCAACCCGCGCGTGATGCCGAGGACGTTACCAGTCTTGCAGGCGTCACCGATTGCGAGGGCGTGGACCGAGGCTCATCTAACTCATCATCGTAGGTCTATCGGAGAAACTCCCATGCGATCGGGTCTCGTTCTGAGCCTTTTGATTATCCTGTGGGCCCCCGTCAGCGCCGCGGTGGCAGGCCAGGTCCATCGGCATCATGCAAAAGCGCATCCTCGTGTTCTGACGACTGGGAGTACTGCGGCCTGGGCTTATTCACCGGCACGGCCGGACCGCCGTCAACCGGCCCCGCACTATGATGATCAACCAGAGCCAGGTCATAATCCTTACGAGAGATGGGGTGGTTAGCACCCCGTCGCCTCCGCGTCGCCGCCGGCTTGGCGCCCCTTCGAGCGCGGCGATGGACCGCTAGTTCGTTGCCGACCTCAATCCCGGTTCAGGAGGCGTTCGCCCGCGCCCGTTCGCGGGCTTCGCGGCGGCGCTCTCGGCGCTCGCGCCGACGCTTGGCCCGGTCGGCTGGCTGCGGCAGCGGGGAAAGCGGAGCAATCTCCAATACCGGCTGGGACGTCTCATCGACCGGGGCCGCCAGGCTGGGCTCGCTTGGTGCCGGTCGGGCTTCCATGAACGCCAAGATGTCTCGCCCCTTCGACGTCAGTCTCCAGCCACCGCTGATGCGCTCGACCAGCCCCTGTGAAAAGATGTCGAGGTCCGGCACGCGGCTGGCAAGACGCCTCGTCCGGTCGGCCCAATCGCGGCCGCTGGTCGCCAGGATCGCCATGTCGCGCTTGAGATCTTCCATGACGGCAAAGCCATCCGGATAGCTCACCAGGATCTTCAAAACCGTAACCTGGAAATTCACGCCCGGCCCCCGCTCTGGCTCAATCAGCGCCAGAAGATTCACTCCCGCGAAAACGCCCACCGTACTTTGCTTCGGTGCCTTCGCGATTCAAGAATGTTAAGTTCGAGAAAGAAGTGCGCACCGGAGAGCGGGGCTGCAGCCCCCGTCGGGCGAACCTAAAGCTTCCGATACGTCACATGCGCCGTCGCGAACGGAATGCCCGCGCGCCCGGCGGATCCGCGCACGATGCAGGCGCGGTCATCGATCGCATAGAACCAATCGTCGAAGTTCAGCTTGAACGACTTTCCATCGCCTTGGGGCGTGTCGCGCGTGTACTTCCAATGGAATGCACAACCGGCCTGCTCGCCCGTGGCTTCACCCTCCAGTCGATTTTCGTGGCCGATGTATTGACCTTCGCTCAGCTTGTGGATCGTCCAGCGCAACGTGTCGCTATGGCCGTCATCAAAGGTGTAGGTTTCAGTCAGAACGACAGTGTCGGCGTCCGCGTCCAATTCGCCATGCGCCGTGATCGTCGCCCGCTTCAACAGCCCGCCGACGAGACTCTCGACCACCGCCCATCCTTCCAAGCGACCAACGAAGAACTGCTCAGGGAGAAACACCGGCGTGGTGCCAGCGAACGCATCAATGACCATGGCTTTTCCTCCGAAACCGATGACGACATAAGCCGCCTCTCAGCACCAGGGTTCCTCAGGAGGAAACCTGCCTGGCTCTGCTGGGTGCTTGCAACGCATACAGACGCTGCGTCACAACGCGCGCTCCCCTTCATCCGGAACACGTGGACAAGCCCAGCCCTGCCGTTTGGGAATCTCTGACCCGTGTTAACAGCCCGGAACGATCTGGCGGCGGCACGGATTCGTCCCGCAGGAGCAATCTCGCATGCTGATGACCAGGGAAAGACGGCCGGCGATCCGGACCTTACGGGGATGGGCCACCCACGTGCTGCACGAGGCCGGCGCGATCTGCGAATGCGAGGAGCACGGCTGGGCCAGGGACCGCGCCGACCCGCACGCGCGCCATCGCGCGGTCGTGCTTGCGCGCCAGGATCCGCCGGACGGCGTCTCTGCCGATCAGGCGGTCGCGGAGATCAACGATGTCCTCGATTCGATCGGCGATACATGTCCGGAGTGCCCTGACGAGGGCCTTTGAGGCCTGCGACTAGGACCTTCGCGTACCAAGCGGCATAGGGCGTGTTTTCGATTTAAGTCCGGCGTCACGGGATGCTTCATGCCGATTTCCGCCGCGCCCCTGCGGCCGGCTTTTTCGCGGACGTCTCCCTGGCGGCCGCCTTCTTGCCGGCGATCGGCATCAGCATCTCCTTCTGGCCGGCCGCCGCCTTCCTCGGCTTCTTCGCCGGCTTGTCCGCCTTCGCGGGCGCGGCCTGCTTCCCGACTTCCTTGCCGACGCTCCGCCGCAGCGCCTCCATGAGGTCGACGACGTTCTCGCCCTTCGGCCGCTCCTTCGGCCGGATCACCTTGCCGGCGCGCTTTTCGTTGATGAGGTCGATCAGCGCGGTCTCGTAATGGTCCTCGAACTTTTCGGGCGCGAAGCGTCCGGCCTTCTGGTTGACGATGTGCCGGGCGAGATCGAGCATGTCCTTGGTGACCTTCACGTCCTGGATGTCGTCGAAATATTCGGCCTCGCTGCGCACCTCGTAGGGGTAGCGCAAGAGGGTGCCGACGAGGCCCTTGTCCATCGGCTCCAGCGCGATGATGTGCTCGCGGTTGGTCAGCACCACGCGCCCGATCGCGACCTTGTTCATCTCGCGAATGGTCTCGCGGATCACCGCGAAGGCGTCGTGGCCGACCTTGCCGTCGGGCCGGATGTAATAGGGGCGGATTAAATAGCGCGCGTCGATGTCCGATTTGTCGACGAACTCGTCGATCTCGATGGTGCGCGTGGACTCCAGCGCGATCTCCTCGAGCTCTTCCTTGGAGACCTCGATGTATTGGCCCTTCTCGAGCTCATAGCCCTTGACGATGTCCTCGTTCGTCACCTCGTCGCCGGTCTCCGCGTCCACCTTCACGTATTTGATGCGGTGGCCGGTCTGCCGGTTGAGCTGGTTGAACGAGATCTTCTCGCTCTCGGAGGTAGCGGGATAGAGCGCCACGGGACAGGTGACGAGGGACAGTCTCAGGAAGCCTTTCCAATTGGCGCGCGGGGCCATTTACGCAGAACTCCGGTTCGAGGCGGCTTGGATTCAAGACGAACGGCCGGCCCGGGTTCCGACATCGGGAGCAACATTCATGACGAGCACGCTTTGCGGCGTCTTGCTCCATGTTTTGGTTTAGGCGGCGCCCGACTTGACAGAATCGACCACCAGCCGGCGCAACCAGACCGCGCCGGGATCGTCGTGACTTCGTTCGTGCCAGAGCAGGCGATAGCCGTAGGGCGTCACCTGCGCCGGCGGTTTCAGCATCACGAGACCGAGCCGCGGCGCAAGCTGCCGGGCCGCCCGCGAGGGCATGGTCACCAGGTAATCCGACGCAGCCGTGATCACCGCGGCCGTTGCGAAATATGGAACACGCAGCGCGACGTGCCGCTTGTAGCCGCGCTCGGCCAATGCGGTATCGATCGGCCCGCCCTGCCCGCCAAAAATGCTGACCACGATGTGCGGCCAGGCCGTGAACAGCTTGATCGGCAGCACGTCCTTTGCCCCGCGCATCTGCTTGAGCAAAGGATGCCCTTGCCGGACCAGCGTCACGAAATTTTCGCGGAACAGCTCGCGCGCCCGAAACGAGCCGGATACCGGATTATCGGCATACAGCACGAAATCGACCTGACCGTCAGCGAGCATGCGGAACACATCACGCGAGAAGCTGACGACCTCGATCGCCGCCCCGGGTGCCTCGCGCGCAAAGTGGGCGGCGACATTGGGCAGGATGGCGAGCGCCCCATAATCGGTCGTCGCGATGCGAAAGACGCGGTCGGTGGCGGAAGGATCGAATTTCGGCTTGTGGAGAAATGTCTCGACGCCGCCGAGCAAGGTCGCCAGCGGCTCGCGCATCGCCTCGGCGCGCAGCGTCGGCGTCATGCCGCTTGCCGCCTTCACCATCAGCCGGTCACCGAACAGGCGCCGCAGCTTTGCCAGCGCACGGCTGATCGCGGGTTGGCTGCTGCCGAGACGCTCAGCGGCGCGCGTGACGCTGCCGGTCTCGAGCAGCGCATGCAACACCACCAGCAGGTTGAGGTCGACTTTCGCCAAATCCATCGAACGCATAATGTAAATTCTATCATGACATTTGTGGATGATGCCAGATCATCGTACACAGACCCCACCGCGATAGGCCGGAGAAGCCGTATGCCATCACATCTGAACATCAGCCGCCGCATAATGCTCGCAGGCGGCGCGGCCGGAGCGATGACGCCGCTGCTGGGCATGCCGGCCGCGATCGCGCAAACGCCTGCTGGCAGGGCCAATTCCGGCCACTACAGTTTTCGGATCGGCGATATCAAGACAACCGTCGTCAGCGACGGCACGCTGAGCGGCAATCCGCGCATCTATGCCCACACCGCCCAGGCGGAGGAACTCGGCAGGACGCTGAGCGATGCGTTCCTGCCGACCGACACCTTCAGGCTCAACCTGAACACGCTTCTGCTGGAAACCGGTGGCAGGAGAATCCTGATCGAGGCAGGTGCAGCGCAAACGCTCGGCCCCGATGGCGGACATCTATTCCGCAATCTTGCGGCGATCGGCGTGGAGCCCGAGCACATCGACGCCATCGTGATCACGCATACCCATCCCGATCACGTCGGCAATCTCAGCCGCGCCGACGGATCGAGCGCTTTTCCGAACGCGACGGTCCATCTTCCCGAGGACGATTTTGCGTTCTTCATCCGTAACGAGCCTGACCTGTCGCGGCTGCCCATGCCGGAAGATTTCCGGCGCGCCTTCATCGCCAATATCAAGCGAAGCGTGGCGCCCGTCGCCAAGTCTGCCGTGCTGTACCGGCCGGGCGGCGAGTTGTTGCCGGGCATAACGACGATCGCCGCCGGCGGCCACACGCCGGGCATGTCGGCGATCCTGGTGCATTCCGGCGCGCAAGCATTGCTGATCACGTCCGATGCCGCCTATAGCCCCCTACTCAACATCGACAATGCCTGGCGGCCCGGGCCGGATCTCGATCCCGATACCGCGTTGCAGTCGCGCAGGCGCTTGTTCGACCGCGCTGCGACGGACCGCATCCCGGTGCTTGGATTCCATTTCCCGTTTCCGGGCATCGGCAACATCAGGAAGACGGACGACGGCTATCGCTGGGTGCCGGCGAACTGGCGGTTCGAAGGCTGAGCCAGCCCGAAGATGCGAAAGCGGCTATCGTAGGATCTCAAGCCCATCATTCTACGACCGCCGTATGCAGAAGCGCTGTTCTATCCAGGCGCCCCCCGGCGATTTCCGAGATGAATCGTCCGCAGCGCTCTACGATCAGATCCTTGTCGTTATCGAGCGTGGCGACATGATAGGAATTGTCGAGCCAAAGCAGGCGCACGTCGTTGGAACTGACCTCCTGCGCGATTCGCTTGCCATTGGCCGCCGGCACGACGTGGTCCTCTCTGGAATGAATGGCGAGCGTGGGACAGCTGACCTTGCGCAGCAGGCTTTCGGTCGCAGCAATCAGGACGTGGACCTGCCGGAGGCAAGCGACTGGCACCTCCTGATAGGCCAGCTCCTTGACGCCGGCGGCCTTGATGTCCGATCCGATGCCGGGAACGCGCTTCGGCGCCGCGCCGTCCGATACGAGCTCGGCCATCGCGCCATCGAAGATTCCGGCGGCACCGTTGATCGGCACGGCGCCTGCGACGATGTTCGGAAAACGTGCGGCTAGGTTGAGCGTCAGCGTGCCTCCCATGGACAGGCCGGTGACGAAGACCTTGGTGCCCTGCCCAGCCAGCTCGTGAAGCGCCTGCTCCGCCGACGCGAGCCAATCGAGATAGCCGGTCGTTTCCATGTCGTCCGGTGAGGTGCCGTGGCCCCGCAGGCGAGGCCCGCTGACGGTGAAGCCGAAGCGCCGGTGAAGCTCTTCGCCGAGATACCGCATGCTTTGCGTCGTTCCCGTGAAGCCGTGGAGCACGAGGACCGCAGGCCCCTTGCCCTGCATGAAGAATGGTTCGGCTCCAGCCATCACATCGGTCATGTCATCTCTCCTGTTGTCATCGCGGCTGCGGCCGCATCCGTTCTCGTTCCGATATCGAGGCAATCATGACTGGCGCCTTGCCGAATATGCGGCCGCTGCAAGGCCGATGATCGCACCCTGCAGCATCAGCTTGGCGGATTCGCCAAGCCCCCGACTCGTCAGCAGGTTGAAGCTGAATGTCAACATCAAGGCGGCGACGGTCGGGCCGAGCCCCTCTCCCAGGACTATTGCATATGGTGCTTTGCGCGAGCTGAGCGCGCGCCTCGTCCTTCAACGCCCGCTAACGGCGGGCGTCTCGAAGAATGGCCACAGGCGAGATCGCTCCCATATGCGATCGCCCTGCCCCTTTCCGGAGCCGAAGGTAACGCCGTCGGCGTGAACGGCGCTAGCGGACCCGCTCGAACGTGATGCGGATCTTCGTGCCGTCAGGTCGTTCAAAATTCTCGGTCATGACGTCGCCGTCGACCACCAGACGCAATTCCTTCCGCGTCCGAACGCTGCCGATCCAGTTCGGAAAGGTGCAGCCCTCGACCTTGTTGCCGCTGAACTCGCCGTTCTCATCCACCGTGTAGGTGCCGAAAAAGCCGATGCTGCCGGCCATGGCCGCGCGGTTTTCCGCGTCCGTGCCCTCGCCCCGCACGCTGGAGGCAAAGCGCGGGACGTCCGAGTCGGTCAGCACCTCGATGAAGTGCATGTCCGGCGTGAAGGTCAGGAGCCCGTTCGGCCGCGCGCCATAGGCCGGCAGGTTCTTTCCTTCCGGATCGATCTGAGCGGAGACCATTCTCCAGGTGCCGAGCACCTTGTTCGGCGGCGTAGCGTGGACTGGAGCACTCATCAGGCAAACTCCCAAAGCGATCAGCACCAGATTTCGACGGGTCATGTTGGAGTCCTCTGCTTCGTCTTTCTACGCGGCCGCCGGGCCTCGGAATGGCGGACCTGCGCGAGGCCGCTTCAAGTGCACAGATCCGTCCTCGCCTGGGTGCGGGACGACTCCGTCGCTAAGCGAGCGCCGGTCAGTGTTGCCGAGACATCCCACAGATGAGACGCCACCGCATCGTCATCGGCCTGCGGCGGCACGCGGGCCACGGACGGCGAACCGCGGATTTCGCCGAACTTGTCCGGACCGTAATAGCCGCCGGGGACGATGTCCGGCGACGTCGCCGCGAACAGCGTCGGCAGCGCACCTTGCGCCGCCGGCTGAAACAGGAACCAGAGGGCGGTCCGCGCCAGGCCGGGAAGGCTCATCCGGCCGGCGCCATTCGGAATGAGGTCGGTCCGCGATACGCCGGGATGGGCCGCAACGCTGGTGATGCCCCAGCCGAACCTCCGGCTGCGTCGCTGCAGCTCGAACGCAAACATCAGGTTCGCAAGCTTGGACTGGCTGTAGATCGGCATCGGCTGGTAGCGACGCTCAGCCTGCAGATTGTCGAACTCGATCGCTCCGCTGCGCGCTGCCAGGCTGGACACGGTGACGACGCGCGGCTCGACGCCCTTGTGCAGCAGCGGCAGAAGCTCGGCCGTCAGCGCGAAATGGCCGAGGTGGTTCGTGCCGAACTGCATTTCGAACCCGTCGGCCGTTACTTGCCGGACAGGGGGCATCATGACCGCGGCATTGTTGACGAGCAGGTCGAGACTGTCCCGTTGGCCACGCAAACGGGAGCCGAAGGCCCGCACCGAATGAATATCCGCAAGGTCGAGCCGTTCGAACCGGACGTTCGCGTTGGGCTGACGGGATCGGATCCGCGCGACGGCGTCTGCTCCCTTCGAGGCATTGCGACCGGCAATGATCACTTCGCCGTCCGCACGCGCCAACGCCAGCGCATCTTGGTAACCCAGGCCACCCGTGCCCGTGACAACGGCGCAACGCCCCCGCTGGGACGGAATATCGCTCGCACTCCAACCAGGCATCGGGCCATCTCCCACGGCACAACATCACATCGGGCCAGTTAAATTACACCTAGTGTAATTTTCAAGCGTTGTGCCGCCCGAGCCTGTTGACCTTCTCGTGAACGACACCTGCGCCGCGGCCCTCCCGCGCTGCGCGATTCAGTGGCCGCAGCGAAGCTCTGAGGATCCCGCGCAGCCGGACAAGCAAGAGGGCGGCTAGCGCCCGCAGCTTGGCCAGCGTCCCGGCGCGGATGACGGTCAGCACAGGGAGCAGCGCGAGCAGAAGGCTGAGGCCAATCCAGCGCAGAAGGCGGCCGGCCAGAAAGGCCTGGATCGTCGGGGTCCAGTCGTCCACCACGAGATTGACGGTCGCGGCGAACGCCGCCTTCGCACCGAGACAGAGGAAGCTGTTCGAAACGACGTTCGCCAGATCGAAGCAGGGATGGAACGAGATGGCGCACAGCAGGATGAGAACGCCGAAATTGCCGAGATACGGCGAACGTATGGCCTTCACCGCGCGCGCGAGGGTCCGAGCGACAAATCGACGCTGGTCACGTTCCCTTGGCGAGCCTTGCACGGCGCCGTCGAGGCGCCGCTCGCCGGCATGACGGGCTCGCGCGTCATGTATCGTCCGGGGGACGGATTGCAGGCTCCTGCGAGGTCTGCTGATTGCACGGCGAGGCCGGTGCGGCGCGCCCTGGCGATGGCTGGAGGCGACGTAACCGGCAGGATTGCGGCGTAGAAGCTCGATGTTGCCGGAGCTGCGCGTGCGCTGGTCCTTCCCGGCCGCCGCTTGCAGCAAACCGGCCTCGGCATCGTGGAAATCGCAACGCGAAGCATCGGCATCCCGGTCGTTCGCCGGGCCGTCCCTGTCTGCAGTCATCTTGATCCAGTTCGCTGGTCTTGGACGCCTCGAATCGGCCCGAGCCTTGCTGGCCGGCCTCACATGCAGTAATTTCGCACTTGATGCGGAATTTTATCGCACTGAGTGTAATTTTGAATGAGGCCGTTGTGTGTCGAAACAGGACGGAGACGACCCATCACCGAAAAGCGAGGGACTGAGGGAGCAAAAGCGCCGCGAAACGTTGCGACGGCTCACCGACACCGGTCTGAGGCTCTTCCTTCGGAACGGCTATGAGGCGACGACGCTCGACGCCATCGCGGAGGCAGCGGGAATTTCGCGTCGGACCTTCTTCTATTATTTCAAGTCGAAGGAAGACATCATCCTGGCCTGGCAGGGCGGTCTCGCCGAAGCCATAGGGCGCGCCGTTCTGGAGCAATCGACCAAGCAGCCGCCGCTCGAAGCGGTGAAGAATGCACTGGTCAGACTCACGGCGTCCTACGAGGACGTCCAGGCCCGGAAACAAATGATGGAGATCGACCGGTTCATCCGCACCAACGAGACGCTTCGCGCCCGCGAGGCCACCAAATACGCCCAACAGGAACAGGCGGTCTTCGACGCGCTCTGCACGATGTGGCCGCAGCCCAAGCGGCGAACGGCACTCCGCATAGTCGCGATGGTCTCAATCGGAGCTTTTCGCCTTGCGATCGACAGTTGGAGCCAGGATGAGGGAAGGCGTCCCTTCGCCGCCTATTTGCGGGACCGTTTCGCAAACATGAAGGCGGAAGCTTGAATCCAGGGGCTGTGACTGAGGCGCAGCCTCGCAAGGCTTATTGCGCCGCGATGCCCTCAGCCCTCCACCCGGTACAGCCGCCACCTTTCGGGCACCCCCTTGAGCCGGTGCTGGCCATGATCCCTCAGGTTGATTGCGGACTGCGCCGCCATCAGTTCCTTTACCGCGCTCGAAACCAGCACCTCGCCCGCGCGTGCTTTCGCTGCAACCCGGGTGCAGATGTGGAACGCGAGGCCGACCATTTCGCCGCCGCTGATGGTGTATTCGCCCGCGTGTAGACCCACCCTGATCTCGAGGCCGAGCGTGCGCACGGCTTTCTGAATCGCGGCCGCGCAGGCGATGCCGGCAGCGGGTTTCCTGAAGGTCGCCAGCACGCCGTCGCCCGTGGTCACGACCTCCTTGCCGCGGCACGTCTTCAGCTCCTTGCGGACCGCCGCGTAATAATGGCCTATCACCTTGGTCCAGCGCGCATCGCCGAGCTTGGCTGCCTTCGCCGTGGAGCCGACGATGTCCACGATGAGGATGGTGGCGAGCGCCTGCTTGAGCTCGGCGGCGCGGGCAGCCGACCGGCGCCGGTTCGCGATGGGTCCGGTCAGCGGCTCATAGCGGTGATTGCGGCGCCGCGCGATCGCGGCTTTCGTGTACTCCTGCGCGCGCTGCGCGGTGCCGCAACGGATCGTCTTCTCCTGCGGCGACCGGGACCAGTAGACCTTGCGCCCGGCGCCGGCGCCCTGCACCTCCACCGCGCCCCATTTCAGGAAGACCGCCGCGCCGACGCGTCTGACGCACCACGCCTTCGAGGTGTATCCGGAGACGTTGGACTGATGGACACCGATGCGGAGAAATTTGGGCATGAAGGTGCGGCCAGAGACCGTTTGGGCGTAGCTTCGGCAAGGCTAGTCGGACAATCCGGCCTTGGCAACCGGACCTCCGGCCTCTGACTCCGGCGGGACAAGCTTATCCAGGAGCGATGTCCAGATCGATGTGCTATCCTCCTATGGGGCGGCAGAAGAAAATCCGGAGAGAATTTATGGCAACGAGTGTCAAGCAAATGCTGGAAGCTGCGAACGCGGCGGTCCCGAAGATCACCTCGGAGCAGGCGGCCGAGATGATCAACAAGGGCAACACGCTGGTCGTGGACGTTCGCGATGCGCCGGAAGTCGCCGCCAGCGGCAAGATCGCCGGCGCCGTGAACGTCTCGCGCGGGATGCTGGAGTTTCGCGCCGACCCGGAGTCGCCCTATCACGACAAGGCGTTCGACAAGGGCAAGACCGTCATCCTCTATTGCGCATCCGGCGGCAGGTCGGCGCTGGCCGGCAAGCTCTTGAAGGATATGGGTTACGAGAACGTCTACAACGTCGGCGGCTTCAAGGACTGGACGGGCGCAGTCGAGAAGTAGCGAGAACAGCGGCGCGGTTCCGTTGACTGCGCTGCGAACTCCGATTGGCACTTTCTGCGGCAAGGCGCGTTGCGGTGTTGTCGAGGAGGCGCAGATGACCAAGACCAAGGCTGCCCACGCACAAGACGCCAAGATTCCCACGCAAGCAGCGCTCAATCCCGGTGACGAAGCTCCGCCCGGAACCAAGGGCACCGGCGACGACGTCTGTCCCGATTGTCACGGCAAGGGACGCATCGACGGCGCGCCTTGCGCCACCTGCGGCGGGAGCGGCACCATCACGCGGGCAGTCGGCGGCGCCTGACGCCGCCTCGTCCAGCGGCTTCATCTTCGTAGCAACGATCGGCCCTTCACGTGTGTTTTCCCCAACTGGAGACAGTGAGGCGCACCATGAACAAGACGACCGGACTGACACCCGACGACTTTCCGATCGAAGCCGACAAGGACAAGCTGAAGACACACAAGGGCGAGCCGGTGGCCTCGGCCGAGACCGAGCAGATTGCGGACGAGATCGCCGACCGGCTGAACGAGCAAGCCCACCAGGAAGAGCAGGACCGCTGGTCAGCCTAGTTCAGCGGGTTTGCGGCGCCCCATCGAATTTGGAACGACCACGCGTTCCCGCGCATTGGCCCTTCGCCGGCGTCTCACCATTCCGGCAAATGGCGGCCCCGGCTCAAGCCCGCCCCCGGATGCCGGGCCGGGGCCGCCTAGAGCGCGATGCGATTAGGATGAACCGTCATCGCGCTCCAGGTTATTGTTTGAGCATGATCTTTTTGGAAAACCGCTGCGCACTTTGCGCTGCGCGGCCCTCCGGGTCCGGATCATGCACCAGGCCGAGCACAGGAGCGGACATGAAAGCACTCGTCATAGCAGGGCTCATCGCGGCGCTCGCCTCGTCTCCTTCCGCCTTCGCGCAAAGCGGCGCGGGGCCGTCGAGGACGGGCTCCGGCATCAATTCGACCGGCACCGGCGGCACGACCGGCGCGGGCGCCTCCAGCCTCAATACGTCGTCGGACGCCAACAACGGCGGCGCCAATGCACCGGCGAAGTCGTCAACGATGAGGCCGGGCGACAACGATCCGGCCAGGCAGACCCAGGGGGGCCAACAGGCCCTGCCGAACGCCCCCGGAACTAACCGGAAATAGCGCGAGCCGGATAGGCATAGAGCTCGATGGGGGCGTTGAAGCCGCGCACCTCGTGCCGGCCGACATGCTCCAATGCGAACTCCTTCTCGACAAGCTCGGCGAAATCGCGTGACAGCAGCACGTTCCTGCCGAGCGTCTTGGTCAGGGCCTCCAGGCGGGAGGCCATGTTGACGGCCGGGCCGATCACCGTGAAATCCAGCCGCTGGGCAGATCCGATATTGCCGTACATGACATCACCGACGTGGACGCCGATGCCGTAGTTCAGCGGCGCGCGGCCGGTCGCGCTGTTCCGATCGTTGAGCGCGGCCATGGCTCCCCTCGCCTCGGCCACCGCATGCAGAAGATTGGCGCAGGCGTTCGGCTGATGCAGCGGGAAGATGGCGAGCAGCCCGTCGCCGATGAACTTCAGGATCTCGCCGCCGTGCCGCGCGATCGGCTCCGACATCGCGTCGAAATAGTCGTTGAGAAGGTCGATGACATCGTCGCGCGGCCAGTTGTCGGAGATCTTGGTGAAGTCCCTGAGGTCGCAGATCATGATCGCGGCGCGCACCGTCGTGCCGGTGCCGCGCCTGGTGGCGCCGGCCAGGATCAGCTCGCCGGCATGGGAGCCGACATAAGTTTCCAGCAGCGTGCGCGCTAGGCGATTCTTGATGCGGATCTCGCTGACCAGCGCCAGCACCGGCAACAGCTTCTTCAGGCCGGCGATGTGGACATCCTCGAAACCGCCGGGACGATCAGTGGCGAAGGTCACGACGTGGCGCTTGCCGAGCGTGTGCAGCAGCGGCCAGGCCACATAGTCGGTCATGCCCAGCGACCGCATGTCGTCATAAAGAGCATGTTTGCGACCGAGCGAGGAATCCTGTTCGAGCTTTTCGCGGACCTCGTCGGCACCGTCATGGATCTCGTTGGCGGAGCTGCCGATATATTCGGACCGCTCGCGAACGTCATAGTCGGCCAACGTGATCTCCGCCTCGCGCTTGCCGTCGGACCACATCATGCGGGCACCCAGCCATTGCGGATGATGGATCATCACGTGAAGCGTCGATCGCTTGAGCGGAATGCCCGCCTGCTGCAGGCGGATGCACATCAGCGCGAAGATGTCGTCGATGAAGCGCTCGTCGCGCGTGCCGTTGGTCAGCCAGTCGATGACGCCGTCGGCCAGTGTGGGGGCGTATGTGTGTGGCGCATTCATATCCTGCCCCTCGAGCTGCGGTTTAGCCAGCAGATATCGTGCGCCGGCCCGGCGGCGTCAACCTAGCTAGTTGCATGGATTGTGCGCATCGGTCTGAGGTTCTAGACCAGAAGCCGGATCGACCCCAGCACCGCCAGACCCGCGACGAGCGCAAGCTGCGACGGCCCGGCCAGCTCGACCTTCAACGTGCCGGTGCGGGGAATCGCAAATTCCTCGTTGTCGAGGCGGATGCGGCATTCGCCGCGCGGGGCGTAGACCAGATGCGTGCCGGCGGCGAGGTGCCGGTCGCCGGGCTGCTTCAACGCGAGGAGATCGATCTCGGCCGCGCCGCGCCGCGCCATGAGGTTCACGACCTCGACGGGACCGGCCTCGAGCTCGGTCACGATCTCGAGCTCGCCGGTGAACCGCACCGTCGTAAAAGGTTCACGTTCGTCGAATTCCTGCGTCGGCGACTTCAGCACCAGCCCGCGGCCCTCGACGACCATTTGCAAGCGGTCGATGCCGGGCATGTGGGAGAACGGACCGGACGCAAGAATCGGCGTCGACGCAAAGCGCCAGAGCAGGCTGTCCCAGTCCTTCCGCGGCGCATCGGCCCGATGCGCATCCGCGATGTCGGTGAAGACGCCGGCGCCGTTCTTCCACGGCGAGCGGGTGTAGATTTCAGGATTGAGCAGCGTTGCCTTCATGGAGATCCCTTATGCGATGTAGGTGCGGAGCATCGCGCGCCCGTCCAGGAACGGCTCGGCCGCCTTGAGCACCGCATCCAGATGCGTGAACAGCGAGACGTGACCGCCATCGGGGAGCGCCAGCAGCTTCGCCTGCGGGATTGCCCGGCAGACGTTCTCGGCATGCGAGAACGCCAGCACATCGTCGGCGCGGCCGTGTACGACGAGAGCAGGCGCCGAGACCGTTCCTACGGGCAACTGCTCGAGCGCGGCAAATTGCGCGATGTCGTTGACGGTCCCGGGGATCCTGGCGGCTAGATGCTCGAACACGCTCGACTGCAAGGTGCGCAACAAGAGGCCTGCCTCGGGATGGCGCAGGGTTCGTTCGCGCATCGCGTCATCGGGAATCGCGCGGCGCGCACCAGCTTGCGGATTGCGTTCAGCCCGCCACTTCAGGACCCCCGGCAATCCGGGAAGACGCGCAAGATAGCGCATCATGCGCAGGCGCGCGGCGATGTCCGGCGGCGTTTGCAGTCGTCCCGTGCAGGCCGACACCAGCACCAGCGACCGGCAGCGCGAGGGATGCCGCGCGGCAAATTGCAGCGCCGAAGGGCCGCCGGCCGAGACCGCGACGACGGCCGCGCTTGAAATCCCGAGCGCGTCGAGCAGATCCCGATAGAGATCAGCCTGGTCATCGGGCGATGCGCCCAGCTCCAGGCGCGAGCCGAGATAGCCGGGGCGAGACACGGCCAGCACCCGCTTGTCGCTGAGCGTCGAAGTGAGCGCACGCGCCAGCAGCCACGATTGGTCGTGGCCGCCCATGCCGCCATGGATGGCGAGGATCGCAGGCCCCTCGCCTGCGATCGCGCATTGGACGACGCCGCGGGAGGTCCGCACCGAGACGGGAGCAGGCCCGGCGAGCGGCAATGCGTCCGGATTTGCGGTCATGTCGCGCCTTCCACGCCTTCGGGTGCGCCGGCCTTGAAATGGCGCAGAACCTTCGCGGGACGCTGACGCCCGGGTGAACTGCCGACCCGGGCGGTCCCATACTATAGGGACCCGGCGAGCTCAAGGGCTCGGCCTGCAGGTTGCGCGGGCACGCCATGACGTCGTGGAATCCGCGCCGCTATTTCGACGCCAATGCCGCCACAGGCCGCCAAGTGACGTCGGGCGCGGCTGCTGCCAGTTGCCGGCAGCGGTCCCGCATTAGCTCGGCTGGGCGATCGTCGCCGCGGCGCTTCAGCACCGCCTCGAAATCGGCCAGCGCATCGGCAAAGCGGCGGGCGCGATAGGCGGCGAGGCCGCGTTCGTAATCCGCGATCCAGCCGATGCTGCCGACCGCATTCTCGTTCACCATCCCGATCAGCTCGTGGACGGAGAGTCCCTCCTCGCGTCCGTAGACCGCGATGCTGTCGACCTCGCGCGTGACGATGGCGCCGCGCGCCAGACGTTCGGTTGCCGCGCCGATCAGGATCTGCGTGCCGTAGGATTTGTTGGCGCCTTCGAGCCGGCTCGCGACGTTCACGGCATCGCCGATCACGGTGTAGTTCAGCCGCAGCTCCGAGCCGATATTGCCGACCAGCATGCGGCCGGAATTGATGCCGATGCGGATCTGGAGCGGCTGACCGAGATCGTCGACGAGGCCCGACTCGTCGATCGCCCGGCGGCAGGCGAGCGCGGCGCGGCAGCATCGTGCGGCGTGATCGCCTTGCGGCTGCGGCGCGCCCCAGAACGCCATCACGGCATCGCCGATGAACTTGTCGATGGTCCCGCCATTGGCGACGATGATCTCCGAGGTGAGGTCGAGATAGCGCGACAGCAGCGGCACGACGCGATCGCCGAGCCGCTCCGACAGTCCGGTAAAGCCGGCGATGTCGATGAACATCACGCTGAGCTCCTGAACGCTGCCGCCGGGCTTCGCCTCGACGCCCTGGCGCAGCAGGCCACGGACGAGATCGGCCGGGATGAACTTGCGGAATGCGGACAGGCCGGCCGCCATCTCCGCGATCGCACCCGATAGGCTTGCGATCTCCTTCAGCCGCGACGGATGGCGGCGGACCTGCTCCAGCGCGAAGGCTTCGACATGGCGCAGTTCGCCGACGACGCGCGACAGCGGCGCGGCAATGACGGACCGCGCCAGCATCGCCGAGGCCAGCGCCGCGAGCACGGCGCCGACGGCGAGGCCGAGGATAAGGCGATGCAATGTCGTCTCGACCGGCCCGAGAAATTCGGCCTCGGGGATCACGGTCGCGAGCGACCAGCCGGGAAACGGCAGCGGCGTCAGCGCGACCTCATAGGCCGCGCCGCCCGAGGTGAGCCGGCTTTGCCAGGCCTCCTTGCGGCCGGCCTCCCCGGCCTGGTCGAGCGCTGCGCGCGCCAGCGGCAGCAGCGCCGTGTCGCCACGCGCCGGATGGAGCTCGTCGGCGTCCTTGTCCGGCGCTGCGACGAGCTCGCCGCTGCCGTCGACGATGAAGGCGGTGCCGGTGCGTCCGACCTCCAGCTGCGACAGGAAGCGCGCAAGCCTGGTATATTCGATCATGACGGCAAGCACGCCTTGGCGCTCCTGGTAGACGTCGATCGGGCCGGCGAAGGCGATCGACGGCCGCTCGCCGGTCGCGTGGTCCATCACCCTGAACCATTGCGGGTCTTCCGCGCCGAGGCCGGCCTTGAACCAGGCCTGATCGGCGACGCGGAAATCGGTCGGCTCGAAGCGGCGGTTGGCGAACTCGATGTCGCCGGGCACCACGTCGTATTCGTCGACGCGGCGCTCGCCCGGATGATCCGTCAGCGAGATCTCCATCATCTCCAGGCGCCGATCGCCGAGCTTGTGCGCGGCGAAGAAGGAGCCGTCAGGCCAGCCGAACGCGACCCAGGAAATCGTGGCCTGCGATTGCAATTGCGAGAGGAAGACGAATTCGCGCTTGTCGGCCTCGCGGGTGTCGAGCACGTTCTGGAGGAACAGGGTGCGGATCGCGGTATGCGCGGCGCGCGCCTCGTCGACGATGGCCGAGACCTCCTTGCGCACCGCCGCGACGATCTGCTCGTTGATGGTCGAGGCGAGCTGCCGGCTGGCCGCCTCCGCGGTGCGCCACCACAGCAGGCTGGAGAGCGCCGCGGTCAGCAGGATCGCGGCGAGGACCAGCGCGGAGACAGCAAGGCGGATACTGACCGTCATCCTTGCGATCGCGCGCAGCTGGCGTCCGGGATCGACGTTCATGGTTTTATCCGCCTTTGGGTGGGCGCGACTCCTGTCATCTTCCTACGCAGATTTCCTACCGTCCGTTACCTCTGCCAAGTTTGGTCGGACGCATCCAATGCTCTCGCTCGAACGTGTCGATAGCGCCAAGGCATTGGATTTGGGCACCCACTTGCCCGCTAATCCCGTCCAAGCGCACCGACCGTGCGCCCGATCCAATCGATCTCACGGTTTCGTGAGCAGCCCGCCGTAACACGGGCGGCGCGCGGAACGAAGGAGATCATGCGCGCTCGCCTGCCGGGCGGCACCATTCGAACAGGAGAACCTCGATGTCTGCCAAACATACCGTCACCTCCCTCGTCCTCGCCGGTGCGGTGTCGACCGCGCTCGCGACCCTTGCCTCCGCCGCCCCCCTGAGCAAGGCCGAAGCCGATGCCGCCGTCGCCGCCAAGAAAGAGAAGTGCTTCGGCGTCGCACTGAAAGGCCAGAACGATTGCGCGGCGGGACCGGGCACCACCTGCCAGGGCACCTCGACCGTGGACTACCAGGGCAATGCCTGGAAATTCGTCAAGGGCGGCACCTGCACCAGCATCGAGCTGCCGGGCGGCAAGAAGGGTTCGCTGAAGCCGATCTGACGGCCGGCGCAACGGCAAGCGCGAACGGAGCAGCACGATGAGCACGATCAAGCCGGCCCCGCCAGCAGCGCTGCCGCTCCGCTTCGCAACGCCGATCGGCGGCGTTGCCGGGACGAGCTTCAAGCCCGAGCACCTCCCGGCAATCCTCGAGGCAAAGAAACGGCGCGGCTTCTTCGAGGTCCACGCCGAGAACTACATGGGCGCGGGAGGGCCGCCGCATCGCGCGCTGGAGGCGATCCGCCGCGATCATCCGCTCTCGCTGCACGGCGTCTGCATGTCGATCGGCGGACCCCGGCCGCTCGACAAGGCGCATCTGGCGCGCTTCCGCGGCCTGGTCGCGCGCTATCAGCCGGCGCTGGTCTCCGAGCATCTCGCCTGGTCGACGCACGAGACCAGCTTCTTCAACGATCTGTTGCCTCTGCCCTACACGGCGGCGACGCTGACTTGCGTCTGCGATCACATCGATCAGGTGCAGGAGGCGATCCGGCGGCCGCTGCTGTTGGAAAACCCGTCGACCTATCTCGCCTTTCGCGAATCCTCGATGCGCGAGACCGAGTTCATCCGCGCCGTTGCGGAGCGCACCGGCTGCGGCCTGCTGCTCGACGTCAACAACGTGTTCGTCTCCGCGGCCAACCATGGATATTCGGCGCTCGACTACCTCGCTGATTTCCCGCTGTCGCGCGTCGAGGAAATTCATCTCGCCGGGCATGCCGCGCAGGCCGACGACGAAGGTGACCTGCTGTTGATCGACAGCCACGATGGCCCGGTGGCCGACGCCGTCTGGAAGCTCTACGAGATCATGATCCGGCGCCGCGGGCCGGTGCCGACGCTGATCGAATGGGACAGCAAGATTCCGGACTGGCCGGTGCTGCAAGCGGAAGCCGCGGCCGCCCAGGCGATCCTCGACCGCCATCAGTCCGTCATACCGGCAGGAGAGCGTCATGCCGCCTGAACCCGGCCTGTGTTTTGCCGCATCGTTCGCGCCGGCGTTGCTGGATCCGGAGCGCAGCACGCCTGAATTCGTGACCGGCCCCAACGGCAAGGCCGCTGGCCGGCGCTACGACGTCTACCGCAACAACGTCACGGTCAGCCTGATCGACGCGCTCGCCGCGATCTATCCGGCGGTGCAGCGCATCACCGGCATGGACTTCTTCCGCGCGATGGCGCGCTTGCATGTGCGTAGCAATCCGCCGACATCGCCGCTGCTGTTCGAATACGGCCGCGATTTCCCGGAGTTCATCGAAGCTTACGAGCATGCGCAAGATCTGCCCTGGCTCGGCGACGTCGCGCGTCTCGAGCGGGCCTGGCTCGATGCCTATCACGCTGCCGACGCGGTCCCGCTGTCGTCGGCCCAGCTCGCGGCGGTGACACCCGACCGCCTGGCTGGTGTGGTGTTCATTCCGCACCCGGCTGCGCGATGCCTGCGTTCGAACTACGCTGCCGTGACGATCTTTGCGGCTAACCGCGGCGACGCACCGGTCATGCGGATCGATGCCTCGACACCGGAGGATGCGCTGATCACGCGAGGCGAATTCGACGTCGCCGTGCGCCGCCTTCCACCCGGCGGCGCGGTCTTCGCGCACCATCTCATGTCGGGCCGGCCGCTCGGCGAAGCCGCTGCGGCAGCGCTGGAGGCGGCAAGCGAATTCGACATTGCCGCGAACATCGCCGGGCTGATCGAAGCCGGCGCCTTCACCTCGCTCTGTTGCGGAGACCCATCATGATCACGGAGCAACCCATGACGCCCGCCAGCGGCCTGCCGTCGCTCGGAGCACTCATCGACAGAGCCAATCATCTGGTGCAGGCGCTCGCGATACCATCGCTGGTCCAGCTGGTGCTGCGCCTCGCGCTGGCCGTGCCGTTCTGGCGCTCGGGCCTGCTCAAATGGGACGGCTTCCTCAGGCTCAACGACACGGCAGTAACGCTGTTCAGCGACGAATTCATGCTGCATCTGCCCGGCGGTCCCTATCACTTTCCGGCCCCGACGGTGATGGCCTTTCTCTCGGGCTCCGGCGAGATCATGTTCCCGATCCTGCTGGTGCTGGGGCTGGGCACGCGGTTCGCAGCGCTCGGACTGCTAGTGATGACGGTGATCGTCGAGCTCACGGTGCCCGACGGCTGGCCGATCCATCTCACCTGGGCAGCGATGGCACTTGCCCTCATGGCTTACGGGCCGGGGCACATCTCGCTCGATCATCTGATCTGTCGCATCCGTAGCCCGGATGGAGCGCAGCGCAATCCGGGGCAGGTTGCGCGGTGAGGCATCGGTCCCGGATTACGCTTGCGCTCCATCCGGGCTACAGAAGAGCACTTACATCCCGCTCAGGCCGCTATCGACTGCGAGGGTCTGTGCGGTGACGTAGACGCTTTCGTCGGAGAGGAAGAACAGCACGGCATAGGCAATCTCCCAGGCTGTCGCCTGGCGGCCGAACGGGATGTGGCTCTTGCCGCGGGAGGGACGGCCGGCGCCGGCTTCGCGGCCGTTGGGGGTGTCGACGAGTCCGGGATAGACGAGATTGGCGCGGATGCCGCGGCGGGCTCCGAGATGGGCGATGTTGCGCATCAGACCGCCGAGCGCGGCTTTCGAGGAATCGTACACCGCCATCTGCGAGCCCGCCTTCAGCGCGGCGATGGAGGAGATGAAGACGATGGCGCCGCCATCGTCGAATTTCGGCAAGCCGGCGCGGCAGCACAGCATGGGGCCGCGGACATTGACGTCGTAGATCTTGTTCCACTCCTCGGGGCTGACGGCATCGAGCCCGACCTTGCCGAATGTGCCGACGTTCAGCACCATGCCGTCGAGCCCGCCCATGGCGCGGCGCGCCTCGTCGATCATGCGGACGACGTCGGCCTCCGAGGTGACGTCGGCCGCGATGGCAAAACCCTCGCCGCCTTCATCCGTGATGCGCTTCACCGTCTGTTCGGCGGAGCTGCGGTTGAGATCGGCGACCGCGACCTTGGCGCCCTCGCGGGCGCACAGGATGCTCATGGCACGGCCGTTGCCGATTGGATCGCTCGCTGCGTCGAACACGCGTTGGCCGCCGCCGACGATCAGGATGCGGCGCCCTTTGAGGCGCCCCCTGCCCGGCGCTTCTCCGGATGATTCCGCGCTCGGCGGACGAATGTAACGCTCCGGCTTGCTCTCGGTGTCCGCCATCTCAGCCGCCTGGCTTCTTGCCGCCGTCATAGACCTTCATGCCAGCGGCGGGATCGAGATCGGTTTCCGTTGCTTCGGTCAGGCGCGCCATCATCATGTAAAAGCCGAGCGCGACGATGGCTTCGACGATTTCCTGGTCGCTGAAATGTTTTCGCACGGCCGCGAAGATGGTCTCGGGGACACGGACGTTCTCGACCACTTCGCGGCCGAACTTCAGCAGCGCGCGCTCGGCCTCGCTCAGGCCGGCGGCGTCGTAGTCACTACGCTCGACGGCGTCGATCTGGTCCTGCGTGCAGCCGACGCCGAGCGCGATCGGCACGTGCTGGCGCCACTCGTAGGCGCCGCCTTCGAGCTGGGCGGACTGGAGGATCAGAAGCTCGCGGTTGACCGCGCTGAGCTTCTGCTTGTGCAGGATGGAATTGCCGAGCCGCATCGCCGGAATCATGTTGGCCTCGGCATGGGCCATCATGCGGAAGATGTTGAGCTTGACCGGCATGCGGTCGAACGAGGCGCGAATGTCGCCGCTCGTCGTCTCCGGATCAATCAGGGGCAGCCTTGCCACGCATTTCTCCCTTGGGCTTTCGTTTCTTGTTGTCGGCGTCTTGACCTGCCGCGATCAGCGACAGGAAGAAGGCGAGATAGCGGTCGATCGCCTCGATCACCTTCGGCCGCGGCGACGGCACCGCGCCCATCACGTAATGCTCGAGGCGGATGTAGATCAGACCGGCGGCGAACAGCCGCGCGGTCTCGCGCGGATCAGTGGTCGAGATCAGGCCGGCGAGCGCGAAGCCGCGGAAATAATCCGTCATCAGGCTCTGCTCGCGCGCGTAGAAATGATCGGCGAATTTGGCGCGAATGCCTGGCACGCGGTTGCGCTCGGCGGTGATGACCTTCTGGAACTGGTGCTCGCGCGGATCGGACCATTGCTCGACGAGGTCGAGCGCGAACTGCCGGCAGAACTCCGCCGGCTGCCGCGCCAGCTGCTTGTAGCGCGGCTCCTCCAGCCGGCTCGCCGAGCTGGCCGGGCCATGCTCGCTGACGATCGCCTCGAGGATCGCCGCCTTGCCGGGGAAATGGTTGTAGAGGCTGCTCTCGCGGATGCCGACGCGGCGTGCGAGCTCGCGCATCGAGGCGCCGCCATAACCGCTCAGCGCGAACAGGTTGAGCGCTTCGGCGAGGATGCGCTCGCGCGTCGTGGGCGCAGCCGCTTCAGCCGCGCTGGAGGTGTCGACAGCCATGCTGCTTGACTAACGAACGCTCGTTCGCTAGTCAACCGTACGAACGATCGTTCGTTTCAACTCCGCTCGATAAGCGGAGAGCAATTGGGGGAAGAACGCCATGGCAAGCCACGCTCGCCTTTTGCCCGCGCAAACCATCGCAGCGCTTCGCATCGTCACATCATTGCTGCTGATCTTGTCAGCGGCGCCGTCCGCCCGCGCCGAGGATGCTGCCGCCTACCCCACCCGCAAGATCAGGATGCTGCTGCCTTACGCGGCCGGCGGCGGCGGCGACGTAGTCGGCCGGCTGCTTGCGGACAGGATGGGCAAGACGCTCGGGCAGAGCATCTATATCGAGAACCACACCGGCGCCGCCGGCACGATCGGCACGCAGATGGTCGCGACTTCCGCCAATGACGGCTACACCATCACCGTCGGCGGCATGACCACGCATGTGCTGGCGCCCGCGATCTATCCAAAGCTGCCCTACGATCCGATCAAGGACTTCACGACGATCGGGCGCGTCGGCGTCTCCTCCATCATGCTGGTGGCGACCAAGGACTTTGCCGCCAATGACATCAAGGGTCTGGTCGCGCTGGCCAAGAAGGGCGAGCCGATCCAGTACGGCAGCTGGGGCGTCGGCTCGACCGGGCAATTCTGCGCGGAAATCCTGATGCAGCAGACCGGCATCAAGATGGACCACGTGCCGTTCAACGGCATCGCAAAGCTGGCCGGCGATTTGCTCGGCCGCCACATTTCCCTGGCGACGCTCGACGTCGCCACCGCAACGCCGCTGGTGAAGGAGGGCTCGATCAAGGCGCTGGCGGCCTGCGGCGAGCGGTCGCCGAGCCTGCCCGAAATCGCCAGCTACAAGGAGCAGGGCGTCGCGTTCGACCGCAGCCTGTCATGGGCGATGTATGCGCCCGCCGGCGTGGCTCCGCCGATCGCGCAGAAGCTGTCGGCGGCCCTGAAGGAGACCCTTGGCGATGAGGTGGTGAAGCAGAAGCTGCTGGCGCTCGGCATCACCCCGCAATTCGTGCCCGGCGAGGAGCAACGCGACATCAACGCGCGCGACATCACGGCCTGGAAGCAGGTTGCCAAGGACGCGGGCATCGAGGTCAAGTGAGCAAGTGGCGGGCAGCTCGCCAGCAACCATCCTTCGAGACGCCCGCCTGCGGCGGGCCCTCAGGATGAGGCCCCTCGTGAATAGGCAGAGAGCAGGAGCGCGGACATGAGCAGCATCTTCGGCGCGGTGCGCCAGAACGGATATGTGGTGCGGGACATCCACGCCGCGATGAAGCACTGGATCGAGGTGATGGGCGTCGGCCCCTGGTACTACATGGACCGGGTCAAGACCGACTGGTTCCGGCATCGCGGCCGGAATTCGGCCGTCGAGATGAGCATTGCGCTGGCGAATTCCGGCGATCTCCAGATCGAGCTGATCCAGCAGCGCAACGACGCGCCCTCGCTCTACAGGGAATTCCTCGATGCTGGGCACGAAGGGCTCCAGCACATGTCGTATTGGAGCCACGACTATCAGGCGCTCTACGACAAGGCGCTCGGGCTCGGCTATCGGATCGGCCATGAGGGCCAGATCGGCGGCAACAAGGGACGCTTTGCCTATTTCGACACGCAGGCGCATCCGGGCACGGTGATCGAAATCTCCGACATCAGCGGCACCAAGGGACCGTTCTTCGAAAAGGTCCGGCAGGCCGCGATGAGCTGGGACGGCACGCGGCCGATCCGCGAGATCGGCGGCGGGAGATCGTAGAACCGATTGCCCGCAATGTACGCCGTTGCTGGCTCTTGCGGGAAACCATGGTAACGTGGCCTCGTGTCCGAACCTTCAGCGAGGCTAGCATGCCCGACACTGACAAGGTTTTCGCCGGCTCGATTCCGAAAATCTACGACGAGTATCTGGTCCCGATGATCTTCGCCGTCTATGCGGAGGACATCGCAAGGCGCGTTGCCGCACGCTCTCCCGCTGTATTGCTCGAGATCGCAGCGGGCACCGGTGCGGTGACGCGTGCCGTGGCGGCGGCGCTGCCGCGCGGCGTTCGATACGTTGCAACGGACCTCAACGAACCGATGCTCGCGGTCGCAGCGCAGCGCCAGGCGAATGACGATCGCATCACCTGGCGCCAGGCGGACGCAATGGCCCTGCCCTTCGGCGACGCCGAGTTCGACGTGGTCTGCTGCCAGTTCGGCGCGATGTTCTTTCCGGACCGCGTCAAGGGCTATTCGGAAGCAAAGCGCGTCCTGAAGCTCGGCGGCGCGTTTCTTTTCAATGTCTGGGACCGCATCGAGGAGAACGTGTTCGCCGATGACGCAACGACCGCCCTGGGCAAGCTGTTTCCCGACGATCCGCCACGCTTCCTAACGCGGACACCCCACGGCTATTTCGACCAGGCGATCATACGGGCCGACCTCGCACGCGCAGGTTTCGGCAACGTCTCGATCGAAATACTGGCAGCCACCAGCCGCGCCGCCTCGCCCGACCTCGTGGCGTTAGCGTATTGCCAGGGTACGCCGCTGCGCAGCGAAATCGAGGCGAGAAGCGGCGGCGATCTTCAGGCCGCGACGGACGCTGTCGCCGCTGCAATCCGCGCGCGCCACGGGTCCGGACCGGTCGAAGCCAAGATCCAGGCGCTGGTGATCACGGCGCGGCCATAAGCCTGCGCCGCAGGCAAGCCCGGCTTCCTTACCAGAAGCCCCGCTGCATCGGCGGCGCCGGCTGATAATACTGATACTGGCTGCGCCGGCGCGGGTTGACCGGCTGGACGTAGGGATCGCGATAGAAGAAGCCGAAGCCGTTGTCCCAGCCGTCGTCGCTGGCGACCATGGCGGGTGCGGTCGGCTTACGCGTGATGAAGCCGCCTTGCGGCTCGTTGCTCAGCACCGCGACGAACTCGGTGCGGTAATTGGTTTCGCTGCTCAGCGGCTCGTCCGAGATGACGATCGAGGAGCGCGGCAACGCGGTCGGCCCGATGCGGTCCCACACGTCCTGCGGGATGGTGATGCGGTCGAGCGCGTTGCGGGCCTCGTCGCCGTTCTCGATCGTGACCACGCTCCAGCGCAGGCCCGTCGCGGTCTTCGCCATCGCCGTGAAGATATGCGTGCCGATCGGCTGCTCCGGGTTGCGGATCGTGACGGGGACCTCGATGCTGGTGTCGAACACCTCGCCGCCGCCGTCGGGCGCCGGCTTGTGCGTGTTCCGCCGCACATAGAGCTTCTGCGTCGCGCGGCTGATGTAGACCGAGACCGGCTCGCCCGCGAGCTTGGCGTCGGTCGCCGCCTTCACGGCCTCGGTCTTTCTGGCCGCAGCGGTCTTCGCGGCTTCCTTGGTCGCGGCCACAGCATCGCGCTTCGGCTGTGCGGCGGCCCTGGCGGCCTCGAGCTGCGTCGCCGCGTCGGCAGCCTTGCTTGCTGCCTTCTGCTTCAGCTCCTCGGCCTTGACGCGGGCCTGATCCGTCTTGGCATTTGCGAGCGTTTTGTCGGCGAAGGCGAGCTCGGCATCGGCGCGGCTCTTCTGCTGTTCCAGCTTGCGCAGCGCGGCCGGGAGCGCGGCGGCCTCCTTCGCCGCGGCGGACGCAGCCTTTTTGGCCTCGTCGGCCGCCCTTGTGGCCTCCTCCGCCTCCGCGGAGAGCTTGTCGGCCCGGCCGGGCACGGCCGCGATGGCCTCCGGCTTAGGCACGAACAGCGAGGGATGAGAGAATTCCGTGGGAACCGTGTCATGCGGCGAGACGATCACGCGCATCCCGATATAGGTCTTGTCGAACACATTCTCGGCGAAGCCGAACGGCATCCGCACGCAGCCGTGCGAGGCGGCATAGCCCGGCAACGGTCCGCCATGCAGGGCGATCCCGTTCCAGGTAATGCGCTGCATGTGCGGCATCCAGGCATCGTCATACAGGCTCGAGCGATGCTCCCGGTTCTTCTCGAGGATGGCAAAGACGCCAGCCGGCGTCTCGCGCCCCGTCGTGCCGGTCGACACCGGCGCGCGCACGATCCAGCCATCGGCATCGTAGAACGTGACCTGCTGGCTCTTGATCGACACGATCGCCATGATCGGATCGCCGGCCACCCGCGGCGCGACCGCCTCGGCAACCTGGCGCTGCTGCTTGGCCGCAATCGCCGGGGTGGCCGCCGCAAGGGTCGCCGCCGCCACGAGCGCCATGATTCCGGCAGGCCCCCGGCGCCCCACCGCCCTGATGGATTGCGCCGTCGTCGATCGGTTTTTCATGCCATCCTCGGTCGAGCTGCCAGTCGGCTGGTATCGCTCACGTGTCAGATTGGAATCGTTGCATTAAGAAATTGCAGTCGCCTTACGTTCCGTCTGTGGCGGGATTCGGTACGTTCGGACGACAAATCTCTCATATACGACGCCTCGCGGAGGCGGAAGGCGGCCGTCAGCCGAGGGCAGCCGGAGCTGGCCTCAATCGCTGCGGCAGAATGTCCGGATCACCTTTTGGTGCGACCATACGGACGCGCGAATAGCCCTTCCGCTAGACGCCGAGAGCCTTGCGGTTCAACGTTCGCAGGAAACGCAGCGACAACGTTCGCACGTTCGCAACATTGAGCAGCCAGGCCGCGGCCGCATAGGCAAGGCCGCCGGCGAGGCTGACGATGACGAGCGAGGCGAGGCCGGTGCCGCCCACTTGCGCGCGCGCAACAAGGATCGCCGCCGCCATCAATGCCGCGGAGGCAGCGACGCCGGCGAGGCGATTGAGCTCGAACGGGACCGGATGGGCCCGATGCATCAGGACGAGTGCGACCAGGAAGCCGATCGCCTCGGTTGCCAGCGTCGCCAGCGCCGCGCCGTAAAGGCCGTAGCCGCCGATCAGCGCGAACATCAGGATCACGCTGATCACCAGCGTGAGGAAAGATTGCGTCGCCAGCATGAACGGCCGCTCGGCGAGCTGGAAGCTGATCTGCACGTAGAACTGATTGGCGATGCCGAAGAAGCGCGCAAGCACCAGCGTCGGCAACAGGGCCGAGACGCCGGCGCGGAAGTCGATCCCGACGAGCGTTCCGGCCACCTGGTCCGCCGCAAGCGCAAGCCAGACCGCAACGGGCGCCACCACGACGAGCAGCAGCTCGAGGCTTTCGGTCAGCCGCTCCCGCGTCGTCTCGCCGTTGTTCTCGGACAATGACCGGAACACCAGCGGCACGGTCGCCGCGGCGACGCTGGATGCGATCATCACCATGAACTGGCGCGGCAGATCGGCGGCAACGCCGAAGATGCCGGCAGCATCCTTGCCGAGCAGATAAGCGACAATGAGGCGGTCGCAGGCCGAATAGACGGCCACGGACAATCCCGCCAGCGTCAGCGGCAGGCCGTAGCGCGCCAGCTGCATGAACTGGCTGCGCTGGAATCGCGCGATCCCGGTGCGGTCGCCGACGAGGTTCAGGATGATGCCGGCGAGCGATCCCAGACCGAATGCGGCGAGCAGCCCCAATCCACCCCACCCGAGCCAGATGCCGAGAAGTCCGAAGCCGACGGTGGAGACGCTGCGCACGATCGAGATCGCCGCGAAGCGGTAGGGGCGCAATTTGGCGCGCTCGAACTCCTGGCCGACATCGACGGCATTGGCCATGATCGCGACGAACATGCTGGCGAGCAGCAGCTCGACGCTGAGATCGCTGCGGACCAGGACAACCAGCGGAGTGGTGGCGCAGAGCACCGCGGCCGTGAGCGCGAAGGCGACGATTGCCGTGCCGCGAAAATCGACATCCGCCGACATCGCCTGATAGCGCGACACCGACAGCTTGATCCAGGCGAAGAAGATCGCGCCCAGAATCCCGGCAAGGCTGATGCCGACGACATAGACGCCGTACTCCGCCGGGCTGAGGAGCCGCGTATAGGCCGTGACGGCGAAGAAGCCCACCGCCGCAGGCAGGATGTAGGCGACGAGATAGATCGAGAAATGGCGGTTCAGCATGCGAGCACGGGACCGTGGGCGGCCATCAGGATTAACGGATCGTTAAGACGATTGGGTGCGACAATCGGGGCTCGCCGCTGGCATTGCCAAGGATAGGTCAAGGACAAGTCAAGGATAGCCGGATAACCCTGCAAATCGGATCGCTAATGGAGCGAGCACGCGGTTATCGCGCGTTAGCGTTAAATTTGCCCTGTCCTTGAAGGAGCGGGCGCGATCGCAGAAAAGAAGCAATGATAGCGAAACGTCGCCCGACTCCTCCGACGCACTGATGTAACTGATATGGACGTTGTCGAACGAACACGGGCGAGATCGACCTCCCTCCCGCGTCGAACCGCCACTGCTCCCGCGGCTCCGGCGTATCCCGGCGCGAAGGGCCGCGACAGGATGGTCCTCAACCTCTTCTTCGAGGAACGAGACGACCGCTGGTTTCCCGGCGACCGTCACCTTCGGCCGCTGCTGCGCCGGTTGCTGCTGGGCAAGTCCTTCATCAGCGGACAGCGGCGCGTTCTGCTCAATCTGTGCGCAGGTCTCGATCGGCTTGGCATTCGCTACCGCGTCAACGATTATCGCTACATTCGGAAGCATCCGGAGGAACTGGCCTGCATCATCGGCCGGCCGTTCGTGCTCGACTGGTTCCAGTGGAAGAATCCGCTGCTGCTTGGCGTCGCCATGTATGACCATCCGATCGACGCACCAGAAACTCTAGAGGATCTCGACGTGAGGCAGGTGCTGTTGCCGTGCGCCTGGTATGCCGACATGTTCCGTCCGCACTGGCCCCATGTCGGTGCCTGGCCCGTCGGCATCGAGACGGATCTCTGGGTCCCGGCGCCGGCCGCGCAGAAGAAGATCGACGTGCTGCTCTACGACAAGGTCCGCTGGGATTACGACCGGTATCAACCGGAGCTGATCGAGCCGATCCGAAAGTTTGTCGAAGCCAGCGGACGCACGGTCGAAACGATCCGCTACGGGCACTACAAGGAAGAGGATTACAAGACCGCGCTGGCGCGCTGCCGCAGCATGATCTTCCTCTGCGAGCACGAGAGCCAGGGCATCGCCTGCCAGCAAGCACTGTCGAGCGGCGTGCCCGTCTTCGCCTGGGATCGCGGCGGACCCTGGCAGGATCCGAAATATTTCCCGGACAAGGTGCGATACGAGGGCAACGTGTCCTCGGTGCCCTATTTCGACGCGCGCTGCGGCATGACCTTCACTGATGCGGGCAGCTTCGCGGCGGGCTGGGGCCGTTTCTGGTCAGAGGTCGAGGCAGGAGGCTTCGCGCCGCGCGATTATGTGCTGGACCACCTGACGCTCGAGAAGGGCGCGCTTCACTATTACGAAATCGCGGAAGCCGCGATGCAGCGGCACGCGTGACCGGGCTCGACCGACGCGAATTCCTGCTCGGCAGTGTCGCAACGCTCGCGGCGGGCGCATCGGCGTCCGCGGTGCCGGCCTCGAAACGCGTCCAACGCCGCCCGGGCTACGGCGCAGCCGCCACGCTCTGGGACCTGCAAGCCGATCCGCGGCTCGGCGAGGCCATCAGCACCTATTGCACGCAGGTGGTGCCGGTGCTCGAGCTGAAATGGCCGATGCTGCGGCCGGACGCCCATACGTTCACCTTCGAGCGCGCCGACGCGATCCTGGATTTCGCGCGCGACAACGATCTGACCATGCGCGGCCACGCACTCGCCTGGTATCACGACATTCCGGACTGGACCAAGCAGATCAAGGGCAGCAAGGGCGTCGAACGCGCCTATCTCGACCACATCGGCACCGTCGTTTCCTACTACAAGGACAAGCTGACGTCGTGGGACGTCGTCAACGAGCCGATCCCGGACAATCCGCGCAGCCCGAAGGACCGGCGCGACACCTTCTGGACGCAACATCTCGGCGATCGCTGGATTCCGCTGGCGTTCCGCACGGCGGCCGCGGCCGACCCCTTCGTTGCGCTCGCGATCAACGAATATGACATCGAATCGGCGAAAGATTCCTTCATCGCCAAGCGGGCGGCCTATCGCACCCTCATCATGGACCTGCTCGATCAGGGCGTTCCGCTCCACGCCGTCGGGCTGCAGGCGCATTTGCACGCCGAACTCGAGATCGACACGCACGGGCTCGCCGAATTCGCCGCCGAGCTGCGTTCCTGGGGGCTCGAGGTTCTCATCACCGAGCTCGACGTCGACGACCAGAAGCTGGCGGGAAGTCCTGCGGAGCGCGACGCCGTGGTCGCCAAGCGCGTCGACGACTTGCTGACGGCCGTTGCCGCGAGCGGCCCGGTGCGGTCGATCCTGACCTGGGGCATCTCGGACCGCTACAGCTGGATCAACGGCACCTTCGCCCGCAAGGACAAGCAGCCGAACCGTCCGCTGCCGCTCGACGGCGAGTTCAAGCCGAAGCCGTTCATGGACGTCATCAGCAAGTTCACGAAGGACGGCTAAAGCGCGATGCGATTAGGATGAATCGTCATCGCGCTTTAGATTATTGTTCGAGCATGATCTTTTCGGAAAACCGCTATGCACTTTTCCGGATCATGCTTTAGAAATCAGCGTGTCTTCGGCGTTTCGAACGCGGCCACATCGCCGATATGATCGGGGGCCAGGCTCGGCGCGCGCCGCTCGCGCGAGGACAGGCGGAACACGTCGCGGATGTCGGCGATCGACGTCGACGAATAGGACTGAATGCAAAGCGCGACCTGCTCGGGCGAGGCCGTGCGCATCATCGCTTCGATGGCCGGGCGGTCGAGCGGCGTGTCGTCCCAGTGCGAGACCGCGATGCTGTCTTCGGTGAGCCGATGTCGCGCCAGGTGTTCCGGCGCATTGGCGACGAAGTTTCCGTAAAGCAGATACTCCGAAAACTTCTTCTTCCGGCACAGCGCCAGCGCCCAGCTCAGGCCGGTCGCCGACTTGATCGCGTCCGTCATCGCACGCGCCGTGTCCCTGTCCCAGACCAGCGCGTTGCCGACATAATCGTCCGCCGGGAACGCGCGCTCCTTGATGCCGAGAAGCTGGTCGACGGTGCGCAGCCACAGGCCGTGCAACGGGTGGTCGGCGGCGATCGCTTTGCGCGTGACGAACAGCGGCGTCGTCTCAGCGCCGGCATATCGGCTGACGTCGAACTCGCGGAAGAACAGATTGTCCGAATCTAGGATGCAGACACGCTGCTCGGGCGCGTTGAGGACGCCGGCGATCTTCAGGATCTGCTGGATGTGCCAGCCGTGCACCGGCGAGGACAGCAGCGACAGCCAGACGCGCCGGCTGCCGAACTGGAGCGCCGGCGGCAGCGCGAACAGCCACTTCGGCAGATAGCGCGAGGCCGGAACGATGACCCGCTTGTCGGACGCGAAGCGCGCGAACAGCGGCACGTCCTCATCGTTAACGAGTACATAATGGCGCGTGTATCCCGACAGCCAGGTGTCGATGCTCTCGCTAAGCAGCGAAAAGCGTTCGATATCCTTGGCGTAGCTGGCAGTCAGCAGGGCAACGGAATGCATGGAGCACGCTCAAATGGCCATCAGACCCGCACTGATAGCGGCAATGCGAGATGCCGGAAACTCACGATCGAAATCAAGGTAAAGCGAAACGAAGTGTTAGCCATCCGACGGCAGCCCCTGCTCCAGCCCGCGAAAGCGGAGCGGCGCCAGGGCTGAGGCGCGCTGCCACCAGTCGGCGACGCGGTCGTCGAGGGCGGTCACGCCGCGGCCCCGGCCGGGAAAGATCCGGATCTGCTGGATCGCCTCTGCCTCGAAACCCCTGGCCCTCCGCGTGATCTTGAGGGCGGCGCCTTCGCGGTCGCGCTGCGTCAGCGGCACCAGAAGACGGCCGCGCGGACGGAGCGACCGCAGCCAGAGCGGGTGCGGATGCGGGAAGCCGGCATGCACGATGATCACGTCGGCGGGCTCGCCCACGTCCTTGCACCCATCGCCGTGGACGACCGTGACGTTGCCATAGCCGCGCAAGTAGTTCGCCGCTCGGGTCGCGAGCCGATCGTCGCATTCGATCGCATGGACGCGGCCCTTCTCGCCGACCATGATCGACAGCACCGCGGAGAAATAGCCGAGGCCGCAGCCGATCTGCACCACACGGTCCGCCCGCTTGACGTCGAGAGTGTCGATCAAATGCGCCCACAGGCTCGGCAGGCCGGTGTCGAGCTTGCGGCGTGCATCGATGGCGACCAGCACGTTGTCGTAGAGATGAACGGGATCGGCGTCGGGCGTCGGGCGGTAGCTGCGCGCTGCCTCGCCTTTGATGCGCCAAGGCCCCCTTGGCAGAAATTTCTCGCGCGGAACGGCGGCGAGCGCGGCGAGCAGACGCTTCGAGGCAATCCGCTCGCGCCTGGCGATCAACTCCACGTAGCGCGCCCGCGCGGCGGCAAGATCGCTCATGTCACAGACCGGCCTGCTCGCGCACCGGCGCGTCCATGCCGAGCTCGTCGACGAGCTGCAACGCCTGCTTCAGGTCCGGCGTGTAAAAGCCCTCGCTGAATTTGCCGACGATCGGCATGAGCAGGAGTCTTGCGTGCTCGCGCTTGCCGGCTTGATGCGACAGGCGCGCGAGGCAGACGGCGGTGCGAAGCTCCCAGGACAGCGCTCCCTGCTTGCGTGCGGTCTCCAGCGAAAGGCCGAACAGGTCCTCCGCCTCCTGTACCGACGCCGGGTCGCCACCCGCCAGCGTGATCTCGCCTTGCATGCGATAGACCTCGGCGAGATAGAAGTGATCGCCGGTCCGCCTTGCGGTCGCAAGCGCACCATCCAGCGCGCGCAAGGCGGCGTCGCGCATCCCGACCTTGGCGTACGTTTCCGCGAGCAGACAGCGGAACCAGCAGCCGGCGAGCCAGGAATCCATCGCCTCGTACTCGTCGAGGCCGAAGCGCATCTGGCCGAGGCCTTCGTCGGCTTCGCCGAGCTGAGCCAGCGCCCAGCCGCGCAGGATCGCCGCCTGCTGCTTCCAGTGCAGGAAATTGTGCTCGGTGGCAATGATCATGGCGCGATTGGCGTAGTCGCGCGTGCCTTCGACGTCGCGCAAATGCTGGCGGAGATAGGCGCCGAACACCAGCGCGAAGGCGAGCGTGAAAGGGTGGCGGATCTTCTCGGCGTTCGCGATCGCCTGCTCGCTGTGCTGGCGCGCCGCGTCGGGCCGACCGAGGAACCACAGGAGGTAACCGAGATAGGACAGCGAAACGACACCGGGATCGATGCCGTGCCGTTCCATCAGGTCGGAGTGCAGATCGGGGCTGAACAGGTTGATGCAGCGGTGCAAATGGTGCTGCGAGGCTGCGAAGCGGCCGCGATAGAGCATGGTCATCGCGATCGCGCGGTGCGCCTCGATCAGATAGCCGGTCTGCTGCGCCGGCTGCGTCCGCTCGTTCAGCCGCTCGCGCTTGGCAAACTTCAACAGCTCGACGCTGAGATCGTGCGCGCGGGTGAGATCGGCGCGGATGAAATGGCACACCCAGAGCCCGCGCGTCGCAGCGAAGACCTTTTCGTCGTCATCGAGCTGACGGCCGAGCTCCAGCGCGCGGATGTAGTTCTCCTCGACCTCCTGCACCGCGTAGCCCTTGGCGGCGATCAGCGCGTTGCCGAGCGCGATGCGCAGCTTGAGCTCCATCTCGTCGGCGCCCTGCATGCGCGCATTGGCCTGCACGACGTTAAGGCCGCGGCGCAGGTGGCCGATCGCCTCCAGATTGGCCCCGGTCTTGGCCGCCTGCTTGCCGGCCTTGAGCCAGAAGCTGGCGGCGCCCTCGCTCTGGCCGGATTCGGTCAAATGATGGGCGAGCAGCTCCGGTTCGCGCTCGGTCCTCTCCGGATACATCTCGGCGAGCACCTGGGCGATCCGCGCATGCAGCTTGCGCCGCTCGCTGTGCAACAGGCTCGCATGCGCGGCGTTCTGGATCATCACGTGCTTGAAGGAGTACAGCGCATCCGGCGGATGGCCGCGGCGCATGATCAGCCCGGCCTCCTGCAGATGACTGAGCGCCGCCTCGATCTGCTCGGCCGGCGTATTGGCGACGGCATGCAGCGTCTCGTAGGAGAACTCGCGGCCGATCGTGGCGCCGATCTGCGCGATGCGCTTGAAGGGTCCCATCCGATCGAGCCGCGCCATCAGCGAGTCGGTCAGGGTGGCCGGGATTGCGAGCTGCCGCCACGGCCCCGACAGCACGTAGCGCCCGTGCCGCTCGGTCAGCAGATTGGATTCCAGAACCGTCTTGGTCAGCTCTTCCAGGAACAGCGGCACGCCGTCGGTCTTGACGATGATCTCCTCGACAACCTCCTTGGGCAGCTCGCGTCCCGCGACGCGCTCGACCAGCGTCGTGCGCAACTGCCGGCTCAAGCGGTTCAGGACCAGGGTGGTGATGTGCGAATGCGCGTTCCAGCTCGCCTGGAATTCCGAGCGCGCGGTGATGATCGCCAGGATCGGCTGGTTCTGCACCCGATCGACCAGGAGGTCGACCACCTCGCGGGAGGTCGGGTCGATCCAATGCAAATCCTCGAACGCGATCACCAGCGGCATCTCGCGCGCAAGGCCGAGGAAATGGTTGACCAGCGCCACGACCGTCGCATCCTTCTGCTGCTGCGGCGACAGCTCGAGCGGCGGATAGCGGTCCCCGGTCGGTATCGACAGCAGCGCGGCAAACAGCGGGGTGACCTGCTCAATGTCGCCATCGGCGGCGGCGATCGCGTTCTCCAGGCTCGCCAGCGACAGCGCGGACGAATCCTCGCGATCGAGACCGAGGGAGAATTTGAGCTGCTCGACGAACGGATGGAACGCGGTGGAGGTGTAATAGGGCGAGCACTGCAGCGAGACCTGTCCATGGCGGTCGCCCGATATCCGCTCGAAGATCTCCTGGATGATGCGCGACTTGCCGATTCCGGGCTCGCCGAACTTGACCACGACCTGGCCGTCGCCGTCCTTGGCCTGCTGCCAGCGCCCCATCAACAGCGCGATCTCCTCCTCGCGGTTGACGAGCGGCGTCAGGCGCGTACCCATCGCCGCAGCGAAACGGGTCTCCAACCGCGAGGCGCGCACCACGTGCCAGGCCTGGGCCTTCTCGGAGATCCCCTTCAAGTCGTGGACTCCGAGATTGCGGTAGTCGAACTTCCCCTTCAGCAGCGCCTGCGTCGAGGCCGAGATCACCACGCCGTTGGGCGGCGCTAGGCCTTGCAGGCGCGCCGCGAGATTGACGGTTTCCCCGACCGCGGAGTCGCGTTCTTCGGTGCCCTGCCCGACGAGGTCGCCGACCACAACGAGGCCGGTCGCGATCCCGATGCGGACGGCGGGTGAATGGCTGAGCGCACCACGCGGCTCGACCGCGCGTGCCGTCGACAGCACCCGCACGATCTCGAGCCCGGCGCGCACCGCGCGCTCGGCATCGTCCTCATGTGCGGTCGGATAGCCGAAATAGACCAGGATACCGTCGCCGACGAAACGGGCGGCAAAGCCCTCGTATTGCTTGACCACCCGGACGCAGGTCTCGCGAAAATCCGCGATCATGTCGCGGACGTCCTCCGGATCGAACTGCGCGGACAGCGAGGTGGAATCCACCATGTCGCAGAACATCGTGGTGAGCTGGCGCCGTTCGGCTCCGACCTCCGCCCGGATTTGCGGACGCGGCGCCTCCGCCGGCGCCTCCGTGGTTTCCGCTTGAAACAGCGCCGCCATCGCCCGCTGCAGCCGCTTGCGATCGCCGAGCGGCAATCCGAGCTCGACCAGATCGGCTTCGGTGAGATCCGCGATGACGTCGAGATCGAGGCGGTGCTGCGCGAAAAGATCGGTGTAGTGCCCGAGGCCGATGCTTTCGAGCCAGTGATTCAGCCCACCTTCCAAACTCGTGCTCGGCTCGTTCTCCAGCATCGTGATTCTGCCCGACCCTTACTCCGTCGAAGGGCTCGAGGGCCCCTCAACCACAGATTTTGGGGTCCAAACTTCACCTCGGACTGGACGCATTCCCCAACTTCTTGGAAGAATAACTTAATCGGTCCAAAAGGGAATGGCGTTGTCGGACATTGCATCCGGAGCGGACGAAGCATCAGCCGGCACCACGGCCGAAACGAAGGTGTTCGCGCATATCAGCGGCCTTCTCGAATTCTACGCCCGCAGGACGCCGGCGGCGCCCGCACTCCTCGCTCCCGGCCGGCCGGCGCTCAGCTATGACGCGCTGGCCGAGTCGATCCGGCAACTGGTGCGTGCCTTGCGTGAACTCGGCATCCGTCCCGCAGACCGCATCGCGGTGGCGCTGCCGCGCGGCGCCGATACTGCCCTGGCGCTGCTAGCAGTCGCATCAGGCTGCGCCTGCGTCCCCGTCAACCCCGATCTGACGGCGGACGAGCTGCAACGCTATTTCAGCGAACTGAAGCTGACCGCGCTCGTGACCCGGGCCGACATGAACTCGGCGAGCCGTGACGCCGCCAGGATGCTCGACATCGCATTGATCGATTTCGTGGCGGGGCCTACCCACGATCTCGGCGGCTGCGCGTTCATTGCTCCGGCGATCGGGCCGGCCAATGCCGCCGGCGCTTCGCGCGGCGACGACGATGCGTTCATCCTGCTGACGTCAGGCACGGCGGCGCGACCGAAAATGGTGCCGCTGACCCATCGCAATGTCTGCCTGTCCGCTTACAATGCCGGCCATGTGCTGTCGCTCACGATGCATGATCGCCTGCTCAACGTCCTGCCGCTGTTTCATGCCCATGGCTTGATCTCCGGCCTGCTCACGGCGCTGGCCGCGGGCTCCAGCGTGATCTGCACCGACGGTTTCGACGCAGCGTCGTTCTTCGGCTGGATGCGGGAGCTGCAACCGACCTGGTACACGGCGGTGCCGACCATTCATCGCGCATTGCTGACGGCGGCGGAAGTAAACCCCGACCGCGCCCGACCATCGTCGCTGCGCGTGATCCGGTCGGCTTCGGCCTCGCTCGCGCCGACGATTCTCGCCGGGCTGGAGACAACGTTCGGCGTTCCCGTGCTCGAAACTTACGGCATGACCGAGGCGGCCTCGCAGATTGCGGCCAATCGGTTCGAGCTGCGCAAGGTCGCGTCGGTCGGTCGCGCCGCCGGCCCGGAGATCGCGATCATGGACGAGACCGGCCGCACGCTCGCAAGCGGGGCGCACGGCGAGATCGTGCTGCGCGGGCCGAACATGAGCCGCGGCTATTATAATGACGAGCCGGCGACGCGGGCCGCATTCCGCAACGGCTGGTTCAGGACCGGCGACCTCGGCTATCTCGATGACGACGGCTATCTCTTCATCGTCGGCCGCATCAAGGACGTCATCAACCGCGGCGGGCAGAAGATATCGCCGCTGGAGGTGGAAGACGTCCTGCTCAGCCATCCGGCGGTGCTGGAAGCCGGCGTGTTCGCGGTCCCGCACCAGAAGCTCGGCGAGAACGTCGCGGCCGTCGTGGTGCTGCGGCCGAACGCCGAGGCGACCTCGGACCAGTTGCGCCAATTCGCGCGAAAGCGGCTTGCGGCCTACAAGATACCGAGCCTGATCCGCAGCGTGGCGGCGCTGCCGAAGGGCGCCAGCGGCAAGGTCAAGCGCAACGCCCTCGCCGGGCTGATTGCAACGGTCGACGCGGACGACGAGACCCGGCTGCCGCGCAATGCGGTCGAGAGCCAGCTCGCCGAGATCTGGGCCGGCCTGTTGGAGCTGCCGCAGGTCGGCGCCGACCAGGACGTCTTCGCGCTCGGCGCGGATTCGCTCGCGGTGACACAGATGCGCTCGCGCCTGCGCGACCGCTTCAATGTCGACTTCTCGTTCGAGGATATCTTCGATTGCCCGACGGTCGCAGCGCTTGCGGCCCGGATCGAGACCGCCGCAAGCCGGCGCGAGACGGCGCTGCCGGGCTGGCGCCGGCTTGCAGGCACGGACGCACCGCTGTCGTTCCAGCAGCAGCGGATGTACGTGCTCTCGCGACTGGACCCGACGCGGTACAATTATAACGTCGTCGAGATCGCCGTCCTCAAGGGCCCGGTCGACGCCGCCGCGCTGTCTGCGAGCCTCGCTGCGATCTCAACGCGCCATGAGGCGCTGCGCTCGGTGTTCGTCGAGCGCCAGGGCGAGCCGATGCAACTCGTGCTGTCATCGACGCCGCGGCTGGAGCGCATCAAGCTCAAGCCATGCCCTGCGGGCAGGCGGCCTGCGGCAATCCGGCGCGAGGCGCTCAGGCTTGCGCAACGTCAGTTCGACCTGGCCCACGCGCCGCCCCTGAAGACGACACTGCTGTCGTTCGACAGGAACAACCATGCGCTGGTGGTCAACGTCCATCACCTCGCCACCGATGGCTGGTCGCAGCGGCTGTTCTGGCAGGAGCTCGCCGTCCATTATGCCGCGACACGCAAGAAGCATTCGGCCGCACTGCCGCCGCCCGCTTTCCAATATCGCGACTTCGCACTCTGGCAGCAAAGCTGGGCGCAGACGCCCGCGGCCAGGGAGCAGCTCGATTATTGGCGGACCCAGCTCGACGGCGTCACCATGCTGCCGCTGAGAACCGACAGGCCGAGACCTGAGATCTGGAGCGGACACGGAGCGCGTCACTACCTTGAATTCTCAAAGTCCCTCTCGTCCGAGCTGCGCGCGTTGAGCCAGAACCAGGGCGTCACGCCGTTCATGACGCTGCTCGCCGCTTTCCAGTGCCTGTTGTTCCGCCACACCTCGCATGAGGACGTCGCCACGGGATCGCTGATCGCCAACCGCAACCAGATCGAGAGCGAACGCCTGATCGGGCTGTTCGCCAATACCCTGGTCCTGCGCAACGATTTCAGCGGCGATCCGAGCTTCGGCGAGATGTTGCGGCGGGTGCGGCAGGTCACGCTGGACGCCTACCGCAACCAGGACCTTCCGATCGAGGAGGTGTTGCGCGCATTGCGGGTGGCGCGCCGCAGCGACGGCAATCCGCTGTTCCGGATCATGTTCATCCTCCAGAACGCCTCGATCGAGGCAGCGCGTTTTCCTGGCCTGTCGACCCGGCGGCTGGAAGTCGATCCCAGGGTGGCGCGGTTCGACATCACGCTCGAACTGGTCGAGGCCGATGGCCGCTTCACCGGCTTCTTCGAATACGCCACCGATCTGTTCGAGGCCGCGACGATCGAAGCCATGGCGGCCCAGTTCAAGGCGCTGCTCAAGGCCGTCATCGCCAATCCGGAACAGCGCATCTCGCGCCTGCCGCTCCTGACCGAGGCCGAACGTCGGCAAGCGCTGGCAAAAGGCCGGGGCATGCCGGCCAATTTCACCACACGCGGCAACTTGAGCGAACGCTTCGAGCGCCAGGCGAGGAAGACGCCGAACGCAGTCGCGGTCTCGGACGGTCGCACGTCCCTGACCTATCGCGAGCTGGCGCGTCGCACTGGGGCGGCCGCGCGCTGGCTTGCCCGTGAGGGCGTCGGCGCCGAGAGCGTGGTTGCCCTGCTCGCGGAGCGCGGGCCCGACCTGCTCGCCGCGATGATCGCGGTGCAGCGCGTCGGCGCGGCCTTCCTCAATCTCGATCCCGACCAGCCGACGGCTAGGCTCTCGACCATCCTCGGATCGAGCTGTGCCCGCGTGCTGCTGACCGGGCGGGCTCAGTCTGCCATGGTCGAGGCCCTGCTCGAACCGCTGGTCGAGCGCATCCCGGTGGCCGAGCTCGACGACGCTCTTGCATCCGGGTCGACAAAGCCGGCCCGCGCCGCACGCCGCGCCGCCTCGAGCCTTGCCTATCTCGTCTATACGTCCGGCTCCTCCGGCGCGCCGAAGGGCGTCATGATCGAGCAGCGCGGCCTGTCGAACCATCTGGCCTCGCTCATCTCCGAACTCGGCCTCTCGCCTAAGGACGTGATCGCGCAGATCGCGCCGCAGAGCTTCGTCATTTCGGTCTGGCAATTCCTCGCCGGTCCCATGGTCGGCGCGCGCGTCCATGTCTGCGGCAGCGCGATCGTGCAGGACCCGATGCTGCTGGCGCGCGAGATCGAGCGCGAGGGCATCACGGTGCTCGAGATCGTGCCCTCGCTGCTGCGCCTCATTCTCGAGCGTAAGGACGAGGCGCCGATCCGGCGCGCCTTCGCGAAGCTGCGGCTGCTGATCTCGACCGGCGAGCCGTTGCCCGTCGAGCTCTGCCGCGCCTGGTTTGCCCGCTGCCCGAGGGTGCCGCTGATCAATGCCTATGGCGCGTCGGAATGCTCCGACGACGTCTCCCTGCATCGCCTTACCAAGGCGCCGGCGATCGCGACGGCCAACGTTCCGGTCGGGGCGCCGCTGCCGAACACGCAGCTCTACGTGCTCGACGCGCAGCTCCAGCCGCAACCGATCGGCGTGACCGGCGAGCTCTGCATCGGCGGCGCCGGAATCGGCCGCGGCTATATCAACGATCCCGCGCAGAGCCGGCAGCGCTTTCTGCCCGATCTGTTCTCGCGCCAGGCCGGCAGCCGGCTCTACCGGACCGGCGATCTGGCCCGGCGCCGCGCCGACGGGACGATCGAATGCCTCGGCCGCGCCGACCATCAGGTCAAGATCCGTGGCTATCGTATCGAGCTCAAGGAGATCGAGAACGCGCTGGCCGAGCATCCAAGCGTGCGCGCCGCCATCGTCGAACCGCGCCGCGAGGCGAGCGGCGACATCAGGCTGATCGCCCATGTCGTCGCCAAGCCCGGCAGCCGGAGCAGCGCCAGCGAGCTGCGCGACTTCCTGAAGAGCCGCCTGCCCGTCCACGCCATCCCCGCCGCCTTCCTGTTCCTGGATCAGGTGCCGCTCAACGCCCATGGCAAGATCGACCGCTCGGCGCTGCTGGCGTCCGTCCTGCCGGAAACGTCCGGCGCGGATGCGGTCGTCCCGGCGCGGCACTTCACCGAAAAGGTGCTCTCTGACATCTGGATCGACCTGCTGAACGTCGAACGCATCGGTGTTACCGACAATTTCTTCGACCTCGGCGGCCATTCGCTGCTGGCCGGCCAGGTGATGGCGCGCATCGCGCGGGCGCTCGGCGTCTCGTTGCCGATCAAGGCCATCTTCGAGGCGCCGACGATCGAGGGGTTGGCGCGGCGGGTCGAACAGACCGTGGCCACGAAGCCGCACGAGCCTGCCGCAAGCCTGCCGCGATCGGCTGCGGGCGGGCCGCCGGCCCCTTCCATCGGACAGGACCAGATGCTGCACATCGAGCGGAATCTGCCGGGGCTGCCGCAGCTCAACCTGCCCTTCGCCTTCCGCCTGCAGGGCCCGCTCGATTCGGCCGCCCTGGCAAAGGCGATCGACGACGTGGTGCGCCGGCACGAATCGCTGCGCACCGCGTTCGCCTGGAACGGCGATGAGCCGGAAAGCCGCATCGCCGCGCCACGCACGCTCGGCCGAATCATGACGGTCGAGACGATCGGCGACGGTCATTCCCACAACAACAAGCGGCGCAAGGCGCTCGAGCTCAGGAAGATCGATCTCCTGATCGAGCAGGAGGCCTATACCCCGATCGACACCACGCGCGCGCCGCTGTTGCGCGCCCGGCTGTTGCGGCTCCACGACGATGACCACGTGCTGCTGCTGACGTTGCATCACGCCGTCGTCGACGGCTGGTCGATCGGCGTGCTGTTCGAGGAATTGTCGAGCCGCTATGCCGCGCTGGCCGGATATCCGTCTGCGCCGCTGCCGAGCCCGCCGCCGGCCTTTTCGGACGTGGCACGCTGGCAGCGCTGGTGGTGCGGCACCGACGCGGCGCGCCGCCAGGCTTCCGACTGGATCCTGAATTTGCGCGGAGCGGGTCCCCTCTTCGACGGCGAATCGAGCCCGGGCGCCTCCACCGGGCATCATCCGGTCTGCCTCGAGCGCGAGCTGATCGCCCGGCTGACGGCGTTTGCGGGCCAGCACAATTGCACGCTGTTCATGTGCTTCCTCACCGGCCTGAAGGCCATGCTGCTGGCCCGGACGGGCCGCACCGACATCGCGGTCGCGACCGCGATGGCCAATCGTGCCCAGCCGGACACCGACCGGATCATCGGCCCGTTCGAGAACACGGTGATCGTCCGCACGACAATCACGCCGGACCTGTCTTTCGCGCAGGCTCTGCTGCGGGTGCGCCAGAGCGTGCTCGAGGCGCATGCGCGGCAGGAGCTGCCGTTCAACGTCCTGGCCGATCGACTGGAGCAGGAGGGGATCGATCCGGCCTCGCTGCTCCAGGTCTATTTCACGCTGCAGAATCCGTTGCGCCGGCCGCTCGATCTCCCGGATCTCGCGACGGAATCGATCGGCAACGTCGCGCGCGAAGGCCAGCCGGTGCTGCCGATCGACCAGACCTGGCTGTCGCTGATGCTCAAGGAGCGCCCGACCGGCATTACCGGCTCCTGCAATTACAAGCGCGATTTGCTCGAGGGCCGAGCGGTCGGCGAATGGATGGAGGACCTCGTCGCCCTGCTGACGGCGGCGATCGCCCAGCCCAACGCACCACTCGGCAGATTGCTCGCGCGCAGGGCCGCTTGATGCCGCGACATCGCGCCAGAATACGGGTTCACGCCCCAAAGCTGTGAATGATCAAGTTGCAGCTTGATTATTTGGCGTCGTCGCGCAAGATTATTCTCGGATTTTGATTTGGGATGATCATTTTCAACCGGGGGAGTGTTATGGGTTTCATCAAATTTACCAAGAAGACCTCGCTCAGCGCGGAGGACCGCAAGGCGCTGCAAGACCTGCTCAATTTCGAGAAGCAAAAACTCCAGCTCGCACTGAAGGATGTCGACGCCAGCCTTAAGGCTCTGCGCGGGTCCAAGAAGAAGAAGAAGTCCAAGAAGAAGTAAACTCGTCGGTCGGGGACGGCCGTACGAATCTTCGCAGAGCGGCCGCTTGCGTGTCGAGTTTGGGGGCTCGCACAAGCTTGCGCCTGTAAACCGGCCTGCAAATCGACAAGAATTCGCCCGGGTGGACCGCTAGGTACGGTCCTCTCGGCTGATTCTTGCGCAGTTGTTTCTTCCGTCGGCACCGAGGGATTTGGCCTCGCCCGACGCCATGGGCCCAATTGATGGCAGACGACAGAATCGAACTCTTTGTCGGACTGATCGAGAGCATTGACGTGCCGGGCGCGGCGGAGGCGTGCCGACGCCTGCTCTCCGTCGACGAGCGGGCCCGGGCCGATCGCTTCGTGTTCGAGCGGCATCGGCGGCAATACATCTTCGCGCATGCGATGTTGCGCCTGGCGCTGTCACAGGTCGCTTCCAACGTCGCGCCCACCGACTGGTCGTTTGGCGCGGGCCGCTATGGCCGGCCGTTCGTCGCAGCACCAGCCACCTCGACCGCGCTGCATTTCAGCCTGTCGCATGCCGACGGCTGCGTCGCCTGCGTGGTGTCGCGGCATGAGGCCGTCGGGGTCGACGTCGAAACCGTGTCGCGGCGCGTCGCGCCGCTGTCCACCGCGCTTCGCTTCTTTGCGCCGGAAGAGGTCGAAGCCTTGCGCGGACTGCCGGAGGCCGCGGCGATCGAGCGCTTTTTCGATTATTGGACGCTCAAGGAGGCCTATCTGAAGGCCAGGGGCTTCGGGCTCAATCTGCCGCTCGACGCCTTCGCCATGCAGGTGTCACGCGAGGCCATCGAGATCAGCTTCAAGCCCGACATCGTCGACGATCCGGACGCCTGGCGCTTCTCGCTGTGCTCGCCATCGCCCGCGCATCGCCTCGCGATCGCCGACGGCTCCCGCACCGACGGCGGCCTTCCCATCAGCCGCCATGCCTGGCCCCTCCGCGAAGCGGCTGAGTGAGGCGGGCAAGCGGAGAGGCGAAGCGATCTCACCGCGCTTCTTCGAATCCTGCCAGCACAGAGGTCAGGTTGGCGCCGAGAATGTCCGAGAGATAGCCGCCTTCCTGCACGAGCACGGTCGGCAGGCCCAGCTTCGCGATGGCCTGGCCGATGCGGCGGAAGCCGGGTGTGGTGACGGCCAATCCCTTGAGCGGATCGTGCTCGGAGGCATCGAGGCCGAGTGCGATGACGAGGGCGCCGGGTGCAAAGGATTCGATCGCCTTGCGCGCGATGTCCAGCGCCTGGAGATAGCCGTCATCGCCGGTGCCGATGGGAAGCGGAATGTTGAGGTTGGTGCCGAGGCCGGGTCCTTCGCCGCGCTCATGGGCATAGCCCCATACGTACGGATAATACGCAACGGGGTCGGCATGGATCGAGATCGTGTAGACGTCGGGCCGGGCATAAAAGATGCCTTGCGTGCCGTTGCCGTGATGGACATCGACGTCGAGGATCACGACGCGCTCATGCTTCTGCCGCAGATGCGCCGCCGCGATCGCGCTGTTGTTGAGAAAGCAGAAGCCGCCGGCCATGTCGCGATAGGCGTGATGGCCGGGCGGACGGCAGAGCGCGTAAGTTGCGTCCTCGCCATCCATCACCATCTGCGCTGCGGTCACCGCAACATCGGTGGCGGCGCAGGCCGCGGCCCACGTGCCCGGGCCGATCGGCGCTGCGGTGTCGGCGGTATGCCAGCCGAGCTTGCCGACGATGTGGGTCGGATAGGTCGCGGCATGGCGCACGGGATGGATATTGCCGATCATCTCCGGGCCGGAATCGCCGAGCGCCGTCCAGGCGTCCCAGGCTTCGCTGAGGAACGACAGGTATTCCGGGCTGTGAATGCGTGCGCGCGGACCGGGCCCGAACTTGGTTGGCTCGACCAGTTGATGCCTGCCGTCCTTCAATCCCCTGAGCAGGCGATCGGCGCGCTCGGGCTGCTCTGTGGTGCGCTTGACGACACCACGCACCAAGAAGAATTGCGGATCGTGGCTGCGGTGCAGCTCGGTATAGACGGCTTTCACTCAACACTCCGTGGTCGCCTGCTACTGGACGTGCCGCAGAGTCTTGATCGCCACGGCCGCCGGATGCAAGCAAGAAAAATGCCGTCCATCGTCGCGCTGCCCTGCGCGGAAAGCAGAGCGCTTGCGAAGCTCAGCAACGCCCACGCTGGAGGCAGTGCTCGCGGCCCTGCTGGTCGGTGCGGAAGGACTCGATGAAGCCACCCTGGCGCTGGGTGACGAAGACGGTCTTGCCGTCGCTGCCGCCGAAGGCAATGTTGGTCGGCTCCTTGGCCTTCAGCGGGATCTCGCGCTCGACCGCGCCGGTCGGCTTCATCAGCGCGATCGTGCCCTTGAGAATGCGCGCGACGTACAGGCGGCCGGCAACGTCGGTGCGCAGGCCGTCGATGGTGTCGGGCTGAAACGCCTTGACGAGTTTTGCAGCCGTCAGCTCGTTGCCGCTGATCGCATAGGACCAGATCTGGCCGCTGCTGGATTCGCCGACATAGAGCGTCTTGCCGTCAGGGCTGAGGTCGATGCCGTTGGTGGTACCCATGGCGCGCGGCGTCGACATCACCTGCCCCCGCACCGTACCGTCCGCTCCCCTGGCGATGCGCCAGATGTGGCCTTCGCGCCCCTTCCAGTTCGGATCGCTCGCATAGATCGTGCCGTCCGGCGCGATCGTGATGTCGTTGGGCTGGCTCATCTCGCCGGAGTGAAACCACACCGCGGGCTTGGTCGCACCCTTGGGGATGGCGAAGATGTTGTGCTTCTTGTAGTCGGCGATGAACATGGTGCCGCTGCGATCGAAACGGATCGCGTTGCCGACGCTGCCTTCGGGGAGCGTCGTGAACAGCTCCGAGGCGGCGCCACCAGCGGGCAATTTGCCGATGGTGCCGGGCTTGCCGAGATTGACGACGAACAGATTGCCGTCGAGATCGGCGGCCGGCCCTTCGATGCCGAAGGTGTATTCGCTGGCGGGCGTCACCTGTGCGCTTTCGAACAGCTTCGTTTCGGCAGCGGCCGGCAGCGTCGTGACCAGCAGGATGCTACTGCACAGGCACCAGAAGTTCCTGCCGGATGTAATAGCCATCGCCGTCGGTGCACTCGCCGTTCAGATAGGGATCGGCTGGCCGGAAGAATCGGCTAAAGCCGGGTCTGTCTACAGCGCTCCTTTGTGTCACGACGACGACGTTTCCAGCCGGTATTTCGCCGCATTCCTTGTTGGCCTTGCTGAAAAACTTCCGCTGCGGCGGGCCTGGCTTGATCCGCATCCGCGTGCCCGGCACCATTTTGGCGACGAACAGGTCCGCGGTATCGAGCAGGCGCGTGTAACCAGGCTCGGTCTTGGGCAGGCTCTCGCCGCCCGGCGGCATCAGCTTCTCGGCGCCTAGGCCGCGCAGGCGCGTCCGCAGCCTGCCGGCGTCGGGATCGCCAGGGTAGATCCAGCCGTCCTGCGCCAGCATGAAGTGCAGCACCGCCCTGTCCTTCTCCGCATCCGATTGCCCCGCGCTCAGGCCGAAATCCGAATGGCAGCCGACGCAATGCTTCTCGACGAGGCCCTTGCGCAAGGTGGTAAGGCGAACGCCGTTCTGCGCGTCTCTGGCGACGAAAGCCGCGAGCTGGTCGATCATCGCCTGGCTGCGCGTATCGCAGGGGAGAGGCGCAGGCGCTTCGCCAGCAGCGCGATCGATCCGGATCACGGTCTTGTTCTTGTCCTCGACCAGCCAGATCGCGCCGTCCTCGGCAACCGTCATGCCGACCGGCGCACCTTGCGGCCGCGCGCCGTTGACGCGGTGCCAGCCGGCGATCAGCTCTTCGAACGGCGCGGCGGCGACCTCGCCGGCGTCGGTCCGGAAACTGCGGGTCGGCTCGGCCGCGCAACTGACGTGATAGCGCACCGGTGCCGCGCTGGGCTTTGGAAAGCCGTGATCGTCGACGTCATAGACCAGCAGCCGGCTGCCGGTCGGCCGATAGCCGTGCAGGCCAACCAAGAGCTTGCCTTCCAGCTCGGGGAATTTCGCGCCGTGGTAATACAACATCGCGAGCGGCGCCCCGTGTGGCGGCAGCAGTGACAACGGCGCCTTGTAGAGCACATTGGCCGAGCAGAACGACTTGTACGTGCCTGATTGCAGCACTAGCCTGAATTCCGGGCTCGGCGTCGACAAATCGTAGCAATAGGGCCAGCCGTAGTGCCTGCCCTGCTCGATCGCGTTGATCTCCTCGTTCGGCTTGAAGATGTCGGGCAGGTCGCGGGCGTTCTCGCCTTGCAGGAAGGCGTAGCCAGCGTCCGGAAACTTCGGGTGCAGCACCAGCGCCATCGAGTTGCGCAGGCCGCGCGCATAGACAATGTGCGGCGGGTCGGGATCGCCAGGTTTCAATGCCGGGAAGACGCCGCCTGCGGGCGGCGTGAACAGCCAGATCGATGCCAGCGCGGACACGCCCTCGGCCGCCGCACAGGGTCTTGTGATCGGCGCAGGCGTGATGCAATCGTCGCTGTGCGAGCCGACATTGACGAACAGCCGGCCGTTCCGGTCGAACACGAACTGCTTGAGCGGATGCGCGCTCTCATCAGTCCTCGTGCCATCGGGCAGCGTGATCCGACGGCCGGGCAAGTGGCGGATGATGGTCTCGACCGTGCTGCGTGGATTGTCCGCGAGCGGGTCGAACCGGAAGATCGTCTCCGCGGTCGAGGCATAAAGCTTTTTGTCCGGGCCGATGACGAGAGCGAACGGATATTCTATCCCCGTCAGCAGCTCCTTGAAGCGTTGCCCCTGCGGGGCACGCGGATCGAGCAGCAGCAGCCGCCCGTCGGTGTGGCCCCAGCCGCCCATATCGGCGACCACCAAAAGGTCGCGGCCGGGCACCTGGACGATCGAGCGCGGAAATTTGAGGCGGTCCCCCTCGCTGGCGACGAGGCCGGCGCAATATCCCGCCTTCATGTCGATCTGGATCCTGGGAAAGGCGAGATCGCCGCTGCCGCAGGCTTCCGCGCCGATCGCGTAGCCGCTCTTTCTGACCGGCTCGGACGAAGCCGGGGCGAAGCCGAGCAGCGCGGCGGCGAAGCCCGCTGCAAGAACGACCGCTGCAGGCAAGCGCAAATTTGGCCGTTCGCGATCGAATGTGAACTGGTTCACCGTGAGCCGCCTTCCCGCGGGCGTTGTTCCATGCCGCCGCGGTGCCGTCCAGTCATCACCCGCCTGTGATTAAACCTGTAACGACCTTGGGTCCGACCAATATCCGTAGATTTCCTTACCGGGCTCGACCCGAATGTTTCGCGAATGCTTGGGGTGGTATCGGTTTGCCGTCCCGATCGCTTTCTACAGGAGGCGCCTATGGTCCAGGTCTATTTTCACTGCTCCAACACCGAGGGCACGCTGATCGACCGCTACGGCGCCGCAGTCGCCAATCTGACCGAGGCGCGCGACCGCGCCGCTCAGATCATGAACTCGATGATCCAGACCCCCGGCGCCGAGGACTGGCGCGACTGGGTGATCCACGTCAGCGGCTCCGACGGCGAGGATCTGTTCGACCTCCCCTTCACCGCCATGCTCGGCAAGCCGCATTGAGGTGATGCCATGTTGCTCGCTTCATTGAGCCTGCTGCGCCAGCCCCTCAGCTTCGTCGCCACCAGATGGCAGACGCTGATCCGCGTCGCAGCCAATCCCTACCGCCCCGAGCTGCACTACATGCGCGGACCCGGCCCGAAATGGCGCGCCAAGTACCAGGCCAGCCGGCTGGATCGCATGCGCTGAGCGCGCGGCCGTAGAAATCGCACTAATCGTCGTCATGGCCGGGCTTGACCCGGCCATTCCACGTTTTGGGGGCTCGGATAGGAAGACGTGGATGCCCGGGACAGCCCGGGCATGACGGTTGGATGAGAAGCATGCCCACCTCACCTCGCGGTAAACTTCGCCTTGCGCTTCTCCACGAACGCATTGCGGCCTTCCATGGCGTCCGCGCTCTTGCGGATCGTGGCCTGAAGCTCGATCTCGCGGCGGAACTGCGCTTCATAGGTCGCATGCTCGCTCTCCTCGACCAGAGCGCGGGTTGCGACCAAAGCGCGCGTCGGTCCTTCGGCGAGGCGGCGCGCCAAACCTAACGCCTCATCCATCAACTTGGCGTCGTCGACGACCTGCCGGACCAGGCCGATCTCCTGGGCGCGTTCCGCCGTCAGCGGCTCATTGAGCAGCATCAGCTCGAGCGCGCGCTGCCGGCCGATCAGCCGCGGCAAGAGCCAGGTCGAGCCGAGATCGGGCACCAGCGCGATGCGGCTGAACACCTGGATGAAGCTCGCCGACCGCGCCGCGACGATGATGTCGCCGGCCATTGCGAGACTGAAGCCGCCGCCGGCCGCGACGCCATTGACGGCAACGACGACAGGCACTCGGCATTCGCGCAAGGCCTTGAAGGCCGGCCAGTAGAAGCGCATCACGCCGGCCGCGATGTCCTCGCCGAGCGCCTCTGAGGCTTTCAAATTCTGTCCTGAGCAAAATCCCCGCCCGGCGCCCGTGAGCACCAGCGCGCGGATGGCCTCGTCCCCCGTCATTTCGCCGACGGCTAGGGCAAGTGCGCCGAGCAGGTCTGGCGTCATCGCGTTGAGGCTGGCCGGCTCGTCGAGCGTCAGGATCCCGACCGCGCCATCCCGCGCCTGTTTCACACCAGCCATGCCGCGCCTCCCTTTCGATGTTCTCGTTGGCGGCAATGTGCCATTGTCCGCGCGCTTCGCCAATCGCAGAGCTTTCAACCTCAGTGCACGACGCAACTGAATCCAGAGATCAAGACGACACCATGCCTCACCAGTTCAGCCTCAACCAGACCGTCCGCAAGCCCGCCGTCACCTCCAAGGGCGGCATCGTCGCCTCGCAATCGCGGCGGGCGGCCGAAGCCGGGGCGCAGGTGCTGGCCGCGGGCGGCGATTGCGTCGACGCGATCGTTGCGACCACGTTTGCCCTCAACGTCCTGGAGCCCTGGAACAGCGGCATCGGCGGCGGCGGTGCGATGGTGCTCTACCGCGCCAAGGAAAATCGCTATGAGGTGATCGACTACGGCATGTGCGCGCCGCAAAGCCTGCGCACGGCCGATTATCCGCTCAGCGGCGAAGGCGCGTCGTCCGACCTGTTTCCCTGGCCAAGGGTGAAGGACGATCGCAACATCCACGGCCCCGGCTCGATCGCCGTACCCGGTGTCGTCGCCGGAATGGAAGAGGCGCACCGCCGCTACGCCAAGATGCCGTGGAAGGATCTGGTCACGCCGGCAGCTCGGCTTGCCGGCGAAGGCCTGCTGGTCGATTGGTGGACGACGGTGACGATCGCGGGCTCGGCCGCCGATCTCAGACGCTACCACGCGAGCGCGGCCGCGTATCTGAAGGACGGCCTGCCGCCGACCGCGCCGTGGGGCATCAAGGCTGAGACGCGGCTGCCGCAGGATGCCCTGAAGGCGACGCTGTCACATCTTGCGGACGCGGGCGCGCGTGATTTCTATCAGGGCGATCTCGCCAGGAGCATTGCTTCCGACATCAAGGCCGACGGCGGCTCGCTGTCGGTGGAGGATCTCGCAGCCTTCCGCGCCCATCTGCGCGAGCCGCTGGCGATTCCCTATCGCGAAGGCGAGGTGTTCGCGACCCCCGAGCTCACCGCAGGGCCGACGATGGCGCATGCGCTACGGCTGTTGCAGCAGAGCTTGACGCCGGCAGACGCGCCGGATGCCGCCGCCTATGTCGAATATGCGCTCGCCCTGCAGGCCGCCTTCCGTGAGCGTCTCAAGGATATGGGCGATGCCGACGGCAAGCGCTCGCTCGGCGCCGAATATCTCGCGCCGGCCTGCACCACGCATTTCTCGGTGGTCGATCGTCACGGCAACATCGCGGCGGTGACGCAGACGCTGCTCTCGTCGTTCGGTTCGCGATACGTGACACCGCACACCGGCATCACCATGAACAACGGCATCATGTGGTTCGATCCGACGCCTGGTACCACGAACTCGCTCGCACCGGGCAAGCGCTGCCTCTGCAATTACACGCCCGTCATCGCCGAGACGAAGGATGGCAAGCGCCTCGCAATCGGCGCCTCCGGCGGACGCCGCATCCTGCCGTCGGTGATGCAGCTCGTATCCTTCGCGATGGATTACGGCATGGACCTCGACGCCGCCATTCACCAGCCGCGCATCGACGCCAGCGAAGGCGCGGTGGTGATCGGCGATGCGCGGCTGCCGGCGGAGGTGCGCAATGCCCTGGCCGCGCGCTTCGACTATGAAGAGAGCCGGGTGCAGGCGCTGCCGCAGAAATTCGCCTGTCCGAGCGTCGTGATGCGCGAGGGCGAGCTCAATTCCGGCGCGGTCGAGATTTTCCAACCCTGGGCCGATGCGGTGGCGGAGGCTTGACTTCGCTCGACATGCCAGCGCGCGTTGAGCGCCAGCGTAATTACGTATCCAGGCGAGCGTCACGACTCCTCCACATTCGCAGGGAACTTACTCTCCCACCGTTCGTTCACTGAACGGACAAATGCGCTCGCCCCCACCGGAGGACATCATGAAGAAACTTGCGCTCGCCGCCTCGCTGATCATTGCGGCCGGCTTCACACCCGCACTGGCGAAGGGTGGGCACGGACATGGACATGGTCATGGCCACAAGATGGGCCATCATCACCATGGCAAGTCGTTCGGCTGGTACCACGGTCGCAAGGTCGGCTGGCGCGGTCACGCGTGCCCGCCCGGACTTTGGAAGCAGGGTCGCTGCTAAAGCCGATCTAAGATTCGAGCAAGGCGTCGCTCCTCACCGAGCTGCGCCTTCTTCATATGCCGAGCCGGTCCCGCACCCGGCCCGCGATCACGGCGGTGGTCACGCCGACCGGCCAGAACGCGTGCATCGGGATCGGCTTGATGCCCGTGATGGGCATGTCGATCTCGGCCTTGGTGCCGCCGATCAGGCGGCGGGCGAGCTGCGCGCCCATCGCAGTCGAAAGCGCGACACCGCGGCCATTGCAGCCGAGCGAGATCAAAACGCTCTCGGCGGGTTCGTGCACATGCGGATAATGGTCCGCGGTGATGGCGAGCCGGCTGTTCCAGCCGTGGGTCCAGGCAACGCCCTTGAGCTGCGGCCAGAGTCGCTCCGCATAACGCATGAGATAGGCGACGTCATGCGGCGACCTGATCCAGCGCATCGGGCCGCGCCCGCCCATCAACAGACGGTTCTGCTGATCGATGCGATAGTAGACCGTGATATGGCCGCTCTCGTAGAGCACCGGACGCGTCGGCATGATCGAACGGGAGACTGCGTCGGAAAGCGGCGCGGTGGCGGCGATCGAGGAAAACACCGGCACGATGGTGCGTCGGAGGGCCGGCCAGAGATCGTCGGTGAAGCCGTTGGTGGCGAGCAGGACCTTGTCGGCATGAACCACCGCCCGCGGCGTCTCGATGCGCCAGCGCGTTCCCTCGCGGCGTAGCGACAATGCCGGTGTCCCGCCATGAACCTTCGCGCCCGCCGACATCGCGGCGCGGGCAAGACCACGGGCGTAGCTGAGAGGATGCAGATCGCCGCCGCGCGCATCCAACATCGCGCCGATGTAACGATCGGTGCCGGTCATGTCGCGGAGCTGCTCGCGGTTCAGATAAGTCACCGGCATGCCGCGGCGGATGCATTGCTGCGCGGTCTTCTCGATCGCAGCGGCGCTGCTCTCATTGTAAGCTGCGCGCAACGTGCCGTTCTGCCGCGCTTCGCACGGGATCTGGTAGCGGCGGATCAGATCGTGTGTGAAGTTGGTCGTGCCGTAGGCGAACGCGATCATGCGGCGGCCGAGCTCGGTGCCGAAATCGGCCTCGATCTTGTCAGGGTCGTGCTTCAGGCCGGGATTGGTGTGGCCGCCATTGTTACCCGACGCGCCCCAGCCCGGCTCCTGCGCCTCCAGCACCAGCGCCTCGACGCCCTGTTCGGCCAGATGCAGCGCGGTGGAAAGGCCGGTGTAGCCGCCGCCGACGATTGCGACCGAGACGCTCTTGTCGACATCGAGGGGCGGCGTGGCAACCGGCGCCACGGCGGTATCGGCATAGAGCGAGGGCGGCAGAGGCAGGCGCGTCATGTCGAAACCGGTCAGAGCGGATGCAGCACGCGGCGCAGGAAGTCCTGCGTCCGCGCGTGCTGCGGTTGATTGAGCACCGATTTCGCCGGCCCCTGCTCGACGATGACGCCGCCATCGATGAACAGAACACGATCGGCGACGTCGCGCGCAAAGCCCATCTCGTGGGTGACGACGACCATGGTCATGCCGTCGTCGGCGAGCTTGCGCATGACGCCGAGGACGTCGCCGACCAGCTCGGGGTCGAGCGCCGAGGTCGGCTCGTCGAACAGGATCGCCTTGGGCTGCATGGCGAGCGCCCGCGCGATGGCGACGCGCTGCTGCTGCCCGCCGGAGAGCTGCGGCGGATGCGCATCGGCCTTTTCCGCAAGCCCGACCTGAGCGAGCAGCGCGCGGCCGCGCTCGAGCACCTGGGCGCGCGGCTCCTTCTTCACGAAGAGCGGCCCCTCGATCACGTTCTCCAGCGCTGTCCGATGCGGGAACAGGTTGAAGCGCTGGAACACCATCGAGACCTGGGTGCGGATGTTCACGATCGAGGGCGCGTCGCGATCGACTCTCAAGCCTTCGACGCTGATCTCGCCGCGGTCGTAGCTTTCGAGGCCGTTGATACAGCGCAGGATGGTCGACTTGCCGGAGCCGGAGGGGCCGATGATGCAGACCACCTCACCCTTCTCGACGCTCGCCGTGATGCCCTTGAGCACCTCGACCTTGCCAAAGCTCTTGTGGACGTCGCTCAGCTCGATCATCGCTTGCCGGCCCGCTTCTCGAAGTGACGGACCAAGAGGATCAGCGGAATGCTCATGGTGAGGTACATCAGGGCGACCAGCGTGAACACGCTGGTGTTCTTGAACGTCGAGGACGCGATCAGCTTGCCCTGCAGCGCGAGCTCGGCGACCGTGATGGTCGAGGCTTGCGAGGAATCCTTCAGCATCATGATCATGACGTTGCCGTAGGGCGGCAGCACGATGCGCACGGCCTGCGGCAGCACCACGCGGCGCATGGTGAGCCACCAGCCCATGCCGATCGACTGCGCCGCCTCGATCTGCCCCTTGTCGATCGCCTCGATGCCGGCGCGGAAGTTTTCGGCCTGGTAGGCCGAATAGGCGATGCCGAGCCCGAGGATCGCGGCCTGCAACGCGCTGAGCGTAACGCCGAGATCGGGCATCACGAAGTAGAGGTAGAACAACAGCACGATGATCGGGATGCCGCGGATCACGTTGATCAGGCTGGCGCTGAGCATCGACAGCGCTTTGATGCCGGAGACCCGCATCATCGCCCAGACCAGGCCGAGCACCGTCGACAGCAACAGCGAGCCGATCGTGACGATGATCGTCAGCGCGACGCCGTTCAGCAGGATCGGGAAGAACTCGACGGCGTCGCGCCAGAAGCCTTTCATCGGGCAGCCTTCGATCAGCTTCTATCGATCAACCTTGCGCTTTCAGGCCCCATTTATCGAGGATCTTGTCGATGGTGCCGTTGGCTTTCAGCTTCGCCAGCGAAGCGTTGATCTTGCCGAGCAGTGCGCTCTCGCCCTTGCGCACGCCGATGCCGACCGAGCCGACCGTGACCGGCTTGTAGCCGTCGACCAGGCGCACCTCGGGGAAGCCGCCCTGCTTCAGATTGTAGGCGAGGATCGGATAGTCGGCGTAGCCGGCCTTGAGGCGGCCGGTGTTCACGTCGCGCAGGATGTCCGGGATGGTGTCGTAAGCCTTCACGTCGGAGAACAGGCCGGTCTTCTTCAGCGCGTCGACGAAGGCGGTGCCGACTTGCGCCCCCACCGTCTGGCCCTTCAGATCCTCCTGCGTGGCGTAAGTCTTGGTGTCGGTCTTCGGCACCACAAGGCCCTCGCCGTAGCTGTAGATCGGGTCGGAGAAGTCGATGACCTCCTTGCGCGGCGGCGTGATGAACATCGCTGCCGCAATGATGTCGATCTTGCTCGAAGTCAGCGAGGGGATCAGCGCCGAGAACGCCATCGGCTCGATCTGCACGTTGAAGCCGGCATCCTTGCCGACCTCGGTGATGAGATCGACCATGATGCCCTGGATGGTGTTGGTCTTGGTGTCGAGGAAGGTGAAGGGAATGCCCGTCGGCGTCGAGCCGACCTTCAGCACCTGTTGCGCCGCTGCCGGCACCGCTGTGGCAATGGCGAGCGCCGCAACTGCGGCCTGAACAAAACGCTTCATCGCATCCCCCTTTTGGGCCTGGTCGGCGGCGGCGCGCGCATGTCGCGATCAAACGTTGCGGGCCGGCCCGTTTCAGCCTATTTTCACCAATATGAAAATTTGGTCACACTTTCGCGGGTGATGCAAGCGGTTTTCATGCACATGAAGAAAGCGGTTTGACGTGAGCGGTGGCAAAAGAATGCGCAAACCGGCCGCCGCAAAGCCGGCCAGGAACAGGCCGGCCAAGGTGAAAGCCAAAGCCGCTGCCAAACCGGCCGAGCCGGCGATGGACGTCGCGGTCGGCCGCCGCATCCGGGATCTCAGGCGAGTCAGGCAGTTCTCGCTGGAGACGGTCGCCGCGCGCACGGAGCTGTCGATCGGCTTCCTCAGCCAGATCGAGCGCGGGCTGTCGTCGCCGTCGCTGCGGGTGCTGGCGACGCTCGCCGACGTGCTCGGCGTCGGCATCGCCGCGCTGTTCGGCGCGAGCCCGAGCGCCGACGGCGCATCGGATCAGGTGGTGACGCGCGGAGTGCAGCGGCCCGAATTGAAGCTGTGGCGCACGGGCGTGTCCAAGCAATTGCTGAGCCCGGCGAGCAGCGACAACAAGCTCAATCTGTTCCTGGTGCATCTTGAGCCCGGCGGCTCCACCGGCGATGAGCTCTACACCCACGACGGCGAAGAGGCCGGGCTCGTGCTCGAAGGCGAGATGATGCTGACGGTGGACAGCCAGACGTGGTCGCTGAAGACGGGCGACAGTTTTCGTTTCGCGAGCCGACGGCCGCACCGGTTTTCCAATCCGGCGCGGGATGCGAAGGCCGTGGTGCTGTGGGTGAATTGCGTGACGGGGGCGGGGTAGCTGCTTTCAACGCACGCCGCGGGTGGAAGAAATCCGCGGCGTCTCCACGCCGTCATTGCGAGTGCAGCAAAGCAATCCAGAGTCTCACCGCGGAGACAGCCTGGATTGCTTCGTCGCAAGGGCTCCTCGCAATGACGAGGGGATAGAGCCTTAGCCAAACCGGTGCTTGTACCGCTCCACCGACAACGCACTGACGTCGATGTCCGGCTTCTTGCCCGACAGCATGTCAGCGAGCACGCGGCCCGAGCCGCACGACATGGTCCAGCCGAGCGTGCCGTGGCCGGTGTTGAGGTGGAGGTTGGCGTAGTGGGTCCGGCCGATCACGGGCGGGCCGTCCGGCGTCATCGGGCGCAGGCCGCTCCAGAACGTCGCCTTGGACAGGTCGCCGCCGCGCGGGAACAGGTCGGTCAGCGAATGATCGAGCGTGGCGCGGCGTGCGTCGTAGAGCTTGTCCGAATAGCCGGAGATTTCGGCGGTGCCGCCGACGCGGATGCGATTGCCGAGGCGGGTGATCGCGACCTTGTAGCTCTCGTCCATCACGGTGGATTCCGGCGCGCCGGAGGCGTCCTTGATCGGCACCGTGATCGAATAGCCCTTCACCGGATAGACCGGCAGCGAAATACCGAGCGGCGCCAGGAGCCGCGACGACCAGCTGCCGAGCGCGAGCACGTAAGCGTCCGCCTGCAGCAGGCCGGCGCTGGTGGCGACACCGCTGACGCGCGCGCCATCGGTGACGATACGGTCGATCGAGGTGTTGAACAGGAAGCGCACGCCGAGCGCCTGGGCGTGCCTCGCCAGCGCCTGCGTGAACATGTGGCAGTCACCGGTCTCGTCCTGCGGCAGGCGGAGCCCGCCGACGAACTTCTCCTTCACGCCGGCAAGTGCCGGCTCGACCGCAATGCAGCCCTCGCGGTTCAGCACTTCGAAGGGAACGCCGTATTGCTTGAGCACGGCGATGTCTTCGGCCGTGCCGTCGAGCTGGGCCTGGTAGCGAAACAGCTGCAGCGTGCCCTGCGAGCGCTCGTCATACTGAATGCCGATGTCGCGGCGCAGATCACGCAAGGCATCGCGGCTGTATTCCGCGATCGGGATCATCCGGCTCTTGTTAACTGCGTAGCGCGCGCTGGTGCAGTTGCGCAGCATCTTGAGCAGCCAGACCCACATGACCGGATCGAGCTTCGGCCGGATCACCAGCGGGCCGTGCTTCATCAACAGCCACTTGATCGCCTTGACCGGCACGCCGGGGCCGGCCCAGGGCGAGGAATAGCCGGGCGACACCTCGCCGGCATTGGCGAAGGAGGTCTCCAGTGCCGGCTCCGGCTGGCGGTCGACGACCGTCACCTCATGGCCGGCACGCGCGAGGTAGTAGGCAGAGGTGACACCGATGACACCGCTGCCGAGGATCAGAACTTTCACGCTTCGTCAAACTCCCGCGGCGCTCGCCGCTGCAAGGACACAACTCGCTAGCGGCGAGAGCAATTATCAGGCCACCTTCTTGATGGCGTCGCCGAGGATCGACATCATCTGGTCGATGTGGCTCTTCTCGACGATGAGCGGGGGCGACATCGCGACGGAATCGCCACCGGTGCGCAGATAGAGGCCGTTGTTGAAGCATTCGACCAGCATGTCGTAGCCGCGCGCGCCGACCACGCCGCCACGCGGCGCGAGTTCGACCGCGCCCATCAGGCCGCAATTGCGGATGTCGACGACGTTCGGCAGACCTTTGAGCGAATGCAGCGCATCGCGCCAGTATTCGGCGAGCGAGCTACCACGCGTGAGCAGGCCTTCGTCCTTGTAGATGTCAAGGGTCGCGATGCCCGCGGCGCAGGCGACCGGATGCGCCGAATAGGTGTAGCCGTGGAACAGCTCGATCTGGTTCTCCGGGCCGGTCATCATGCCGTCGTGCACCTTGCGGCTGGCGAACACGGCGCCGCAGGGCACGGTGCCGTTGGTGATGCCCTTGGCCGTGGTCATCAGGTCCGGCGTGACGCCAAAGAAGTTGGCGGCGAACGGCGTGCCGAGGCGGCCAAAGCCGGTGATGACCTCGTCGAAGATCAGGAGGATGCCGTGCTTGTCGCAGATCTCGCGCAGGCGCTGCAGATATCCCTTCGGCGGCGGCAACACCGCGGTCGAGCCCGGCACCGGCTCGACGATGACGGCGGCGATCGTTTCCGCGCCGTGCAGGGCGACCAGACGCTCGAGATCGTCGGCGAGCTCGGCGCCGTGCTCGGGCAGGTCCTTGGCGAAGGCGTTGCGGGTGAGATCATGGGTGTGGCGGATGTGGTCGACGCCTGGCAGCAGGGTGGTGAAGGCGCGGCGGTTGGCGACCATGCCGCCGACCGAGGTGCCGCCGAAGCCGACGCCGTGATAGCCGCGCTCGCGACCAATCAGTCGGGTGCGGCTGGCCTGGCCGTTGGCGCGGTGATAGGCCAGCGCGATCTTCAGCGCGGTGTCGACCGACTCGGAGCCGGAATTGGTGAAGAAGACGCGGTCGAGGCCCTTTGGGGCGATCTCGGCGAGACGCTCGGCGAAGTCGAATGCCAGCGGATGGCCCATCTGGAACGACGGCGCGAAGTCCAGCGTCATCAGCTGGCGCTCGACGGCGGCGGCGATCTGCTTGCGGCCGTGGCCGGCATTGACGCACCAGAGCCCGGCGGAGCCGTCGATCACCTGGCGGCCATCGACGCTGGTGTAGTACATGCCCTCGGCCGAGGAGAACAGGCGCGGCGACTTCTTGAACTGCCGATTGGCCGTGAACGGCATCCAGTACGAATCGGTCTTGATGGTGTTCGGAATCTGATGAAGGGTCACGGCCGCGCTCCTGTGCTGACCCCATAGCTGAGCCATGGCTTGGATGGCGCAACAAGTCCTTTTCTGGTGACCTGCAAGCCATTGATTTAACTGGGGCTGCCGGTCCATATTTGCGCGATCCGCAACACCTGCAACACGGGACCCAGGGCAAGGACCAGAACATGAGCGTCGACATCGGTGGACGGCTGCGATTCATCCGGGCGCGCCACAAGCTGTCGCAGCGCGAGCTGGCCAAGCGCGCCGGCGTCACCAATTCGACGATCTCGCTGATCGAATCCAACCAGATGAACCCTTCGGTCGGCGCGCTCAAGCGCATACTCGACGGCATCCCGATGGGGCTCGCGGAATTCTTCGCGCTGGAGCCGGAGTCCAGGCGCAAGATCTTCTACCGCGCCGAGGAGCTCACCGAAGTCGGCAAGAAGCCGATCTCATACCGGCAGGTCGGCGACAATCTGTTCGGCCGCAGCCTGCAGATCCTGAAGGAGCGCTACGAGCCCGGCAGCGACACCGGGCGCGTGCATCTCGTCCATGACGGCGAGGAAGGCGGCATCGTGATTTCGGGCAAGCTCGAGGTCACCGTCGAGGACGAGCGCCGCATCCTCAATCCCGGCGATGCCTATTATTTCGAGAGCCGCCGCCCGCATCGCTTCCGCTGCGTCGGCGGCAAACCGTGCGAGGTGATCTCGGCCTGCACGCCGCCGACGTTCTGACGGTCCCTCCGCAATCGTACGGAGGCGAGGATCTAGCGGATATTGAGCCACCGCAATTTCCGCGAACCGCAGCTTGATATGTTGGGAGCCGTAGCCGAGCAGCCTCGCGCAAAGGTGCTGAGGTTATGGCCCGGACTCCTAGGCACTCCGGGGCCGCCTGTTTCGGAAGAGCTAGAGCTACGTCAGCAGTTCCTCGATCCGGATCGGAAAGTTGCGGACGCGCACGCCGGTGGCGTGCCAGACCGCGTTGGCGACCGCGCCGGCGCTGCCGGTGATGCCGATCTCGCCGACACCCTTGATGCCGAGCGCATTCACGTGCGGATCGTGCTCCTCGACGGTGATGACGTCGAGCGGCGGCACGTCGGCGTTCACGGGGATGTGGTACTCGCCGAGATTGGCATTCATGATCCGCCCGCTGCGGCGGTCTGTGATCGCCGCCTCGTGCAGCGCGAAGGACATGCCCCAGATCATGCCGCCGAACAGCTGGCTCTGCACCATGCGCGGATTGATGATGCGGCCGGCGGCGAAGGCGCCGATCATGCGACTGACGCGGACCTGGCCGAGCTCGGGATCGACCTTCACCTCGGCGAACACCGCGCCGTGGGCGTGCATCGCATATTGCTCCATCGCCGCAGGGTTCGGCGCGCCGGTGCCGCGCGCCTCCACTTCGGCAACGCCCGCGCGCGCCAGAATCCCGGCATAGCTCTCGCTGCGGCTCTCATCGTCGCGGCGGATCAGCCTGCCGTCGCGCGCGATCACGCCGGCATTGCCGGCGCCGAACAGCGGCGAGCGCTCGTCGCTTGTGGCGAGATCGGCGAGCTTTCCGATCACGGCGGCACCGGCGCTGTGGATCGCAGCGCCTGCGGTTGCCGTGTGCGCCGAGCCGCCGGCGATGCCGGCATCGGGCAGGTCGGACGTGCCGGACCTGAAGTCGAGGCGGTCGATGTCGAGACCGACGGAATCGGCCGCGATCTGCGCCAGCGCCGTCCAGGCGCCCTGCCCCATGTCATGCGCGCCGATCTCCATCACGCCGGAGCCGTCGCGGCGGATCGCCGCGCGCGCCTCGGCCTGGAACATCAGCGCCGGGAAGGTCGCCGTACCCATGCCCCAGCCGACCAGAAGGCCGGCATCGTCGCGCATCTGCCGCGGCTGCAGCGGACGCTTGGCCCAGCCGAAGCGCGAGGCGCCCTGCTCGTAGCAGGCGCGCAGCGCCTTGGAGGAGAACGGCCGCCCCGTCATCGGCTCGACCTCGGCGTAGTTCTTCAGGCGGAAAGCGAGCGGATCCATGCCGCAGGCCCAGGCCATCTCGTCGATCGCGCTCTCGAGCGCGATCGAGCCGGTCGCCTCGCCCGGCGCGCGCATGAACAGCGGCGTGCCGGTGTTGACGCGCACGGCATCGTGCGAAGTGCGGATCGCGGGCGCCGCGTAGAGCGTGTGCGAGGCATCGGCGGCAGGCTCGTAGAAATCGTCGAAGGTGCTCGACACGGTTCGCGCATGATGATCGAGCGCAGTCAGGCGGCCCTCGCCATCGGCGCCGAGGCGCAGGCGTTGGCGCGTCGGCGCCCGGTGGCCGACCGGGCCATACATCTGCTCGCGGCGGAGCACCAGCTTGACTGGCCTGCCGACCAGCTTCGCCGCCATCACGCCGAGGATCTGCGGCCCGGTCAGGAAGCCCTTCGAGCCGAAGCCGCCGCCGAGGAACGGGCTGCGGATGTGAATCTTCTCCGGCGCGAGGCCAAACAGCTCGGCGACGCGGCCGCGAGCCATCACCATGGCCTGGCTCGGCGTGTCCAAGAAGAGCTTGTCACCCTCCCAGCGCGCCACGATCGCGTGCGGCTCCATGGCATTGTGATATTGCGGCGGCGTCTCGTAGATCGCGTCGATCTGCTTGTCGGCCGCGGCGAGGCCCGCCTCGACATCGCCGCGATGGCTTTCCGTGGGATTACCGACGCCGACGACCGGCGGCACGAAGCTCTCGCCGGCATCGAGGCCGACCAGCGCAGGCTGCACCTCGTAACGTGGGGCCAGCAGCGCGGCGCCTTCCGTCGCGGCCTCCAGCGTTTCAGCGATCACGACCGCAATCGCCTGATTGGCGTAGCGGACCTCATTGCTCTGCAACACCTCCATCCGGAATACGAACGGATTGGTCTTGAGGTCGGGGTCGATCGCGAGCGCTGGCTTGTGATCGGGCGTCATGACGTCGACGACGCCGGGATGGCGTTTTGCGGCAGCGACATCGAGCGAGACCACACGGCCCCGCGCAATGCTCGAGACGGCCATCACGGCAAACAGCATGCCGGGCGGATGATTGTCCGCAGCATAGCTCGCCTGCCCCGTCACCTTGAGGATGCCGTCGCGGCGGGTCAGCGGCTGGCCGATATTCGAGCCGTGCCTGAGATGTGCGGGCGCACTGGTCAAATTGAGCTCAGACATGGACGGCTCCGGAGGTCGAGGCGAAGGGAGAGGCCGGCAGCGCGGGGATACGCGCAGGCGTCCCGGCGGCGGCCAAGGTCAGCGCGCGCACGACGATGCGGCGCGCGAGCTCGATCTTGAAGGCGTTGTCGCCCGATGGCTTCGCGCCCTCGAGCGCACGCAGGGCTGCCTCCTGGAACGCGTCGGCGGTCGGCGCGACGCCCTTGAGGACGTCTTCCGCTGCACGGGCGCGCCAGGGCTTTGCGGCGACGCCGCCGAGCGCGAGCCGCGCCTGTGCGATTCTGCCGTTCTCGATCCGCAGCGCAGCCGCGGCCGAGACGACAGCAAAGGCATAGGAGGTGCGCTCGCGCACCTTGAGGTAACGCGCATGCGCGGCAAAGCCGCGTGCGGCAGGCGGCAGGCGCACCGCGACGATGAGATCGCCGGGCTCGAGCACCGACTCGCGCTCGGGCGCATCGCCGGGCAGGCGGTGCAGCTCGTCGAGCGCGACCTCGCGCCGGCCGCCCCTGCCCTCGATCTCGACGATGGCATCGAGCGCGACCAGCGGCACGCAGAAATCCGAGGGGTGTGTGGCGATGCAGCTCTCGCTCCAGCCGAGCACGGCATGGCTGCGGTTGTCGCCGTCGCGCGCGTCGCAGCCGGAGCCCGGCGCCCGCTTGTTGCAGCGGCTGGCAGTGTCGTAGAAATACGCGCAACGCGTCCGTTGCAACAAATTGCCGCCGACGGTGGCGGCATTGCGCAATTGAGCCGACGCTCCCGAGAGCAGCGCTTCGGCCACTGCGGGATAGGACCGCGCGAACTCCGCATCATGCGCGAGGTCGGCATTGCTCACCAGCGCGCCGATGCGCAAAGACCCGTCCGCGAGAGTCTCGATCTGATCGAGCCCATCGAGACGCGTGACGTCGACCAGCCGGTCCGGACGGCTGATGCCACCCTTCATCAGGTCGAGCAGGTTGGTGCCGGCTGCAAGAAACACCGCGCCGGGCTGGGCCGCCGCCGCAACCGCTTCAGTGACGGTGGCCGGCCTGACATAATCGAACGGTTTCATGCGGAACGCCTCTGATTGGTCTCGTCCATCTGTCCTTGCGCGTCCAGCACGGCATCGACGATGCCGACGTAAGCGCCGCAGCGGCACAGATTGCCGCTCATGCATTCGCGGACGCGCTCGGGATCGTTGCCGGCCTGGCCTTCTCTGATCATGCCGATCGCGCTCATGATCTGGCCCGGCGTGCAGAAGCCGCATTGAAAGCCGTCATGTGCGATGAAGGCGGCCTGCACGGGATGGAGCTGGTCGCCGCGCGCGAGGCCTTCGATGGTGAGGATGTCGGCCCCGTCATGGCTGATGGCGAGCGCGAGGCAGGAATTGATACGCTTGCCGTCGACCAGGATGGTGCAGGCGCCGCATTGGCCGCGGTCGCACCCCTTCTTGGTTCCGGTCAGATGAAGGCGCTCACGCAGGAGATCGAGCAGCGTGACGCGCGGATCGTCGAGGACGAAATCGCGCCGCGCACCGTTCACGGTGAGGCTGATGGAGTGGTTCATACAAGGCTCCGATCAGATTTGGACATGAGTCATCGCGCAGCGCGCCACCGCCGTGGCCGCTGTCGAATAGCGCCGTCCGAACACGATGCGTCCGACGCTTGATCGGAAGATACGGAGGCAGCCTCCGCTTAACAAGGGCGGCGCGGAAAAATCTGGAATTCGTCAAAAGCGCGTGCGTCACCAACGCGATGCAGCCCTGCGCGGGTCCGGCGAGGGTTCAATCTAACCAATTCGTGATCTACATTGCGCGCCATGGACGACCACACCGACCAGACCCGCAAACCCCGCGCCGATGCCGTGCGCAATCGCGAGCGCGTGCTCGAAGCGGCAAAGCTGGTGTTCAGCGCGGGCGGTTCGGAGGCGAGCCTGGAAGCGGTGGCCAAGCGCGCCGGGGTCGGCATCGGCACGCTGTATCGGCATTTCCCAACGCGCGAGGCCTTGTTCGAGGCGGTGTACCGCCGCGAGGTCGAGCAGCTCAGCGAGCTGGCCGAGCAATTGAAGAATGCCAAGGATCCGGTCGAGGCGCTGCGGCGCTGGCTGCGATCAGGGGTCGAGTTTGTTGCGACCAAGAAGGGGATGATGGCAGCGCTCGCGCTCGCGGTGCAGAGCGGGTCGGAGCTGCATGCTTTCTCCTTCGAGCGTCTGACCAAGGCGATCGGCTCGCTGCTGGACCGCGCCATCGCAGCCGGCGAGATGCGCGCCGACATCAGCCCGGAGGATCTGCTGCGCGCCTTCTTCGGCATGTGCTACGTGCACGACCAGCCCGGTTGGCAGGCGACGGCGCTGCGTCTGCTCGACGTGTTCGTCGACGGCTTGCGCGTGCGGCCTCCCAGCAAGGCCCGCTCGTCGATGACGACAAAGCCTGCGACGAAGCGAAAGCGCTAGGCTGGAGCTTGCCGATGGGAGCCGCTGACCCCGAGCGGACTTCGCTAAACATGGAACTGTTGTCACCTAATCCGATTCAAAGGATCATTTGATACATCGCTTCGACTTGCGACATGGCAGGTTCAGGCATGGCGCCAGTTCTCAATTTGCCCCGGCTCACCAATTCGCTCAGACAGGATCGTCTGGCGCTTCAACGTGCCCGCGAGGTCGTGGCGGAGGCGACCGAGGTGCTTCAACGCTGTCCAAAGCCGGATACGTTTCTAGGCCGTAAGACTCAAGAGCCGTTTCCGAATGAGGACGAAACAAAGTTGACCAGGGTGGCGCAGCGTTCAAGCCGCGAGCCGTTTCCAAGAACGTAGAGGCTTCATTAACACACCTGAATGCACTTCCGGGCCGTGGCAGGCATATCGGCCTCATCGGAAAACCGGATTAGACAATGCTGGCCAGACCAGATGCTAGAGCGAGCCGATGGACGCGAAAAGCTTGCTGATCTAACGCGCGACAACGTGGTGGCCCATAGCCTGCGCGAAGCCGCCCGGCAATGGCGAGCCATGGCCGTGCAGCAGGACTTGCTGGAGCGCGAACCGACCTGTCGCAGATCCGTAACCGCTCTGATTAGAGCAACTTCAAAGGATTGCTGCGCCGAGTTTGCTGAGATAACTTGCCTGTCATCACCGGCCAAGGCCGTGCCGTAGGCGTCGGTGGCTGAGAGACCAATCGTGCTCCCGCCTGCATCTATGCATGGGAGCGACAAATGGATCGCGCCATGGCGCTTCGCCATCTGGCGGAAGCCGAAGAGCACATTTCACTGGCCGACCGACACCTTTCCGAGCAGGAGGTTCGAATTGCGGACCTTGAGCTTTCGGGGCACGACACGAGCTTGGCTCGCGCTATCGGCGAAACATTTCGGCTGACACTGGCGCGGCACCTCGCGCACCGCGATCACATTTTGAGAGAGCTGATACCGTAGCTCTCGGCCCGTGCTTTCGAACATCCCGTCGATCAAAACGCCAACTATGGCGCAGTATGATCTCGCCATCGGCACTAAACAGGGTAGCGCCATTTCAACGCGACGCAGGAATCAGCTTCTGGCCGATCGGCGACTTGCACGACCTCTGATGTTTGTGCCGCCGTCAGTTCAGCTGTCCTGACGCGCCGCTGGCGTTATAGGCCACCTCGCCCTTCCCAGTAGGTTGGCGTTCCATAATACCGGTGAGTTCGCGTTTCCCAGTCTCGATCTTCCCAGGAGTCATCGCTGAACTCAGGCGCATCCCTCAGTTGTTGCTCGGTGATATTGGTTCGGAAACCGTCAAGCGACGTGTCATATTTCAGAGCGCCCCAGGGAATCGGGTAGTGGCTGTGACCCAAGCCCACAAATCCACCAAAGCTCATGACCGCATAAGCCACGCGGCCTGACACCTTGTCGATGATGAGGTGATCAATCTCGCCGATATTCGTCCCATCTGCTCCATAAACCTCGGTTCCCTCAATGTCCTCGCTTGAGATGCAGTGATGATCCGGATGTGCTGTTGCACGGGCCATGACTTTGCTCCTTGGTAAGGTGGTTTTGCCGGCTTAACTCGGCCATCGCGGAGCCGTTCCTGCCTTAGGAGAACATGTCGCAGCTGCCTGCTGTTGCGCCGCTGTCCCGGATGAGTCGGCATCTGGAGCGTTCAAACCCAGCGCGTGATTTCTGAGTGCACGCCCTGGCGCCGCAGATGTGCTAGCATCGCCTCCGCCGGGATACTCAACGCGGAGCCTGTCATGCGCATCGCAGCCTTGCTGGTCGCTCTCATTGTTGCCTGTCATCACGTTTCGGCGTTTGCCGGCGATGTCGCGGCGGCCCAGAGCGTCATCCGCGCCCAGGAGCAGGCCTTCGTTCGCGACGATGCGACGGCGGCCTATTCCTATGCGGCGCCGGCGATCAAGGAGATCTTTCCCGCACCCGACATCTTCATGTCCATGGTGCAGAACGGCTACGCGCCGGTCTATCGCCACAAGAGTTTCGAATTTGGCGAGAGCAAGAGCGATGGCGGCTGGATCGCCCAGCGCGTTCATATCGTCGATGCCAATGGCGAGGCCTGGGAGGCGCTCTACACGCTCGAGCAGCAGGGCGACGGCAGCTACAAGATCACCGGCTGCTCGCTGCTGAAGGCGGGACAGGCCGTTTAGGTGGCAAAGCCCGGGCCGGTCTTGACCGAGCCCGTCCGCGCGCGGATCAAGAGCAGCACGACGATGCCGATGTTCAGCGCGTTCCATGCCACGCCGTTGGCAAATGCCGCCGCGTACGAGCCGGTGGCATCGAAGATGACGCCGGACACCCAGCCGCCGAAGGACATGCCGAACACGGACGCAAAGATCACGATACCGACGCGGGTCGCGGCCTCGCTCGCCGGCATCGCCTCGCGCACGATGATGGCGTAGCTCGGCACGATGCCGCCCTGGAACAGGCCGAACATCGCGGAGATCAGATAAAGCGAGGTCAGGCTGTCGAAAAACAGATAGAACACCAGCGCAAAGCCCTGCGCCAACGATCCCACCAGCAGCGTGTAGATGCCGCCGATCTTGTCGGCGAGGTAGCCCGAGCCGATCCGGCTGACGATGCCGCAGCCCATCATCAAGGACAGCATCTCGGCGCCGCGCGCGACGCCATAACCGAGATCGCCGCAATAGGCGACGATGTGCACCTGCGGCATCGCCATCGCCACGCAGCAGGAGATGCTGGCGATCGAGAGCAGCACGGTCAGCGTATTCGTCGACAGCCTGAGATCGACCCGCGGCGGCGGCGCGTTGGCATGATCGTGGACCGTGTCGCGCCCCATCTGCGCGCGCAGGATCAGCACCAGCACCGTCATCAGGCCGGCGCAGACGATGCCGATGCCGATATGGGTGTAGCGCCACCCGATCTCCTGCGTGCCCCAGCTCACGATCGGCGGCCACATCGCGCCGGCGACATAATTGCCGCTGGCGACGATGGTCACGGCAAGACCGCGATAGCGCTCGAACCAGTGCGAAGCTTCGGCCATCAGCGGCGCGAAGGTCGCGGAGGTGCCGAGCCCGATGAAGAAATAAGCCGCCACGAACTGCCACAGCTGGCCGGACAGGCCCGCGAGCACATTGGCGACGCCGAGAAAGGCGATGCTGATCGCCATCGCCGGAACGATGCCGAACCGGTCGGTGATCTTGCCGGCGATCACGCCGCCGAGCCCGAAGCCGAACATCATGAGGGTGAAAGCCAGCGACACCGCGCCGCGCGTGGCAGCGAACTCGGCCTGCACGATCGGAATCACGACCACGACTGCCCACATGCCGACGGCGCCGATCGAGCCGATCACGAGGGCAATGACGAGCCGCACCCAGGCCTGACGGGAGTCAGGGGTGAAGGCGTCAGGTGTTTGCCCTGGATGATTTGGCGCGTGCACGGGCAGGACCATGTTCGCGGACCGCCGCATGGTCAACCATCTTGCTGCGATATTGGGCATGCGCGGTGCGCTGCGGTAATAAGCTCTTGGCGAATGCGTCTTTTGCCATTAGTTTGCAACAAGCGTGTGCAACATTGCCGCGCGAGGAGCCTATCGGCGGAATGTTGATGCGATTGACGCGATCGATGCGGATCAGGGTGGGGCGGATCATCGCCCTCGCCTATCTGTTCTGCGTGCTCGCGCCGGCCGCAAGCCTCGCCTGGGGCAGTGCTGCGCCCTGCCTCGGCGACGATGCCCTGGCTGACCTCGTTCCGGCGCATCACCATATGGCTGCGAGCCATGATATGGCTGCGAACCCTGGCGATGTTCCGCACGAGCACGCGGGAACGCCTTCGCAGACCGCTGCGAAGGACGCACCTGCTCCGAATCATCACGACGGCAAGCGAACTGTGGGCCCCTGCTGTGCGATGATGTGCGTCAGCGCGCTGCCGGCCGATCTGCCCAGCCTCGCCACGCCGCTCCGGCCGATGTCGACCTGTGCGCCCGAGATCGTGCCCAGCCTGCACAGCGCGGCGCCGCCCCAGCACTACCGTCCCCCCATCGCCTGATCTGACATGACGGCGTCGGTTTCGATGCGCGCTTTGCGCGCGCGAACCTGTGGTCTCCAGATCAGGAATTAAGACATGGTTGCGCTTTCCGGGGCGAAATCTGCCGCATCTGCGGTGGGTGATCGACACTCACGTTTCATTTGGCTGCTGCTGGCCTTGGGTGCCCTGTCCGGCTGCATGCCGGCAACAACGCACATGGCCAGCGCGGATCCCGCCGATCCCGCGGCGAAGGTGGCCCCAATCGGCTATCGCTCGACCATCGCGCCCTATACCAGCCTGCGGCCTGCGACGCCGGCACCATGGCGTGGCCGCAACGAGGCGGTGACGCCGCAGCCGAAGCAAGAGCGGTAGGAGCGCGCCATGACACCCCACCTTGCGCGAGGCCTGCTCGTCATCGCCGCGCTCAGCATGTCCGGCTGCGCCGCGTTCTCGCCCGACGGCGGCATGACCGACGTCTCGGATCTGACGAGCCGGACCATCAACAAGGACGTCGCCTTCGTGCGCTCGGCCGAAGGCGCCGCCGCGGTCGACGCCCGTGTCCGCCAGCTGCTCTCGCGCACGCTCAGCGTCGACGCCGCCGTGCAGATCGCGCTGCTCAACAACAAGGGACTGCAGGCCGCCTACAACGAGCTGGCGCTGGCGGAGACCGAGCTGGTCGAGCAGAGCCTGCCGGCCAATCCGGTGTTCGCGGTCTCTCGCATCACGGGCAATGGCGCCAGCGAGATCGAGCGTCAGGTGGTCGGCGATATCCTCGCGCTCGCCACCCTGCCGTTCCGTTCCGAGATCGCCCGCGAACGCTTCCGCGGTGCGCAGCTGCGCGCCGCGCTGGCGACGCTGCGGCTCGCCTCGGACGTTCGCCGCGCCTATGTCCGTGCGGTTGCCGCCAACGAGATGGTGGGGCTGCTGACCGACGCAAAGGCGACGGCGGAATCGACCGCACAGCTCGCGCTCAAGCTCGGCGAGACCGGCTCGCTCAACAAGCTCGACCAAGCGCGCGAGCAGGTGTTCTATGCCGAGACCACCGCAGACCTCGCCACCGCGCGGCAGATGGCGGGAAGCGCGCGCGAAAGGCTGGCGCGCCTGATGGGGCTCTGGGACGACGGTCTCGACTTCCGCCTGCCCGATCAACTGCCGCCGCTGCCGCGCCGGCCGCTGGCGCTCCCCACGATCGAAGCCGACGCGGTGGCGCATCGGATCGACCTGCAGATCGCGCGGCTGGAGCTGGCCGCGCTGGCGAAGGCGCTGAACCTCACCGAGGCGACGCGCTTCGTGACGCTGCTCGATCTCGCCGGCATCTCCCGTCGCACCCAGGATCCGGAAGGGCCGCCGTTCCGCGAGCGCGGCTTCGACCTGCAGTTCCAGATTCCGATTTTCGACGGCGGCGAGGTGCGCGTGCGCCAAGCCGCCGAGACCTACAACCTCGCCTTCAACCGCCTGACCGAGCGGGCCGTCAATGTGCGGTCCGAGGCGCGCGACGCCTATCGCGTCTACCGCTCCACCTACGACATCGCCGGCCATTACCAGCGCGAGATCATCCCGTTGCGCAAGATCATCACCGAGGAGATGCAGCTGCGCTTCTCCAGCATGCAGGTCGACATCTTCGCGCTGCTCACCGAAGCGCGGCAGCGCCTCGCGGCGCTGCGCGGCGCGATCGACGCCAGGCAGAGATTCTTCCTCGCCCAGGCCGATCTGCAGACCGCTGTCAACGGCGGCGGTCTGCCCGCCGCCGTTGGCGACAATCCAACCACCGTTGCCGCGGCAGCTCCTGCCGAAGGCGGCGGCCACTGAGACGGAGGCCAAGATGTTTTCCCGCCGAGGATTTTTAGGCACCGCCGCGCTTGTCGGCGCATCCGCTATTCAAGGCCGCGTCCAGGCCGCGTCGATTCCGGAAGCACCCACCATGGACAAGGTGGTGATGCAGCCGCCGCTGCATCCGAGCAGCGGCCCGGATTATCGACCCGTGGTCACGCTGAACGGCTGGTCGCTGCCGTTCCGCATGAACGGCGACTGGAAGGAATTCCATCTCGTCGCCGAGCCGGTGGTGCGCGAGTTCGCGGAAGGAATGAAGGTGAATTTGTGGGGCTACAACGGGCAATCGCCGGGCCCGACCATCGAGGCCGTCGAGGGCGACAAGGTGCGCATCTTCGTCACCAACCGCTTACCCGAATACACCACGGTGCACTGGCACGGCATGATCATCCCGAGCGGCATGGACGGCGTCGGCGGATTGAACCAGCCGCACATCGAACCGGGCAAGACCTTCGTCTACGAATTCGAGATGAAGAAGAGCGGAACCTTCATGTACCACCCGCATTCCGACGAGATGGTGCAGATGGCGATGGGCATGATGGGCATGTTCATCGTGCACCCGCGCGACCCGAGTTTCCGCGCCGTCGACCGCGACTTCGTGTTCGTGATGAGCACCTATCGCGTCGACCCCGGCACCTATCTGCCGCACGTCAACGAGATGACGGACTTCAACATGTGGACCTGGAACGCGCGGGTCTTTCCCGGAATCGATCCGCTGCCGGTCAGGCTCGGCGACAAGGTGCGCGTGCGCATCGGCAATCTCAGCATGACCAACCATCCGATTCATTTGCATGGCCACAGCTTCGCGGTGACCTGCACCGATGGCGGCTGGATTCAGGAAAGCGCGCAGATCCCGGAGACGACCACCGACGTTCCGGTCGGCGCCATCAGGGTGTTTGACGTGCTCGCCGACAATCCCGGCGACTGGGCGTTCCATTGCCACAAGTCGCACCACACCATGAATTCGATGGGACACGACGTGCGCAACCTGATCGGCGTGTCGCGCAAGGATCTCGCCAAGGCCGTCGGCAAGCTGGCGCCGGACGGCATGGCCATGGGCTCGACCGGCATGGCGATGGGCAACATGGAGATGCCCGCGCCCGACAACACGCTGCCGATGATGACGGGCACCGGCCAGTTCGGGCCGATCGAAATGGGCGGCATGTTCACCGTGATGAAGATCCGCGAAGACCTCGCACGCGACGATTACCGCGATCCCGGTCCGTACAAATTCCCGCCAGGCACCGTCGCCTACGAAGTCGCCGCACCCGCCCCCGAGCCGGCGCGGCAGAAATCCGGCAGTCCGCCGATGAAGCACAAGATGTGAGCGTTTCGATGAACCACCAACCGGAGACTACGATGAAGATCACGCTCAAGCTCGCCCTCGCGCTGGCTGCACTTTCGGCCGCGCCGGCCTTCGCTCACGACAAGCACGGGCACGGAAACTATTCGGCCGGCGAGCCCGGCGATCCCAGGAAGCCCGCGCGCACTATCGAAATCCTGATGAACGAGATGGACTACACGCCCGCGAAAATCGAGGTCAAGCGCGGCGAGCAGATCCGCTTCGTGCTGCGCAATGTCGGCAAGGAGGACCACGAATTCCTGCTGGCCACGACCAAGGAGAACCTCGCGCATGCGGATCAGATGAAGAAGCATCCGCACATGGAGCACGACGAGCCGAATGCGGCGCGGCTTGCCCCAAAGAAGACGACCGAGATCCTCTGGAAGTTCAGCAAACGCGGCACCTTCGAATATTCGTGCCTCATTCCCGACCATCGCGAGTACGGCATGGTCGGCCAGGTCACCGTGAAGTAACGCGAAAGGAGATCCACATGAACCGCATTATCCGTATCGCTTCGGCGCTGGCGCTGACCGTCGGCCTTGCGACTGCAACCCTCGCCGCCGAAGGCGCGGCGATCAGCGGCGAGGTGAAGAAGATCGACGAAGGCGCCGGCAAGATCACGCTCAAGCACGGACCGGCGAAGAGCCTCGGCATGGAGGACCCCATGACCATGGTCTATCGGGTCAAGGATCCCGCCATGCTCAAGCAGGTGAAGGTCGGCGACAAGATCACCTTCGAGGCCGAGGAAGGGTCGTCGGGCTACACGGTGACCAAGATGCAGAAGGCGAAGTAGGGCAGCCTCGCCTGCCCGTCATTCCGGGGCGCCCTCTTGGCGCGAGCCCGGAATCCATTTCACCACCATACCTGCGGCCCGATGGATTCCGGGCTCGATGCTCCGCATCGCCCCGGAATGACAACCCGCCCCCGAAACATCCCGGTCTGAGCTCCTCCCACCCCTCCGTTAACCCTTTGCTAACCATACACCCGGCAAGAATTGCCGGGTGAAGTCGAGTGTCGTCGGCCGCGTTTAGAACGGGAGCTCCCGTGGACGCCAGTGCGGTGCCTCACTTTCGGAACGGCGGCCCGTCGGCTGCCGCGCAGACGTTTGGGGCGCGCGGACGGCAGTCGCGCGGGGAGGCAGCTACCATGGTCGACGTCACCGCAGGACAGGGCGTAGGCAGCGCAAGGCCCTCGATCCCTTCCCTCAACGACATCGTCACCGTCCTCAAGCGCGGCGACATCGCGCTGGCGCTCGGCGTTCTCACCATCCTGGTGGTGCTGATCCTGCCGCTGCCCGCGATCGTGCTGGACGTGTTCCTGGCGATCTCGATCACGCTCTCGATCCTGATCCTGATGACGTCGCTGTTCATCCAGGCGCCGCTGGAATTCTCGGCCTTCCCGACCGTCCTCCTGATCTCGACCATGCTGCGGCTCTCGCTCAACATGGCCTCGACCCGGCTGATCCTGTCGCACGGGCACGAGGGCACGGCCGCCGCCGGTCACGTCATCGAGGCCTTCGGCAACTTCGTGATGGGCGGCAATTTCGTCATCGGCATCATCGTCTTCGCCATCCTGATCGTCGTCAATTTCGTCGTCATCACCAAGGGCTCGGGCCGCATCGCCGAAGTCGCCGCCCGCTTCCACCTCGACGCCATGCCCGGCAAGCAGATGGCGATCGACGCCGACCTCGGCGCCGGCCTGATCGACGAGAAGGTCGCCAAGGAGCGGCGCAAGGAGCTCGAGGACGAGAGCGGCTTCTTCGGCGCCATGGACGGCGCCTCCAAGTTCGTCCGGGGCGACGCCATCGCCGGCCTCCTGGTCGTGTTCATCAACGTCGTCGGCGGCATCATCATCGGCGTCGCGCAGCAGGGCATGTCCTTCGCCGACGCGGGGCGCACCTACACGCTGCTGACCGTCGGTGACGGCCTTGTTACTCAGGTACCGGCGCTGATCGTCTCGACCGCGGCCGGCCTGCTCGTCTCCAAGGCCGGCGTCTCCGGCGCCGCCGACAAGGCGCTCATGAAGCAGTTCTCCGGCTATCCGCAGGCGCTGGCGATGTCCTCGGCGGTGATGCTGGTGCTGGCGGCGCTGCCGGGCATTCCGACCCTGCCCTTCCTCGCGCTCGGCGCCGGCGCCGGCGCGCTGGCCTGGAACGCCCGCAACCGCAACCGCGTGGCGGCCAAGGCCGAAGCCGCCGTTCACGCCGCGCCCGCTCCGGGAACGCCGGGTGCGCCGGGCGCTGCCGCGACGGAAGAGCCGATCTCGGCCGCGCTCAAGATCGACGACCTCAAGATCGAGCTCGGCTACGCCCTGCTGCCGCTGGTCAACGGCCCCGACGGCACCGACCGCCTCACCGAGCAGATCAAGGCGCTGCGCCGCTCGCTCGCGATCGAGATGGGCTTCGTGATGCCGGCGGTGCGCATCCTCGACAACGTCCAGCTCGAGGCCAACACCTACATCATCAAGATCAAGGAGGTCGACGCCGGCACCGGCAAGATCTGGCCGAACCAGTTCATGGTCATGGATCCCGGCGGCAGCCAGGTGCAGGTGCCCGGCATCCACACCACCGAGCCGACCTTCGGCCTGCCCGCAACCTGGGTCGATGCCAGCCTCAAGGAAGAGGCCTCGCTCAAGGGCTACACCGTCGTCGACGCCGCGACCGTGCTCTCGACCCATCTCACCGAGCTGCTCAAGGCCAACATGTCGGACCTGTTGTCCTACGGCGAGGTGCAGAAGCTGCTCAAGGAGCTGCCGAAGGAGCAGAGCGAGCTGGTCAAGGACATCGTCCCGGGCCAGGTCACGGTCTCCGGCATCCAGCGCGTGCTGCAGCTGCTGCTCGCCGAGCGCATCTCGATCCGCGACCTCTCCACCATCCTCGAAGGCATTGCGGATTCGCTCGCCTTCTCGCGCAACCCCGCGACCATGGTCGAGCACGTCCGCGCCCGCCTAGCGCGGCAGATTTGCGCGCAGAACACCTCCTACGCCGGCTATCTGCCGCTGATCGCACTGTCGGCGAAATGGGAGCAGGCTTTTGCCGAATCCATCATCGGCCAGGGCGAGGAGCGGAGCCTTGCCATGCAGCCCTCGAAACTCTCGGAATTCATGACTGCCGTGCGCGAGGCCTTCGAGCGCGCCGCCCGCGAAGGCGAGGCGCCGGTGCTGGTCACCTCCGCTTCCATTCGGCCCTTCGTGCGCTCCCTGGTGGAACGGTTCCGGGCCCAGACCACCGTGCTGTCGCAGGCCGAAATCCACCCCAGGGCGAGGCTGAAAACCGTCGGAAGCATCTGATTTGCCTTAAGAAGCCGTGTGTTTTTCAGCCACAGGCAAATGGTTTTTGAGTTCCTGGCGCCTTGTCGACCAAGGCCTCAAAAACCCGGCACTAGGCTCATTACATCTTTGAAATAATTATGTAAAAGAACGATCAAGGGCCGCCTTTGATCGCGATCTATCACGTCATATCACGCCCTTGTGATGGCCCCTTGGGAACGAATCCCCCCGATACTAGGTTGATGGGCACCGGAAGCATGAACCTGCCTCAAATGGCCGGCGACTACTTCGGGTAGATGGCGGCAGGAGGCTTCCATGAACCACTCGATCTACAGCGCAGATCGCGCGACCCATTTGAAAATCGTGGTCGTCGCCCTCGTCGCAGGGATCGCGGTGGCTGGCCTCGGCATTACGGCACGCTCGGGTTCGGATGAAGGCCTGACCCAGACCGCCCGCGTCATCAAGGCCGGCAAGCCGGTCGTTGTCACCAGTTCGAACGCGTCCCTCGTTCGCTAAGGAGATCTGACGAGTTTTGTGAATTCACGCGGCTCTTTACCAGCCCCCCAAAGTCGCCACGTGGATATGTAGACGACCCCAACCCCAAGTCGACTACAGAAAGCGCCCGCCCCCCACGGGCGCTTTCCCATTTCTGGTATCTCGTCATTGCGAGCGCAGCGAAGCAATCCAGACTGCCTCCGCGGAAAGACTCTGGATTGCTTCGCTGCGCTCGCAATGACGGAGCAAGCGGCACGGCCCTGCCTGCCAACTACCTTCCCCCATACGTCGGCGGCGGCGCCTGCACGGTCGGGGCGGCGGCAGCGAACAGCTCGTCCTTGCGTCCCGAGAGCGGCGGATAGATGCGCTTGCGGTTGATGGTCTGTTTGGTCGCCTTCGCGGCCGCGCCGGTGGCACGGACCTCGCGATTCCATCCTTCGGTATAGAGCGCGCCCCAGCCGCCGAGGTCGAGCACGGTGACGTACCAGTCGATCCGCAGCGGCAGCATGGGCAGGCCGACGAGATCGGCGACCACGTTGTGGCCGGCGAAGCGGCCCATGGGACGGGCGAACTGACAGGACATCAATGTCGGATGCAGCCCGTCGATCACGCTCGAGGCGACGTCGCCGGCCGCGAACACGCCGCCGACATCGGCCACACGCATGAAGGGATCGACGAGGAGGCGCCCGAGGGAATCGCGCCCGCCCGGAAAGCTCGCCGCCAAAGGGCTTGCCCGCATGCCCGCGCACCAGATCACCGTCTGCGACGGAATGAATTCGCCCGAGCTCAGGCGCATGCCCGCGGCCTCGATCGCGGCGACACGCACGCCGAGCCGCGTCTCGATGTCGAGCGAAGCCAGGGCCGTCTCGATCACCGGGCGCGCGTTCGCGCCGATGCTGGCGCCGACGCTCGGATTGGGATCGACCAGGATGATGCGGCGGCTGCCGGTGATCCCTGCGCGCGCCAACCGGTCCGGCATCTCAGCTGCGACTTCGATGCCGGTGAAGCCGGCGCCGACCACGACCACCGTTGAATGGCCCGGAGACGGCGCGCTGCGTCCGAGCGAAACCAGATGATCTTCAAGGCGGAGCGCCGCGGCATAGGTGTCGACGTCGAAGGCGTGTGCGGCCAGGCCGGGAATATCGGGGCGCATCACCGCGCTGCCGAGCGCCAGCACGAGGCGGTCATAGTGCAGCGTCTCCTTGCCGGCGCTGGTGACGAGCGAGATTTCGCGCCGGGCCGGATCGATCACCTCGACCTCGCCAAGGCCGTGGCTGACGCCGATCGGATCGAGCAATTGCGGAAGCGGAAGCGCGACCTCGGCGAGATCGGCCTCGTAATTGCGCACGCGGATATTGTGATAGGGATTGCGGTCGACGAGACGGATCTCGATGTCGCGATCGCTCGCACCGATCTCCTCGCGCTTGCGCGCGGCGCCGATGGCCGCCCACAACCCCGCAAACCCGGCGCCGAGCACGACGATACGCGCCATCTCCGCCTACTGCGCTTTCCAGACACCCGCGGTCAGCCCGCAGAAACAGACTAGCTCAACAGCAGGCGGCGACCAAATGCGGCGGCGTCCGCGCCGCTGCACAAAATCGCGATTTACGCCTCGCGCAGCTCCGACGGCGTCGTGCCGAAGCGCTTGCGGAAGGCGCGGTTGAAGTAGGACAGATCGGAGAAGCCGGAGGAATGCGCGATGTCGCTGATCTTGCGCATCCTGGCGCGGGGATCGCCGAGCAGCTTGCGCGCGTGGAGCAGGCGCTGCTCCAGCACGAATTCGGTGAAGGTCGTGCCGGCCTGCTCGAACAGGCGCTGGGCCTGGCGCGGGCTCAAGCCCGAGCGCGTCGCAACTTCGGCGAGGCAGAGATCGTTGCGGCCGAGTGCGGCCATCACGTCGGCGCGCATGAGATCGAGGCGCGCCGCCGCCTGCCCGCGACCGCGTGCGCGGCTTGCGTGCTCGGCATCGGTGCCGAGCAGGAGACCGACGAGATCGACCATGTGCTGCGCGGTCAGGCGCTGGCCGACCGCATCGAGATGCGGCGCGTGATTGGCGGCGAGCGCGTGGTAGCGGAAGATGGTCTCGGCGACTGCGCCGTCGACGAGCACCTGCGAGAGCTTGTCCTCGGCGCGTGGATTGATGTCGAGCAGCGCACGGCGCGGCATGCGAATGCTGGTGAAGCGGTCTGCCTCGGTGTGGCCGACGGTCCCGGTCACGCTCATGTCGACGAGCACCATCTGGGCGGGCGTGAGCTCGACGGTGTGGCCGTTTTGCCCGACGCGGACGAGCCCTGCGTGGGCCGCGATCAGGACGAGATCGTCGCTGCCGTCGGCAAGGTGGCTCTGCGTGCGGGAATATTGCGCCGAGGCGCCTTCCGGAATGGCGAGCGTGATGTTGTCGACGACGCTGATCTGCAGCCGGCAATCGATGCTGTCGCCATGGCTCGGCCCGATATCGAGGCCGCAGCGACCGACGGCCCGCTCGCGCCAATGCTCGAAGGCCGGACCGTGCGGCAGGCCTGCATATTGGTGAAGGAAGATGCCCGGCGTTCTCGCTGCATCCATCTGATTTTCTCGCCCTTTCCGGCATCAATCGCGTTCAAATTCCGGGAATTTGACGCCGTGGACCGAGGCGAGGTTCAAATCGAGGGCGGATTCGGGAGCACTTGTCGGGCTGCGACAGCGGGATGGACCGTGGCGACAGTCGCCGTGGCACCTATTTTTGCGCGGGCGCCTGCGGTTGGGCCGGCGGCACGGTCTCGATCAGCTTGCCGGAAAACACCGGGGCGGAGGTCGGCTGGCCGTTCGGCGAGCCGCCCGCCTGCTCGATGGTGACGGCGAAGGTCGCGCTATTGACGACCTCGGCATCGTAGGAGGCGAGTAGTGGACGCGCGGTGAAATCGCCGGCACCGATCACGCCGAGCGAGCGCGGGCGCGGCAGCTTGTCCGAGATCAGCCAGAGCTCGAAGCTCTTGCCGGGCTCCGGCGTCGCGCCGACCTTTCGCACCGTGAAATTCCGCGTCGCGCCGTCGATGGTGAGGATGAAGGCGGGGCCGCCGCCCTGGCCCTGCAGCAGCGCGACATATTGCGCGGAGGCGGCGAGCGGCGCGGCCGGCGTCTTCACCTCGACCGTCTGGATGCGCGGCGGGGGACGCAAAGCGCCCGGCAGCGCGTCGGGCAGCAAGATCTGCAGCGACAGCGTTACGAGCAGCGCGGCCGCGAGCGCGCCAATGGCGGAAGCGATGGTGCGCCAGCGCTTCACCCGGCTCTCGAGACGAATCACATTGCTGTCGTCGACCACCGGCGCTTGGGCCGCACGGACGAGGTTGGCATCCGGCGCATGGACTTGCGGGATGAATTGCGGCGCGATGTCCGGAACAGCATCAAACTCGGGACGCGGCGCCTCAGGCGCGGCGGCTTCGGGCTGCTGCACCTCAGCCGACTGCGAGCTCTCGGGCGGAGATTCCGCAGCTGCCAGCGAGGGCGTCTCGGGCACAGGCGGCTGTGGTGGCGGCGAAGCTTCGGCAGGCGCAGGCGGCTCCTGCGCGGCGATCGTGCGCGCGATCTCCGCCCTGATGTTCTCCCACACGATCGGACGCGGCTCGACCGAGCCGACCATCTGGTTGAGCACGCCGAGCCGATAGGCCCACGCCTGCACGATCTCGGCGAACGCCGGGTCCACCGCCATCATGGTCTCGACCTGCGCGCGCTCGTCGGCGCCGAGCGTCCCGAGCGCATACTCCGCGGCGAGCGCGATATGGTCCTCCGTGTAGGCCATCAATTGCAGTCCAGAACCACCCTCATCATCCAAGCGATCACAGTCCGAGGCACTCCCGGATATCCAGCATGCTGCGCCGCAGCCACGTCTTCACCGTGTTGACCGGCGCTGAAAACTTCTCCGCCAATTGCTCGCGGCTCCAGCCGTTGTAATAGGCGAGCAGCACGAGCCTCTGACGGTCCGGCTCGAGCCGGCCGATGCATTCCAAGAGCCGCTTCAGCTCCTCGGTCATCTCGCGGCGGGCCAGTGGATCGGGACTTTCGGCCGCGACCTCCATCGCCTGAGGCTCTTCCTCGATGGAGGCTTCCGACTTCTTGCGGACGACGTCGATCGCGCGGTTGCGCGCGATCGAGGCCATCCACGTGATCGGCGAGGACAGGGCCGGATTGAACTGGCCGGCGCTGTTCCAGATCTTGACGTAAGTCTCCTGAATGACCTCCTCCGTGAGATCCTGCCTGCGCAAGATACGGAGCACGACGCCATAGAGTTTCGCGCGCGTGGCGGCGTAGAGGCGCTCGAACGCGGCCTGATCGCCCTTCGCCACCGCCTCAATCAACCCGACCAGCTCCGCTGGCGTCAGCATTCAGCCCCCCAACACGCGGGCCGTCGCGTTCCGCGTAGACCCCGGCACCGCACCACCATAGCGCGCGGCCAAGCCGACCACCAAGGGGCGCGGCGCCACACTGTGGACAGCACATGCGAAAACCCGGACCTTGCGGGTCCGGGTTTTGGCAATTCCTGGAGGGGCGGGCTAGCGGCTCAGGCGACGGCGCCGATGCGGGCACGCATCAGGCCGATGCTGTCGAGGTCGGCCTGCTCGCGGGCGTTCTCCTCGGCGCGCTCGCGGGCCTGGTCGCGCTCGTCGAGCAGCTCGACCTTTTTCAGCTCCTCGAAGGCCTCGGCCAGTGCGGCCTTGGCTTCCTCGAGCTGGCCCTTGAGCTCGTCGGCCGAGCGGGTCAGGTTCTCGCGGCGCTGGATCGCGGCTTTGGCGTAGGTCGGGTAGGCGAAGTGCGAGGGATCGTTGATCCCGGCGCGCTCCTGCTCGGTCTGGATCTCGCGTTCGAGATCGACCGACATGCGCTGGAAGTCGGCGATCATGGTCTCGATCTGGGTGACCCGGCGGCGCTTCTCGTCGACCTGAAACTTCTTCAGGCGGATGAGGGTATCTCGTGACTTCATCGACTCGTACTCCCCAGAAGTCCCCCCGCTGCACGTGGGACGATACCGGTCACCCCACGGGCCCGAAGGGGGCCCAGACCGGCTCTGCTACTCTGTGGGATCGGATGATGACCGGACAAAGTTAGCGTTCCGTTTCCAAATTGCCGAGGATTTGCGCCAATTGGCGATAGCCCTCCGCGAGCGATGCCTTTTCGTCCTTGCGCTGGCGCAGGAAGGCTTCCAGCGGCTCGTTGAGGCGGATGGCCTCGTCGACCTCGGGACTGGAGCCGGCGCGGTAGGCGCCGAGACGGATCAATTCCTCCATGTCGGCATAGGTCGCCATCACCTGGCGCGCCCGCTGGATCACCGGCCAGAACTGCGGATCGGCCGATTTCGGCATCGTGCGCGAGACGGATTTGAGAATGTTGATCGCGGGATAGCGGCCGCGCTCGGCGATCGAGCGCTGCATCACGATGTGGCCGTCGAGGATGCCGCGGACGGCATCGGCGATCGGCTCGTTATGGTCGTCGCCGTCGACCAGCACCGTGAAGATCGCGGTGATGGCGCCCTCGCCCAATCCCGGCCCGGCACGCTCGAGCAGCTTCGGCAACTCGGTGAAGACGGTCGGCGTGTAACCCTTGGCGGTCGGCGGCTCCCCGGCAGACAGGCCGATCTCGCGCTGGGCCATCGCAAAGCGCGTCACCGAGTCCATCAGGCAGAGCACGTCCTTGTCCTCGTCGCGAAAATATTCGGCGACCGCGAGCGTGAGGTAGGCCGCCTGGCGGCGCATCAGGGCCGGCTCGTCGGAGGTCGCGACCACCACGACTGAGCGCGCAAGGCCCTCCTCGCCGAGATCGTCCTGCAGGAATTCCTGCACCTCGCGGCCGCGTTCGCCGATCAGCCCGATGACACTGACATCGGCATCGACGTTGCGCGCCAGCATCGACAGCAGCACCGACTTGCCGACGCCGGAGCCTGCGAAGATGCCCATGCGCTGACCGCGGCAGCAGGTGAGGAAGGTGTTCATGGCGCGCACGCCGAGGTCGAGCGGGCTGCCGACGCGCTTGCGCGAATGGGCGGGCGGCGGCGTATTGCGGAACGGCATCGGCGAAGAGCCCTGCGGCAGCGGCCCCTTGCCGTCGATCGGCTCGCCCAGCGCATTGACGACGCGTCCCAGCCAGGCCGCGGATGGCCTCACCTGGTTGGCGGCATTGGCGATGACCGCCTTGCAGCCGCGGCGCACGCCCTCGAGGCCGGCGAACGGCATCACCACGGCATTGTTGCCGGAGAAGCCGATCACCTCGCACGGAATGGTGCGGTTGGCGCCGGTCTCGATCACCAGCCGCGCGCCGACCGACATCGCGTGGATAGGGCCGGCCACCTCGACCATCAGACCGCGAACGCCGACCACGCGGCCATAGATGTTGATGCCGTCGATGTCGCCGATCTGTTCGGCCAGCGCCTTCATCGGGGGGCCTTCATCAGCAGCGCACCTTCATATGAGGGTCCTCATGAGATGGTCGCCTTCGGTGATCCCGGGACATCACGGTGAAAACCTTAAGTTTCGCCATATTTCTGAACGGCGCTTAACTTCGTGTTTACCCGCATCATTAATCATTGCGTCACTGTCTTTGAGACTGAGCGTGCCTCCCCTTCAGAAGAAGGCTGAGTCGCGGGAGTCGGTTAGGCCCGTCTCTTAAAGTGGAGCTTGAACGGAATCGGGTAACGAAAGCTGCTTCGTACGCAAGACCTTAGGGCGATTCGACAAAAATTGCACCGGGGGGACTTGCGTTCCAGAATCAGACTTTGTTAACCATCTGTTGTCAGGATCCGAATCAGTTGTTCAAAGGCGTTTTGTTGAGTGCCGCGAATGCGGCCGACCTGACGCCCAGGAGCGGCGACTATGGGGAACTGGCATGCGCGTTTTGCTGATTGAAGATGACAGCGCCGTCGCGCAGTCGATCGAGCTGATGCTGAAGTCGGAGAGCTTCAACGTCTACACGACCGATTTGGGGGAAGAAGGCGTCGATCTCGGTAAACTATACGATTACGACATTATTCTCCTCGACCTCAACCTGCCCGACATGTCCGGCTACGATGTGCTCAAGCAGCTCCGGGTCTCCAAGATCAAGACACCGATTCTGATCCTCTCCGGCCTCGCCGGCATCGAGGACAAGGTCAAGGGTCTCGGCGTCGGCGCCGACGACTACATGACCAAGCCCTTCCACAAGGACGAGCTGGTGGCCCGCATCCACGCCATCGTGCGCCGCTCCAAGGGCCATGCCCAGTCGGTCATCCAGACCGGCGACCTCGTCGTCAACCTCGACACCAAGACGGTGGAAGTCGGAGGTCAGCGCGTGCATCTGACCGGCAAGGAATATCAGATGCTGGAGCTGCTCTCGCTCCGCAAAGGCACGACCCTCACCAAGGAAATGTTCCTCAACCACCTCTATGGCGGCATGGACGAGCCCGAACTGAAGATCATCGACGTCTTCATTTGCAAGCTCCGCAAGAAGCTCGCCAACGCCTCCGAGGGCCGCAACTTCATCGAGACCGTCTGGGGCCGCGGCTACGTGCTGCGCGAGCCGCACGAGGCCGACGAGCGCATCCCCGCCTGATCCCTGGGTTACGTCGCGAGCCCAGTCAGGCTCGCTCCTCCCAGCCTGGACCCCGCCGCAAATGGCGGGGTTTTCGTTTTTGGGGGGACGCTTCATTGGAAGCTTAACGTTTGAACCCCTAGCCTTCCCCTGCCGACGAATGGTCGCTGCACGATGGGGGAACGATGATCCTGCAATCACTCGCCGGCCTGCCCGCCTTCCTGGTCTATTTCTGCACCGGGCTGATCGTGATCGTGGCCTATCTGTTCGTCTACACCCGCATCACGGCGCATAACGAATTCCAGCTCATTCGCGACAACCAGCCGGCCGCGGCGATCGCGCTTGGGCTCAGCCTGCTCGGCTTCGTGGCGCCGCTGGTCAGCGCCATCGCGCATTCGGCCAACGTGCTGGACTGCCTGATCTGGGCGACGATCGCGCTGATCGTGCAGGTCATCGTGTTCTATCTCGTCAAGGTTCCGGTGCCGGACTTGTCGAGGCGCATCGATGACGGCGAGCTTGCCCCGGCGATCTGGCTCGGCCTGTCCTCGCTCGCCGCGGGCCTGCTGAACGCCGCCAGCATGATCTACTGACATGGCCGACAAACCCGCCAAGAAGGAGTTCGGCAAGCGCCGGCCAGTCGCCGAGCCGCCGCGACCGCCGGTGAAGCGCTCCGGCCACGTCGCGCTGCTGGTGATGGGCACGATCGCCGTCGGCACCACGGCCTATACCTTGATGCCGCGGCAGAACTGCGAGCCCACGCCCGGCGCCGTGCCGGGGCAGACGACCACGACCTGCACGAGCAGCAGCAGTTCGTCGGGCGGCAGCAGTTCGCGCTGGTCGTCGCGATCGAGCTTGTTCAGCGGCGATTCCTCCAGCCATTCCTCGTCGGGAACGTCGTCCAATGTCAGCCATAGCAGCGTGAGCCGCGGCGGCTTCGGCTCGTTCGGCCACGGCTTCTCGGGCGGCGGCTGATCCATGCAGCGCATCACCTGCCTCGAGCGCGACGACTGGCGGGAGACCGCCGCACGATGCGGCTTCGTCTTCCACACCATCGACGGCGAGCGCTATTGGGACGAGCGCGCCTATTATGGCTTTACGCTGGAGGAGATCGAGCGAGGCATCGAGGCGCCGACCGGCGAGATCGACGCGATGTGCCTGGAACTCGCCGGCCGCGTCATCGGCGACGAGCGTTCCTTGCGACGGCTGAAGATTCCGGAAGCGTTCTGGGGCCTGATCGTCGAGAGCTGGAAGCGCGACGACCGCAGCCTCTACGGCCGGCTCGATCTGAGGTTCGACGGCAAGTCGCCGGCAAAGCTGCTCGAATACAACGCGGACACGCCGACCTCGATCTTCGAGGCCGCGGTGTTCCAATGGACCTGGCTCGAACAGGCGATCGAACGCCGCGTCATCCCCTCGCGTGCCGACCAATTCAACTCCATCCACGAGCGGCTGATCGCGGCATGGAAGGAGATCGCTGGGAGCCGTCACGTCCATCTCACAGGGATCACCGGCAACGAAGAGGACGCCGGCACGCTCGCTTATCTCGAAGACACCGCGCGCCAGGCCGGACTCTCGACGACGCTGCTCGACATCGAGCAGGTCGGCTGGCGCGACGAGGCCGGCGGCTTCGTCGATCTCGGCGAGAACGACATCGCGCTCGCCTTCAAGCTCTATCCCTGGGAATGGATGTTCCAGGACGCCTTCGGCGCAAAGCTGAAGGATGCGCCAACGCGCTGGATCGAGCCGCCGTGGAAGGCGGTGCTCTCCAACAAGGGCATCTTGCCGCTGCTCTGGGAGATGTTTCCGAACCATCCCAATCTGCTGCCGGCCTTCTTCGAGGACGATCCGCGCGCCGCCGAGCTCGGCACGTCCTATGTGCGCAAGCCGCTGCTGTCGCGCGAAGGCGCCAATGTCACGCTGGTCTCCGGCGGCATGCCGCTCGACGAGCAGACGGGGCCGTACGGCGCCGAAGGTTTCGTACGTCAGGCGCTGGCACCGCTGCCGAACTTTTCGGGCTGCTATCCGGTGATCGGAAGCTGGCTGGTGAACCACGAGCCCTGCGGGATATCGATCCGCGAGGACGAGAGCCCGATCACGGGCAACCGCTCGCGGTTCTTGCCGCATGCGATTTTGTGATTTTGTCATTCCGGGGCGCGACAAAGTCGCGAGCCCGGAATCCATAACCACAGTCGGATGAAATGGCCCTGGTCTAACCGCCTGCCTATTTCGATGGCCTGTGGTTATGGATTCCGGGCTCCGCGCTAATGCGCGGCCCCGGAATGACAAAGAGAACTCACCTCGCCGCGGCGATCTTCAGCGGCTGCGGCATCAATTCGCCCATCGGACGGCCGGAGCGCGCGGGGTTGAGCTGATAGAGGCCGCGGCGATCGGTGATGGGGCGGAACGCGTCCGTGATGCCGACGACGGATTCGGCCGCCCCGAGCAGCAGCGTGCCGTCGGCTTCCATGGCCTTCGCCGTGCGCTCGAAAATCACCGCCTTGGTGTCCTGGTCGAAATAGATCAGCACGTTGCGGCAGAAGATCACGTCGAACGTGCCGAGATGGGAGAAGTCCTGCAGCAGATTGAGCTGGCGGAACTGCACCATGGCGCGAATGTCGGCGTTGAGCTGCCAGAGCTCGCCGGTTTGCGTGAAGTATTTCACCAGATGCTGGATCGGCAGGCCGCGCTGCACCTCGAACTGGCTGTAGAGGCCCGCCTTGGATTTCTCCAGCACCTCCTGCGACAGATCGGTGGCGACGATCTCGATGCGCCACCCCGCGAGCGCCGCGCCCATCTCCTTCACGCACATCGCGATCGAATAGGGCTCCTGCCCGGTCGAGGCGGCCGCCGACCAGATGCGAAGCGACTTGCGCGCCGCGCGCGCCTGGATCAGGCCCGGCAGGATGGTGTCGCGCAGGTGATCGAACGGAATCTTGTCGCGGTAGAAGAACGTCTCGTTGGTGGTCATCGCTTCGACCACGTCGGTCGCAAGCCGGCCGTCGCCGTTCCTGATCTTCAGGACGAGGTCGGGGATGCCGGGAACACTTGCCTTGCGGGCGAGCGGCAGCAGCCGGCTCTCGACCAGATATTGCTTGTCGGCGGAGAGATCGAGACCGGAGCGCTCTTTCAGGAACTTGCGCAGATAGTCGTAATCTGCGGGCGTCACGAGCGGTCTCCAGCGAACAGGCGGTTGACCTTGGCGCCGATCTGGTTGAGCGGCAGGATCGCCGCGCAGATGCCGGCATTGGCCGCCGCGCCGGGCATGCCCCAGACCACGCTGGAGGCTTCGTCCTGCGCAATCACGCTGCCGCCGGCCGCGACGATGTCCTTGCCGCCGCGCATGCCGTCCGAGCCCATGCCGGTCAGGATCACCGAGAGGATGTTGCCGTGCCAGACGTCGATGGCGGAGGTGAAGAGCGGATCGACCGCAGGCTTGCAGAAATTGACGGCGGGGCCGTCGTCGAGCGCGATCACAGGATCGGCGCCGCTGCGCGTGACGCGCATGTGCTTGCCGCCCGGTGCGAGGTAGATCCGTCCCGGCTTGACCGGCTCGCCGTCGACCGCCTCGGCCGCCGGCCGGCGGCTCGAGCGCGCCAGATGCTCGGCCAGGATGGTGGTGAAGGTCGGCGGCATGTGCTGGGTGATCAGCACCGGGAAGCGATCGATCACGGCGCTGAGCTCGGTGACGAGCGACATCAGCGCCTGAGGACCGCCGGTCGAGGAGCCGATCAACAGCACCTTGGGCGCCTGGGTCGAGAACGGACGCGTTGACACCGAGCCTGACGAGGGGGCCGGAGCGGGCGCAGGCGCGGCAGGCCGCGCGACAGGACTGCGCGCGACGGGAGCCGGGCTCGCCGGCGCCAGCGGCGGACTCGCAACCGCAGACTTGCGACGCAGCCGCGCGCCGAGATGGCGGATCTTCTGGATCAGGTCGTGATGGAAAATGTCCGCGGCCGACGCCTCACGCGTCGATTCCGGCTTGGGAATGTAGTCGGCTGCGCCGAGCGACAACGCCTTGAAGCTGATCTCCGCGTTGCGGCGGGTCAGGGTGGAAGCCATGATGATGACGAGATCGCGCTTCTTGGCGAGCAGTTGCGGCAGCGCCGAGAGGCCATCGAGCTCGGGCATTTCGATGTCGAGCACGGCAACATCGGGATTGATGCGGTCGAGCTGGTTGACCGCCTCGAGCCCGGTGCGCAGCGAGGCCGCGACCTCCATGTCGTGCTCGGCACCAATCCAGCGCGAGATCAGACCGCGGATGACGACCGAGTCGTCGACGATCATCACCCGCAGCGGCCCGGTTTCGCGCGACGTGCCCGTGGTCGAATTACCTGCGAACGCAACACTCATTACACACCAACTCAGACTGAAACGGTTCAGTTGAAAACAAGCGCCGAAGGATCCGTTCAGCCTCCGGGAGATCGCTCAGATCAGGCCGACTTCCTGAAATTTCGCCGTCACGATGTCCTTGTCGAACGGCTTCATGATGTATTCGTTGGCGCCGGCGTGCAGAGCGCGCGCGATATGCGCGACGTCGTTCTCGGTGGTGCAGAACACCACCTTGGGCTGGTCGCCGCCGGGCATGCGCCTGAGATGGCCGAGGAACTCGTAGCCATCCATGACCGGCATGTTCCAGTCGAGCAGCACCGCGTCCGGCAGGCCGCGCTTGCAGGCCTCCAGCGCCTTCTCACCGTCCTCGGCTTCGAGGATTTGGAAGTCGAGCCCCTCCAGGATCCGGCGCGCAACCTTTCGGATGACGCTGGAATCATCAACGACGAGACAAGTTCGCATGTGAACCTCTGCTTCCTTCCCCCCTTTGCGGGGGCACTTCCAATCGCAAGTCCCTCGGCGGCAATGCCGCCGTATCAGGCCGCCATCATCTCGGGCGCGAGCTCGAGGACGCGGTCGACGTCGAGGACGACCATGAGCTGTCCGTCGAGGCGGTGGACGCCGCCGGCGAGCTTGGCCATGCGGGGGTCGAGGTTGACGGGGTTTTCTTCCTTACCGTCCTCGGG
>NZ_JADYVR010001096.1:0-396 GCF_020193935.1 Bradyrhizobium sp. NBAIM08 | reverse complement strand
CGCAGGTGGTGTACGTGCCCGACGCCGCGTGCGTCGCGGGCCCCGGGAGCGCGGCCGTGACCGCGACGGCGCGATACGTGTCGCCCACGCCATCGCCCAGGCTGCCCGCCGGATTGAAGCCCCAGCACTGCAGCGCTCCAGCACTGGTGAGGCCGCAGGAATGCGCGATGCCCGCGGCCACTTGGGTCATCGAGGCGCCGGTCGCCACCGCGGGCGCTGCCGCGGGCGCGTTGGCGGATAGAATCCCGTCGCCGAGCTGCTCGCTGCCGTTATAGCCCCAGCAATAGGCGGCTTCTCCGACGAGGCCACAGCTCGTCATGGCCATTCCCGTGCTGGCGCCCAACGCGGTGAATGCGAAGCCGGGCAGCGGCGCCGCGAAGGTGCGCTGCACGTTGG
>NZ_JADYVR010001095.1:0-396 GCF_020193935.1 Bradyrhizobium sp. NBAIM08 | reverse complement strand
GTACGTGGCTCCGCCGGCGCTCGCGCACGTCACTGCATCACCGGCGCCGATCGCCGTCACGCCGGCGAGGGAGGTCTGCACCGGCACCGCGTGATCCATCATCGTGCCGGTCCCGAGCTCCCCATCGCGACCGCGCCCCCAGCACCACAGCGATCCATCGGCGGTGACGGCGCACGTGTGCGACCCACCTGCGGTCAGGCGAGTGACACCGACGAGACCCGTCGCGACGGGCGTCGCGCGTGCGGCCGTACCGCCATCGCCGAGCTGGCCGTGCCGGTTGTCGCCCCAGCAGTACACCTCGCGCTGCGATCCGATCACGGCGCATGCGTGATGGTCGGCCACCGCGAGGGCGTGAGCACCGTCGGGAAGCGAGACGGGCGCGGCCGTGCGCCGGGC
>NZ_JADYVR010001094.1:0-396 GCF_020193935.1 Bradyrhizobium sp. NBAIM08 | reverse complement strand
GGGCAGGTGCGGACTCGATCGTCCGGTCGTAGCCGGCCAGCGCGCGGATGGCGACCCACTTCCTGCCGTCCGAGGCCGCCTGGACACCATGCACGGCATCCGCAAGGTGGGTCACCGTCGCAGCGTCGGCAACGCCGAGCGGCAGGCTGGCCGTCACCGCCCGGACAGGCCCCTCGTGTCGGAGGCCGATGGCCCGCACCCAGGCATCGCCGATGCGCACCGAGACCACCGACGTGGCGTGGTCCAGTCCGTCGACGGCGATGCGGTACTGGGACCAGGTCCAGTCCGCGCCGGCACCTCCCGCGTCTACGAGCTCCCGATGGCCGATCCCCCCATCAGGACCCTCCAGCACCATCGTGCCGTCGGGTCCGGGCCTGCCGTCAGCAGCGTTGTTGG
>NZ_JADYVR010001093.1:0-396 GCF_020193935.1 Bradyrhizobium sp. NBAIM08 | reverse complement strand
GAGATCGAGGCCACGGTCTCCCTCGTCCAGTCCGGCGCGGTGCTCGCCGCCGTCGAAGAGAAGATCGGAGCACTCCAGTGAACCGTGATGATTCGGTTGTCGAGCCGGCCGAGCGCCAGCGAGGCCGTGTCGAGACACCCATCCACGCCGCCCACGGCACCGAGCTGACCGCGAAGTCCTGGCAGACCGAGGCGCCGCTGCGGATGCTGATGAACAACCTCGACCCCGACGTGGCTGAGCGTCCCGAGGACCTCGTCGTGTACGGCGGCACGGGCAAGGCCGCCCGCAACTGGCCGGCGTACGACGCGATCGTCCGCTCGCTGCGCGACCTCGAGGACGACGAGACCCTGCTCGTGCAGTCGGGCAAGCCGGTCGGCGTGATGCGCACCCACACCT
>NZ_JADYVR010001092.1:0-396 GCF_020193935.1 Bradyrhizobium sp. NBAIM08 | reverse complement strand
GTCCGGGCTGGATCGGTTGCTGGACCGGGTGCCCGACCTGCCTGCTCAGCTGCACGACAACACGGTGCTCGCCCGCCAGCTGACCATGGTGCTGGGAGCCAGCATCAAGCTCGCCGGGCACCTGGCCGTGCATCCCGAGCACCTCCAGCACCTCGCGGTGGAGCTCAGCCGGACCTCGGCCTCCGATCTGCGTGCGGAGCTGCTGCACGCCACCGGCACCGACCCGGACGCAGTGCTGCCCGTCGGTACCGATCTCGCCGCCGACGACCTGCGGACGGCCTATCGCGGTGCCCTGCTCCGGATCGCCGCCCGCGATCTGTGCTCACCGGAGCCGATCGAGGTGGTCGACGACATCGCCGACGAGCTGTCCGACCTGGCCGACGCCACGCTCGAAGC
>NZ_JADYVR010001091.1:0-396 GCF_020193935.1 Bradyrhizobium sp. NBAIM08 | reverse complement strand
TCGCCAGACCGAGCCCCCACGCGAACGCCAGCCGCAGCCGCAGCGGGCTCTCGACCAGGTGCGAACGCAGCTGGCGTTCCCACGCCAGCAGCGTCATCAGGTCGCCGGCGCCGACGACCGTCATCGCGTGGCCTTCGATCCAGCCGAGCGCCAGCGCCGTGTCGCCCGCCGCCAGCGCCTGCGCGATCGCGTCGGTCCACAGGCCCTGCTCGGCGTGCCAGTTCGCGGCGGCCTGCTGCGTCGCGCGCACGCGCGCCGGGTCGCGCTGCTGCGCGCTGCGCAGCAGGAAGTCGCGAAACAGCGGGTGGAAGGCGAACCAGTGCTGGCGGTCGTCGAGCGGGTTGATGAAGAACTGCTGGCGCTCCAGGCGCTGCAGCAGCGCCTGCGCCTGCGAGT
>NZ_JADYVR010001090.1:0-396 GCF_020193935.1 Bradyrhizobium sp. NBAIM08 | reverse complement strand
CGCAACATCTACGCGCGCGTCACGCTCGAGCCGGACGGCCCGTACGAGATCAGCGTCGCCGATGTCGGAGCCGAGGATTGGAAGGCCGCGCTGGCCCGCGACTGTCGCATCCGCGTGCCCAGCCTGCATTTCGATTTCGATCGGCCGTCGCTGCGCGCGTTCGAGTCCGAACCGACGCTGATCAAGCTTGCCGATGTGTTGAAGGCGAAGAACGCGCCGTCAGTGGAAGTCCAGGGTCACGCCGACAACATCGGCGAAGCCGGTGTGGCCGCGCGGCAGGCGCTTTCGGAGGGCCGCGCCAGGACGGTGGCGGCGTGGCTATCCGCGCATGGCGTGCCGGCCGCGAAAGTCACCGCGAGGGGATACGGCAAGACGCGTCCGTTGGCCAACAACGAC
>NZ_JADYVR010001089.1:0-396 GCF_020193935.1 Bradyrhizobium sp. NBAIM08 | reverse complement strand
CCATCACACCGTCGAGGCCTTCATCCAGGGCTCGCACCGCGGCAGCACCGAACCGGGTGCCCAGCAAGCGGTCGAGCGCGGTAGGTGTGCCGCCGCGCAGCAGGTGCCCGAGCACCACCGTGCGCGCCTCCTTGCCCGTCAGCGTCGTGAGCTCCTGCGCCACGGCATGACCCACACCGCCGAGCCTCTCCGCCTGATCGAACGCCTGACCCAGTACTGATCGTTCACCGTTCCTAGGCATGGCTCCCTCGGCCACCACGACGATGGCGAAGTTGGCGCCGCGTGCCTCGCGTCCTTTGATCATCCTGGCGACGGGCTCGAGACTGAACGGGATCTCCGGGATCAGGATTGCGTGGGCGCCAGCGGCGACACCGGAGTTCAGCGCGATCCATCCGG
>NZ_JADYVR010001088.1:0-396 GCF_020193935.1 Bradyrhizobium sp. NBAIM08 | reverse complement strand
AGGTGGCGCACGAGGCGCTCATCCGCGAGTGGCCAACCCTGCAGCAGTGGCTGGCGGAAGACCGCGAAGGCCTGCGCCTGCACCGCCGCCTCACCGAAGCCGCCCAGACCTGGGCGGGGCTGGAGCACGATGAAGCCGAGCTTTATCGCGGCGCGCGGCTGGCCCAGGCGCTGGAGTGGGCGCTGAGCCGCCCCGAGGCGCTCAGTGCGGTGGAGCAGGAGTTCCTGCGCGCGGGGCAGGCCTTTGCCGAACGCGAGGCCGCTCAGCGCGCGGCCCTGGCCGAGCGCGACCTGGAATCGGCCCGGCAGCTGGCTGAGGCCGAAAAGGCGCGCGCTCAGCAGGCGGCGCGATCGGAACGGCAGGCGCGTTGGACCGCCATCGTGCTGGGCGGACTGC
>NZ_JADYVR010001087.1:0-396 GCF_020193935.1 Bradyrhizobium sp. NBAIM08 | reverse complement strand
AGTCGGGCGACGAGTAAACGAACGGAAGCGTGGTGATCCCGCTCCTTGCGGCTTGTCCGACGAGACCGTCGATGACCCCCCATTCGAAATCGGTGCCGGAGTTCGGCTGTACACCTGCCCAGGAAACCGGGATGCGCAGGGATTCGACGCCGCCGCGGGCCATCCTGGTCGAGTCGGCGGATGTGAAGTCGGTCTGGGTGATCACGCCGTAGAAGCCCTTGGGTGCCGGAGAGCGCTTGGCGCTCTGCGCACTGCCGAAAGCGATCAACGGCAGGGCGACCAGGACCGCGACCAGGGCGATCAGCCGCGGGACCATCCCGGACCCTTCCGACCGGCGATGGTTCCAGGCGATCCAGCCCAGACAGCCGGCGATCACCAGGATGGCGAGAATCAGGA
>NZ_JADYVR010000109.1:0-508 GCF_020193935.1 Bradyrhizobium sp. NBAIM08 | reverse complement strand
CGCCCAGGCGGTCGCCGAGCACGCCCTGGGCCTCGCACTGGACGTGGCCCGCGGGATCAGCCGGGAGGACCGAGCCTTCCGCTCCGGCACCGAGCGCTACGTGGCCGACGGCAACGCCGACGCCGTGCTGCTCCGCGGGGCGCGGGTCGGGCTGATCGGCTACGGCAACCTCGGTCGCGCCCTGCGGCCGCTGCTGGAGGCGTTCGCGGTGGATCTGCAGGTCCACGACCCGTGGCTGCCGGACCGCGCGCTGGCCGAGGTGGGGCTGGTGGCGGCCCCGCTGCCCGAGCTGCTGCGACGCAGCCAGTTCGTCTTCGTGCTGGCCACCGTGACGTCGGACAGCGAGCACCTGCTCGGCGCCGACCAGCTGGCCGCCCTGCCGGTCGGGGCCCGCTTGATCCTGGTCAGCCGCGCCGCCGTGGTCGACTACGACGCGCTCTGGAGCGAGCTCGACGCGGGTCGGATCCTCGCCGGCGTGGACGTCTGGCCCGAGGAGCCGGTGCCGGCC
>NZ_JADYVR010001086.1:0-396 GCF_020193935.1 Bradyrhizobium sp. NBAIM08 | reverse complement strand
GATATATCGGAAATAATTTTGGACAAGACCTGCGAAACTTCAAACGATTCCTGGAATATGCTAAATCGAAGGGAGCAACCACTGTCTATTTTAATTATGGCTGACAAGATTTATCAATTTGTATTAATTTTCAAAGAGTATTAATTTCGATGACTGACGGATTCGTTTGAAATATTTTTAGCAAACCATTTTATAAAAAATAGTCTGTTTGAGCCGAATCGCCTTCATATCACTCTTTATCTCTAGCTTCATTTTTTTGAGCTCCTGTTTCGCTAAAGTTAAATTGAGCAAAATAGAGAAGGAAAATATCTTTTACAAAAAGAATCAAAGATTTGTATTTACTAACACCCACAATGTTAAGGATACTGTGATAGTCAGAACTTCTTACCCCGGAGG
>NZ_JADYVR010001085.1:0-396 GCF_020193935.1 Bradyrhizobium sp. NBAIM08 | reverse complement strand
AGGTTGGCCGTGCCTTGGCCAAGTTCCAGGCGCTGCAGGTCGATCTCGTGGGAATGGTTCGCGGAGTGTTCGCTGATGACCTTTTGCGAGGAGCTGCCGATGTTGGCGTGAGCAAAGCACCAAGGCTTGGTGGCCAGCCGGCCGTCCTTGTTGCTGACGTCCCGCCCGCCGGAAGTGGTCTTGGCCTGGGCGCTGAGGAGGGCGAAGGGCTTGGCGTTGACGATGTCCTTGATCTTCCGCGTCGAGTGATCGACGAGCTGATGGCCCTTGACCGTGCCGGTGTTCGGGTAACGCAAGGTCTTGTCCTTGCCCAAGGTGAAATCCTGGAGCCCGGTGAGCGATTCGTAGTCCATCTCGATCGCGCTGACGGTCGTGGCCGCCGACGAGGTCCCGATG
>NZ_JADYVR010001084.1:0-396 GCF_020193935.1 Bradyrhizobium sp. NBAIM08 | reverse complement strand
GTGCTGCGTGAGGTACTCGTCGGCCAGCAGGCCGACGAGTACCTCACGCAGCACTTCGACCTGCCGATCAGGGCCGTAGCTCGCGTGGACGGCCACGCTGTCGTCGGTCGTACGGAGCATCGGGCGGTCTTCGGCCTCCTCCGGGTCCCGGTTGGCGGTCAGGTCCGCCTGCAGCCGGCCCAACACCGTTGTGGAGGAAGTGACGGGCCCGGCGTCGGGCGACCCGGCGGGCGCGGGATGGTGCAGATCGACGGCGATCTCGGTCTGGGCCTGCAGAGTGACCTGGAGTTCGCGGAGGTCGCGCCCGAGATAACTCAGGAGCGGATGCCCGACCAGCTTCGCCGTCCGGTCCGAGCTGCGCGGTCCCAGCGGTAACGGATCCGCGAGCTCCGCAAC
>NZ_JADYVR010001083.1:0-396 GCF_020193935.1 Bradyrhizobium sp. NBAIM08 | reverse complement strand
GAACTAAAATAATATCGCACCTGCCCGGTTGCTGTAAAATAAAGTCCCTGAGCCGCATCATATTTGCCATCGGTTAAAAATTGTAACATTAATAATGGATGGGTTGTGCCACCTTTACGCAGGTTGATCTCTATGGCATAATGCAGCCATTGATCATTCTGTTTTACAGAGATAAAATCCACAGCAAAACGGCCAAGCACACCACGTTTCTGCAAAGCCCGGGCTACTTTATTTCCGATATCACCTATAGTTGCAGCATAGCCAGGTTGTGCCGGAAAATAAGCGCCTAAAAAAACCTGGCCATCTTTACCGCCAAGCAATTGGTCATGTGTCGAAGCCACATCGCATACGCCATCCGGATCTATCCGGCATTGCACGGACGGCGAGGTTTTAATA
>NZ_JADYVR010001082.1:0-397 GCF_020193935.1 Bradyrhizobium sp. NBAIM08 | reverse complement strand
GCGCGGATCCTGTTCGAGCACGGCGTCGAGGCACTTGAGGGCCTCGACCGGCTCGGCGGTGATCTTGGGGATGCAGAGCTGGGCCTGCTGGCTGGGCGACGACTTCGTGGTGATGCCGCCGGTGATGGTGTCGCCCGCCTTGCGCGCGCCGAGCGACGAGGCCACCAGCAGCCCGGCGACCACCGCGAACGCGGCCACGCCGGCCAGGGTCAGCACGGTGCGCGTCCGGTTCCGCGGTGCGCCGGCGGCGGCGAACGCCAGCCGCTGACCCTCGATGGCCCGCAGCGTCTCGGCCGCCCGGGCCGTGTAGTCGTCCTTGAGGGTGGCGTGGTCGGCGTCGGTGAGGTCGCCGGCGTCGTGCTCGCGCTCGAGGTCCTCGAGCGAGCGCAGCAGGAAG
>NZ_JADYVR010001081.1:0-397 GCF_020193935.1 Bradyrhizobium sp. NBAIM08 | reverse complement strand
ACGGCGTTGGACGTCACCGCAGCGGTATAGACGTGCTTGCCGTCGGGACTGATCGTGACATCGATGACGCCGTTCAGGCCCGTCACGCCGCTCGCGCCGTCCACTAGAACTTGAATGAATTGCAGCGCCCCGGTACTGCCGTCGGAAACATGCTCGCTGTAAGTGAGCGCGCCATTGGCGCCGCGGCTAAAGACGGCAACAGCGTCAGCGCCCACTCCCGACACGTAGACATGCGCGCCATCGGGGCTCACCTCGACGCTACTGGCAGACGTGATGCCCCCCACGCTGTTGACGCCGTCAATTTCGACTTCGACAAAGTTGAGCGCTCCCGTGGCCACCGTGCGGGTAAAAACAGCCACCGCATCGTCGCCGTTAGAGGCGGCGTACACGTTGAGAC
>NZ_JADYVR010001080.1:0-397 GCF_020193935.1 Bradyrhizobium sp. NBAIM08 | reverse complement strand
CGCTCAGGTGTCCGCCAGTTGCTGATCGGGCTCGGCGCGGCCGGCGTGACGTACCTCGTGGGCCTCGCCCTGGGCGTCTCCGTCGGCGGATGAGAGTCTGGCCGCGCGACGGTTCCGAGAGCGCGGCCTCGCTGCGCGAAGTTGATGCGAGTCCGGACCTCGTCGTTTGGCCTGTCCGCCGCATCGGCGGTTGTCCGAAGCGACGTGGCGATCACCAAGGCTCGACGCCGCCGACGTGGCAAGAAGGCAACCGGCCGATCGTTAGGTGGCCATGACCGCTCGCCGCTACCGCCTGTTCGCTGTGGCCGCCACCGCCACCGCTGTCGCCGCTCTCGGAGTTGTGCCGTTCGGCGCCGCCGCGGCGGGCACGTGCAAGAAGGGCAAGGAGACCAAGGGC
>NZ_JADYVR010001079.1:0-397 GCF_020193935.1 Bradyrhizobium sp. NBAIM08 | reverse complement strand
AGTTTCTTTTGTGATGTTTACGTTTATTATCAGCGCGGCATTTCATCTGATCGTAAAACTGCATAACATAGGTCCGCATCAAAAGGCCTATACGCAAATTATAGATAGTAAGGATCTTGTTATATCCAATCTTACCCTACCCGTTGCGGATAGTGTTTTCAAGAGCATTGCCGTTGTAAAAATCGGCGACAGCGGTTTTTATCAGGTAAGCGACCTAAGCAAGAACGTTAGTTACTTTAATACCAAGACCGGCACACCGTTAGCTGATGGCGATAAACTTTACGCCAAGACCCTTGCTGATTTTTACCACGTTGATAACGGTATGCAAAAAGTGTACGGCGAAACCAAAGTAACCCAAGTGCGGCAGTTTGATAACGAATACGGCTTCATTAATAAG
>NZ_JADYVR010001078.1:0-397 GCF_020193935.1 Bradyrhizobium sp. NBAIM08 | reverse complement strand
CAGCACCTCGTCGGCCAGCGAGATGGTGGCCTTGCGGTAGGCCACGACGAGCATCGTGGTCCCCCCACCGCGCTGGCGGATGGCGGCGAGGATGCGCGACTCGACCTCGGGGTCCACGGCCGACGTGGCGTCGTCGAGCACCAGCAGCCGCGGCCGTCGAAGCAGGGCCCGGGCGAGCGAGAGCCGCTGCCGCTGGCCCCCGGACAGCGAGGTGCCGCGCTCCCCCAGCCGGCTGTCGAGGCCGTCGGGGAGGGCTGCGACGAACCCGTCGGCCTGGGCGGTGCGCAACGCCGACCAGACCTCGTCGTCGGGCACCCCGGCGCCGAGCGTGACGTTGCCGCGGACGGTGTCGTCGAACAGGAACGCGCTCTGCGGCACCAGCGCCACGTGCTCGGCC
>NZ_JADYVR010001077.1:0-397 GCF_020193935.1 Bradyrhizobium sp. NBAIM08 | reverse complement strand
GCTTCAAAGTTTCTCGGCTCACATCAACCGCGCCCAGTCGCAGCTGCGTGAGCCGGAACCCTCACCGCTGGTGGAAGCGGAGCGCGTCCACACTGTCGTTCGTCGTGACCACCCACAGCCGCCAGCAACCCGCCTCGCGTGCCGCCCTCACCACGGCTTCGACGAGCGCCGTCCCCACTCCGGCGACCCTCAGCGAGCCGTGCTCGCCGAGGAACGCCTCCACAGCCACACGATCCTTCGCCCGCGCGGCCATCCTCCGCACGCCCGCCAGTCTCGGCCCCATGGAGAGTGCTCCAACCTCGTCCTTGTCCCGTCCGATAGCCGTGACTCGGGGACTACTCCGGCTCTCTCGGCGGCGTCCGCGTTGAGGAACTGGTCGGCCCCCTGGGACAGGAGC
>NZ_JADYVR010000108.1:0-509 GCF_020193935.1 Bradyrhizobium sp. NBAIM08 | reverse complement strand
GCCTGAACGTGCAGATCGCCACCGTGTCGACCCCGACCAGCGCGCCGGTGATCGCCCGGGCCCGGCTGCGCCGCGGCAACACCGTCTCGGCCGCCGGCGCCGGCCGGCTCCTCGCCCAAGCCCTCACCACCACCCGAACCACGACCCGCGCCGCCGGAGGCGGCGGGCAGGTGTTGTGCCGGGCCGACTCGGCCTACTACGGATGGGCGTTCGTCGGGACCGCGTTGCGCCACCAGACGTGGTTCTCGGTGACCGCGAAGATGCTGGCCCCGGTCAGAGCAGCCATCGCCGACATCGAGGAGACAGCGTGGACCCCGATCCGCTACCCGCACGCCGTCTTCGACGAGACGGAGCAACGCTGGATCTCTGACGCCGAGGTCGCCGAGACCCACTTCACCGCCTTCACCTCCCGCCGCCGCCCGGCCGAGCACGTCACCTGCCGCCTGGTCGTGCGCCGGGTCAGACGCCTCCAACCCCTCGCCAGTGACGGCAGCACCCAAGGCGAGCTG
>NZ_JADYVR010001076.1:0-397 GCF_020193935.1 Bradyrhizobium sp. NBAIM08 | reverse complement strand
GAAGTTCTCCGTCGGGCTGGAGGTGGTGGCATCGGCCCGGAAGGCGGGGCCGGGGTTCGTGGTCGAGATGATGTAGTCGACCTCGCCGAAGGCGGTGGCCATGGCCTCGTTCGCCTCGAGCCGCTGGCGCTCGGCCACCGCCGCGAGGTTCAGGTTGTAGAGCGACTCGGCCAGGATCGCGCCCAGACCCACCTCGTCGGTGAGGTCGCGGCCGCAGGCCGGCCAGCGCGGGCCGAGCTCGGCGATCAGCGTGGACAGGTTGCCCATGGCCCACTGCGCGGCGAGGTTCGGCAGGGTGACGGTGATGTCGACCTCGACCATGCCGGCGGAGGCGATGAGCTCGCTCGCGGCCTCCCGGATGCGGGCCTCGACGCCGGTCTCCAGCGCCACGCCGCCC
>NZ_JADYVR010001075.1:0-397 GCF_020193935.1 Bradyrhizobium sp. NBAIM08 | reverse complement strand
CGCCTCCCCCCGCCGGGAGCGTGCGCGCCTGGACGCGCCAATTGCTGCCGTCCCAGCGCGTCCACGTCAGGAGCGCGTTGCCGTGGGCATCGATCGCCGCCCGCGGTCCGAGCAGCGGCTCGTCGGAGCTGGCCAGCGTCCGGGTCGTGCCGAGCGTGCCGTCCGCGTTGCGGCGCACCGCTTCGGCCACCCACCGGGTGCCGTCCTGGCGGCCCCAGACCATCACGGCGCTGCCGTCGGCGGAGTACGCGACATCGGGAGACCAGGCGGGCTCGCCGGCCTCCGAAAGCTGGACGGCGGGAGTCCAGGAGTACAGCGCGGTGGCGGCCGCCGGCGCCGCGGCGACCGCGAGCGACATCAGCGTCGCGGCGGTGAGTTTGAGGGTGGTGTGCATGGA
>NZ_JADYVR010001074.1:0-397 GCF_020193935.1 Bradyrhizobium sp. NBAIM08 | reverse complement strand
GAGCGTGACGATGAGCGCGACCTCGATGACGGTCACGGCGACCGCGAGGACGAGCGAGCCGAACGGCTCGCCGACGCGATGGGCGACGACCTCCGCGTGGTGCACCGCCGCGAGCACCGCCCCGCCGAGCAGCACGCCGGCGGGCACGAGCACGAGCGCGCCCGGCTTCGAGCCCCAGGTCGCGATCGCCATGAGGGCGGCGAGGATCGGGACGACGGTCGTCCAGGAGAGCGAGCGAAGCGCGGGCACCGCCTCCCAGACAAGCAGGTCGCCTCGTGCGCGGTCGGTGGCCGGACGTCCCGGCTCGGACGCGCGGGCGCGTGGCGAACGCAGCCACGGGTAGGGACTCCCCCATGGATGCCATCGTCTGGATCATCATCGCGGTGGTCGTCGTCAT
>NZ_JADYVR010001073.1:0-397 GCF_020193935.1 Bradyrhizobium sp. NBAIM08 | reverse complement strand
AACCATGAATTCGTTCGAGGCCGAGCCGCCCATGGCTCCCGTGTCGGCGTCGACGATGACGTAGTCAAGGCCGCAGCGCTCGTAGATCCGGCAGTAGGCGCGGCGCTGATCTTCAAACGCGCGGTCGAGTCCCTCGGCGTCGATGTCGAAGGTGTAGGCATCCTTCATGGTGAACTGCCGGGTGCGCAGCAATCCCGACTTCGGCCGCGGTTCGTCGCGGAACTTGGACTGGATCTGATACCAGACCTGCGGCAGTTGTTTGTAGGAGCGCAGTTCGCGGCGGGCGATCTCGGTGAAGATCTCTTCGTGCGTCATGCCGAGGCAATAGTCGCCGCCCTTGCGATCCTTGAGGCGGAACATGTTATCGCCCATGACGGTCCAGCGCCCCGATTCCTGC
>NZ_JADYVR010001072.1:0-397 GCF_020193935.1 Bradyrhizobium sp. NBAIM08 | reverse complement strand
TCCACGCGCGTGCCCGTGAAGACGAGCACGCAGTGGTGCTCGCGGTGGGGCTTTCGCTGGGTGCAGACCTCGCGCTCGGTGGGCCCGATCGGAAGCGTTTCCGGACCGCTGATCGCGGTCGGACTGGCGGCGATGACCAGTTGAGCGCTCACCTGCGGGTCGTAGTGGTAGATGGGGCCGACACAACGCGGGCTGCGGTAGTTGCAATTGGTCGTCACCTGCATCTCCGCGGTCAGCTCGAGGAGATCCCCCTCCGCGAGGCCCGGCAGTAGCTCCGGCCCCATCGACATCACGACCCGGGGCTCGCCGCGGCGAGTGATCGCCAGCGTCTTCGTGACCTCGGAGTCGTTGCCGGTGGTCGCGACGCGGACCAGCGGGATGCCGGCCGGCCCGGCGC
>NZ_JADYVR010001071.1:0-397 GCF_020193935.1 Bradyrhizobium sp. NBAIM08 | reverse complement strand
GCGTCGCGCCGCTGAGCGCGACGCTGGCGAACAGGACGACGAATCCGATCGCGGCGAGCGGCGCGACGCCGGTGTGCGCGAAGGTCTCGGGCGCGAGCGTGCTGAGGTAGCTGACCGCGGCGATCGAGATCGCGGCATTGGTCACCCAGGTCGAGATCCAATAGCTCCACATAACGAAGAAGGCGGTCGGGCGGCCCAATGCCGGCTCGACATAATCGTAGGGGCCGGTTGCCTTGGGAAAGGCGCGCGCGAGGGCGGCGAACACCGTCGCCAGGCACAGCGAGCCGGCAATGGTCACCACCCAGCCGATAATCGCATTGCGGCCGTAGGGCGCGAGGTTGGCGGGAAGCAGGAAAATGCCCGAGCCGATCATGTTGCCGACGACGAGCGCCAGCGC
>NZ_JADYVR010001070.1:0-397 GCF_020193935.1 Bradyrhizobium sp. NBAIM08 | reverse complement strand
TCGACCGGCTGGCCATGCTGAAATACGGGATGGACGATCTGCGCGCCTTCTTCGACGGCGACCTGCGCTGGCTTCGCCATTACGGCTTCCGCGCGCTCGACGTGCCGACGCTCAGCGGCGGGGTGGGCGCGTGAAGTTCACCTTGTCCTGGCTGAAGGAGCATCTGGAGACGGATGCCGACCTCGACACCATCGTCGGGACGCTGACCAGGATCGGCCTCGAGGTGGAGGGCGTGGAGAACCCGGCCGAGAAGCTGGCGCCCTTCGTGGTCGCCCAGGTGCTGACCGCCGCCCCGCATCCGCAGGCCGACAAATTGCAGGTGCTGACCGTCGACGCCGGGACCGGCGAGGCGATCCAGGTCGTCTGCGGCGCGCCCAATGCGCGCGCTGGCCTGAAG
>NZ_JADYVR010001069.1:0-397 GCF_020193935.1 Bradyrhizobium sp. NBAIM08 | reverse complement strand
GCAAAAGTTCCGCTACAGCTCGCGCGCTGCCAGGCTTGCGACCTTCGCAAGCGCGGCCTGCGATACGTCCATCGTTGCCGTCCCCTCGCTCGTATAGGCGGCGACTAGGATTGGCGCCCGACCGGGCGGCACGGCGATTGCTACGTCGTTCACGGCATTTCGCAGGCCAGTGCCGGTTTTATCACCGACGCTCCAGTGGGCAGGAAAGCCAGCGCGCAGGCGAAGCTTGCCGGTTTCGCAAGCGCGCATCCAGCCTATCAGTAGCACCCGGTGCTCGTCCGAAAGCGTCTGGCCACACAGAAGGTGACGCATGAGACCTGCCAAGGCCCGTGGCGACGTCGTGTCTCGAGAGTCGCCGGGCTTGTTGACGTTGAGCAGCGGTTCATTACGGTCTAGG
>NZ_JADYVR010001068.1:0-397 GCF_020193935.1 Bradyrhizobium sp. NBAIM08 | reverse complement strand
CCTGAGCCCCGTCCAGTCGGTCTGCAAGCCGTTCGTGCTGCCGCTGTGCACGGACAACATCGGGACGCACAGTGTGTTCGCCGCGACGTTCCCCTACCTGGCACCGGCCAAGTGATGTCCACCCGGGTGATGCTCGTGGCGGTCGCCCTGCTCGGAGCGGCTTGCCGCCCATCCGAGGACACACCGCGCGCTCCGGCTTCGGCGGCGGCACGTGCGGCGGACGCCAACGCCGCGCTCCTCGCCGAATCGGAGGTGCGGGACCAGGACATCGAGTTCTATGCCCGACGGGTCGAGGGCGACCCGTCGGGCGCGATCGACCTGGCCAGGCTCGCCTCTCTCTACCTGCAGCGTTCGCGCGAGACCGGCGATCCCGGCGACGCGGTGCGCGCGGAGGAGG
>NZ_JADYVR010001067.1:0-397 GCF_020193935.1 Bradyrhizobium sp. NBAIM08 | reverse complement strand
CATTGGCGCCGCCCTTGGCGAACCCCGCCGCGCCGCCCTGGCCTTCGCCGGAGATCCGGTAGCCGTTCGGCGGGTCAAGGTCGGAGAGGGTGACCTCACCGGCGAACTTGGCGCTGATCGGGCCGACCTTGACCACCGCGACGGCCTTCAGCCGGTCGTTCTCCAGCTTTTCCAGCGACTGGCAGCCGGGAATGCAGGCCTTGAGGACGTCGGGGTCGTTCAGCGCCGCCCAGACCTTGTCGCGCGGCGCCGCGATCAGTTGCTCCCCGGTCATCTTCATGAAGGCCACCCTTGTCAGCCAGGCGTTGACGTGCAGCCTGCATGGCAGGCGCATCTTCCTAGCGCGCCCGCTTCGATGTGCAAGCCGCGGCCCGGCGGCAATTTCCTCAGGCCGGGC
>NZ_JADYVR010000107.1:0-510 GCF_020193935.1 Bradyrhizobium sp. NBAIM08 | reverse complement strand
GTCCTCGGCGAGCTCGCACCCAAACGGCTCGGGCTGCAGGCGTCGGAGCGGATCGCGCTGATCGCCGCACGACCGCTGTCGGTGATGGCCAAGGTCTTCCGGCCGGTGGTCTGGTTGTTGTCCAGGACGTCCGACATGGTCGTCCGGCTGCTCGGCGGCGACCCGAAGGCGCGGCACGAGCAGATCACCGAGGACGAGCTGCAGTCGATCGTCGAGGCCCACGAAGGACTCACCGGGTTCGAACGCCGCGTCGTGCAGGACGTGTTCGACGCCAGCGACACCATGGTCAGCGAGGTGATGGTGCACCGGGTCCAACTGGACGTGCTACCCGCGTCGATGTCCGTCGGCCGCGGCCGGAAGCTCGCCCTGCAGCACGTGCACTCCCGGTTCCCGGTGATCGGCCGGGACACCGACGACGTGGTGGGCGTGGTGCACATCCGCGACCTGCTGATGCCGAGCCACCCGCTGGGCCGCGCGGCGACGGTCGGCGACCTGACCAAACCGGTGGTC
>NZ_JADYVR010001066.1:0-397 GCF_020193935.1 Bradyrhizobium sp. NBAIM08 | reverse complement strand
CCTCAGAGCGCCTTGAGTCCGTCGAGGACCCGTTCGAGAAGGGACACGTCGGAACTGGGAAGCGCGAGCTCGGCCGGGGTGGTGCTGCGGTCGAGGCGACCGGCGACGACCAGATCGCCCACGAGCACGCGGGCCACGCCGAGCACGACGCCGAGGTGGGCCGAGATCTCTGCGACCGAGATGGGCGAGCCCGCCAGATCGAGGATGCGTCGTTCCTCGGTCCCGACCTCGTGTCGCACCGACCGACCGCGGTCATTCGTGCGTACCAGGGTCTCGAGCGGGAGATCGATCGTCGGGCGCGTTCGACCACCGGTCAGCGCGTAGGGCCGGATGCGCATCATCCGGTCCACGTCGGCCGACCCGTCGAGAATCACCTCGCGAGCGCGCCCTGCAGCTC
>NZ_JADYVR010001065.1:0-397 GCF_020193935.1 Bradyrhizobium sp. NBAIM08 | reverse complement strand
GGATGCTACGGGAGCCCTTCGAAGCCGCCGTCTCCGACGGATCGGCGCCTGCATCGCCCTCGCGCTCGCGGGGGTGACGCTCGTGCTCGACGCGTCATCGAGCGCGGCCGAACCCACCGCGCAACCTCCGGTCGGGCGTCGCGGGATCATGGTCGTGCAGGTCGAGGGATACTTCGATCCCCCCAACGAGGAGCTCGTGCGCGACTCAATCGCCGACGCGAACGAGCGGCAATTCACGATGATCGTGTTGCAGGTCGACTCGTCCGGCGCCATCGACGCGGGCGTGCAGCGCATCGTGAGGTCGATCAGCCGGTCGAAGGTGCCCGTGGTCGTGTGGGTGGGCCCGTCCGGCTCGGACGCCAAGGGCGCGACCACGTTGCTGCTCGAAGCCGCACAC
>NZ_JADYVR010001064.1:0-397 GCF_020193935.1 Bradyrhizobium sp. NBAIM08 | reverse complement strand
GTTCCTGGCCTTTGGCGGTTACAAAGGTTCGGGCCTGGCGCTGATCACCGAAGTGCTCGGCGGCCTGCTTTCCGGCAACGGCCTGGGCAAACAGTACTGGGACAACCGCGGCCACGGCGTCAATGGTTTGTTTCTCCAAGCAGTCGCCGTCGAAGAATTCCAAGATTTGGAAACCTTCTACGACCATGTCGACGAGCTCATCGCATTCATAAAATCGACGAAGAGCGCGCCGGGATTTAGCGAAATCCTCCTGCCCGGCGAGTCGGGCAGAAAACACGAAGCTCACAATCGCCAGCATGGCGTCGAAGTCGAAGCAGGTACTTGGGCCAATCTAACCGCTCTCGCCGCGGAGCTGGGGATCGCGGAAGTCCCGGCGCCGCTGTGAATGAATTTGTAA
>NZ_JADYVR010001063.1:0-397 GCF_020193935.1 Bradyrhizobium sp. NBAIM08 | reverse complement strand
CTATAAATGATCGAGTCGCTTCAACTAACCATTCTCATCCCGCTCTATAACGAAGATGAGTCGCTGCCCGAACTGCAAGACTGGATCGTTCGGGTCATGATCGAGAATAACTATACCTACGAAATTCTGTTTGTCGACGATGGGAGTACCGATAACTCATGGGCCATCATCGAACAGCTGTCGGTTGTCAATCCGCAAGTGCGGGGCATCCGCTTCAACCGAAATTACGGTAAAACGGCGGGACTGCAGACGGGCTTCCAGGCGGCCCGGGGACAGGTCGTTATTACAATGGATGCCGACTTGCAGGACAGCCCCGACGATACCCGAGTTGTACCGGATGATCGTCGAAGACAACTATGATCTGGTCTCGGGCTGGAAGCAGAAACGCTACGACCCC
>NZ_JADYVR010001062.1:0-397 GCF_020193935.1 Bradyrhizobium sp. NBAIM08 | reverse complement strand
ACTCAGTACGGCGTCCAGCAGCGTGTCTGCGGCGGCGTGCTCGAGCGATGACAATGCCAACAGAGGAACATCGAGCGGCGGGCGCTCGCTGCTTTGCGGACGGAACGCAAACAGCCGGAACACCGGGTGCGTGCTGCTCCACGCCAACACGCGACTCCACAACCACCCGAGCGACCGATCCATCCATTGTGCGTCGTCGATCTGGATGACGATCAGGCGCTCGGCGCTCACCGCGTCGAGCAAGTCGATCAGTGCCACACTCAGCTGAGCTCTGAGCCATTCCGGGCTGGCTCCGGGAGTCGTTGCCTCCTCCGCGAGCGTCTCATCCATTCCGCTGCAACGACGAAGTCGCTGAAGATGTTCGGGATTGCAGCCCGAAGACCCACGCAGGGTGAGG
>NZ_JADYVR010001061.1:0-397 GCF_020193935.1 Bradyrhizobium sp. NBAIM08 | reverse complement strand
AACCCACGTAGCGCCGCTCGCAGTGCCCGTCGGCGAGAAGCCGCCGAAGGCGATAACCTGGGGTATCGGGCGCGCCGGCAGTTGCGCGGGCAGATAGCCCATCACGTGGCCGCGAAGCGATGGACCGCTCGTGAGAGCTACTTCCTGCCAACTGCTGATCCCCTTCTGCCACATGTCGCCAAGAGTGATGCCAGCGGACTCTCCACCGAACAGCAAGAGCCGCGCTCCCGCCGCGTCGTAGACCATGTCCGACTGCCGGCGGGCGACCTTGCCAGACCATCCGACCTGCGCCTGGACGGTCACAGACAAGCACGCCAGTGCCATCAGCAGCGCGAAACGCGTGACACGTCGATTGAGCATGGTCCGGTCTCCTCCGCAAGGAAGCGCAGTTCAGGGA
>NZ_JADYVR010001060.1:0-397 GCF_020193935.1 Bradyrhizobium sp. NBAIM08 | reverse complement strand
CCGCAGCACCGCGGCGCTGATGTCTCGACCTACGTGATGCCCGACCTCATCGGCCTGGGCGGCGACGCCGCCGCGGTGCTGCGGCAGCAGGGGTTTCGCGTCAGCTTCGTGGCACAGCAGGCGTCGAGCGGGCTGCCGGCGGGTCTCATCGTGCGGCAGACGCCGGCCGGCGGCTACCAGGTGCAGCCCGGCGCGGCGATTTCCCTCGAGGTGGCGCAGTGAGCGTGCGAATTGCCCCGTCGATCCTCTCTGCCGACTTCGCCCATCTCGCCCGCGACATCGCGGCGGCCGAGGCTGGCGGCGCCGATTTCATCCACGTCGACGTGATGGACGGGCACTTCGTGCCGAACCTCACGATCGGGCCACCGGTCATCAAGGCGGTGAAACGCGCCGCCAC
>NZ_JADYVR010001059.1:0-397 GCF_020193935.1 Bradyrhizobium sp. NBAIM08 | reverse complement strand
CCATGCCCATGGGCAACGGGTGGGATCGCAAGCTCGCCGGGATGCCGCTGATCATGATGCAGGCCACGGGACCGGGGAACATCGCGTTCAGCGAGGACAAGGCCGGCGAGACGGTGGCCGTCCCGCTCGAGCACGGTCAGGCGGTCGAGGTGCACGAGCACCGCTTCCTCGTCGCCACCTCCGGTGTCAGCTACACGTGGCAGAAGTCGGGCATCTGGTACAACACGATCGAGGGCAACGACCAGAAGACGCACCGGCCGATGGGGCGCTACCTCGACCGCTTCGAGTCCGACGGGCGCGGCCTGCTGCTGCTGCACGCCGCCGGCAACGTCTTCCTGCGCGACATCCCCAAAGGCGAGCAGATCCTCGTGCAGCCGGGCGCCGTGCTCTACAAGGA
>NZ_JADYVR010001058.1:0-398 GCF_020193935.1 Bradyrhizobium sp. NBAIM08 | reverse complement strand
GCCACGTCGACACCATCGGCATCATCGCCGGCGTCACACCGGTGCGACCGGCACAGCTGATGGCACCGGCCACGCCGGTTACCAACCCGCCGCTGCAGATCGCGGTGGACCAACTGCCCGCGGACGAGCAGTACAGCTACTCGTTCAACGGGGACGCGCAAGCCATCGACCACGCACTGCTGTCAACCGCCGCGCAGTCGGTGTTAAGCAGCTTCACCTTCTCCCGCGGCAACAACGACGCCCCGGCTGAATACGACGAAAGCCCGTTCCTCGAAGGCTTCGGCGACGGCTACGAAGACACCCCACGCGCACCGATCCGCGTGAGCGACCACGACGGCTTCGTGCTTCGGTTGTTTGCGCCGTAACGGGCCAGACGAGCAAAAGCGTTCAACGCAAAG
>NZ_JADYVR010001057.1:0-398 GCF_020193935.1 Bradyrhizobium sp. NBAIM08 | reverse complement strand
CAAGAAGGCGACGGGGTGACGCTCACCATCCGGGACTCCGGCCTCGGCATGTCCTCCGAGGTGAGGAAGCACCTGTTCGAGCCCTTCTTCACGACGAAGCCGCCCGGCAAGGGGACCGGCCTCGGCCTCGCCACCGTCTACGGGATCCTCGAGCAGCTCGGCGGCCGCATCGACGTCCAGAGCGAGCCGGGTCTCGGCACCACCTTCCTCCTCTGGTTCCCGAGGACGCACGACGAGGCGCGGCGCGAGGCTCCACAGGCGGCGCCCACCGCGCGAGGCGGCACCGAGACGGTCCTCGTCGTCGAGGACGACGCCAGCGTGCGCGAGGTCGCCGCGCGCGTCCTGCGCGGCGCGGGGTACCGCGTGCTGGTGGCCTCGGGCGCCGCCGAGGCCACCAG
>NZ_JADYVR010000106.1:0-517 GCF_020193935.1 Bradyrhizobium sp. NBAIM08 | reverse complement strand
TCCCCGGTCCGGCCTGCTTCGTCGACCCGGTCGGGGTGGGCGCAGACGAGCTGCTCGCCGCCCTGAGGCGCGCGGACCCGCCGGTGATCGCGCGAATCGAGGACGGCGAGGTGGTGCTGGACCCGCGAACGATGAGCGATGAGGAGGCGCGCCTCGCGGGGCGAGCCGTCCGCGCGGCCCTTGGCTGAGTCGCGCGAGCTGGTGCTCGGGACCGCCGGGCACATCGACCACGGCAAGACGACGCTGACAGCGGCGATCACGTCGGTGCTGGCGGCGAAGTTCGGTGGCGAGGCCAAGGCCTACGACCAGATCGACGCGGCGCCGGAAGAAAAGGCCCGCGGCATCACCATCAACACCGCGCACGTCGAATACGAAACGGCGAACCGCCACTACGCGCACGTCGACTGCCCGGGGCACGCCGACTACGTCAAGAACATGATCACCGGTGCCGCGCAGATGGACGGCGCGATCCTGGTCTGCAGTGCCGCCGACGGCCCGATGCCGCAAACGCGTGAAC
>NZ_JADYVR010001056.1:0-398 GCF_020193935.1 Bradyrhizobium sp. NBAIM08 | reverse complement strand
GATGTTCTCGACGGCGGCAGCGGCGATGACGTGCTGCTCGGCGGGCGCGGCGGCGACACGCTGCGCGGCGGCGCGGACAAGGACGGGCTGGAGGGCGGCGACGGCAACGACATCCTCGACGGCGGCGATCACGACGACGTTCTCCTGGGCCAGGTCGGCAACGACGCGCTCACCGGCGGCGCGGGCGCCGACCGGCTCGACGGCGGTCACGGCAACGATGCGCGGCACGGCGACGTCGGCGACATCGAGCTCGTCGGCGGCAGAGGCGCGGATGTCATCGAGGCGCTCGCGGCGGCGGCCGGCGCGGCTCCGCTCGCGATCAACGGCGGCGACGGCGACGACACCGTGCGCACGGCCTACGGCAACGTCTCGGTGCTCGGCGGCGCGGGCCGCAACAC
>NZ_JADYVR010001055.1:0-398 GCF_020193935.1 Bradyrhizobium sp. NBAIM08 | reverse complement strand
ATCCGGGGCAGAATCTGACGCGAGGGAAGGCGGAGCAGTTATGATTGGTCCTTCGGGGGCAGGACCGGTGTGCCTGACAACGCACCACAACCCGGGGCCAGCAGAACGGACAGCGACATTGCCGAACGGTCCCTGGGACTCCTTGGCCTGGTGGCAGCTGAGCCTCGCCGCAAACATGGTCAACACCATCGCCTGCTTCGCCATGATCAGCTACGTCTACGTCGCCCTGGTCCGCCGCCGCCAGCTGACCACCAACAAGCTGGCCATCGCGAGCATGGTCGTGTTCTTCGTCTTCGGCCTGCAGCGGGCTCTGCAGATCTTTTACCAGCTCGGTGGGCTGTTCGGGCCCGACGGTGCCCAGTTCGCCCGTCGGCTGGCTGCGAACCACTCCTACCTCG
>NZ_JADYVR010001054.1:0-398 GCF_020193935.1 Bradyrhizobium sp. NBAIM08 | reverse complement strand
CCGCAGGCGTCCACGGGGCTGCTCGCACGGATACTCGGCGACCACGCCCAAAAGACCATCAAGCTGCAGACGGCGGTCAACGACGCGCGAAAAGCGGGGGTGGGTGTGAGCAGGGACTATGGCCACCAGCTGCTGCCTGTTGTTTCCTCGCTCGGCGAGCATGAAACTCTCGGCGGCAAGCCCGAGTGGAAGACGTCTGTTGAGGCGCGCTGGAAGATCAAACCCGGGCGGAACTGGAAGGCCCTCGATCTCGCTAACGAGTGTCTTCGGGAACTCATTCTTCTGGACAGTCTTTCGTAGGCATGTCTGACCTAACCGCTCCCTCACCGGAGGCGATTGACGATGACCTTGACGAAGACGAGGACGACGACGCGCTCGACATCGAGTCCGACGAAGAC
>NZ_JADYVR010001053.1:0-398 GCF_020193935.1 Bradyrhizobium sp. NBAIM08 | reverse complement strand
CCCTTGCATCGGCAGCGGCAGGTCGCCGTGTTTGCCGAGATCGAGAACCACGATCGCGAACGCGCCCGATCGCAACAAGCGCTCGGCCGCGCGCGGTGCGCGCCGCGCATCGACCCGCACCACCGCGAGGCCGTTCAAATCGACGCCGCTCTCACAAACATCGGGCGGAAAAAAACAGGTATCGGGCCGGGTCACCCACGCCGCCGGCTCGCCGCCTTCCTGCGCTTTGCGCAGCAGGCCCACCGCGACGGTCAGCGCCGCGTTGCCCGAAATCTCGACCAACCGCCCGGCGCATTCCTCCGGCCCAAACCGCGGCACTTCCACCCGCGCGCGGTCCTCCATGGGTCGAACCAACCGCAGCTCTGGCCTGAACATCCAATCAGTAGACCAGCTGTCTC
>NZ_JADYVR010001052.1:0-398 GCF_020193935.1 Bradyrhizobium sp. NBAIM08 | reverse complement strand
GGTCATTCCCCGGCGGCGGGCTGAACCGGGGCGAGGCGCCGCTGGCCGCTGCCGCCCGCGAATTTGCCGAGGAGCTGGGCTGCGGCATCACCGACCTGCGCCAGCTCGGCACGCTGGAGGAGGAGTTCCACGGTGCCCGCAACGTGGCCCACGTGTTCACCGGGCTGATCGCGGGCGAACCGCGCCCGGACATGCGCGAAATCGTGGCGGCGCGGTTCTTTGCGCTGGACGACCTGCCGCCCGATCGGTCGCGCACCGTGGGCGTGCGGCTGGCATTGCTGGATTTACAGCAGCGATAGCTGCGCGTCGTCGCGGGGTGGTTCTGCGGGGCGGTCCTGTTCCAGATTGGCCAGCGTCAGTCCCAGCAGGCGGATCGGGCGCGGCAGCGGCAGTTCATC
>NZ_JADYVR010001051.1:0-398 GCF_020193935.1 Bradyrhizobium sp. NBAIM08 | reverse complement strand
CGAGCAGGATCTCTCCATCCACCGGAGCGCTCATCTCGCGCACGCCGTTTGTCGCCTGCGTCCAGCGCTGCAGCGAGCGCGCGCCGCGGTTCAGTGACCAGACGTTGTAGACCTTGCCGTAGTCGGCAATGAAAAAAATCTGGCCTGACGAGGCGCCGAAGCGTGGCGAATGCTTGATCGACGAGTCGCTGAGCAGCACCACCGGCTGGCCGCCGCCAACATCGACCAGGGACCATTGCCCGCCGCGCAGTGTGCTGATGACCACCACGTCCTGCTTCGCCGCCAGCCCGACGATCGACTCCGCCGGCGCAGCCCTATAGAGAGTGCGCAGCGTCTTTCCTGCGGCGTCGAGCAGCACTACTTCTGCCGTTACACCCAAGAGACGCACTGCCACGATG
>NZ_JADYVR010001050.1:0-398 GCF_020193935.1 Bradyrhizobium sp. NBAIM08 | reverse complement strand
CCTCCTGCGCCTGCACACCGCGCAGGAGGAGGACGCGATGCTCGGCCGCATCCAGAACGACCTCTTCGACCTCGGCGCCGACCTTTCCGTACCGGGCATGGAGGGCGGCCTGCGCGTCACCGCCGCCCAGTGCCTGCGGCTCGAGACCGAGGTGGGGATCATGAACGCCGACCTCCCCCCGCTCACCTCCTTCATCCTTCCCGGCGGCACCCAGGCCGCCGCCCATGCCCATGTCGCCCGCACCCTCGCCCGCCGCGCCGAGCGCGCCGTGGTCGCGCTCGCCGCCGCCGAGCCGGTGAACGGCGACGCCGTCCGCTACCTCAACCGCCTGTCGGACCACCTCTTCGTCCTCGCCCGCAGCCTCAACACCGGGCAGGACGTCCTCTGGGAGCCCGGCG
>NZ_JADYVR010001049.1:0-398 GCF_020193935.1 Bradyrhizobium sp. NBAIM08 | reverse complement strand
TGGCGACGCCGTCGTGGCGCACCAGCACGTTGCCGGGCTTGACGTCGCGGTGGACCGTGCCCTCCGCGTGCAGCGCGGCGAGCCCGTCGGCGACCTGCGCGCCGAGGTCGGCGACCACGGCGGGCTCGAGCGGCCCGTCCTGCTTGATGATCTGCGAGAGCGAGCGGCCGAGGACCAGCTCCATCACCAGCCACAGGTGGCCGGCCTCCTCGACGACGTCGAAGACGGTGACGACGTGCGGGTGGTTGAGCCCGGCCGAGGACCGCGCCTCGCGCAGCGCGCGGGCGGAGTCCGTCACGGACTCGCCGGGCAACCGGCCGACCTGCTTGACGGCGACGACGCGGTGGAGCGTCTCGTCACGGGCCGACCACACGGTGCCCATGCCCCCGCGGCCGATC
>NZ_JADYVR010001048.1:0-398 GCF_020193935.1 Bradyrhizobium sp. NBAIM08 | reverse complement strand
GCATTTTTTCCTGACTGAATTATTGCGAATCGGCTTTCTTTTTTAAAACGACAATCAAATTCGTTCTGAAACGCCGCATTGACGGGCGCATCAGCAGTCGAATCCACAAAAGTTCGATGACGGCGAGCGGCGGCACGACGGCGCAAACCGCGTCGGAACTGACGAATTTTATTTCTTTGATTTCAAAATTCGTCTCCCGCGCGACTGCCTCGATTTTTTCTTCGCGGTTGGCTTTGTAATGAATCTCAAAAACGTCGTCCGCCGGTCTGCCGTCGAACAACGCGGCGAGCTTTTTAACCAGCGGCTTCGGCACGAGTTTTCTAAACACGGCGAAATAGCCGGTTTCGTTCGGCGTATGAAAAATAAACTGTCCGCCGGGTTTTAAAACGCGATTGATT
>NZ_JADYVR010001047.1:0-398 GCF_020193935.1 Bradyrhizobium sp. NBAIM08 | reverse complement strand
CTTCAGGGCCTTGGCGGTGTTGCGGAGCTCGGCGTCCTCCTCCTGGGAGAGTCGGTGCATCTCCTTCAGGTCATCAATCTGCTTCTGGAGACCCTGGAGTCGGTTGTCGCTGCCCAGGAGCTCTGCTTGCCGCTTTCTCAGGCCGTCAATGCGGGCCTCGATCGAGGTAATGTCGACCTGCTCCCACTTATAGGTCGCGATTGCGGCGTATGCGGTCGCGTGCTGCCGGTAGGTGTTGGCCTGGGCGTCAAGAGCGTTGATGCGGTTCAAGACGCCGGCGAGCGCGTTCTCGATGCCGACCAGCTCGAGTTGGATGGCGTCGAGGTCGTCCTCGTTTGAGAACCCAATGATGTTCTCGTGGTGAGCCCGGCCGACCGCGGAGCGGATGCCCCGACGGG
>NZ_JADYVR010000105.1:0-523 GCF_020193935.1 Bradyrhizobium sp. NBAIM08 | reverse complement strand
AGTGGGGCCCGTACTGCGCGGGCCCGTGTGCCATGGCGATCCACGGCTACGGCGTCGGCCACGGCGGCACCCCGCACCAGGTCAACAACCACGGCGTCCGCATCAGCACCACCCGGGAGGCCCTCATCGCCTCGGTGGCCGGTCAGAACGGCTGAGGCCTACCTCGGCGCGTTGCCCGCCCGTGTAAGTTCTCGGATTCGTCGGTCAGGTCAACAGCGGGAGGACACATGAACCGGTCGAAGCAGCGGGTCGCGATCATCGGAGCCCTGGCGATGCTCCTGGCCGCGTTCTCCGCGGCCACCTCAGCGCCGTCGGCGTCAGGCCAGGGCGAGAGTGGCGGCGTCACCGCCATCGAGCTCGCCGGGCCCGTGGAGCCCGTCGCCGGCTTCGACAGCCGGCCGCCGTCCGGCGAGTCCACCTCGGCGCCACAGCCGTCCGACTCTGCCGGTGGCAGCCCGGTCGAATCGTTCCATCCGGAGTCCGTCATCGGTCCTGACGGCCGCGTGCGGGTGAACCCGACGAC
>NZ_JADYVR010001046.1:0-398 GCF_020193935.1 Bradyrhizobium sp. NBAIM08 | reverse complement strand
GGAGATCCTGGAGCGCGATGCTGCGCACTGGGAGCGCGAGGGCTTCGGGCCGTGGATCTTCCGGGCGGGCGACGGAGGCGGCGCCGTCGTCGCCCGCGGCGGACTGAGCCGTGCGCACGTCAACGACCGTGACGAAGTCGAGATCGGCTACGCGGTCGCCGCGTCGCGCTGGGGCGAGGGGCTCGCCACGGAGATCGCGCGCGCCTCGGTGCGCGTCGCCTTCGAGGAGATCGGCCTGCCCGACGTCGTCGCCTTCACGCGCACGACGAACATCGCTTCGCAGCGGGTCATGGAGAAGGCCGGCCTGCGCAGGGAGGTCGAGTTCGAACATGTCGAACTTGCCCACGTGCTCTTTCGTCTCCGCAACGGCTTGCTAGCGTCCGCGCCGTCGTCCTGAG
>NZ_JADYVR010001045.1:0-398 GCF_020193935.1 Bradyrhizobium sp. NBAIM08 | reverse complement strand
CTGCCGGCCAGGTTGCTCGTATTTGGCGGGGAAGCTTTACCCTCCGCCATCGTGGCACGCATCCGCTCCAGTGGTGCTGGCTGCCGCATCGTCAACCACTACGGGCCTACCGAGACCACCATCGGCAAGCTGCTGCATGTGGTAGATCAGGAAGCCACCTACCCTGCTACCATTCCCATCGGCCGTCCTTTTTCCAACACCCGGGTATATGTACTGGATAAGTACCTGAACTTATGCCCGGCAGGTGTAGGCGGACAGTTGTATATAGGAGGCGATGGGCTGGCAAGAGGCTATCTGAACAACGAAGCGTTGACAAAAGCAAAGTTTGTCACCGACCCCTTTGCAGCAGATAAGTCCGCACCCGATCCATCACGGATGTATGCCACCGGGGATTTGGT
>NZ_JADYVR010001044.1:0-398 GCF_020193935.1 Bradyrhizobium sp. NBAIM08 | reverse complement strand
TCGTCGGGACGAGCTGGACGGCTTCGTTCGTCGCGGTTTCGACGATTGTTTTCAATTTATCAACCTGACTTTTCTGAACGTCTATGAAAAATAAACTCGGCAGTTTCTGATTTCGCGTGAAATCGAATTCACGAATCAGATTTCCCTGAAGCGACTGCACGCCCAAAACGACGAACGCGCCCAAACCGACCGCCAGCAAAATAACCCGCGTTTGATTTCCGGGACGATACAGCGAATTAACGGCTTGCCGGACGGAAAACGAGCCGATTGTTTTGACGCGCCGCAGAAGTTTCGTCAAAACAATCGCCGACAGATACAAAACCACCGAAGTCGCACTCAAACCGACCAGAAAAATCGCGCCGACTTTCAGCGAACCGGCTTGCCACGCCGCCACACCC
>NZ_JADYVR010001043.1:0-398 GCF_020193935.1 Bradyrhizobium sp. NBAIM08 | reverse complement strand
CGCCCGGCGCGCTGACCGCGCTGGACACGACGCTGCTCGACACCTCGCGGCAGGCGTTCGCCGCCGTCGGGGAGCTGCTCGGCCGGAGCCGCTTCAAGCAGGCGGTCGGCGAGGCGATGCGGGTCGCTGGTGCCGCGAACAAATACCTGTCCGACGCCGAGCCGTGGAAGCTGAAGGACGACCCCGACCGTCGCGACACCGTGCTGCACACCGCGCTGCAGGTGGTCTCCGACGTGAACGCGCTGCTCACCCCGTTTCTGCCGCACGCCGCGCAGAAGGTGCACGACGCCCTCGGCGGCACCGGGGTCTGGGCCGCGCAGCCCGAGATCCGCACCGTGTCCGAGGACGGCGGCGACGACTACCCCGTCATCATGGGCGAGTACGCCGCCGAGCAGGCC
>NZ_JADYVR010001042.1:0-398 GCF_020193935.1 Bradyrhizobium sp. NBAIM08 | reverse complement strand
CGGTAGCCCGACCCGGCGGCGGCCGGCCTTCGACTTGGGCAGTCCGTCGTCCTCGGTGATCTGCACCCACGACGGACACCAGCCGGCCTTCTTGCCACAGGGCACCTTGCAGCCGTGCTCGTACTCCGGCCGTAGCCGGCTGGCACGGATGCGGATGATGCCGGCGTGCAGGTCGACGTCGGGCCAGTGCAGTCCGAGCACCTTGGCGCATGCCGAGCGCGAGTGCGACGGCCCATCGTGCGGCGTTCCGCCGTTCGCTGGCGGCCTGCAAGATCAGCCGGACCTCCTCGATCGTGTACGGCTCGACCTCCTCCTGCTCGACCCGCGGTGGGCGCGCCAGAGCGGCGACGTTCTGTGCGATCTGCCGCCGGCGCACCGCCTCCCCGAGTGCCGTGCGC
>NZ_JADYVR010001041.1:0-398 GCF_020193935.1 Bradyrhizobium sp. NBAIM08 | reverse complement strand
GTCCGGTCGCGCACCACGGCGACCTGGGCCTCCCAGCCCGTCAGCTCGCGGCGCCAGGCCATCACCAGGCCGGGGCAGGTGTAGCCGCCGCTGACGTCCACCCAGACGTGGCGCCGCGAGGGGGTCGGCGGCCTCACGGGCCCGGCGAGGCGTCGCGCAGCTCGACCAGGCGCGACGCGTCGAACCAGCGGACGACCAGGGCGTCGTCGAACGGGGTGGTGGCGACCAGGGCCTGCCGGTCCGACCCGGCGACGTTGTGCAGCGGGGCGTGCTGCCAGGCCACCACGACCCCGGCGACCGGCTGGCCGTGCTCGCCGGTCGCCCGGACCCAGACGTGCTTCGCCGACGGTTCGACGGGGTGGAAGGCCACGCCCCGATCCTAGGTCACGGACGAACAC
>NZ_JADYVR010001040.1:0-398 GCF_020193935.1 Bradyrhizobium sp. NBAIM08 | reverse complement strand
CACGAGTACCCGGCGAGGTCGAGCACGCGAGCCAGCTCGGGCGGGACCGGTTGCGCGTACACCGCCAACATGCCGTGCGTCGTGGCCATCAGATCGCCCTCAGATATCGGTCGATCTCGAACTGGCTGACCTGCGTCTTGTAGTCGCGCCACTCGCGGCGCTTGTTGCGCAGGAACCACTCGAAGATGTGCTCGCCCAGCGCTTCCTGGACGAGCTGCGAACCTTCCATCACCCGGAGGGCATCGGCGAGCGACTGCGGCAGCTGGTTGATGCCGAGCTTCGCGAGCGCCGCGTCGTCCATCTCGAACAGGTTCGCGTCGGCCTCCTCGGGCAGCTGGTAGCCGTCGGCGATGCCGCGCATGCCCGCGGCCAGCAGCACGCTGAACGCGAGGTACGGG
>NZ_JADYVR010001039.1:0-398 GCF_020193935.1 Bradyrhizobium sp. NBAIM08 | reverse complement strand
GGTTCCGACGACTATCTCGACACCCTCGACGCCGCCTTTGCCAGCCTCGATCAACAGCTGTCCGGCCAGACCGCGACTGAGAAGCCATCGCGCAATCCGTCCGGCCCGATCGGCCAGTCTGCCGGCGCTCCCGATCCGCGTTCGCCGGGACGACGTCCCGAGGCTGGAGCGAGCATGCCCGCCGCGGGCAATCCCGTGTTCGAAGTGGATGACGAGTGGTTCAGCGGAGACGAGAGCCAGGCCCGCGCCGACGCGCGCGCCGGCCGCCGGGAGATCCAGGAAGATCTGAACGATCCCGGTTTCCAGGGCACGCGGCCTCCCGCGGCGTCTGCCGGAGCTGTTTTCGAGGTCGATGACGACTGGTTTGCCGAAGCCGACAAGGCGCGCGCCGCAAAGCT
>NZ_JADYVR010001038.1:0-398 GCF_020193935.1 Bradyrhizobium sp. NBAIM08 | reverse complement strand
TGCCAGTCCTGCGTAACGATCCCGGCGTAATAGAGCTTCCCGCCAACGAGTGTCCCGATGACGCTCGCGAGAATGAGGTCCGGGATGGCGTCGGCTTCTTTCTGGTGCCCGCGCCGCTGGAGTTCCTGTTGCGACAGGATCTGCCCGATGATGAACGCGAGCAGTACCGCGATCCCGAACCCGGTGATCGGGAGGGGACCGAGGTTGATCTCGAGCGGGTGATGAGATATTTGCATTAAGACAAGGCTGGTTGCTGCTTAGCTGCTTGCTGCATGCGGCGTGCTGGTGCTACTTGCTTCTAGAGTTCAGCCTTCTGGCCTAACGGTGATGACGCGTATGCGTTGAGGCTCCAATCATCTCTGTCGCCACGTTCAGCGTGGAACAACCCTGCCCGAGCT
>NZ_JADYVR010001037.1:0-398 GCF_020193935.1 Bradyrhizobium sp. NBAIM08 | reverse complement strand
CTGGGATCCCTCCTCCACTTTTTTTAATTCATTGCTTAGTGAAGAAAACATGGGTGCGGATATTTCAAAGCCCTACCCGTTTTATCTCGCCTATGCAATAGAAAATGAAGTGGAAGATTTGGGTGATATCAATGACTGGCAGCCGGAATGGAAATGGGATGGCATACGTGGACAAATCATTAAACGCAATAATGAATTTTTTGTATGGAGCCGTGGTGAAGAACTGGTGACAGAAAAATTTCCGGAGTATGATGCGTTTAAAAATGCGCTACCAAATGGAACAGTGCTGGACGGCGAGATCATTTGTATTGCACCAGGAAAAGTAAATGGCATTGTATCTCCTTTACCGTTTTCGGTTTTGCAAACAAGGATCGGGAGAAAAAACATCACTAAAAAAC
>NZ_JADYVR010000104.1:0-525 GCF_020193935.1 Bradyrhizobium sp. NBAIM08 | reverse complement strand
CTCCATGAGTCGCTGGATGATCACCGGTTGCTCCACCGGCATCGGGCGGGCGATCGCCGTGGCCGCGCTCGACGCGGGCAACCAGGTCGTCGTCACGGCTCGGCGCCCCGAGGCGGTCAAGGACCTGGTCGACTCGTACGGCGAGCGCGCATTGGCGGTCGCGCTCGACGTCACCGATCGGGCCCAGATCGAAGCGGCCGTCGCCGCGGCGCACGCGGCGTTCGGCGGGCTGGACGTGCTGGTGAACAACGCCGGCATCTGCCACCACCGGCCGGCGCTGGAGGTACCGGACGAGGAGTGGCGCGAGGTGTTCGAGGTCAACGTCCACGGCCTGTGGCTGGCGAGCAAGGAGGCCGCAGCCCACATGGCCGGCGCGGGCGGGGGCACGATCGTCAACATCGGCTCGATCTCGGCCCAGATCGTGAACCGCCCGCAGTGGCAGCCGGCCTACAACGCCTCCAAGGCGGCCGTGCACCAGCTGACGAGGTCGCTCGCGGCGGAGTGGGCGCCGCTGGGCATCAGGGT
>NZ_JADYVR010001036.1:0-398 GCF_020193935.1 Bradyrhizobium sp. NBAIM08 | reverse complement strand
ACCTTGTCCGGTGCCGATCGCTATATCGCCGGCATCATCGAGCAGGCACTGACGCCTGCGCAGCGCGTCTCACTGTCGCTGAGCTTCCGCCGCATGCGGCAGAGCTTTTCCGAAGAAGCGGATGTGGCAGCGATCAATGCCTACTTGACCGAGCACACCGGGGACATCAGCCACAGGGCATTGACGGTAGGCGTGGACACATCGCCGCGCTCAACGTGGGAAACCAGCCTGTCACCCTACCTGGATGAGCTCCCGTTCATCCAGGCCGGCAAGGGCGAGCAAAGCGCGGTGAAGATGAAGCTGGCGATGCACGCGGCCGGCGCGGCTCACGTGCTGCTGATCGAGGAGCCGGAGAACCATCTGTCCTATTCCAGCATGACCCAGCTGATCGACAAGAT
>NZ_JADYVR010001035.1:0-398 GCF_020193935.1 Bradyrhizobium sp. NBAIM08 | reverse complement strand
CTCGTGCACGTCGGCCACCTGCGCGCTGACGTGCGGGTGCTTGGCGAAGCGCTCGTTGGCGGCGTCGATTGAACGCGCGTTGGTGTCGATGCAGGTGAGCGAGCGACAGTACGGCACGAGCACGCTGGCCGCGGACGCATCGCCCGAGCCCACGTCCAGCACATCCCCGAGCTCGAGCAGCGCCGCGATGCCCACGGCCAGCGACTGCCAGGTGCGCCCCGGCGAGTAGTAGCGCTCCATCTCGTCGGTCACCGACTCCGGCCGCCCTCCGCGGCGCTCGGCATCCAGCTCGAGCAAGCGCTTCTGGTCGCCCAGCAGCGTGGCGTCGTCCGACTTCGAAGCCTCGTCCAACACACCCTTGACGGTGCTCGGCAGCGCATCGCTCGCCAAGGCATAGA
>NZ_JADYVR010001034.1:0-398 GCF_020193935.1 Bradyrhizobium sp. NBAIM08 | reverse complement strand
CTCGTACTGCCCACCTGGAAGGGCGCCAGGTTCAGCTCATTGTTGACGTGGGTGAGCTCGGGCAAGGCCTTGGGATCAGTGGGGGCCACCGGCAACGGGTTGAACGTCACCCGTGTGGACAGGTTACCGAACTTGCCGGTGAGGGGCACTTCTACGTTCTGGACCAGGATGGCGTCGGGCTGCAGGGCCGTGGTCACAGTCTGGACCACCGAGGCCACCTGGGTGTTGGTATTGCTGTCGAACACCTCCGTTTTCACCCGCATGGGGGCCCCAAAGGGCAGCGCCGACACGTTCTCGAACTGCACCGGGAAGGCGAGCTTGCCGTTGCCGGCGGCCTGGGCCAGCAGCGCGGCGGGCGCGTAGGTGGCGGCCGGCACCAGGTCGCGCCGCACGATGCC
>NZ_JADYVR010001033.1:0-399 GCF_020193935.1 Bradyrhizobium sp. NBAIM08 | reverse complement strand
TTCTTGAGGGTCGCGACGGCGTCCTGGCCGTTCTTCGTCTCGACGCCCTTGAGGGCGGTGTAGACGATCGACTCGGCGAGCGACTTCTTGCCGTCGACGAGGATCTTGTTGACGAGCTGGCTGACGATCGGCGCGCCGTATACCGGGTCGTTGACGACCGGGCGCTTCGGGGCGGGTCCCTTACGAGGCATGTTCCTTAACCTTCTTCGCGCCGTAGCGGCTGCGAGCCTGCTTACGGTTCTTGACGGCCTGGGTGTCCAGGGCGCCACGGACGATCTTGTAGCGCACGCCGGGGAGGTCCTTCACACGACCGCCGCGCACGAGCACGATGGAGTGCTCCTGCAGGTTGTGCCCCACACCCGGGATGTAGGCCGTGACCTCGACGCCGCTGGAGAGACG
>NZ_JADYVR010001032.1:0-399 GCF_020193935.1 Bradyrhizobium sp. NBAIM08 | reverse complement strand
ATCTAATTCAGTCCGTCGACGGCGCGATCTCGCGTGTGCGCACGCGGGCGGTCGACGTTTCCTTCAACGAGCTCTTCGACATGTACAAGTCGAAGGAGCTGATCATCAATCCGGACTTCCAACGCCTGTTCCGGTGGTCCGAGGGCAAGCAGTCGCAGTTCGTTGAGTCGCTCATCCTCGAGCTACCAATCCCGCCGATCTACGTCATCGAGGTCGAGGACGGCGTCTACGAGCTAATCGACGGGCTGCAGCGCATCTCCTCGTATCTACACTTCCGAGGCAAGCATCCCTCCGACCCGGAGGGAACGGAACGGTTCCTCACGCTCGCGGAGTGTGACGTGCTGCCCATGCTGAACGGGCACACGTACGAAGATCTGCCCCAGGCGATTCAGATCAAGC
>NZ_JADYVR010001031.1:0-399 GCF_020193935.1 Bradyrhizobium sp. NBAIM08 | reverse complement strand
GCCGGGACCTCGCCGTCGAGAAGAACGCGGAACGGGATCGGCTCTCGTGCCCCGGGCGACAGGACGAGATGCGCATCGCGTGCGTGGAAGCGGAAGGCGATGCTGCCGCCGGCCTGGTCGACCACGACCTTCTCAGGCTCGACGGTCCACCCGCCCGCGAGGGCCCACCGGTCGCCGCCCGGCTCGCCGCGCGCGTCGCCGAGATACGTCTCGGGAGTGCGCAGGTTGTCCCAGTCGGCCTCGGCCTCCACGCCGGCGCCCTGGACCGAGACGAGCTCGCGCTCGACGCCGAGCAGCCGCTGGATCAGGCGCTCGGATTCCTCGTAGCGGCCCTCGCCGAAGTGCTGGTCGCGGATGACGCCGTCCCGGTCCACGAAGTACAGCGCCGGCCAGTAGTGG
>NZ_JADYVR010001030.1:0-399 GCF_020193935.1 Bradyrhizobium sp. NBAIM08 | reverse complement strand
GGACGAGGCCCGCGCGCAGCGCGGCGAGGCGCAGGCCGCCGACCACCAGGGCGACGACGGAGAACTGAAGCCACACCGGTATCCCGGCCGACGAGGCGGCAGCGCCGAGAATCGAGCCACCCACGGCGCCTGCCGAGAAGGCGGCGTGGAAGTGCGGGATCACCGAGCGCCCGTGGGCCTGTTCGATCCGGGCAGACTCGACGTTCATCGGGACGGTGAGCAGCGAACCGCCGATGCCGTTGATCAGGATCGCCAGCCCGAAGATCCAGCGAGAACCCATTGCGGTCCCGGCGCCGATCAGGATGAAGCCGGACAGGTTCACCACGGCTCCGGTGGCGAAAACCTGTGCGCTGCCGAATCGATCCATCAGGGCGGGAGCGGAGAACACCGTCACCAGTG
>NZ_JADYVR010001029.1:0-399 GCF_020193935.1 Bradyrhizobium sp. NBAIM08 | reverse complement strand
CCCAGTACCCGCCCTTCAAGCCGCTCAGGTACGGCTTGCCCGACTCGTTGACGACCCACTCGTCCACGTTGCCGGTCATGTCGTGCACGCCGTACGAGCTCACGCATGCCTCGCGCGCGCCGCTCGGCTCGCCCTGCCAGAGGCGCGCGACTTCCGCGTCCCGGCGCTTCGGGTCGGCGATCGCGGCCGGGTCGGGGTCCGGGTGCGGCTTATCGATATTGCAGGCCTCGGCGTTCCGCGAGTAGCCGTAGGGGTACGGCAGCCTCTCCTGGCCTTCGCACGCGAGCGTCCATTCGCTGTCGCCGCACAGGCGTTTGCCTTGAGCCTGGCAAGCGTCGCGTGCCTGGTACCAGGTCACCATGATGGTCGGCTTCTCGCCGGCCTTGTTCGGATACTCGT
>NZ_JADYVR010001028.1:0-399 GCF_020193935.1 Bradyrhizobium sp. NBAIM08 | reverse complement strand
GTCCCTGGTCTTCGAAGTTCGTGTTGAGCAGTACGTGCACGCTCGCGGCCTCCTCGCTCAGCGCCTGGATCGGGCGCGCGAGCGCCGCGAGTTCCTCTTCCGGGTAGAGATAGTTGAAGCGATCGGATGCCGCCGCGAGCCCCTTCTTCATCCACGTTGCGCGGTTACGCCCGTGCAGGCGCACAACCGCGACTTCCGGTGACGTGACTTCCCAGATCGGCGGAATCGAGCTCTTGAAGCCCTGCGGCTCGTCCACGACGACATGCGCGATGCCATGCTCGCGTTCGAACTCGAGGGTTCGCGCCCGCGTGCTTTCGTAAAACCACGTCTCGTTGCGAAACTCGACCGCCAGCCTGAATCCCTCCATGCGCTCGGCGCAGTGCTCGATGTGTGCAAGGC
>NZ_JADYVR010001027.1:0-399 GCF_020193935.1 Bradyrhizobium sp. NBAIM08 | reverse complement strand
GTGGATGAGCCTGGAATTGAGCTTGGCCGCCAGCGCCTCGGCGAGATCGAGCTCGCGGTCCGTCTGGCGCTCATTGCAAATCAGCCCGCCGAGCCTGACGCCGCCCGAATGGGCATATTTGAGGATCCCCTTGGCGATGTTGTTGGCGGCATAGAGCGCCATCATCTCGCCGGACATGACGATGTAGATCTCCTGGGCCTTGTTTTCGCGGATCGGCATCGCGAAGCCGCCGCACACCACGTCGCCCAGCACGTCGTAGGAGACGTAGTCGACATCGTCATAGGCGCCATTTTCCTCCAGGAAGTTGATCGAGGTGATGACGCCGCGGCCGGCGCAGCCGACGCCCGGTTCGGGGCCGCCGGACTCGACGCATTTGATGCCCTTGTAGCCGACCTTGAG
>NZ_JADYVR010000103.1:0-525 GCF_020193935.1 Bradyrhizobium sp. NBAIM08 | reverse complement strand
TGCACGGGGTGCGGGGAGACGCTGGTGAACGGGCAGTGCGTACTCTGCACGCTTGACGCCCACGGCAAGCCCACACGCCGCCGCCCGCCCAGCGTGCCCACGGTAAGTTACCTGTATGCAGACGAGTACGAAATCATCCGGTAGTCCCCCGCTGCAACGCCGTGGCTGGAAGCCGAAGCAGAACGCGTCCGGGAGGGCGTCAGTCCTCTCGTCAAGGAGTCGGCGGCCGTAACAGGTATGAGCGCAGACTGAACGGCAGATGCGGGTTGAATGCTGCGGGGCGTGCAGCCCTGAACTGCACGCCCCGCCACACCCAACACAAGGAGAAGCACAATGAGCGACGCGCAACAGATCCAAATCGTGCGCCTGGAGCAAACCTGCGGCGCCTGCCCCTCGCAGTGGGAGGGCGTCACCGATGATGGGCGCGTGGTGTACATCCGCTACCGCTGGGGCGCGTTGACCGCCGGGGCAGGGTACACACTTGACGAGGCCGTGGACGCGGAACTCTTCGGCGCACAGGTAGGC
>NZ_JADYVR010001026.1:0-399 GCF_020193935.1 Bradyrhizobium sp. NBAIM08 | reverse complement strand
ATCCTGCTGCAAACGATCCTGGGGCCGCACTCGGTCCAGAAGTGGTCCGCGATATGTCGCACGTGAGCGATTCACCCGTCCAAGCATCGTTGCCCAACGAGGCCGGCTATCGCAGCTTCAGCTTGGGCTCGTTCACGTTCTCGCGCGACGAATACTTCGCGCACGTCGAGTGGGTGTCGAATGGCACGAAGCTGTCGCACACGATGTCAGCCGACGTTTTTCTGCGAGCGATGATGCGCGACGTGGCGTGGGGGTTCTTCTACGGCACCGTCAACTTCGACGACATATTCGGCACGCGCAACCGCTATGGTCAGGTCGAATTCTTCGCCGGCTGCTATCACCCGACCTACAAGTCGCAAGGGCTCGATCACCTCGAGATCTTCGACAGCGGCCTCGCCA
>NZ_JADYVR010001025.1:0-399 GCF_020193935.1 Bradyrhizobium sp. NBAIM08 | reverse complement strand
GAGCACCTTCGTCCTCATCAGCCAGAACCGCATGGCAGCCGCCGCCGACAAGCGCGCCGACCTCGACCTCCAGGTGAGCCTGCTCGCCGAGCACGAGATCACCCGCATGGCCGACGTCCTGGCCCGCATGGCCGAGCGCATGGGGATCGAGGCCGACCTGCACGAGGTGCGCCGCGACGTGGCCCCAGAGGCGGTGCTGGACCGCATCGAGGCCGAGGACGCCGCCAAGGGGGGCACGGCCCCCGGCTGACGGGAGCCCTGTGGAACATTCCTTGCGAGAGGGCGTTGGGGCGCGCAGCGAATGGGGGAAGTCATCGGCGTCGAGATCCTCCTGGTGCGCCATGCGTCCCACGCCGACGTGGGCCTGCGGCTGACGGGGCGGGCGCCGGGCGCCCGCCC
>NZ_JADYVR010001024.1:0-399 GCF_020193935.1 Bradyrhizobium sp. NBAIM08 | reverse complement strand
GCGCAGTCTCGTCCCAGCTGGGGGCGCCGATGCTGCTGGCATTCCTCGTGCTGGGCATGCTGGCGGGGGAGGACGGGCCCGGGGGCATACCGTTCGACGACGTGTATACCTCGCAGCTCGTCGGTTGCGTCGCGCTCGCGCTCATCCTGTTCGACGGCGGCATGCGCACGCAGCGCGAAGTTTTTCGCGTCGGTTTATGGCCCGCCATCTCGCTCGCCACCATGGGCGTCGCGGTGACGGCCGGCATCATCGGGATAATTGCCGCGCACCTGTTGCAGCTGCACTGGATTCAGGGGCTGCTGATCGGGGCGATCGTCGGATCGACGGACGCTGCGGTGGTATTTTCGGTGCTCCATGCCCACGGGATTGCGCTCAAGCAGCGGGTCGCCTCCACTCTAG
>NZ_JADYVR010001023.1:0-399 GCF_020193935.1 Bradyrhizobium sp. NBAIM08 | reverse complement strand
CAGCACTGTCGTTCAAATAGCGCAGCTCTGACGCCCACAAGACGCGATCGTCGAGTATGCCGAGCAGACCTTTTGTCGAGGTATAGTGAAAAAGAACTTCGGGTGCGTCTGACACGCCGTAGAGCGAGTCGACGAACCTCGCTAGTTCATGACGTGCGGCTTCCACACGACGAAGACTAGCGCGTTTCCGCTCTGATTGGTGGTCTTCCGAGCGAGAATCGAGAGTACGCGGTTTCTGCGTACCCTACTTCTCTGATTTCTTCTTCTCGGCATCGGCAGACGGTAGCTCCGGTAGGCCACTACTCTTCGACGGCTTCAGCAGCCCGCTCCGCGTGTAGATCATCAGCTTGTTGCGCGTGTCGATGATGTCGAGGTTTCGCATCGTCAGCTGGCCGATGC
>NZ_JADYVR010001022.1:0-399 GCF_020193935.1 Bradyrhizobium sp. NBAIM08 | reverse complement strand
CGGTCACGTCGACCTCTTCCGAGGGAACTACGACCTCGCAGCGTCGCGCTACGAGGAGATGCGCGCGGTGGCTGGCCGGAGCGGCGATCGGCTCCACCTCGCGTTGGCAATCGGCAGTTTGGGCGTCCTCGCCAATCTCCGCCGCGCCGTCGCGACGGCGCGACCCCTCTTGACCGAGGCGCTGACGATCACTCGGCACCTGAGCGAGCCCGGCATCATGCTGGCCCAGCTCTTGACGAACATGGCATTCGCCCTGTGCCGAACCGGCGATGCCGCGGAAGGAGCGCGGTGCCTCCTCGAAAGTCTCGAACTAATCCGCGTCGAGGATTTCCAGCGCGAGCTTCCTCCGCTGATCCTGGTTGGCGCCGAGGTCGCGCTCGATGCCGATCTCCCCCAGAC
>NZ_JADYVR010001021.1:0-399 GCF_020193935.1 Bradyrhizobium sp. NBAIM08 | reverse complement strand
AACCTATACGGGTCAGCAGGATATGAACAGGCCGGAGAAGATCGCCCTGGAACTGCCCCAGCCGACTGAATTTATGAAAGTGGAAGTAGATAAGGTATTGACGGAAGCATATGAAAACCGGAGCGACGCCATTGCTTTTGTCCGGCGCATCGCAGAGGCGAAAAAAGATGTCGCCCGGGCCAAAGGCGATAATGGTCTGAACGCCACCTTAACGGCGAGGCTGGGTTATTCGGGGAGCGCCGCCAGCGTGGCAAAAGCCTACCGATCGCCACAGGACCAACAATTGATCCAACTGGAGTTCGATATACCCATCCTCGATTGGGGCAGGTCGCGGTCAAGGACGAAAACCGCCCAGGCCAACCAGCAATTTACCGAGTATGCCGTTGAACAGGACAAGCA
>NZ_JADYVR010001020.1:0-400 GCF_020193935.1 Bradyrhizobium sp. NBAIM08 | reverse complement strand
TCTGTGACGAAGCGCTGCAGGTGCTCGGCATCGCGCAGCCTCACGAGCAGGAGGAGGTCGAATTCCCCTGCGAGGTCGGCGGCGTACTCGACCTCGTCCATCTCCTCGAAGATCGGCACCAGCGACGACCACTTCTTCCACTTGTCCGGCGTGGACCGGAGCAGCACGACAGCGGTGACGCTGAGCCCGACGCGCTTTGGGTTGACGGTGACCGTGAGGGATTCGATGACGCCCTCCTCCCGCAGCCGGGCCAGACGTGCGTAGGCGGTCGCCCGAGAGACGCCGACCTCGTCGCTCAGGGTGCCGATCGGCGCTCGGGCATCCGCTTGGAGTGCGCGCAAGAGGGCCAGGTCGATCTCGTCAATCGAACGATCTCCTCGTTCGGAGGGCTGCTTTTGCC
>NZ_JADYVR010001019.1:0-400 GCF_020193935.1 Bradyrhizobium sp. NBAIM08 | reverse complement strand
GCTCCGGCTGCGGGGTCGCCCGAGCGCCGCGCATGCGCGTGGGCGACGGAGGCGGGCGTGCCGGTCGCGCTCGTGGGCACGGTCGAGGCGGACGCGGCGGCCGACGCGCCGTGGATCGCGGCCTCCCTCCGGGCCGACGACGCCCAGGCTGACGCGACCGTCCTCGGCTGGCTCGCGCCGTGATCGCCCCGCACGTCCTGTTCGTCTTTCTCGACGGCGTCGGGCTCGGCCCGGCGCCGCCCGAGACGGGCGAGAATCCGTTCGCGACGCTCCACTTTCCCGCCTTCGAGCGCCTCGCCGGCGGGCAGCCGTGGACGCAGGCCGCCCGGCCGGTTCGCACGCCCGGACACACATTCGTCCCCATCGACGCGACGCTCGGCGTGGCCGGCCTGCCGCAATC
>NZ_JADYVR010001018.1:0-400 GCF_020193935.1 Bradyrhizobium sp. NBAIM08 | reverse complement strand
GTGCCGGCATGAAACGGGGCACGATCGCGTTGCTCGGTCCCGAAGGGCCCCCCCTCCTTCCCACTTTCCGCCGCGCTTGCCGCTACCAGCCTGAAGTGCTGCCGCTGATCCCCCGGCAGCTCCGCCAACTCGATTTTTCGGTCCCCGGCGAGCTGCTGACTGCGTCCTGTGACCTCTACAACGGCGACCTGATCGCCGGCGGGCGAGGCGAAATCCTGATCCGAGCCGCATGACTCTGCCGATTCGCAGTGTCCACGACGTCCCTCCGACTACTGGTCCCGATGCGACCGGTCGCTGCGCAAGCTGCGGATCGCGCCGGGCTTGCCCGCGGGTTGATGCGGCGGCGGAACCGCCGAGCCGTCGTCAATCCGGGACTCTGATTCCGCGGCCGCGGTTTCGT
>NZ_JADYVR010001017.1:0-400 GCF_020193935.1 Bradyrhizobium sp. NBAIM08 | reverse complement strand
GATCGAGCGCTTCGAGGAGCAGTACTCGCCGTTCGGAGTGTTCGGCCTCTGGGACCAGCTCATGGGCCGGGGCGAGGCGCCGCAGGTCCGGCACGTGCGCGACCTAGTGGCGCTCGGCCTGGTCGGGGGCGGCCTCCCGGACCGGGAGGCGGACGCGGTCGTGGCGGCCCTGCCGCCGTCGGAGAACCTGCGCCTGAGGAGCATCGCGAAGGCGCTGCTCGGGGTGACCTTCCTGCCCATCGTGCTGTCGGCGGGTAAAAAAAAAGAGGATGGCTCGCGACGCCGCGACGCGACGCCGAGCCCCGATGGGGCGCCCGCGAGCGAATCCTGATCATCGTGGGCGTGATGGGCCGCCTGCCGGCCGAGGTCCGCGCCATGACGCCCGCTGACACCGCATTGC
>NZ_JADYVR010000102.1:0-529 GCF_020193935.1 Bradyrhizobium sp. NBAIM08 | reverse complement strand
GCGCCGCGACCTCGCCGCGATGATCGATCAGGTCAACGCCACCGGCTACGGGCTGACGCTCGGGGTGCAGTCGCGCATCGACGAGACCATCGCGCAGGTCGTCGCCGGCGCGCGCGTCGGCAACGTCTACGTCAACCGCAACATGGTCGGCGCCGTCGTCGGCGTGCAACCGTTCGGCGGCGAAGGGCTGTCGGGCACCGGGCCGAAGGCGGGAGGCCCGCTCTATCTGTACCGCCTGCTCGCGCGCCCGCGCCTCTGCGATGCGCACGCCGAAGACGTCGAGCTCGGCCTCACCCGCCGGCCAGAAGGCGTCACGCTCGCTCGGGGCAAAGAGCGGCGGAGCAAAGCCCGGCACCAGCCAGCGGCCATGCAGCATGCCGGAGAAGGCGCGCAGCACGTGCTGGCTGCCGTCGGCGGCGCGGGCCACCAGCACCCCGAACATCATGCCCTCGGTCAGCGGCTCGACCTCGGCGCGCAGGGCCTCTGCCGCCGCGCGCGCCAGCGGGTGCGGCGGACCGTGGGCAAAGGG
>NZ_JADYVR010001016.1:0-400 GCF_020193935.1 Bradyrhizobium sp. NBAIM08 | reverse complement strand
GAAATGGCGTATGGTGCCACCTGTAGTGGAGGGCGAGAGCGTCAATTCATTTAAGACTGTCGCACCCGGTAGGAGCGACCCACTAAAAACAGCTGGTCGCGTGCTGCGCACGCAAATCCCGGGTGAGGCAAAGCTTTTGTAAAAAGACAATCGCTCGCGCAGATCAGGCTCCCTGGGGATTGCGATTGTACTTTTGGAATGGCAAGCGAACTCCGCCGACGACATACTGGTCGACGCGGAGACGATCGGGGGCAGCAAAGCCGACTTGGCCGGCAGCAGTAACCACATCATCCTGGTCTACCCCGTCGCCGCTAACACCAAATCCACCGACTAATTTGCCTGACGTATACAGCGGCGAACTTCCGGGAAAAAATACCACGCCGTTTTGATTGGCTAGCGC
>NZ_JADYVR010001015.1:0-400 GCF_020193935.1 Bradyrhizobium sp. NBAIM08 | reverse complement strand
CCCGTGGGTTGGCCGCGATCTGCTTCGCCTTCCGGCTCTGATAGTTCGTAAAGAAGACGAAGCCGTCGCCATCGAAATATTTCAGCAACACCGTCCGCTGATAGGGCATGCCGGTCTCGTCCACGGTCGCAAGCGTCATTGCGTTGGGTTCGTGGACTTTCAGCTCCGTGGCTTGGGAAAACCACAGCGAAAACTCGGCGACAGGGTCGGCGTTCAAATCCTCGCGCTTCAGGCCACGGTCGGAATACTCTTTGCGGAAATCGGCAAGGTCCATGGCCAAGCCGTAACCCCCCGCAAGCCAGTCCGCAAGTCCGGCGCAACCTTGAAAAAGGTTGAATCGCCGCGCGGGGAGGCTATTTCTTGAGGTGCTATGAAAACCAAAATCCTCATGCTGCTGACC
>NZ_JADYVR010001014.1:0-400 GCF_020193935.1 Bradyrhizobium sp. NBAIM08 | reverse complement strand
CACTGATCGTCGCCGTGATCAACTCGACCGTCTGGTTCGCCATCACCTTCTGGGTGTTCCTGGAGACCCGGTCGGTGCTGGCCACAGGCATGGTCGCCGGCATCTTCCTGGTCGCCACTGCGCTCAGCGGCATCTGGTTCGGCAGCCTGGTCGACCGGTTCCGCAAGAAGACCGTGATGCAGGTGTCGACAGCGGCGTCGCTGGTCCTCTACATCTGTGCCTTCGCCCTCTACAAGCTGACGCCGGACGAGGTGTTCACCGACCCGACGCGGGTGCGGCTCTGGGTCTTCATCCTGCTCTCGATGCTCGGGATGATCTGCGGGAATCCGCGGACGATCGCCCTGCAGACACTCGTGACCGCGCTGATCGAGCCCGAGCGGCGGGACAAGGCGAACGGCCT
>NZ_JADYVR010001013.1:0-400 GCF_020193935.1 Bradyrhizobium sp. NBAIM08 | reverse complement strand
GATCAGAGCCCGGGTCGCGAGCCGGCTTGCCCGCGCCGCCTCGGCCGCCCCGGCGATGCCGGTGATGATCAGCGACACGACCAGCGGCACGATCGTCATCTGCAGCGCGTTCAGCCAGAGTCCCCCGACGGGTTCGGCGATATTGGCGGCGCTTTCGGTCCACGGCGCGCCCGTTGTCATGGCGGCGATGCCTATCGCGAGACCGAGGATGAGGGCGAGCAGGATCCGCGTCGGCTGGGAGAGTTTCAAAGGCGTCGCCCTTCACGAAATATAGGACTATCTGGCCTATCTTGATGGCCGCCGGTAGGACGGCAAGGGAAAAGTCAGGGTTCGGGCAAAGATGACGCGGAAATTCTTCGGCACGGACGGGATCAGGGGGCGGACCAACGAAGCTCCGATG
>NZ_JADYVR010001012.1:0-400 GCF_020193935.1 Bradyrhizobium sp. NBAIM08 | reverse complement strand
GACTGACTTTCGTCGTGGCGGCGCTCGCCTTGCGGATCGAGGAACTGCGCTCTATCGTCGGGATCATGGTCGACGCGCTTCGCCGCCAGCGCCCAGCGCCGTGACGGCGCCCGCCGACCCGGCGCTCGCCGACCCGGCGCCAGCCAGCCCTGACGGCTGGGACGCGCTGGTCGAGGCCAGCGACCCAGCGTCCTATCTGCAACTCAGCGCGTGGGCGACCGTCAAGGCCATCAACGGCTGGACCGCGCATCGGATCACGGCCGGCGAACGCGTCGGCGCCCAGATCCTGGTGCGCCGACCGCGGCCATTGCCGTGGGGGTTTGCATACGCGCCCCGTGGTCCCGTGGCGTCCGATTGGTCGCGTGACGAGATCGGCGCCCTGACCGACGCCGTGCGCAGC
>NZ_JADYVR010001011.1:0-400 GCF_020193935.1 Bradyrhizobium sp. NBAIM08 | reverse complement strand
CACGCATCCCATCGCGCTCCGCCCGTCTCCCGTCTCCCGTCTCACTTCTCGTCTCCCGTCCCCCGTCCCCTTGCCTACATATAAGTAATTGCTTATATATGCACCATGAAACGAGAGGATGAAATCTTCCGCGCTCTCGCCGATCCGACGCGTCGAGGCGTGTTTGAGCGGCTGACGAAGGGGGAGGCGGCGGTAAGCGAGCTGACGGCGCGCTTCGACGTCTCGCAGCCCGCGATCTCGCAACACCTCGCAGCGCTCCGCAGCGCCGGACTGGTCTCCGTTCGACGTGAGGGTCGCTACGTGTACTACCGGATCAATCCCAGAGGCATGCGACCTCTCGTCGACTGGCTGGATCGATATCAGGCGTTCTGGCTCGATCGTCTCGACAAACTCAAAGAAC
>NZ_JADYVR010001010.1:0-400 GCF_020193935.1 Bradyrhizobium sp. NBAIM08 | reverse complement strand
CGGCACAACCTCACCGGGATGCTGCAGCAGATCACCTCGGCCTCGTCGCAGGTCGCCGACGGCTCGCAGGAGGTCGCCACGAGCTCCGAGGAGGCCGGGCGCGCGGTCGGCGAGATCGCCCACGCCGTCTCCGACGTCGCCCAGGGCGCCGAGCGGCAGGTCCGCACCGTCGCCTCCGCGCACACCATGACGCAGGAGATGGCCGCCGCCAGCCATCGCGGCACCGCGAGCGCCGACGAGACCTCGAGGGCCACGCAGCGTGCACGCGAGGTCGCCGAGCAGGGCGTCGAGGCCGTCACCCGCGCCACGGAGGCGATGGAGGCCGCCCGCGCGTCCTCGTCGCAGGCCACCGGCGCCATCCGCTCCCTCGGCGCGAAGTCCGAGCGCATCGGCGGCATCG
>NZ_JADYVR010001009.1:0-400 GCF_020193935.1 Bradyrhizobium sp. NBAIM08 | reverse complement strand
TGTCGAACCCAGGAGCCCCAGGCTCGGTGATGCAGACCTGCAGGAACGTCACGACATCCTGCAGCTCCTCGCTCGAGAACGAGCCATCCGATTCGAGCATCTCGGGGTACGGCACGAACGGTGAGATCGAAGTGCGAATGTCGATCGGAAGGTGGACCCCGCCCAGAAGCGAGGTGAGCGGTTCCCAGGACGAGCCGTTGTCGACGAGGATCGCTTCGTGGCCAGCGGCGAGCCCGTCGAGGAAAAGGCTTGCGAGAGCGAAGGACTTACCGCTCCCGGTGTCGGCAATGACGAGCCCGTGGTGTGCCGTGGATAGGCTCTTGTCAGTGAGGTCCAGCCGGAAGAGATCGCCGCCAGGCGTCTCGAGGATGCTCGCCGGGCGCGCCGTTCCGTTCCAGGC
>NZ_JADYVR010001008.1:0-400 GCF_020193935.1 Bradyrhizobium sp. NBAIM08 | reverse complement strand
GTCGTGCCCCTTGCTCTCCCGCCAACCCGAAAAGGCTTCGGCGAGGGTGTGATAGCCCGCCGACAGGTTGGCTTCGGCACCCGCAAAGCCGAGCCGAACGACCGCACCCTTGACCGTCTCGGCCCGGCTCGGACGGTCGGCCGCCGCCATGGCGGCGGCCTCGGCCTCGGCGAGGCGCTGGAGGTCGGGATCGAGGCTGAGCGGCGGGAGCCCGGTCTTCGCCCGGTAGGCCGAGATCATGTCGCGCGCGGTTGCGGCATCGACCTGAGCCGAAGGCATCGCCAGCGCGAGGTAGAGGCTCGGCAGGGGTGCCCCGCCGGACCGTTCGGTCACGCAGGCCGACAGGAACGGTGCCGCGAGGACGAGCGCGACGGCTCCCCCTTTCCTCACGACGTCGCCC
>NZ_JADYVR010001007.1:0-400 GCF_020193935.1 Bradyrhizobium sp. NBAIM08 | reverse complement strand
CGCCGATGGCGGCGCTTTCACTAACTCCATCGTCAGCAAGCCCACCGCTTTCGGTATGTCCAACGGCAAAACCGGTGTAATGGGTGAGGCTGGGGAAGAGGCGATCATGCCGCTGACCCGGACGTCGAGCGGCAAGCTGGGCGTTATGGCGATGGGCGGCGGCGGGGCCGGTGGCACGCAGATCAATGTCGAGGTGCATATCGATGGTGACGGTAACGCCTCGTCGAGTGCAGACGCACCTGGCTACGACATTTTCGGCAAAGAGTTGGCCGCGTTCGTTGAGCAGAAGTATCAGCAGATGCGCAACAAGGACATGGGCCAGGGCGGCGTCATCAACAAAGCAATCAAGGGGCGCTGATGGCAATCGAACGATTTACGTGGGCAACAGAGAAGGGCGCGG
>NZ_JADYVR010000101.1:0-536 GCF_020193935.1 Bradyrhizobium sp. NBAIM08 | reverse complement strand
GTACGGATCGTAGCCATTGAGGATTATATTCAACATACTGACTCGTAGGTTGGATGTGAGTACCAGGCGCAAAATGCCTAGCGCGGATCTCCTAAGCGCGAAGGGGTCTTTCGAGCCTGAGGGCTTTTCATTGATCCACCAGAAGCCCGTCAGCGTGTCGATCTTGTCGGCGAGCGCCACCGCCACCGAGACTGGCGCCGTAGGCACCGCGTCAGAGGGTCCGAGCGGCGCATAGTGCTCCTGCGAGGCCACGGCGACCTCCGCCGGCAGCCCCGCGGCCTCGGCGTAGTAGCGCCCCATCAGCCCTTGGAGCTCCGGGAACTCGCCCACCATGGCCGAGCGCAGGTCGAGCTTGGCCACGTCCGCGGCCTGCTCCGCGAGGTCGGGGTCGGCGCCCACCAGGGGGGCGATCTCGCGCGCGAGCGCCTTGACGCGCTCCACCCGGTCCCACTGCGAGCCCAGCTTGTTGTGGAAGGTGACGGCCCTCAGGCCCTCGCGCCACTCGTCCATGCCTGCCCGCGCCACGCGGAGGTCGT
>NZ_JADYVR010001006.1:0-400 GCF_020193935.1 Bradyrhizobium sp. NBAIM08 | reverse complement strand
CTCGAGCCCCCGGGCTACCACGACCGCATCGCCGAGTTCCTCACCTGACCACCCTCAACAGAGGCTCCTGTCGTCGCGGTAGTCCCCAACAGGAGTGCGATATTCGGGTCGAGAAATCGCTCTCCTGTTGGGGACTAGCCCGTGAAGTCGCAGCCCGGTGTCATCCGCTCCGGAACACCGCACGGGCGGTGGCCGAGACGGCTAGGTCGACGCCCGTGATCTCGCGCCAGCGGACGCGCGAAGCGCCGGCGAGTTGCTCGAGGACGTCGAGGGTCGCACTGGTGGCAGGCGGCGGTGAGTACCGGTCGTGTCCGCTGCGCCACCCGAGCGCGAAGAGCAGGTCGCTGATCTCGCCGCCCCACTCCTGGGCCGGTACGCCGCTGCCGGCCACGGCGAGTGC
>NZ_JADYVR010001005.1:0-400 GCF_020193935.1 Bradyrhizobium sp. NBAIM08 | reverse complement strand
GAATCATCCCCGTCGTGCCGCCGCTGGGCTTCGATGGCGAAGGCAAAACCTATCGCGTCAATTCCGACCACATGGCCGTGGCCGTCGCCGAGGCCTTGAAGGCGACCAAGGTGATCTTCATCGCGACCTACGACGGCCTGGTCTATCGGGCAGATCATCCGGCAGATGCTGGCCAGTGATCTGGACAAAGCGCTGGCCGACAAGAAGAATGATTTCACGCCGGAGATGTTGTCGAAAGCCACCCATGCGGCCCTGGCCTGCCAGGCGGGCATCCCGCGCGTCCACATCATCAACGGGCGCGTCGATGAAGGCCTGCTCGCCGAGGTTTTTTCCAACGAAGGCATCGGCACGCTCGTTTACGCGAACGAGTACCAGCAGATTCGCCGCGCCCTGCGGAAGG
>NZ_JADYVR010001004.1:0-400 GCF_020193935.1 Bradyrhizobium sp. NBAIM08 | reverse complement strand
AGTCCGACCGTGACGACGACCGCGGCGCCGATCATGGCCCCGATCAGCGGGATGATGTCGAACGCGGCGACCACCAGTGCGAGCGCCAGTGAATACCGTCCGATGAGCGGGGCGTCCATGACCTTTCCGAGGACGAACAGGAAAAGGTACGCCGCGACGCCGGCGGTCGCCGCAACGGTGCTCTGGCCGACGACAAACCCGCCGACATTGATCACGACGCGGTCGCCGAGGTCCTGCACCCGCTCGCGCCGTGAGGCGGGTACGAGCCGGTAGAAGCCCGCCGTGATCGACGGCAGCGAACCCAGGAAGTACAGCGTCAGGACGAGCACCGTGATCACCGTGAACAGGCCGCTGACGATGGCCATGCCGAACCCGAGCAGCCCGCCGAACGCGCTCGAGG
>NZ_JADYVR010001003.1:0-401 GCF_020193935.1 Bradyrhizobium sp. NBAIM08 | reverse complement strand
CGCACAGGCTGCTCGGCGACGACGCCCTGCTCGCGGTCGCAGGAGGCAGCGGCTGGGGCGACCAGCCCGAGCTGCACGACGCGGACGTCGTGCGGCTGGGCTTCGTCTCCGACGACGAGCTCGCGCGCGCCGGCGCGCAGCGCCTGACCGAGTTGAGCCGAGCCGTCGGCATCCCCCGCTTCCGGGATCTCCCGCACGTCGAGCCCGAGGACTTCCCGCGGCTCGCCGCCGCCAGCCTGATCAACGGCTCCACCCCCAGCAACGCCCGTGAGCTGACCGAGGCCGACTACCTGATGCTCCTAGGGCGCGCCTACGGGGTCTAGAAGTTCCCCCCCCCCCCGGGATCGGGAGGGGGGTCGGGGGTGGGGGGGCGACCCCCCTTGCCCAGCATGGCGTTCGAT
>NZ_JADYVR010001002.1:0-401 GCF_020193935.1 Bradyrhizobium sp. NBAIM08 | reverse complement strand
GGCGTGGGCCTGCGCAACATCCAGCCGGCCGCCGACGGCGCGCCCATCGACTGTCGCAATGCCGGCACGCTCGCGCGCCTGCTCGCGGGCCTGCTCGCCGGGATGCCGTCGGGTCGCACGTTCGAGCTCGTCGGCGACGAATCACTCTCGCGTCGCCCGATGGCGCCCATCGCCGATCCGCTCAACGAGCTCGGTGCCAAGGTCGAGCTGGCAACCGGCGACACGCTCCCGATGCGCGTGACGAGCGGCGGTCCGCTGCACGGCGGGACGGTCGAGCTGACCGTCGCGAGCGCACAGGTGCAATCGGCGATCCTGCTCGCCGGCCTGGGTGCGGAGGCGAAGACGAGCGTCGTCGAGCCGGCGGTATTGCGCGACCACACCGAACGCATGCTCCGCAGGGC
>NZ_JADYVR010001001.1:0-401 GCF_020193935.1 Bradyrhizobium sp. NBAIM08 | reverse complement strand
GTATTCCTGCTGGTCACTCCGCTCGTGGTTGCCGCCATCGGCTGGGGAATGTTCATGCGGGCACGACGTGAACTCCTCGAGACCTGGCGCGAACGCGCCACGCGAGCCGAAGGGGACCAGCGTCTGCATGAGGACCGGGCCCGGATGGCCGAGCGCACCCGGATCGCGCGCGAGATGCACGATGTGCTCGCGCACCGGATCTCGCTGCTGGCACTGCACGCTGGTGGGCTCGAGGTGCGGCCCGATCTGCCGCCCGCGAGAGTGCGTGAGACGGCCGAATTGATGCGTGTCACAGCTCGACAAGCACTCGAAGAACTACGCGGCGTGATTGGTGTGCTCCGCGAAGAGCCCGGCCAGGACACCCAGCCGTCGGCAGTTCCGCAACCAACACTGGCAGACAT
>NZ_JADYVR010001000.1:0-401 GCF_020193935.1 Bradyrhizobium sp. NBAIM08 | reverse complement strand
GTCTTCAGCGCACAGGCGTGCTCGGCGACGCCGGCGATGCCGAAGTCGGTCGACACAGAGCCGGCGGCGACGACGAGGTAGTCGAACTCGATCGGGCGCTGATCGTCGACGACGACCTCTCGTCGTTCGAGATCGATCGACGTCACCGCCCCCAGCACGAAGCGCGCCGCCGGGTTGCGTCGCAGGATGCCGCGCACCGGAAAGCTGACGTCGCCGGCGTCGAGCCCGGCTGTCGCCACCTGGTACAGCAGCGGCTGGAAGGTGTGGAAGTTGTGACGGTCGATCACGGTCACGTCGACCGGGTGACCGCGGAGCACGTTGACGACCCGCAATCCGCCGAACCCGGCGCCGATCACCACCACATGCGGGCGTGCCATCGATGCCACCCTAGGCTCCGGAAG
>NZ_JADYVR010000999.1:0-401 GCF_020193935.1 Bradyrhizobium sp. NBAIM08 | reverse complement strand
GCACGTTCCTGCGGGAGGGCGAGGCCCTCCACCAGTTCGGCGAGGGCACCGAGGCGGGCGGCACTCCCGACGACGGCCTGCGCCACACCCCCGGCTTCCAGTACGACGCGGCGACCGCGGCCGCGATGCGCCACCTCGACCTCAGCCGGGTGCCGGCCGCGACGCCGCTCGCCGACCGGGTGCTGCTGCTGAGCCGCGAGGACCGCCCGGCGCCGCTGGCCATCGCGGAGCGGCTCGCCGCCGAGCCCTCGCTGGAGTCGCTGCCGGCCTGGGACCAGGACCGGCTGCTCGACCTGGCGCCGAGCGACAACTTCGTGCCCCAGCGGGCGCTGGGCGAGGTCGTCGCCTGGCTGGCCCGAGGCCTGGAGTCCGCCCCGCCGGTGCCCGTCGCGGCCCCGACG
>NZ_JADYVR010000998.1:0-401 GCF_020193935.1 Bradyrhizobium sp. NBAIM08 | reverse complement strand
GTCGTGGCCACCCCGACCCGCCGTCGGCGCGGCGCCATCACCGCCGCCGACGACGAGGACGACGACGAGACCGTCGCCCCCCGGGTCCGTCGACGCGACCGGCCCGGTGGCCGTCCCGCCAGCGAGGCGCGCACCACCCGTCCCGCCGCCGGCGGTCCCGGTGGGAAGAGCAGCGCCGGCAAGGACGCTGCCAAGGAGGGCACCCGCTCGCGGTCGGAGGCCGAGAAGGCCCGGGCCGAGGAACTGCGGGAGAAGCGGTCGATCGGCCGGTTCCTCCGCGAGGTCGTGGCCGAGCTCCGCAAGGTCATCTGGCCCGGCCGCCGGGAGCTGATCACCTACACCACCGTGGTGATCGTCTTCGTCGCCTTCATGGTCGCGCTCGTGGCCGGCCTGGACATCCT
>NZ_JADYVR010000997.1:0-401 GCF_020193935.1 Bradyrhizobium sp. NBAIM08 | reverse complement strand
GTCGCCTACCGGAGGACCGCATGAGCACCACCCACACCGACACCGCCACCGACACCCACACGCCCACCGGCACGCTGCTGAGCGCGGCCGGCATCACCAAGGCGTTCGGCTCCCAGACCGCCGTCGACCAGGTCGACCTGACCCTCGGGCGCGGCATCGTGGGGGTGCTCGGCCCCAACGGCGCCGGCAAGACGACGCTGCTGCGCATCCTGGCCACCGTCCTCGCTCCCGACCGCGGCACCCTGACCCTGCTGGGCCTCGACCCGGCCCACCCGACAGCTCGCACCGAGGTGCGACGCCGCCTCGGCTACCTCCCGCAGTCGCCGCGGCTCTACGGCGGGTTCACGCCGCTCGAGATGGTCGACTACGTCGCCATCCTCAAGGAGCACACGGACGTGGGC
>NZ_JADYVR010000100.1:0-536 GCF_020193935.1 Bradyrhizobium sp. NBAIM08 | reverse complement strand
GGTCGAAGCACGCAGGCGGCTGGGATGCGCTGGTCAACAAGTCGTCGACAACCTGGCGCAATCTGCCTCCGAATCGCAAGACGCCTGGATCGGATGCGGAGTGGCAGTTGTTGCTGAAGGAATATCCGCAACTCATCCGGCGTCCGGTCGTCGCGACCGAGGATGGCGTCATGACTCAGGGATTTAGCGACAACGCGTTCAAGCATCGGTTTCAGATCGTTACCTGAGTTGATGCATCATTGCTTTTGATCGTCCTTCCCGCGAAGGCGGGGCGCTCCGTAACAGCCGAAGGCTGGTCATCCAGCGACCTGTGCTTATTCGTCGTAATGAGTCCCTAAAAAAGTTCACTGGATTCCCGCCTTCGCGGGAATGACGTCTAGGAAGCTCGAATTGGACCAGCCCGTTTTGACCGATGTCGTTTCCCTCACGATCGAACTGATTTCTCGGCCTTCGATCACGCAGGACGACTCCGGTTGCCAAACCCTGATCGCCGAACGCCTGCAGGGCAGCGGCTTCGCGTGCGAGCACCTGCGCTT
>NZ_JADYVR010000010.1:0-256733 GCF_020193935.1 Bradyrhizobium sp. NBAIM08 | reverse complement strand
ATCATGGGCTGTTCTGGCCGCAACACGAATGACCCCGCCCGGCCGTCCCCCCGGGCGGGGTCATTCGTGTTGCGGCCAGAACAGCCCATGATGAGTCGGACAACCCTTCCGATTGCACGTTCCGCGTGTCAGGATACGAATGGGCGGCTGGAGGGCGAGCGTGAGTTGGCAGATCTCAATTGGATCGATCCTGATTGCGATCCTGACATCGACACAGGCATGTCCCGAGCCGGCCTCACAGCCGCTAACGGCGACCCAGGGCGACAGCCGCCCTGCCGTAGACCTCGAGCTCGTCATCGCAGTCGACGTTTCTTACTCAATGGAGCCGGATGACCTTGCAGCCCAACGCGAAGGCTATGCCAAGGCCATCGTCTCGCAGGAGTTTCTCCGGGCGGTGCGAGCCGGTCCTGCCGGCAAGATCGCGCTGACCTATTTCGAATGGTCATCGACCAGCGACCAGAAAATTGTCGTTCCCTGGCGACAGATCGACGGGCCGGGAGCGGCTGAGGCGGTCGCAACTGAAATCACCAATGCACCGATCCGCCGCGGTTCGCGCACCTCGATTTCAAGTGCAATTAAGTTCGCCGCCTCGCTATTCGAGCAGAACCCCTACAGTGGTCCGCGCCGTATCATCGACGTCTCGGGCGATGGCCCCAACAGCAATGGCGATCCGGTCACCTCAGCGCGCGACAAAGCGTTGCAGCAAGGCCTCGTCATCACAGGCCTGCCGGTCATGACCAACGCAACACCCGCTGCTCCGACAGACTTTCAGCATATCGACCATATCGATTGGTACTACGAGGATTGCGTGATCGGCGGCCCGGGTTCCTTTGTCGTACCGGTCACCGATCGCGAAAATTTCAAGGAGGCGATCCGGACCAAGCTGACTCTCGAGGTGGCGGGCCAAACGCCAGATCAATCGCCTGCCCCCTCTACGGACAAGGAGCCGCGCGTTCTCTGCACGATCGGCGAGAAACTCTGGCAGGAGCGCTGGGGCGCGATCACACCGGGGAGCAATAGTCCGGCCATGAGCAAACCGGCGGCGAGCAGTCAGTCCAGCAAGGATGACGCGCTGCTCGACAAGAAGATCAAGGGCATCTGCCGCGGCTGCTAGGTCCTTCCGCGGGCCGGGAACCGGCCATCGCCCCCCATGGCCCACCCATCCCTGACAGGTCCTCCCGCAAGCGGCCGGGCTCCGCTCGGGCTGTTCAGGTTGCTGAGCAGAGGGGCGATGTTGCAGCCGCGTCACATAGTGGTGCGAACTCTCCTCCATGGCGATGGGGATCAGTTGCTATTGCGAATTATTCGCAATAAGGCTTGTCGCAGATTCAGGAGCTTGGGACGAAGTCGAGGCGAATCGAGACCATCCCGGCCGGTCGCCTCGAACGCGGAGGCCTGGTGACAGAATCGCCGCGACCCGGCAGGGATATCGCGGCGGGTGGGACACATTCGCGTTTGCGGGGGCGTGCGTTTGAGGTTGAGGGGTCACAGACACTGGTGCTTGCGAACGGCCGCGGCGATTGCCACGGGCGTGCTGGCTTTTCCGGCCGCCGGCCGCGCGGCCGATCTGCCGCTGAAGGAGCCGGCCTTGAGAGCGGTCTATGACTGGACCGGTCTCTATATCGGCGCGCATGCCGGCTACAGCCGCGGCTCGTCGCGCTTCGCGCTGAACGACGGCACCGCACTCGGCGACAGCGGCGTCTTCAGCGGCATGATCGGCGGCGTGCAGGCGGGCTACAATTACCGCCTCAACTCCGGCTGGCTGGTCGGCGTCGAAGGCGATTTTACGTTTCCCAACTACATCACCTCGAACTCGATCGTCTCGTTCCTGGCAACGCCCGCCAACACCGTCACCCAGCAATGGGACTACGCCGCGAGCGTGCGCGGCCGCGTCGGCTACACCAGCGGTCCCTGGCTCATCTATGCCACCGGCGGCTTCGCCTGGATGGGCGAGCGCTATTTCGACGCGCCGGCCTCCGGCGCCGAAATCCCGAAGATCCTGAACACGCGGCCCGGCTGGGTCGCAGGCGCCGGCCTCGAATACGCCTTCGCGCCGCATTGGAGCGCGCGGCTCGAATATCTCTACAGCCGCTTCGACGGCGCCAACGTCGCCTTCTCCACGGGCGCGCAATACACGTCCTCGTCGCTCGACTTCCAGCAGGTCAGGCTCGGCCTCAACCGCAAGCTCGATTGGCCGGGCCTGCCTAGCTATGATCCGAAGAGCTCACTGATCGACACCGAATCGGACCGCTGGGAGATTCACGGCCAGACCACTTATCTTCCGCAAGGCTATCCATCCTTTCCCGCGCTCTATACCGGGCCGAACTCGCTGTCGCCGTCGCGGCAGGCCAAAGCGACCTGGAGCAACAGCCTGTTCCTGAACGCGCGGCTGTGGGACGGCGGCGAGGTCTATTACAATCCCGAGCTGCTGCAGGGATTTGGGCTGAATGACACGGTCGGTGCGGCCGGCTTCCCGAACGGCGAAGCGCAGAAGTCGAACTTCCCCTATCCGCACTACAACACCTCGCGCCTGTTCGTGCGCCAGACCTTCGGCTTCGGCGGCGAGCAGGAAGAGCTCGCGAGCGGTCAGCTGCAGCTGGGGCAGAAGGTCGACGTGTCGCGCCTCACGATTCAGGCCGGCAAGTTTCCGGTGATCGACGTGTTCGACGGCAATGCCTACGCCAAGGATACGCGCCGGGACTTCATGAACTGGTCGATCTGGGCGCCCGGCGCCTTCGACTATTCCGCCGACAAGGTCGGTCTCACCTACGGCGTCACCGCCGAGCTCAACCAGAAGCAATGGGCGCTACGCGGCGGCTATTTCCTGATGGTCTCCGAGTCCAACGCCAATCACTTCGACACCAGGGTCGGGGAGCGCGGTCAATATTTGCTCGAGCTCGAGACGCGCTTCTCGCTGTTCGGCCGGCCGGGCAAGCTCAGGACCATCGGCTGGCTCGATAGCGCCAACATGGGCAGCTTCCGCGAGACGCTGGACAATCCCGCGCTCAATCTCGACATCGCGCAGACCCGGCGCGGCCGCCTGAAGTACGGCTACGTGCTCAACCTCGAGCAGGCGATCACCGACGATGTCGGCCTGTTCGGCCGCTGGAGCTGGAACGACGGCAAGACAGAAACGCTGGCCTTCACCGACATTCATCGCAGCCTGTCCGGCGGCGTTTCGATCAAAGGCACGACTTGGGGCCGACCCGACGACGTGATCGGCGTCGGCGGCGCGATCAATGCGATCTCGCAGGATTATCGCGAATTCCTCGCCGCCGGCGGCCTCGGTGTGCTGGTCGGCGACGGCGCGCTGAACTACCGCAAGGAACGTATCCTTGAAACCTATTACGCCTATGCGGTGAACAAGAACATCACCCTCACCGCCGACTACCAGCTCATCGTCAACCCCGCCTACAATGCCGACCGCGGACCGGTGTCGGTGTTTTCGGGGCGGCTGCACGGGGAGTTCTGAGCTCGACGCGACTTCGGTGCGCGCGACGCGTCCTTCGAGACGACCGCGTCGCGGTCTCCTCAGGATGAGGCTAAGCAACACCGGCGCCCGTGGAAATAGCTGCCGCATAGTCCGTCCTCATCCTGAGGAGCCCGCCAGAGGCAGGCGTCTCGAAGGATGGACCGCGGGCACGTCGCTCTTCAATGCGATTGCCTCACCAAGCGGCGAGAGACGCTCGTCACGCCGCGCGGATCGCGTCCAGGAATTTTCCGACCTCGACCTTGAGCCGGCTGCTCTCGCCGGACAGCGATCTCGCCGATGCGAGCACGTTGGAGGAGGCCGATCCGGTCTGGTTGGCACCGCGCTGCACGTCGACGATGCTGGCGGAGACCTGCTGGGTGCCGCGCGCGGCCTGCTGCACATTGCGTGAGATCTCGCGCGTCGCCGCGCCCTGCTCCTCGACCGCCGCGGCGATGGCGGACGCGATCTCGGACATGCGGGAGATGGTGTCGCCGATCGACTTGATGGCGCCGACGGAGTCCTCCGTCGCGGCCTGGATGCCGGAGATCTGCTGGCTGATTTCGCCGGTCGCCTTGGCGGTCTGCTCGGCCAGCGCCTTGACCTCGGACGCGACGACCGCGAAGCCGCGACCGGCCTCGCCGGCGCGCGCCGCCTCGATGGTGGCGTTGAGCGCCAGAAGGTTGGTCTGGCCGGCGATCTGACTGATGAGCTCGACGACGTCGCCGATCCGCCCCGCAGCCCTGGCGAGCTCGCCGACATGCTCGTTGGTCCGCCCGGCCTGCTGCACGGCCTCGCCGGCGATGCGCGCGGAATCCTGAACCTGACGGCTGATCTCGTCGACCGACGAGGCCATCTCCTCGGCCGCGGCGGCAACGGTCTGCACGTTGGTGGAGGCCTGCTCGGATGCGGCGGCAACGGTCGCGGTGACCTTTTCCGATTGCTCGGCCGTGCTCGTCAGCGTTCCCGCGGAGACTTCCAGCTCCGAGGATGCCGACGAGACGGTGTTGATGACGTCGCCGATCATGGCTTCGAACTCGCGCGCGATCTGATCCATGCGCTGGCTGCGCTTCAGCTTCGCTTCCGCCTCGATCGCGGCCGCCTCGTCGGCGGACTTCTTGGCGAGCAGCGAATCCTTGAAATGCTGGAGCGAGCCGGCGACCTGGCCGATCTCGTCGCTGCGGCCCGTCGCGGGAATCTCGACCTCGTGCTGCCCGGCGGCGAGCGCTCCGATCACGTCGGCGATCCGGCCGAGCGGCGTCACCACGCGCCTGCGCAGCATGATGGTCACGCCACCGAGCGTGCCGAGCAGGGCCAGCACGGCGACGCCGGCGAGCGCGAGCATCGCCAACGCGCCGTCGCGAGCGGCCGAGGCGCGCTCGGCGGCTTCCGCCAGCGCAGCGTCGCGCACGCCGTAGAACATCTGGATGGCCGGCACGATGATCTTCGCCAGCTCGTCGGCGGTGCCGGCGTACTTACCGTCAGTCCGTGCTGCAGGAATCTCCTTGTCCACGGCAACCGCGGCTTTTCCAAAATAGGATTCCGTAGCCGCCTTCAGTGCGGTGGCGATGCGGACGGGATTTTCGAGCTGTTCGAGACCGGCCTCGATGCGCTCGCGATCGACCTCCACGCGCCCCTGCATGCGATCCATCAGCGACAGTTCGGCCGCGGTGAGCGGACGGCGCGCAGTGAGCGCCGGGGACAGCGTGGCCGCGCGGCTGCCGGCCGAAACGCGCAGATCCTGCGCCGTCCGCGCCAGGTTCAACAGCGCCGCAAGCGAGGAATCGGCGTTGATGACCTTCGCCTCGAGCTTGTTCATGACCGGTTCGATGTGGCCGATGACCTCGGCAACGCCGGGGAGGAATCCCTTGGTCGCGGCGCCGTCGCGCGCCGCCAGCGGAACGCTCATCGCGCGATCGGCCGCCGTGGTGACTTCCTTCAGCCGCCGCGCGGCACGGTCAAGATTCTCGGCGATGGCGCCGCCGCCGTCCAGCACCATGACGGCGCGCCTCGCGGCCTCGAAGCCCTCCTCGGCCGTTTTCGCGGCCTTCGCGGCAACTTCGAGCTGCGCCTGCGTTGCAGCGCCTTCCTGGAAGATCGGTCCGATATAGGGAGCGCGAAGGCTGGCGACGTGCTGGTTGGCCAGCAGCGTCGCGCCAAATGCCTCCACCGTCTTGATCGCATCGGAGCGATCGGTGAAGATGCGCGCCTGCGGTATTAGCACCTCGGCGCCGAGGATGACTGCAAACACCGTCACCGTCAGCATCGACAGCGCGAAAAGCTTTCCGATCCGCATCCTCAGGTCCCCGGGTCTATTCTTGCAAGGGCAAAAGCTAGCGGGCGGCCACTAAGGGCTCGTTAAGCAACGATCCGTAGTTCCGCGGGGTGTCAAGTCGTCGCGGACGCCTTTGGGAACGCCGTCGCGCACGGGTTCCCTTTCGGCGACGAATAAGCAGAATCGCCAGCACTTCCGCACTGAATACCTATATCAGTGGCTTGCCGGCAGCCCGGCCACACTTGCTTACCTCCGGAACGTCAATGCTTTCGCTCGAACTCGCCATCGTCGTCGTCCTGATCGTCATCAACGGCCTGCTCTCCATGTCGGAGCTGGCCGTGGTGTCATCGCGCCCAGCGCGGCTGTCGCTGCTCGCGGCCAAGGGCGTGCGCGGCGCCGAGCGGGCGCTGACGCTGGCGGCCGATCCCGGCAAGTTCCTCTCGACGGTGCAGATCGGCATCACGCTGGTCGGTGTGCTCTCCGGCGCGTTCTCGGGCGCGACGCTCGGGCAGCGGCTGACGCAATGGCTGCTCGAGCTCGGCCTGTCCAAGGGCATTGCCGACATCGTCGGCGTCGGCATCGTGGTCACGCTCATCACCTACGGCACCTTGATCGTCGGCGAGTTGGTGCCGAAGCAGGTGGCGCTGCGCGATCCTGAAAGCATCGCGGTGCGGGTCGCGCCGGCGATGCACGCGCTCGCGAAAATATCGCTGCCGCTCGTCTTTCTACTCGACGTCTCCGGCAAGCTGATCCTCACCCTGCTCGGCCGCGGCGGCAAGGCCGAGGAGAAAGTCTCCGAGGACGAGATCCATCACCTCGTCAGCGAGGCCGAGAGCGCAGGCGTGCTCGAGCCGGGCGAGAAGGAGATGATCGCCGGCGTGATGCGGCTGGGCGACCGGCCGGTCGGCGCGGTCATGACGCCGCGCACCGAGGTCGACGAGATCGATTTGAACGACGATCGCGCCGCCATCCGGGAGATCATCGCCAAGAGCCCGCATTCGCGCTTTCCCGTCTCTGACGGCGACCGCGACAAGCCGATCGGCGTGCTGCAGGCCAAGGATTTGCTGATCGCCTATATGAACGAACGCAGCCCGGACTTGCGCGCGCTCGTGCGCGAGGCGCCCGGCATCCCGGTGTCGGCAGATGCGCGCGACGTGCTGACCATCCTGAAAGCGGCCCCGGTTCACGTCGGGCTCGTCTATGACGAATACGGCGCCTTCGAGGGCATGGTGACCGCCGCCGACATCCTCTACTCGATCGTCGGCGCCTTTCATTCCGAGGAGGGACCGCCCGAGCCGGCCTTCATCAGGCGCGACGACGATTCGCTGCTGGTCTCCGGCTGGATGCCGGTCGACGAGTTCGGCGAGCTGCTCGGCATCGAGCTGCCGCCGCATCGCTACAACACGGTCGCAGGCCTCGTGCTGCAACAATTCAACATGCTGCCCGATGTCGGCGATGCCTTCGATTTCGGCGGCTGGCACATCGAGGTGGTCGATCTCGACGGGCGAAGGATCGACAAGATATTGGCGAGCCGATTGACTGAGGTCGAGACGGGGTAGCAGGTGACGGCGCACCCGCTTTTCCTTCTCCCCTTGTGGGAGAAGGTGGCGCGAAGCGCCGGATGAGGGGTTGTCTCCGCACATTCAATCGAAAATTGGATTCGCGGATAGAACCCCTCACCCGTCTCGCCGCTACGCGGCGAGCCACCCTCTCCCACAAGGGGAGAGGGAAACATCATCACCCGAACCTGACCCCGATCCGCTTTTCCTTGCGCCAGACCACCGTGCAGGTCCGATGCGTGCCGTCGGCCTGGACGAACAGGGTGAAATGATCGGGAATGCCGACGGGGCTGGCGACGTCGAGTGCGGCGCCGGTATCGGAGAGATTGCGGACGGTGCAGTCGATCGCGCCGCCGCCGAACTCGATCGTTCCGGCCTTCAGCACGCGATGTCGGGCCTTGTCGCGTCGCTCGTCCATGGGGCGAATCTACACCCAAAGTTGAACCAGCCGTTAAACCCTACCCTCCGCTCTCGGCAATTTGAGGTCCCTGGCCTACGGCAGCCGCAGCCCGCATCTTACAACGCCGGCTGGAACGTCTCGGCGCGCGCCATCTGCCAGGCGTCGCGGAAGCGCGGGTCTTCCGTGCCTTCGAGCAGCTCGCCCGGACGCAGCGCCGGATAGAGCTGCGCGAACGACTTCACCTGGGTCGTCGACGTCCGTTGGCTGAAATGGATCGGCCGCAGCTGCTGCGGATGTTCGAGCCCGGCCGCGGCGATCAGCTCGGTCAGCGAGTGCAGCGTGGCATGGTGATAATTGTGCACGCGGTCGATCTTGAGCGGCACATAGAGCGCGCGCGCCCGCGTCGGGTCCTGCGTCGCCACGCCGGTCGGGCAGCGGTCGGTATGGCAGCTCAACGACTGGATGCAGCCGAGCGAGAACATGAAGCCGCGCGCCGAATTGCACCAATCGGCGCCGATCGCCATGGCGCGCGCCATGTCGAAGGCGGTCGCGATCTTGCCGGAGGCGCCGATCTTGATGCGGTCGCGCGCATTGATGCCGACCAGCGCGTTGTGGACGAAATTGACGCCCTCGCGCATCGGCATCCCCAGATGATCCATGAACTCGAGCGGCGCGGCACCGGTGCCGCCCTCATTGCCGTCGACGACGATGAAATCAGGATAGATTCCGGTCTGAAGCATCGCCTTGCAGATCGCCAGGAACTCCCAGGGATGGCCGATGCAGAGCTTGAAGCCGGCCGGCTTGCCGCCCGAAAGGCGGCGCATCTCGGCGATGAACTGCATCATGCCCACGGGCGTCGAGAAGGCGCGGTGCGAGGCCGGCGAGATGCAGTCCTCGCCCATGGCGACGCCGCGGATCTTGGAGATCTCCTCGGAGACCTTGGCCGCCGGCAGCACGCCGCCATGGCCGGGCTTGGCACCCTGGCTGACCTTGAGCTCGACCATCTTGATCTGGTCGTCGCCGGCGACGCGCGCGAACGCTTCGGGATCGAAGCTGCCGTCGAGATGACGGCAGCCGAAATAGCCCGAGCCGATCTCCCAGATGATGTCGCCGCCCATCTCGCGGTGATAGGGGCTGACGCCGCCCTCGCCGGTGTCGTGCGCGAAACCACCCTTTTTGGCGCCGGCATTCAGCGCGCGCACGGCGTTGGGGCTGAGCGCGCCAAAACTCATCGCCGAGATGTTGAACACCGAGGCCGAATAGGGCTTTGCGCAGTCCGGCCCGCCGATCACGACGCGGAATTTCTCCGTCGCATGCGCCTTCGGCGAGACCGAGTGATGCATCCACTCATAGCCCTCGCGATAGACGTCCTCCTGGGTGCCGAAAGGACGCTTGTCGAGCTCCATCTTGGCGCGCTGATAGACCACCGCGCGGGTGTCGCGCGAGAACGGCATGCCGTCCTTCTCGCTCTCGAAGAAATATTGCCGCATCTCGGGGCGGATCTCTTCGAGCAGGAAGCGGATATGCGCCGAAATCGGGTAGTTGCGCAGCACCGCGTGGCTCTTCTGCAGGAGATCGCGGACGCCGAGCAGGGTCAGCGCGCCGAAGATCAGGATCGGAATCAGCAGGATGTCGAAGATCTTGCCGTCGGAGATGCCGATGCCGATCAGGAGCGCGGTGACCACCGCGCAGATCGTCAGCACGATGAAGCGCGGCGAGAAGGGCAGCAGCAGGGTTTCCATGATCCCCTCCTCCGCCAGCGGCAGGCGTTTCGGGGATGCATGCGTCTTGTTGTCGTCGGCCACGATTCCGATCCTCTCGCCAGCAGAAGGCGTCACGATACGCCCGCGCCTGTCATACGGATATGACGCCGCCCTTGTTTCAGGCTAGCGAATTCGGCCGAGACAAATCAATCAGCCGGATGGACGGATTTTGCGGTGCAGCAGAGGGGTCGGATGGGGTCAGGCTGGAGGCGGCGCAAGCCATGCAGTGTCCCGGGCAAGCGCAAGCTCAGACCCGGGACCCAGAATGCAACAGCATACGATGCGGCGAGATGGACCCCGGCTCTGCAGCGCACGGCGAAGGGGCGCTGCGTCCGGGACACGAGAGCGTGGTGCTTAGCGCTCGACGAAGGCCTTCTCGATCACGAAATGGCCGGGCTTGTTGCCGCTTCCTTCGACGAAGTCGCGGCTCTCGAACATCTGCTTCAGCTCTTCCAGCATCGCCGGGCTGCCGCACATCATGATGCGGTCGGTTGCGATGTCGAGCGGGCCCTGCCCGATGTCGTTGAAGATCTGCTCGGAGCTGATGAGGTCGGTGATGCGGCCGCGATTCCGGAACGGCTCGCGGGTCACGGTCGGATAATAGACGAGCTTATCCGCGAGCAGCTCGCCGAACAGCTCATCCTCGCGCAGGGTCGCGACCAGCTTCTCGCCATAGGCGAGCTCGGAGACCTGACGGCAGCCATGCACCAGCACGATGGACTCGAACTGGTCGTAGACCTCGGGGTCCTTGATCAGGCTGGCGAAGGGCGCAAGGCCGGTGCCGGTCGAGAGCAGCATCAGCCGCTTGCCGGGAAGCAGGTTGTCGGTGATCAGCGTGCCGGTCGCCTTGCGGCCGACCAGGATGGTGTCGCCTTCCTTGATCTTCTGCAGGCGCGAGGTCAACGGACCGTCCTGCACCTTGATCGAGAAGAACTCGAGTTCTTCCTCGTGGTTGGCGCTCGCCATGCTGTAGGCCCGCAGCAGCGGCCGGCCATCGACCTCGAGGCCGATCATGGCGAACTGGCCGTTCTGGAACCGGAAGCCGGTATCGCGGGTGGCGCGGAAGCTGAACAGCGTGTCGGTCCAGTGGTGGACGGAAAGAACCTTCTCTCGGTAAAACGCGCTCATGATTTTCGATATTCCGAATAACTGCGGTTTTAGGGCAAAAGCGTTGCCCGGCCCTGAAATCGGGGCGGCACCATTTGCCATGGCGGAGGATTTCGCGTGTGTGATCTACGCCATTGAGACCAATAATCAACCTCGTTTCGGATGCAATTGATGCCGGTCAAACCGGCATTTGCGGCAGAACTGGTCACATCATTAAGGAATCTGCTGCCTGGCGCGCGCGGAGGATAATATCTTTTCCCTCCCGGCCTTCATTGCAGCACTTAATTTCCGGCGCGCTCGCAAGAATTTCATTAAGAATAGCTCTGATTTTCAGCCGGTTTGGCGCCGATGCCCGCATTTTTGCGGCTTTTGGCAACAGGAATGACGAAACACCATGGCAAGCGGCGAGCGGATCTTCGTTCAGGCGATCAGGCGGTATTGTGCGGAGCGGGGCATCGCGGTCGATGTCCGCTCCGACGGCTGGCTGATCGCAATGCGCCGGGGGCCGCGGCGCCGTTTCGCCTTCGGCTACGACATCGGCCTCAACAGCGCCATCGCCCATCGCCTCGCCAATGACAAATCGGCCACCGCCGAGGCGCTGACGCTGGCGGAGGTGCCCTGCGTTCCGCATCGGCTGTTCCTCAACCCGAAGCTGGGCGTGCATGTCGCCGGCGCCGATTGGCGCGAGGGAATGCTGGCGCAGCTTGCCCAAAACCCGCAGGGCGTGGTGGTGAAGCCGAACGAGGGGACATCAGGGCGATCGGTGTTCAAGGTGACGACGGAGGCGGAGCTCGACCGGGCGGCCAGCGAGGTCTTTTCGATGAGTACGGGGCTCGTGATCTCGCCCTTTGTCGCGATCGAGGAGGAGGTCCGCGTGGTCCTGCTCGATGACATGCCGCTCGTCGTCTACAGCAAGCAGCGCGGCTCGGATTGGCGGCACAATCTCGATTCCGGCGCAAAGCCGGTGTTGCTGGAGGACGGCGAAGTCCGCGCGGCCTGCGCAAAGCTCGCGATCGATGCCGCGTGCGCCATCAGCATCGTCTTTGCTTCGATCGACGTGGTTCGCGTGAACGGCGAATGGAAGGTGCTCGAGATCAATTCCGGCGTGATGATGGAGGCGCTGGGCAAGCTGCATCCGGAGCTGGTGCAGGCGGCGTATGGCGCGGCGCTCGACCGGGTGTTTGATAACAATTAGCTGCGAAGCACACTGCACCCTCTCCCCTTGTGGGAGAGGGTGGCTCACCGCGTAGCGGTGAGACGGGTGAGGGGTCTCTTTCCGCGCGCGAGCCTCTCGCAACAGGACTCGCGGATGCAACCCCTCATCCGGCGCTTCGCGCCACCTTCTCCCACAAGGGGAGAAGGGAAGTAAGCGCTAATTCTTCGCGCCCGGGGAATCGCCTTGAACGCCTCCTCCAACTGCAGCGAGATCGGCACGTTCAGGCGCTCGCCTGTGGGCAGTCGCGCGGTGAACCATTTGTTTGTGGAAGGCGCGCTCGACGCAACACGCCTTGCGTGCGGCCGCGTTGTCGGGATGTTCCCGTTGTGAAATGGAAAGCGGCGATCTAGCCTTCATGCAGCGCACGACGCATGCGGCTTGCACGCTTTCCTTGCGGCGGCTGCATCAATGATCGTCAAGCAAATGAAGAGGGAAACGCCATGAGCGGCAACATCAATCGCCAGATCCTGCTGGTGGAGAAGCCCAGCGGCAAGCTCGGTCCCGAACATTTCAGGATGGTCGAGGGCGCGATGCCGGAGCCGAAGGACGGCGAGGCCTTGCTGCGCGTACGCTACATCTCGCTCGACGCGGCCAACCGCGCCTGGATGCACGGCGCGACCTATCGTTCCGCCGTCGAAGCCAACAGCGTCATGGCCGGCGGCGCCATCGCCGAGGTCGTCAACTCGAAGGCAGCGGGGCTTGCACCCGGCGACATCGTATTCGGCGACACCGGCTGGCAGGAATTTGCCGCCGTGCCGGCGAAGCATCTGACCAAGATGCCGAAGCTCGAGCCGATGACGCACCTGCTCAGCGTGTTCGGCATCGCCGGCCTCACCGCTTATTTCGGCCTGCTTGAGATCGGCAAGCCCAGGGAGGGCGAGACGGTCGTGGTCTCCGCAGCCGCAGGCTCGGTCGGCTCGATCGTCGGACAGATCGCCAAGATCAGGGGATGCCGCGTCGTCGGCATCGCCGGCGGCGCCGACAAGTGCAGCTGGCTGACCTCCGAGCTCGGCTTCGATGCCGCCGTGGACTACAAAGATGGCGCGGTGTTCAAGGCGCTGCGCGCAGCGGCGCCTGATGGCATCGACGTCTATTTCGACAATGTCGGCGGCGACATCCTCGAAGCCTGCCTGCCGCAGATGAACAATTACGGCCGCATCGCCTGTTGTGGCGCGATCTCGCAATATGACGGCGCGCCTGCCGCACATGGCCCGCGCGGCGTGCCCGGCCTGATCGTGGTGAAGCGGCTGACCATGCAGGGCTTCATCGTGATGGACTACATGAAGGACAGCGAGCGCGCGCTCGCCGATCTCCAGGCTTGGGTGAAATCCGGCAAGCTCAAGGTGCAGGAGGACATTCTCGATGGACTTGAGACCACGCCGAAAGCGCTGATTGGATTGCTCGCAGGCGAGAACCGCGGCAAGCGCATGGTGAGACTGACGACGTAGTCGCGCCCCAATTGCACCGACAGAATTGACTTGCGGTAGAGGCCGAAGCGGCCAAAGATGCCGCTCGCGAGATGACCCTCGCGACGATTGCGCTTGCATATTTTTTCAGGATGGTCGGCGTTCCCGATCGGGCAGGAATTCATTCAAATGTTCAAAACGTTGAAGCATGCATCGACGCGCACGGCGTTGCTGACGACAGCACTCTTCGCAACTGCAACAGGAGCGTTCGCGCAGACCGAGGCCCAGAAAAGCGCGATCCGGTCCGCATGCCGCTCGGACTTCATGGCGCATTGCTCGAGCGTGACGCCTGGCGGAGTGGAGGCGTATCAATGCCTCGCCAAGAACATGTCGAGCCTGTCGTCGGGCTGCCAAGCTGCGGTTCGCGCGGTCGAACCGGCCGCCGCGCCGAAGACCGAAGCAGCGCCCGCCAAATCTGAACCGGCCAAATCTGAACCGGCCAAGTCTGAACCGGCCAAAACGGAAGCGGCGCCGGCTGCCGCGCCAGCTTCCAAGCCGGGAGCGGCGGCGGCGCCGAAGGCAGCAGCAGCAAAGCAGCCGAGCCCCGCGCAGGTTTCCGCGATCAAGAGCGCCTGCCGCGGCGATTATCCCAAGGTCTGCGCCAGCGTGCCGCCCGGCGGTACGCCGGCGCTCGAATGCCTGGAGAAGAACACGGCGAAGGTGTCGGCCGGTTGCGCCAAGGCGGTGAATGCGGCTTTCGGTGGCGGAGCGGCCGCGCCTGCTTCCGCTGCTGCACCGGCCGCAGAGGCGGCGCCTGCCGCGGCTCCGGCCGCCATCGTGCTGCGGCCATTGCTGCCGCGCGAAGAGCTGTTCATCGTGCGGTCGGCTTGCGGCGCCGACATCCGCACCCTCTGCGCCGGCGTGGCGCCCGGCGGCGGCCGGATCATCCAATGCATTTCCAACCGGGCGGCATCGCTCTCGCTGGCCTGCAAGGAGGTGCTCGCGCCTTTCGCGGCGCGATGAGACCGAGCGGGATTAATTCATTCGTCCGCGGCATGAATTGCGGTGCGTGACGCGAAGGTTTTCGCGTGCTGAGGCGTAAACTAATCGATGTTTGAAAGGCCGCTACGACCACGACAAGCCCCGGGAGGACAACATGCGTTCATTGCTGCTCGTTGCTTCTGCGCTTCTGGCTTTCGCGGCCACCATGACCTTCGAGACCACCGACGCCAACGCGGTGGTATGCGCGCGCGGCGTCGTTCGCGCCGGCTGCGCCGGCCCGAATGCAGCCGTGGTCGTCCGCAAGCCGGTGCCGGCGGTCCGCTGCACCAGGGTTCTTGTGAACGGGGTCTATGTGAAGCGCTGCGTCTGACCCCCCGGTGGCCAATCCGCCCCGGTTTGGCTATGATTCGCACCTGACGGTTTCGGACTCGCAAAACGCGTGTCCGGACACGTGCTTTGGCGTGCCGCGCGCTGGCAATAATTCCGCTGGCGCCGGACACCGGAGCACATTAGTCTACCCCTAGATAGTAAGTATACTGTCAATTAGGGAGGCAGACGTTGCGGATCGCCGTGATTGGCGGGGGGCCCGGTGGGCTCTACTTCGCCTATCTCTGGAAGAAGCGTCACCCCGAGGATCAGGTCGACCTGTTCGAACAGAACCCGGCCGACGCGACCTGGGGCTTTGGCGTCGTGTTCTCCGACCAGGCGCTGGAGTTCCTGCGCACGGACGACCCCGATACGGTCGATGCGATCGCCCCGCACATGGAGAGCTGGGAGAACATCACGCTGCACCTGCATGGCGACAGCGTCGCCATCGACGGCGTCGGCTTCTCCTCGATCGGCCGGCTGGAGCTGCTCAGATTCCTGCAGCAGCGCGCATTCGCTATCGGCGTCACGCCACGCTTCGACACGCAGATCCAGGCGATCGACCAGCTCAACGGCCACGATCTGATCGTTGCCGCCGACGGGCTGAACTCGCTGGTGCGCCGCGCCTATGAGGGCGATTTCGGCACCTCGCTGTCCTACTCATCCAACAAGTTCGTCTGGTACGGCACCTCGAAACGCTTCGACACGCTGTCGCAGACTTTCGTGAAGACCGAACGCGGCGCCTTCAACGCCCATCACTACCGCTATTCGCCGACCATGAGCACCTTCCTGGTCGAATGCGATTACGCCACCTGGCAGGCCTATGGGTTCGCCTACAAGGACGTCGAGCAGTCCAAGGGCGTCTGCGAGGAGGTGTTCGCCGACACGCTCGGCGGCCATTGCCTCGTCTCCAACAAATCGGTCTGGCGCAATTTTCCCTGGATCTGGAACGAGCACTGGTCGTTCAAGAACATGGTGCTGCTCGGCGACGCCCTGCATTCGGCGCATTTCTCGATCGGCTCGGGCACACGGCTCGCGATCGAGGACGCCATCGCCCTCGTCAAGGCGCTGGAGTCGGATGCGCATCTTGCGACCGCACTGCATCGCTATCAGGCCGCGCGCAAGCCCATCGTGCAGAAGCTCGTCAACGCGGCGCGCACCAGTGCGTTCTGGTACGAACATTTCGCCGAGCACATGAAGCTTCCCCTGATGGACTTCGCCTACAGCTACATCACCCGCTCCGGCCGCATCGACGATTCCCGGCTGCGTGCGATGTCGCCGGCCTTCATGGCTCGCTACGAGGCGGCCAGGAACGCCGGAGACGGCGCCGAAGACAAGGGCGGAGATGCGGCATGAGCCATGACATCCGTGACCAGGTGCCAGCGGACAGCGATGGCGCGCGCGAGATCGGCTTTGCCGTTCCCGACATCTACAATGCCGGCCGCGTGCTGTTCGACAATCTCGGCAAGGGCCGCGGCGACAAGCTCGCGCTCCTGGGGCCAGCAGGCACGCGCACTTATGCCGAGCTCTGCGCGGAGGCCTGCCGCTGGGGCAACGGTTTCGCCTCGCTTGGCCTGAAGCGCGGCGATCGCGTGCTGTTGTTTCTCGACGACACGCCGGCCTACCCCGCCGCCTTCTTCGGCGCCGTGCGCGCCGGCTTCGTGCCGCTGCTGATCAATACGTTGACGCCGCCGGACCTCTTGCAATTCTACCTCGCCGATTCCGGCGCGACCGTCGCGGTGGCGGCTGCAGAATTCGTAGCCCGCTTCAATGCCGAGGCCTGCAAGGAGACGAAGCTGCATACGCTGATCGTCGCCAACGGCGCGGCCGGCGAGCACGCGGCGCCGCGGGCGCTCGCGGCGGCGAGCTGGCTCGCGCAATTTTCTGTTGAGCTGGCGGAAGCGCCGACGCGGCGCGACGAAATGGCGTTCTGGATGTACTCCTCCGGCTCGACCGGACGGCCCAAAGGCATCGTGCACCTGCAGCACGACATGGCCTACACGGATGCCGCCTTTGCGCGGAACGTACTGAAGCTGACGCCTGACGACATCTGCTTCTCGGTGCCGAAGATTTTCTTCGCCTATGGCTTCGGCAATTCCGTCACCTTCCCGTTCTCGGCCGGCGCCGCAACATTGCTGCTGCCGGGCCAGCCGAAGCCGGCAGCGATCTTCGCGGCGATCGAGCAGTACAAGCCGACAATCTTCTTCGGCCTTCCGACGCTGTACACCGCGCTAACCAAGGCCGAGGGCGCGGACAAGACGGACTTCTCGTCGCTGCGCATGGCACTCTCCGCCGCCGAGGTGCTTTCGGCCGAGGTCTTCAACGGCTGGAAGACGCTCACGGGGCTCGAAATCGTCGAAGGCCTCGGCTCGACCGAGGTGCTGCACATCTATCTCTCCAACCGGCCCGAGCAGAAGAAGCTCGGTGCTGCGGGCCTGCGCGTTCCCGGCTACGAGGTCGCGCTGCGCGACAAGGACGGCCGCGACGTCGGCGACAACGAGGAAGGGATTCTGTGGGTCCGCGGTGATTCCAACACGCCGCTGTACTGGAACCGGCCGGATAAGTCCGCCGAGACCATCCGCGAGGGCGGCTGGATCTACACCGGTGATCGCTTCGTGCGGGATGCCGACGGTTTCCACTTCTTCCGTGGCCGCGCCGACGATCTCATCAAGATCTCCGGCCAGTGGGTCTACCCGCTCGAGGTCGAGCTGTGCCTCGCCGATCACCCCGACATCCGCGAATGCGCGGTGTTCGCCGCCGAGCTGCCGGACCGTCGCATGACGCTGAAGGCGGTGGTGGTGATGAACAGCCGAGCGGTCGACCAGAGTGAGGCGACGCGCAGGCTGCAGGACTATGTCAAGGCCAGGCTGCTGCCCTACAAATATCCGCGCGAGGTGATCTTCATCGACGAGCTGCCGAAGACCGGCACGGGGAAGATCGATCGGCAGGCGTTGCTGCGGATGTGAGGCGTGCTGTCATCGCCCGGCTTGACCGGGCGATCCAGTACTCCGAGACGGTAGCGGTTGAATCGAGACGCCGCGGGGTACTGGATTCCCCGCCTGCGCGGGGAATGACAGTCGAGATTGAGGGCGACAGTGTCGCTCTACAACTGGAGCCCCTCACCCAGCCTTCCCAAGATGCTCCAGCGCGTCCTCCGCGCGCAGCGGCACGCGGGAGGCTTCGTTGTTGAGATCGACCAGCTGCGCCAGCAGGCCCATCAGCGCCTTGCGGTCGGCGGGCTTGAGCGGCTCCAGCATCCGGGCCTGGGCGCGCTCGACGGCGGGGATGATCTCGCGCAGGATCGCGGCGCCGGACTTCGTCAAGTACAGGAGCTTGATCCGCTTGTCTTCCGGTGCCGGCTTGCGCTCGATATAGGCCTTGGCCTGGAGACGTTCGATCACGCTGCCGAGCGTGGAGCGGTCGAAAGCGATCACCGCCGAGAGCCGGGTCGCATCAATGCCGGGATGGGTGTGGATCGCGATCAGCGCGGCATATTGCACCGGCGTAAGGTCGAAGGTCTTGCACTCCTCCATGAAGATGGAGACCGCGATCTGCTGCATGCGCCGGAACAGATAACCCGGCGCGGCATAGACCGCGTCCATCGTGATCGGAGCAAGCGGCTTACTCGGCATCGGGCTGCTTCTCCGGCGCCGCATCGGCAAACGCCGGCAGCGCCTTGGCGGCGGCCTCGGCCTGGAGCAGGCGCGGATAGGCGGAGACGTCAACGCCGAAGCGGCGCGCATTGCCGAGCTGCGGCACGAGGCAGAGATCGGCCAGCGTCGGCGCATTGCCGAAGCAGAATGGGCCCTTCTCGTCCTTGATCAGCGTCTCGCAGGCCGACAGGCCCTCGCGGTTGACCCAGGCGGCCCAATCCTGGACCTTCTCCTCGGGCAGGCCGAGCTCACGCAGCCGCGCCAGCACTTTCAGGTTCTGCACCGGATGGGTGTCGCAGGCGATCGCCAGCGCAAACGCCCGCACCTTGGCGCGGCGCAGCGGATCCTTCGGCAGCAGCGGCGGATTGGGATGGGTCTCGTCGAGCCATTCGATTATGGCCACCGATTGCGTCAGTACTCCACCCCCATCGTCCTCCAGCGCCGGCACCAGGCCTTGCGGGTTGATGGCGAGATAGCTGGGGGCGCATTGCTCGCCCTTGCGCAGATGATGCGGCAGATGCTCGGCGCCGAGCCCCTTGAGGTTCAGCGCGATCCGCACGCGGTAGGCGGCGCTGGAGCGGAAATAGCCGTGCAGCTTCATTGAGACCTCCCTGCTTTTGTCATTCCGGGGCGACGCGCCAGCGTCGAGCCCGGAATCCATACTCCCGATCGTGGTTATGGATTCCGGGCTCGCCGGGCCACGCGTTGCGCGGCCCTTCGCCCCGGAATGACAACCTTGTATGTCATCCGTCACGTTGACGCTACCTAGATCCTCAGTATACTGTCAATCAACAAACGATCGGGAGCCGCAGCCATGGAAGCCGTGACCAAGACGCCGGAACGCGAGGCGTTCTACAAGAAGATCGACGGCGAGAATCTCACCGCGCTGTGGACGGTGATGAGCGACCTGATCACGCCGGAGCCGAAGAGCGCGTGCCGGCCACACGTCTGGAAGTTCGACGTCATCCGCGACTACATGGTTGAAGCCGGCAAGCTCATCACCGCCAAGGAAGCCGAGCGGCGCGTGCTGGTGCTGGAGAACCCGGGGCTGCGCGGGCAATCCAAGGTCACGACTTCGCTCTATGCCGGCGTGCAGATGGTGGTGCCCGGCGACGTCGCGCCCGCGCACCGGCACAGCCAGTCGGCGCTGCGCTTCGTGCTCGAAGGCAGGGGCGCCCACACCGCGGTGGACGGAGAGCGTACCGCGATGGAGCCGGGGGACTTCATCATCACGCCGTCGATGACCTGGCACGATCATTCCAACGAGACCGACCAGCCGATGTTCTGGCTCGACGGCCTCGACATTCCCCTGGTGCAGTTCTTCGACTGCTCCTTTGCCGAAGGCGCGAAGGAAGACCAGCAGAAGATCACCAAGCCCGCGGGCGACAGCTTTGCCCGCTACGGCCACAACCTCTTGCCCGTTGATGTGAAGCGGAGCTCGAAGACTTCGCCTATCTTCAGCTATCCCTATGCCTACACCCGCGAGGCGCTGGAGAAGGCCAGGACGAGCCAGGAATGGGACGCCTGCCACGGCCTCAAGCTGAAGTTCAGCAACCCCGAGACCGGCGATTTCGCGATGCCGACGATTGGCACCTTCATCCAGCTGCTGCCGAAGGGTTTCAACACCGCGCGCTATCGTTCGACCGATGCGACGGTGTTCTGCCCGATCGAGGGTAAGGGTCGGAGCCGCGTCGGCGATACAATGTTCGAATGGGGCCCGCGCGACCTGTTCGTGGTGCCGAGCTGGCATTGGGTGACGCACGAGGCGGATGAGGACGCCGTGCTGTTCAGCTTCTCGGATCGGCCGGTGCAGCAGAAGCTGGATCTGTTCAGGGAAGACCGCGGGAACGCGTGACGGTCGCCGGTCTCGTAGGGTGGGCAAAGGCGCCCTTGCGCCGTGCCCACGTCTTCGCGACTCATGAAGGAATGGTGGGCACGCTTCGCTTTGCCCACCCTACGGCGCCGGTGATCGTATCTAGCGCCAGTGCAACAGCCGCATCTCCAGCCAGCCGATCACCTTCCCGACCGCCAGCCCAAACACCGACAGGATCACGACGCCCGCGAGCAGCTGATCGGTCTGCATCAGGTTGCCGGCCTGCAGCACGAAGGCGCCGATGCCGTATTGGGCGCCGATCATCTCGGCGCTGACGACCAGCAGCAGCGCGACGGAGGCGGTGATGCGGAAGCCGGCAAGGATCGCCGGCAGCGCGCCCGGCCAGATCACCTTGCGCACGATGGTGGCGAACGGAACGTTGAAGCTCTGCGCCATGCGGATCAGGTTGCGCGGCACGGCATCGACGCCGCTATAGACCGAGATCGCGGTCGAGAAGAATACCCCGAGCGCAATGGTCGCGATCTTCGGCTCTTCGCCGATGCCGAGCCAGAGAATGAGCAGCGGCAGCAACGCGATCTTCGGAATCGGAAACAGCGCCGAGATGAAGGTGATGCCGACGCTGCGCGCAAGGCGCGACAGGCCGATGGCGAAGCCGACGGCGATGCCAGCCGCCGTTCCCAACAGCCAGCCGACGCCGATCCGCAGCAGCGAGGCCGAAACATGCTGCCAGAGTGCGCCGGAAACGGCGAGCTGATAGATCGCGCGAACAATTGCGGAAGGAGTCGGCAGAAACAGCGCATTGACGAGGCCGGCGCTGCCGGCGGCCTGCCAGATCGCGATAAGCAGGCCGAGCGCGATCCAGCCGCCGTACCGGCTCGAGGCAGGCACGAAACCGGCGCCGCGGAAGCGGACGGGCCGCGTCGCTTCGTCCTTGGCCGTGTCCGTTGCCGCGCGATCAAGCATGCTGGACCTCGCGCTCGGCATCGATCGCCTCGTTGCGGATCAGCGACCAGATCTGGTTCTGCAGCACCAGGAGCTTTTCGCGCGCCGCCGCTTCGCCGCGCGTCGCCCGCGCCATCGGCACGGTGACGACCTCGCGGGTGCGGCCAGGACGGCGCGACAGCACCACGATGCGGTCGGCGAGCCGCGCGGCCTCTTCGAGATTGTGGGTGACGTAGACCGCGCCCATGCCGCCATCGGCAAGCAGGCGGATGAAATCCTCCAGCAGCAGCTCGCGAGTCTGCGAATCCAGCGCCGACAGCGGCTCGTCCATCAAGAGGATCGCGGGCCTCACCGCAAGCGCGCGCGAGATGCCGACGCGCTGGCGCATGCCGCCGGAGAGCTGCTTTGGATAGGTCTGGCGAAAATCGGTGAGGCCGGTGCGGCGCAGCGCATCCTCGACCAGCGCGCGGCGCTGCGCGGCCGAGAGCTGGGTGTGCAGCAGCGGGAATTCGACGTTCTCCTCCACCGTCGCCCAGGGCAGCAGCGCAAAGTCCTGGAACACGAAGGTCAGCGGATTGAGACTGTCCGCCGGCGGCGCCCCCCGCAGCTCGGGCGCGCCGGAGGTCGGCTGCAGCAACCCGCCGAGGATCGACAGCAGCGTGCTTTTGCCGCAGCCGGAGGGCCCGACGATCGCTACCACCTCGCCGGCCCCGACGGTGAACGAGACGTCGTCGAGCACAGCGAGATCGCCGAAGCGATGGGAGATGTGGCTGGCAATCAGGTCCATGAGGCGCACCGTTTCTGCTCGGGCTGGTGTGCGCGCTCTTCACCCTTCTCTGGAGGGGGAGGGCATAGGCCGCCTATGGCGGCCGTCCCTGAGAACGCCGAAGCCAAGCTTCGGCTATGTCGTATTGAGCGAAGCGAAATGCGAACCGGGGTGGGGTGACAGTCTATCGGCGCGGATGCTGGCAATTCCTGCGCCCGAACTTCCCGCGAATGGTCGGAGCAAGCGACAGATAGACCACCGCCGTGGCTCACGCCGCCCCGCTCGCTCCGGACGATGCTGCGCATCGCCGGTGCGATCGACCCTCCCCCTCCAGGGGAGGGTGGCAGATCGCCTGCCGCGGGAGTTTGCACAATCAGCATCAATCCACCTTCACGAATTCCTTCGCGATGATCGCTTCGGCATCAAAGCCCTTGTCGACGAAGCCCTGCTCCTGCAGCCATTTGATCTGGTTGTCGACGTTCTTCACGTCGAGCTTGCCGTCGGGATCGATATAGGCGCAGTTGCCGACCACCTGCTCGACCGGCAGGTTGGTGTACTTTGCGATGATCTCCAGCAGCGGCCTGGTCTTGTCGTTGATCGGGGCGACACCGTCCTTCATCGCGGCAAGGATGACGTCGTGATATTCGCGGTCGGCTTTCGCGAGCACGCCGAGGAATTTCGTCACCAGCGCCTTGTTGGCCAACGTCTTCGGCGCGGCGAATACCGCGCCCAGCTGCCACGGCGTCTCGTCACCGACCCAGCCCAGGAATTTCGCGCCGCCCTCGTCCATCAGCTTTCGCGCAGTCGAGATCGGCAGCAACGCGGCATCGACGGTCTCGCCCTTGAGCGCGGCGGCGGCATTCGACAGCGATTGCAGCGGCACGATCTTTACGTCCGCCAGCTTGAAGCCGTATTTGTCGGCGAGCAGGCCGAGCGAATAATGGAAGCTCGATCCGACCTGCGTCATCGCCACACGCTTGCCGGCGAGGTCCTTCGGCGTCTTCAGGCCGCTCGCATAGGCATTGTTGCTGGCGAAATAGCCGATCAGGGGATAGCCCGGCTTCTCGCGGCTCATGCCGCCGATCACCTTCAGCGTGCCCTTGCCTCCGAGATTGTAGAGCCCGGCGGTGAAGGCGGTGACGCCGAAATCGACGTCGCCCGAGGTGGTGGCGACCGCAATCGGCTGCGCCGCGTCGAAGAACTTCAGCTCGACCTCCAAGCCGGCCTCACGGAAATAACCCTTGTCCTGCGCGATGAAGACCGGCGCCGACGAAGACAGGCGGAGCACGCCGATCCTGGCTTTCAGCGGATCCTCGGCCCATGCCGTGCCCATAGCCATGATCGCCATCAGGCCCCCTACCGCGAGCCGCGCAATCCCGATCATCCCGTTTCCTCCGCTTTGTCTTGCAGTGCGTTACAGGCCTTCGGGCACCGCCTGGTCCCGTCCGATGAAGGCGCCCTGTTGTTTCAACGTTTCCTGCAACTTTTCAATGGGGATTTCGCGTGGAATCCGGTTTCCGGACAGCGCCAGCGCGGCGGCGGAACCGGCGGCTTCACCCATCGCAAAGCAGGCCCCGGAGACCCGCGCGGCCGACTGGCCCTCGTGGGTCATCGAGGCGCAGCGGCCGGCGACCAGGAGATTGTCGACGCCTTCAGGGACCAACATCCGGTAGGGCAGCTCGTTGTAGCCGCGCGATTCCGGGATCGGCGGGAAGGTGAAGACGACGTCGCCGGGCACATGGGCCTCGATCGGCCAGCCGTTGACCCCGATGGAATCCGCGAACGAGGCACAGCCGAGCACGTCCTCACCGCTGAGCTGGTAGCCGCCCTTGATGCGGCGGGTCTCGCGGATGCCGAGCTGTGGCGGCAGGTCCACGATGTAGGACTTTTCGAACCCCGGCACCGCGCTGCGCAGGAATTCGTACGCGGCGAGCGCCTGCTTGCGTCCCTCGATCTCGCCGCGGGTGAGATCGTCGGGCTCGATGCCGTTGACGGCATGGCCGTCCTCGCGCGCCACCTGGGTGAAATTCACCCGCCATTCGATGCCGGATCTCTGTGGCCGCACGATCGCGCTTCTGCGCGGGAATGTGTGGGTGCCGGCCGCGACGGCCTTTTCCATCAATTGCGGAATGGTGCGCCAGGCCTCGCCGGCCCTGGCGGGATCGATGCCGTTGAGACGGAGCATCATCGAGGGGTAGAGCGGATGGCCGTGCTCGTCGCCGATCTCGAACGGCGCGCCGGCCCACACGGCGAGATCGCCGTCACCGGAGCAGTCGATGAAGATTTCCGCGCGCACCGCCTGCCGGCCGGCCTTGGTCTCGACCAGCATCGCGTCGATGCGGCGCTCATCGGCCATCACGACGCTGGCGCCGAGGGCGTGGAAGAGCATATTCACCTTATGGCTGGCGAGCAGCTGGTCGGCCGCGATCTTGTAGGCGGCGGTGTCATAGGCCTGGGCAAAGACCTTGCCGAGGATCAGATGCGGCGCGTTGAGGCCGTTCAAGCGATCGATCCGCGCCAGCAGCTCCGAGGCCAGACCCTGCACCAGCCGCCGGTGCTCGCCATGGACATTGCCGTGCAGGCCGCAGAAATTGGTGACGCCGGCCGCGGTGCCCATGCCGCCGAGAAAGCCGTAGCGCTCGATCAGCAGCGTCTTCCGCCCCGCGCGCGCCGCTGCGGCTGCCGCCACGATGCCGGCCGGCCCGCCGCCGAGCACGACGACTTCATATTCGCCATAGAGCGGCACTTTGCGCGCTGGTTCGTCGATCGTCGTGGCCCACATGGCGCGTTCCTTCCCGGAATCTGGTTCGAACTGGATCACGGCTTAGCCGGCGGTCCTCATGCCCGCAAGATCGCGGTTGCTCGCTAACGATGGACCTGAGACAAGTGCAGGCATGGATTCGATCATCGTCAGATACTGCTTCGCCGCTTCTATCGCCATCGCGATCTCGGCCGTTCCCGCCTCGGCCGTGGAGCAAAACTGCCGCTTCATCCCCGCCAAGCCCGATCGCGAGGCCTGCTACAAACGGCAGGAGGAAGACCTGTCGGCTAAGCGCAAGCCGGCCACGCCGGCGGCTGAGAGCACGACGCTCGACACGCTGCGCCAGTTGCGGCAGGACGACGACGCGGTCTATCGCAGCATCAACAACATCTGCCGCGGCTGCTGACGCCTAACCTTTGCCACTGCCCCAATTCGCCGCCCGCTTCTCGGCGAAGGAGGTCAGTCCCTCCGCCGCCTCCGCGCTCTGGCGCTTGAGCGAATGCAGCTGCACGAGCCGGGTGTAAGCGCCATCGTCCACGGCCATGCCGCCGAACGAGCTCTCCAGCGCGAGCCGCTTGGTTTCGGCCATGGCCTCCGGTCCGTTGGCGAGCAGCTGCTCGACCACCTTGGCGCCTGCGGCCTCGAGATCGGCGAGCGGCACCACCTCGTGGACGAGGCCGATGCGGCGGGCGTCTTCGGCGCCGAAGCGCTCGCCGGTCAGCGCGTAGCGGCGGACTTGCCGTACACTAATGGCATCGCAGAGCTGCGGGACGATGATCGCGGCGGTCAGGCCCCAGCGCACCTCGGTGATCGAGAACAGGGCGTTGTCGGCGGCAATCACGACATCGCAAGCCGCGATGACGCCGGTACCGCCCCCGAAACAGCCGCCCTGCACCAGCGCGACGGTGGGGATCGGCAACGTGTTGAGCCGCTGCACGGCTTCGAACGTCGCCCGCGAGGCCGCCTCGTTCGCCTCAGCCGATTGCGGACGCACACTGTTGATCCATTTGAGGTCGGCGCCGGCCTGGAAGTGCTTGCCGTTGCCCCGGAGCACGACGACGCGCAAATTGAGCTTGCTGCCGAGGTCGTCCATGGCCGCGAGCACGCCTGAGATCAGCGCGCCGTCATAGGCGTTGTTGACCTCCGGCCGGTTCAACGTGACGGTCGCAACCCCGCGTTCATCGAGGCTCCACAGGACGGGGCTGGTACTCATCGGCGGTCCTCCGGTTGTTTGCCGCACACTATGGCTGAGCGCGCCTGCCCTGATCCATATCTTTCCGGCGTAGGGTGGCCGCGTCCATCGCATGGCGGCTTGTGTCATGCTGGCGCCGGGCGACACCACGGGATGGACACGGGATATCAACATGCGCATCTGCATTTTCGGCGCAGGCGCCGTCGGCAGCCACATTGCGGTACGGCTGGCGCGCGCCGGCCATGAGGTCAGTTGCGTGATGCGGGGGGCGCATCTGGAGGCGGCCCGCGCCAACGGCCTCAAGCTGCGCGTCGGCGATTCCGAGGTCGGCGCCAAGGTGAACGCGTCAGGCGATCCGGCTCAGCTCGGCCCGCAGGACGTCGTGATCTCGACCTTGAAGGCGACGGCGCTTCAGGGGCTGGTTTCCAGCATCAAGCCGCTGCTCCAGGACGACACCGCGATCGTGTTCGCGCAGAACGGCATTCCCTGGTGGTACGGTATCGGCCTGCCGCCGCGGCACCCGACACCGCCCGACATTTCATTCCTCGATCCCGGCGGGCGCCTGCGCGCCTGCATCCCGAAGGAGCGGATCATCGGCGGTGTGATCTTCTCCTCCAACGAGGTGATCGCGCCCGGCGTGGTGCAGAACCTGACGCCGGACCGCAACCGCCTCCTGATCGGCGAATGCGACGACCGCAATTGCGAGCGGATCACGAAACTGCGCGGCGTCTTCAACGATGCGCGGCTGGAATCGCCGCCGGTCGCCGAGATCCGCGAGGCGATCTGGTCAAAGCTGCTGACCAACATGTCGCTGTCGGTGCTGTGCCTGCTCACCGGCCAGACCGCGCGCGGCGTGCGCGACGACCCCGCCTTCACGGAGGTGATTCCGCGCATGCTGAACGAGGCCAACGAAATCGCCCAATACTTCATTCCCGAGGTCAAGCGTGCCAGCCGCAGCGGCCCCGCCCCCAATCACAAGCCGTCGCTGCTGCAGGATTACGAGCTCGGCCGCGCCATGGAAATCGACGTGCTGGTGAAGGCGCCCCAGGCCTTCGCGCGCACCGCCGGCCTGTCCACGCCGACGCTCGACCTGATCGCCGCGCTCGCGATCCAGAAGGCGCGCGACAAGGGGCTTTATTCCGCGTGAGCCTCAGGCGAGCGCATCGATCCAGGCCGCGAGCGTGTCCAGCACCTCGTTGAGCGCCTCGTCATTGCTACGGCCGGATTTCTTGAGCACCGCAAAGGAATGGTCGCCGCCTGCGACCTCATGCAGCGTCGCCTTACGCCCGAGCCGCTCGATGACGGGCTCGAGATGGGCAAGATCGGCAAGCTCATCGCGTGTGCCTTGCAGCAACAGCATGGGAATCGCGATTGCAGCGAGGTGCTCGGCGCGCTCGCTCGACGGCTTCTTGGCAGCATGGAGGGGAAAGCCGAGGAAGGCCAGCCCTTTGACATCGGGGAGCGGCGACTTCGACTGCGCCTGCGAGGTCATGCGGCCGCCGAATGATTTTCCACCGGCAACGAGCTTCAGCCCGGGGCAGAGCCGCCCCGCCTCCGCGACCGCGGCGCGCACGCTCGCGTGTGCGATTGCGGGCGGGTCAGGACGTCCCTTCTTCGCTTCCATGTAGGGAAAATTGAAGCGGAACGTCGCAATGCCGCGTTCGGCAAGGCCGGCTGCAACCTTCTCCATGAAGGAATGCCGCATGTCTGCGCCGGCGCCGTGCGCCAGGACGTAGCAGGCGCGCGCGTGGGTCGGCTGCGTCAGGATCGCCGAGACCGTGCCGATGCGCCCGATGTCGAGCTTGAGCTCTGTTGTCTTGCCCGTCATGACCTACGCAAGCCTCGATGTGCATCTAAAGCGCGATGAGATCTGGATGAATCGTCATGACGCTTTAGGTTGTTGTTTGCGCATGATCTTTCCGGAAAACCGCTTCGCACTTTTACGGATCATGCTCTATTGGCGCGTGCCGCTCGCGGGCCAGAGATAGTTCAGGACCTGATCGAGCGTCATCATGATCTCGCGGCGTCCGGCCTCATTGGTCACAGAGCCGAATTTCTCCTCGAGCGCAAGCTTGGCAAAGCCGTGAACGGTGGACCAGGCCGCCGCAGCCGCCGTCTTCGCCTCCTTCGCGGTGCCGCCGGTCAGCTCGGCGACGACGACCTCGAACGCATGGCCGGCGGCCCTGCTCGCCTGCTTCAGGCGCGCATCGTCGGCAACCAGCCGCTTGTTGGCAAACATCATCTGGAAACGGCCGGGATGCCTCAACGCATAATCGACATAGGCAAGTCCCTGGGCGTGGAGCTTGTCGCGGACGCCCTGCTTGCCGGAGGCCGCCTCGCGCAAGGCGCCGGCAAGCGCGTCGTAGCCGCGGATCGCCACTTCGGTGAGAAGGCCCTGGGCGTTGCCGAAATGATGCGATGGCGCGGCCGGCGAAACGCCGGCGCGGCGTGCGGCTTCGCGCAGCGTGAAGGCTTCCGCGCCCTGCTCGGCGAGAATGGCTTCGCTCGCGGCGATCAGCGCCTCCTGCAATTCGCCGTGATGGTATCCGACCTCCGGCCTTGGCCGGGTCGGAGCGGTGCTGCGCTTGGCGGCGGGGGGCCGTTTCTTCATGTAACTTGACACTGTTCAGATTGCAGCATATCTATCTTAACACTGTTCAGATTGAGCGGACCGGAGTTCGAAATGACCGAAATGCAGAATATCATCGCGAGCCATCCCGTAAAGCGGCGTCATCTGGTCGGGGGCGCGGCCCTCGGCATGCTCGCAGGTGCCGTCGGCGGCCTCGCCGGCGGCGTGGCGCTCGGCCAGGGCGCGGCGCTGCCGCAGCAAAAGCCGAGCGGCAAGCAAAGGTTCGCGGGCAAGGTCGTCATCGTCACGGGCGGCACCTCCGGAATCGGGCGGGCCGCAACGCTGATGTTCGCCGCCGAGGGCGGCCGCGTCGCCTTTTGCGGGCGCAACACCGACCGTGGCAAGCAGGTGGAGACCGAGGTGCGCGAGTCCGGCGGCGAGGCCGTCTTCATTCGCGCCGACCTGCGCCACGAGTCCGAGGTGAAGGCGCTGGTCGACGCGACGATCGCGCGCTACGGACGGCTCGACGTCGCCTTCAACAATGCCGGCATCTCCATCGAGAAGCCGCTGCATGAATTCAGCGCGGCCGAATTCGACGACGTGATCGGCACGGATCTGCGCGGCGTGTTCCTGTCGATGAAATATCAAATCCCGCACATGCTGGAGAAAGGCGGATCGATCGTCGTCACCTCCTCGTCCAACGCCATTGCGACGTCGGCCAAGCGCTCGGCCTATTCGGCTGCCAAGCGGGGACTGGTCGGCCTGGTGCAGGCCGCGGCACTCGACTACGCAAAGCATGGCATCCGCATCAACACCTTGATCCCCGGCACCACGGACACCCCGATGATCCGCCGGCTCGCCGGCATGGAGGGCCTGCCCGATGCCGCCTGGCACGTCGGCATCGCGCAATGGGCTAAATCCAACGTCCCGGGGTTGCAGCGCCTGGCGACGCCCGAGGAGATCGCGGCTTTTGCGCTGGTGCTGGCCTCAGACGATCATCCCTACACGACCGGGGGCCAGTTCGTGATCGACGGCGGCAAGACGGCTCATGGCTAGATCGGACGCAGCCTGAAAACACAGTTCATGGCGATCCCGGTGGGCGTATCCGCGCGACCACGATCTGGAAAACATCAATCTTCGCGCGTCCTCGGCGCGCAGGCCGTAACGCGCGGGAGCCGTCAGCTGACCCGCCGTTCCCGCCCCTCCCAGAACGGCCTGCGCAGCTCGCGCTTCAGCACCTTGCCGGCGCCGGACAGCGGCAACGGCGTCTCGGTGATCTCGATGCTGCGCGGACATTTGTAGCCGGCAATCAACGTCTTCGTGAACTCGATCAGCTCGCCGGTCGAAACCTCTACGCCGCTGCGTTTGACCACGACGGCATGGACCTGCTCTCCCCATTGCTCATTGGGAATTCCGATCACGGCGCATTGCAGCACCGACGGATGCTGGGCCAGCGCGTTCTCGACCTCGACCGAGTACACATTCTCCCCGCCCGAGATGATCATGTCTTTCACCCGGTCGACGACATAGATGAACCCGTCCTCGTCCATGTAGCCGCCATCGCCCGTGTGCATCCAGCCGTCGACGACGGCGCGCGCGGTCTCCTCCGGCCGCTCCCAATAGCCCATCATCACGGTGTCGCCGCGCACCACGATCTCGCCGACCGCGCCCGCCGGCAGCGGCTGGTCGTTCTCGTCGACGATCCGCACCTCGCAACCGAGCGTGGCGCGGCCCGCACCGCGATGACGTCCCTTTCTGCGCCCCTCCGCGACATGCTCGTTCGCATGTAGCAGCGTCGCGATCGGCGACAATTCGGTCATGCCATAGGCCTGGGTGAAGCGCACATGCGGCAGTGCGCGCGCGGCACGATCGAGCACCGCCTCGCTGATCGGCGAGGCCCCGTAGATGATGTTCTTCAGGGACGAGAGGTCGTATTTGCCGATCGCGGGGTGATCGACGAACATCTGGATCATCGTGGGCACCAGCAGCACGTCGGTGACGCGCTCGTTCTGCATCGCAGCCATCACGCCTTCGGGCGTGAAGCCCTGAACGATCACGTTCGAGCCGCCGGAGAGCAGCAGCGAATACATCGCCGCCCCGTTGGCAAGGTGAAACATCGGAGCCGCATGCAGATAGATCGCGCTTGCCGGAAACAGGCCTTCGCCGAGTGCGTTGAGCGCATTGGCCATCAGATTCTGGTGACTGAGCATCACGCCTTTGGAACGGCCGGTGGTGCCGCCGGTGTAAAAGATGCCGGCGAGATCGTCGCTTTTGCGCATGGCGTCGGGCACCCGAGCGCTGCCCGCAACCAAAGCCTCATAGCTCTCCATCCCCGCCGGCGCCTCGCCATCGTCGGCATAGATCAGCTTCAGCCCCGGAATGGCGCCGGCGAGCTGCGCGCCGACCTGCGCAAAGGCCTTGTCGACCAGCAGAACGGACGCGCGGCAGTCGCGCAGCGCATCCTCGTTTTCCAGCGCGCTCCAGCGGATGTTGAGCGGCACGATCACGCCTCCCGCCCAGCCGGTCGCCAGATAGAGCTCGAGATAGCGGTCCGAGTTGAAGGACAGCACCGCAACACGGTCGCCGTCCCTGACGCCGCGCGTGCGCAGGCCGCCGGCCAGCCTTGTAACGCGCTCGCCGAGCTCGCCCCAGCTGCGCCGCCGCTGGCCATAAACGGTCGCCAGCCCATTCGGATTGATCTGCAGCGCCCTGCGCAGGCCGTGCGTGATGTTCATCCCGTCTCTCCTCCCGTGCGTTTCTTCCCTGTTGTCTTGCGTCCTGAGTTGCGCCCTTGCGGCGCCCTCGGCGTCTTCCTTGTCGTCTGCAGCCGAACCTGGGACGCCAGGCCGTCCGTCAGCCGCACCGTGAACTCGTCGGCGATCGCGGTCGGCGACAGCTTGCCCTCCCGTCGATACCAATGGCCGATCCAATTGAGCGAACCCGCGATCGCGAAGGCTGCAAGCTTGGGATCGCAAGGCCTGATCGAACCGTCGGCGATGCCCGCGGCAATGTAACGCCGGAAGGTGGCGTCGATCCGCCTCTTGGCGGCGCGTGCGACACCGGCGTTCCGCTCGGCCAGATCGCGCAAATCGAAACGCACCAGGCTCGCGCCGAAATCGGTCGCCATCAGTTCGGCATAGGCGTGCACCAGCTTGCGCAGCTTGGCGAGACCCGAACCGCCGCCGGCGTTGATCTCCGTGATCACGCCGTCGACGAGTTCGGCGCCCATCGACCAGCATTCGAACAGGATCTCGTCCTTGCCCCGGAAGTAATTGTACAGCGCGGGCTTGGTGATGTTCAGCCGGTCCGCAACCTCGTTCAGCGTCACGCGGTGATAGCCCTGCTCCAGGAACAGCTGCACGGCGGCGCGCAGCACCGCCTCGCGCTTTTCGTCGCGGGCGCGGCGGCGGCTCTCGAACGGCAGCCAGGGCGATGGCGATGAGGGTGGAACGGGGGGCGCTGAATCCATGCTCGTCGGTTGACTCTCGTGGGGTTCGGCCGATATGTTACCCATGGGTAAGAAAAAGTCCAATGGGTAATTTATTGGGAGGAAGCCATGTCTGACGTCATCGTCGCAGGGGTCGGCATGATCCCGTTCGCCAAGCCGGGCGCGAGCGCGCCCTATCACGAGATGGGGACGGAGGCGATCAAGCTGGCGCTCGCCGATGCCGGCCTCGGTTACGACAAGGTGCAGCAGGCCTATGCCGGATACGTCTACGGCGATTCCACCTGCGGGCAGCGCGCGCTGTATCACGTCGGGATGACCGGCATTCCCATCGTCAACGTCAACAACAATTGCTCGACCGGATCGACCGCGCTGTTCATGGCGCGGCAAATGATCGCAAGCGGGGCGCTGGATTGCGTGCTGGCGGTCGGCTTCGAGCAGATGAAGCCCGGCGCGCTCGGCAGCGTCTACACTGATCGCCCGAGCGCGTTCGAGGAGTTCGACGCGGCTGCGGACCAGTTGATCGACGCCCCCGGCATACCGCTGGCGCTGCGCTATTTCGGCGGCGCCGGGCTCAGCCACATGAAGAAGTACGGCACCCCGCTCGACGCCTTCGCCAAGGTGCGCGCCAAGGCGAGCCGCCATGCCAAGAACAATCCGCTCGCACTCTTCCGCAAGGAGGTCAGTGCGGACGATGTGATGAACGACCAGGTGATCTGGCCCGGCGTCATGACGCGCCTGATGGCGTGCCCGCCGACCTGCGGCGGCGCCGCCGCCGTGCTGGTCTCCGAGCGGTTTGCGGACAAGCATGGCATCGGCAAAGAAGTACGCATCGCGGCGCAGGCCATGACCACCGATACGCCCTCGACCTTCAAGGCCGGCGACATGATGCAGCTGGTCGGCTACGACATGGCCAAAGAGGCGGCAGGCCGAGTCTATGAAAGCGCCGGCATCGGCCCCGGTGATCTCGACGTGGTGGAGCTGCACGACTGCTTTGCTCATAACGAGCTCATCACCTACGAGGCGCTCGGCCTCTGCGGCGAGGGTGAAGCCGGCAAGTTCATCAATGACGGCGACAATACCTATGGCGGCCGGATCGTGACCAATCCGTCCGGCGGATTGCTGTCCAAGGGACATCCGCTCGGCGCCACCGGGCTTGCGCAGTGCTACGAGCTGACGCGGCAGCTGCGCGGCACCGCAGGCTCGACGCAAGTCGAGGGTGCCAAGGTCGCGCTCCAGCACAATCTTGGCCTCGGCGGCGCTTGCGTCGTCACGCTCTACAAGCGGCACTGATATCGGCCATGGTCGACCAGTCCGCCGTAGGGCGCAGCTTCACGCCGGTCACCGCGCGCGTGGAGCCCGGCCGTCTCCGCTACTTCCTCAACACGCTGGGTGAACAGAATCCGGTCTACCGCAATGCGGATGCTGCCCGGGCGGCCGGGTTCACCGGCATGCCGGTGCCGCCGACCTATCTGTTCTGCCTAGAGATGATGGACGTCGACGACCCCTTCGAAATGTTCAGCGCGCTCGGCATCAATCTGTCCCGCGTGCTGCATGGTGAGCAAAGCTTCGCCTATCACGCCCCGGTTCTGGTCGGCGACACCCTGACGTTTCGACCGCTGGTGACCAGCGTCGTGGACAAGAAGGGCGGCGCGATGACGCTGATCGGCATCCGATGCGAGGTGACCAACCAGGACGGCGTGCATGTCGCCGATACCGCGCGCACCATCGTCGTCCGCGACGAGGCGGCGTCATGACGGCATCCGAAGACATAAAGGCCGGCGAGCGCATCGTCCACAAGGTCTTTCCGCCGATCACCCGCCACACGCTCGCGCTCTATTGCGGTGCATCGGGCGATCATAATCCGATCCACGTCGACATCGACTTCGCCAAGGCGGCCGGATTTCCCGATGTGTTCGCCCACGGCATGCTGGTGATGGCCTCTCTTGGGCAGGCGCTGACGGATGTGGTGCCGCCGTCGAAGCTCCGCAGCTTTGCGACCCGGTTCGTCTCGATCACTCAGCTCGGCGCCAAGCTCACTTGCGAAGGCACCGTGACCGAGCTCTTCGTCGAGGACGGCGAGCGTCGCGCAAGGCTCGCGCTCACCACCAAGGACGATCGCGGCGAGGTCAAGCTCGAAGGCAGCGCCGTCGTCGCGCTGTGACAGCAAGAGGACTCATTCAAATGACAAGACTGCAGGGAAAGGTCGCGCTCGTCACCGGCTCAGGCCGGGGCATCGGACGCGCGATCGCGCTCAAGCTGGCGCGCGAAGGCGCCAGGGTGGTCGTCAACGACCTCGATGCCGAGCCCGGCAACGCCGTGGTCGCGGAGATCGAGGCACTCGGCGGCAATGCCACTGCCGTGAACGGCAGCGTCGCCGAGGCGGGCTTCGCCGATCGCTTCGTCGGCGCCGCGCTGGACAAGTTCGGCGGGCTCGACATCATCGTCAACAATGCCGGCTATACCTGGGACTCCACCATCCAGAAGATGACCGACGAGCAGTTCCAGGCCATGCTCGACGTCCACCTCGTCGCGCCGTTCCGGATCCTGCGCGCGGCCGCCGAGCCGATCCGCGTCTTCGCCAGGAAGGAGGCCGAAGAGGGACGCGAGGTGTTCCGCAAGGTCGTGAACATCTCCTCCATCGCGGGTCTCTACGGCAATGCCGGGCAGGCCAGCTATTCCTCGGCCAAGGCCTCGCTGATCGGCTTGACCCGAACCATGTGCAAGGAGTGGGGCCGCTACAAGGTCAACGTCAATTGCGTCGCCTTCGGCCTCATCAACACCCGCCTGACCCAGCCGATCGAGGCGCAGCAGAAGACCATCGACGTCGCCGGCCGCGACATCAAGGTCGGCGTGCAGCCGCACATGCTGGAAGCCATGTCGCGCATGATCCCGCTCGGCCGCGGCGGTACGCCGGAAGAGGCGGCCGACGCCGTCTATCTGTTCTGCAGTCCGGAATCCAATTATATCAGTGGTCAGGTGGTCGTCGCCGGCGGCGGCCTGATTGTCTGAGAGCGAGGCGCTGATGCATTATCGATCGTCCTGGATGACCGAAGACCTCGACGTCTTCCGCGACCAGTTCCGCAAATATCTCGCCAAGGACCTGGCGCCGCATGCCGAGAAATGGCGCGAGCAGAAAATGGTCGACCGCTTCGCCTGGCGCGGGCTCGGCGAGATGGGAGCGCTGCTGGCGAGCGTGCCGGAGGAATATGGCGGTCTCGGCGCCACCTTCGCCTATGACGCCGCCGTGCTCGACGATCTCGAGAGCACGGTGCCAGAGCTGACCACCGGCGTCTCCGTGCACAGCGCCATCGTCGCGCATTACATCCTCAATTACGGTTCGGAGGAGCAGAAGAAACGCTGGCTGCCGAAGATGGCGTCCGGCGAGATGGTCGGCGCCATCGCCATGACCGAGCCCGGCACCGGCTCGGACTTGCAAGCTGTCAAGACCACGGCGAAGAAGCAGGGCAATTCCTACGTCATCAACGGCCAGAAGACCTTCATCACCAACGGCCAGGCTGCCGATCTCGTCATCGTGGTCGCGCGCACCGGCGAGCTAGGTGCGAAAGGCATTTCGCTGATCGTGGTCGAGACTGCGGGCGCGGACGGCTACAAGCGCGGGCGCAACCTCGACAAGATCGGCCTGCACGCCTCCGACACCTCGGAGCTGTTTTTCGACAACGTGACCGTGCCGCCGGAAAACCTGCTCGGCAAGGAGGAGGGCCAGGGTTTTGTCCAGTTGATGCAGCAATTGCCGCAGGAACGCCTTGCGCTCGCGGTCGGCGCCGTCGCCTCGATGGAGCGCGCGGTCAAGCTCACCACCGACTACACCAAGGAGCGCAAGGCGTTCGGCAAGCCGCTGATGGATTTCCAGAACACCGCCTTTACGCTGGCCGAGCGCAAGACCGAGGCGATGATCGCGCGCGTCTTCGTCGACTGGTGCATCGAGCGCCTGATCGCCAAGGACCTCGACACCGTGACGGCCTCGATGGCGAAATATTGGTGCTCGGAGAAGCAGGTCGAGACCGCCGACGAATGCCTGCAGCTATTCGGCGGCTACGGCTACATGCAGGAATACCCGATCTCGCGCATCTTCATCGATTCCCGCATCCAGAAGATCTATGGCGGCACCAACGAGATCATGAAGCTGCTAATCGCGCGGTCGCTGTGAGGCGCTCCACCTCGCCCCGCTTGCGGGGAGAGGTCGATCGCGTAGCGATCGGGTGAGGGGGACTCTCCACAGGTCCGTCTCTCACCGTATTCGCGGAAGCAGCCCCTCACCCCAACCCTCTCCCCGTAAGAACGGGGAGAGGGGGCTCATCGAGCGAGTCGCCGCGCAGTTTCTCTCACCGCGCGCGCCAGTCGCGCGGCCGGCAGCCGAAGCGCTGCTTGAAGCGGCGGGTGAAGTGGGAGAGGTCCGAAAAACCCCAATCGAACGCGATGGCGCCGATCGCGCGCTCCGCCATCGCGGGAGTCCTGAGATCCCTGGCCGCGCCGTCGAGACGATGGTCGATGACGTAGTCGGTGAAGCTGGAGCCCGATCGCGCCAGCAGCTTGTGCACGTAGCGCTCGCTGATGCCGACGGCGGCGGCGACGTCTGCGACCGCAAGTCCCGGCTGGCGGAGCCGCCGGTGGATGGCACGTTTCACCGCCAGCGTGGTTGCATCGGCGAGACTCTCGGCTTCAGCTGCGTGCAGGCGGCTGCTTCGCGACAGGCTCACGGCAACCAATTCGATCAGCGCCCGGAACAGCCGCACACCTTCGTCCTCGCCCATCTGCAGCGCGCCCTCGCTGAGCGTGCGCGCGGTCTCGACAATGAGGTGGCCGACGACGGGATCGTCCGAGAGGCGTGCCGCAACGACGTCGAACGAAGCCGGCAGCCGTTCACGCAAGGCTTCTGCCGGCACCCAGAACGAGGCGACGCGCAGCTGCGGACCACGATCGTGCAGGAGCGCGAACTGGCGGTCGCTGTCGAAGATGCCGACCTGTCCGGGCGACAGGCTGATCTCGCGACCGTCCTGCTGGATGCGGCAGCGGCCGGCCAGCTTCAGGTTGAGGTAGAAGCAGCTGCGATCGGACGCCGCAATGTCGGCCGCGGAACGGCGCACCACGTGCTCAGGGAAGCTGACGCGGTTGATCGCGGCATCACCGAGACGGACATGCTCGACGCTGGCGGGAAAGGCGGCGGCGGCCGCCGGCTCCGGCGTCAGATTCATGAAAGCCTGGCAGATTGCCTCGCGATAATAGGCGAATTGCTCGTGAGGCCGTACGCCCACCGTATTCCAGGCCGAGTGGCGTGACGGAACGGGACGCTCGATCTGCTGCATCGGTTCACTCCGAGACCAATACGGTTCACTTCCAGCCAAGCGGCAAATCGGTCGCCGGTCCACACTTGCCGTGCGGCGACGCTGCGCCGATCTAACCACACCCTCGGGAGGAGCCACAATATGTCGACCTACGTTCTCGTCCATGGCGCCTGGCATACAGGCGCCGAGCTCGAGCCGGTCGCCGCGACGATCCGCGCCGCCGGCCATCAAGTCCATACCCCCACCATCAAGGGCAACCGTCCGGGCGATGCCAAGACGACCGGGTTGAAGGAAGCGATCCAATCGATCGCGGACTACCTGGCCGAGAATAATCTGAAGGACGTCATCCTGCTCGGCCATTCCTATGGCGGCATGGTTATCACTGGCGTTGCCGACCTCGTGCCGGAGCGCATCCGCCGTCTGGTCTATTGGAATGCCTTCGTGCCCAACGGCGGCGAATGCCTCAACGACATGGTGCCGCCGCATTATGTCGGACTGTTCGACGCCATCGCGGCCGAGCGCGGCGACGGCTCGGTGGTGCTGCCCTTCCCGATCTGGCGCGAGGCCTTCATCAACGATGCCGATCTGGAGACGGCGCAGCGCGCTTATGACGTGCTCAATCCGCATCCGCTGGCGACCTTCAGCGACAAGATCGCGCTCAAGAGCAATCCGGCCGAGATGCCGCTGGCCAAATCCTACATCAACTGCACCGAGGATACCGCGATGCCGCACAGCCATGGCTGGCATCCGCGCCTGTCGGAGAAGCTCGGCCTGTTTCGCCTGGTGCAGGTGCCGGGAAGCCACGAACTGTGCTTCTCGGACCCGGCGCGGCTCGCCAAGGCGATCATGGAGGCGGGACGCGACTGATCAGTGCGTCATGCGAGCACGTGGTCACGATCCGCGCGCGCCGCTCAATTCGGATGCCACCAGCGGCCGCCGATGACGACGCCTTCGGACACGATCTTGCGATCGCCGATCAGGTGCTCGCCGACGACGTCTTCATAGTCGAACTGGCCCTGCCGCACCGAGATCAACGTCGCGTCGCCGACGCTGCCCGGCTTGAGGCTGCCGAGCTCAGGACGCCGCAGCGCCATCGCCGCATTCACCGTCGATGCCGCGATCACATCCGGCAGCTCCATGCCCATGCACAGGAACTTCGACATGGTCGTCACCTGGTCATAGGCCGGTCCGTCGATGCAGAGCTGATGGATGTCCGAGGAAATCGTGTCCGGATGGAAACCATTGGCCAACATGGCGCGCGCGGTCTTGAACGCGAACGAGCCCTTGCCGTGGCCGATATCGAACAGCACGCCGCGCTCGCGCGCCTCCAGCACCGCTTTCTTCACGGTGCCTTGCGCCGTCGCCGGGGTGTTGGGAAAGGGGCGGAACGCGTGGGTCAGCACGTCGCCGGGACGCAGCCGCGCCAGCACGTCCTCATAGCTCGGCGGCGGATGATCGATATGCGCCATCAGCGGCATGCCGACCTCGTTCGCAACCTCGAGCGCGATGTCGAGCGGCACCGCGCCCGAGGTGCCCGAGGAATGCAGGCCCACGCGCACCTTGATGCCGACGATGAGATCGCGGTTGGCATCGGCCACTTCGGCCGCCTCGATCGGATTCATCAGGCGCAGCTCCTCGCTCTCGCCGACCATGATCCGGTGCGAGAAGCCGAAGATGCCGGCATGCGAGACGTGCAAATAGGCGAGGATGCGGACCTGGCTCGGCTCGATCACATGCTTGCGGAAGCCGGCGAAATTGCCGGGGCCAGCGCTGCCGGTATCGACCGCCGTGGTGACGCCGGAGAGGCGGCAGAACTCCTCGGCATCAATGCCGAGCGAGGTGCCGCCCCAATAGACATGGGTGTGCAGATCGATGAGTCCGGGCGTCACGATGAACTGCGAGATGTCGCGGACATCGGTGCCCGGATCCGCCTTGAGCCCAGTGCCAACAGCGGCAACCTTGCCGTTCGAAAATGCGACATCCGTCACGGCATCGAGCTTCTGCGAGGGGTCAATGACCCTTCCGCCGCGAAGGATCAAGTCAAAAGGCATCATGGTCTCCGGGTATGGCAACGGACAGGCACGGACCGGGCTGGAAGGTGCCCCTTCCGGCCCGGTCGCTTCTGTTAGCAATTTTTGCACCAGCCGAGCAAATCAGCGGGCATCCTGTCCGCTCGGCTTGCGGGCCGCCGGATGCATGACGGCTTACTCCGTGAACGTATTCGCGACTCTACGGGAGCGAAGGACGTAGGTTATCCAAATCGCGGTACTGATCGCACCGACGACCATTCGTGCGACTTGAAGAGGTTCGATAGTGAAAAAATCACCGAACGGACGGTTCAAGCCAATGGAAAAGATCGATGCAACCCAAACCAGATCGATCAACGGCATCAGTACCGCACAGATCATCTGCACAATGAAGAACGCTGGAAATCTACGGGAATGCATGAACAGGAGCACCGCCGTCCAGATTGCGAGACCGATCAGCGCGGCGTTCATCGCTATCTCGCCCCAAAATACGATTGAGAATTGCACCCAGGTCTCGCTGGAGATCGACTGCACATATTGCGCGGTATTGACGACGAGGCGCACGATGCCGATCATTTGGCCGAACGCCAGAAGCCCGAGCCAGCCGCTGATGCCGGTCATCTCTGGCTGGACGTCCTTGAATGAAGCGCCGTCTTCTGCGGGAGCGGCCGCCTCGCGAATGACCTCAACCGGCGGCGATGCTGGGCTTGGCGGCGGCGATTGAAGGAGCTGCTGCGTGATCTCGTGCACCTCCCCGGCCGGCTTCCAATTCTCGAAGCCGTGCCGCCAGACCAGCACGCGCCGAGGATCGGCGATACCCGCGAGAAGCGTAAGGAGTTCAGAAATCGAGAACGGGCCGCGCCGCTGCCCGCCCTCAGCGTAGTACCATGAGTCCGCCATGCAAGGCCCCCTGCACCCGCCGTATTTTAGCCGGCTGTCGGCACACGTCACGATGGAATAACGCTTGGGGGGAATACCGGCGTTGCGTGCCCTAGGCGCGGCGTAAACGCGCGGAAAAGTGGCGATCCCGGGAAGACTCGAACTTCCGACCTACGGTTTAGGAAACCGCCGCTCTATCCGGCTGAGCTACGGGACCGCGGAACCCGTGGGTGCGGGCTCGGCCCCCTCATAGCAGAGCAAAATGCGGTTCGCCAGCCGTCAGGCGGGCGAGATCGATCGTCAGCCTGAACGGGGCGGCTATACTTCCAGGCCCCTCCCAACGGAGCAGCTCACATGATCGGAAGCATCAGCGCCATCACGCTCGGCACGCATGACATGGGGCGCGCCGTGCACTTCTACCGGTCGCTGGGGTTCGAGCTCTTGTATGGTGGCGAAGCCGCCGCATTCACGAGCTTTCGCGTCGGCCCCGGTTATCTTAACCTGACGGCACAGCCGGACGACAAACGCTGGTCCTGGTGGGGCCGCGTCATCTTCCATGTCGCCGATGTCGACGCAATCTATGAGCAGGCGCGCGCCGCGGGATGGCAGCCGTCGACCACGCCGCGCGACGCAGAATGGGGCGAGCGCTACTTCCATCTCACCGACCCCGATGGCCATGAGCTCAGTTTCGCACGTCCCCTTCGTCGGGCATGACGGGGCCTCACGCCTTGATATTGTTGTCCTTCACGACCTTGCCCCAGGTGGCGACCTGCTTGTCGAAGAAGGTCTTGAAGGCGGCGCCGTGATGGAGCAGCAGCGTCATGTGTTGCGTCTCCTTCAGCTGGGCGGCGGTCGCGGGCTCGCTCAGGATCTCCTTGGACGCCGCCGCGAAGGCCGCGACGACGTCCGGCGGCGTGCCCGTGGGCGCGAAGATGCCCCACCAGGCCAGCGTCTCGAAGTCCGGGAAGCCGGCCTCGATCGCGGTCTGAGTATCAGGCAGGGCCGGCAGCCGCTCGCGGCCGAGCTGCAGGATCGGACGCAGCATATTGGTGCCGAGCTGGGCGGCGACCAGCGCCGCCGATCCCGCGATGAGATCGACGTGGCCGCCGAGCACGTCGTTCATGGCCGGCCCGCCGCCGCGATAGGGCACGTGCATGATCTCGACGCCGGCCTTGTTACCGAGCACGGTCATGGCGAGATGGCCGAGCGTGCCGATGCCGACCGAGGCATATTTCACCGCACCGGGGGTCGCCTTGCAGGCGGCAACCACGTCGGCAAAGCTCTTGTAGGGGCGGCCAGCGCCGGCCGCGATCACGTAAGGCGCGGTGCCGATCAGCAGCACCGGCATCAGCTCGCGCTCGACATCGACCGGCGGCTTGTCGAGGATCGACGGGATCACGGCGTGGGAATCGAACGTCACCAGGAAGGTCGAGCCGTCGGCCGGGCTCTTGGCGACCTGCGCCGCGCCGAGCGCACCGGCCGCGCCCGATTTGTTCTCGACCACCACGATGCGACCAAGCTTGGTCTGCAGGTTCGTCTGCAGCAGCCGCGCCATGGCGTCGGTCGATCCGCCCGGCGGGAACGGCACCACCAGCGTGATTTTGCCGGCCTGCGCCATCGCCGGCGTCAATGCGAGAATAGCCGGCGCGGCCAGCAGCGCCCGTCGTGTGATCGTCATGGTCCCCTCCCTTTATGTGTAGCGCTTTGCTTTTTTGCTTTTGAGCGCTAGGTCGTGCCGAAGCCTGATCCTGCTTTTCTGTATTCTGGCCGAGGCGGACTGAAGATGTCCAGCACGCGGGCGCCGTCCGGGCCGGCGCGCATGGTGTGCGGCACGTTCCCGGGCGTGCGCCAGAAATCGCCTTTCTTCACCGGGATTTCCTCCTCGCCCTGGACGCGGATGGCGGAGCCGTCGAGCAGCACGCCCCACTGCTCCTCGGGGTGATGATGCAGCGTGCCTTGCGCATGCGGGGCCAGCGTCACCACCGACAGCATCGCCTGCTCGCCGGAGAAGATGCGCGTGGTCACGCCGGCGGCAAGCTCGCGGAAGAGTCCGTCGCTGGCATCATCGAGATTGTGAAATTCTTCCTTCTGGCTCACGCCATCCTCCCTTCACGCTCCTCTGATCAGGACTTGCCGTAGGCGCCCTGGTAACGGCCCTCGCGGATCGCCTTCAACGTCTCCTCCTCGCGCGCGACCTGGACACGCACCGCGTCCAACAGGGCGGCCGCCCCGGCAGCGGGAAACGACACCACGCCGTCCTCGTCGCCGACGACGATGTCGCCGGGCGCAATCACGCTGCCGCCGATCGTCACCGGCACGTTGATCTCGCCGGGGCCGTTCTTGTAGGGACCGCGATGGATCACTGCGCGGGCGTAGCAGGGGAAGTCGTCGGCCGCGAATGCTGCGACGTCGCGGATCGCGCCGTCGATTACGTAGCCTTCAGCTTTGCGCCATTGCGCGATGTTCTTCATGATCTCGCCGATCAGCGCGCGCGTCTCGTCGCCGCCGCCGTCGACCACGATGACGTCGCCGGGCCCGACCAGATCCAGCGCGCGGTGGATCGCGAGATTGTCGCCGGGACGGGTGCGCACGGTGAAGGCCGTGCCCACCAGCTTGCCGCCGCGGTGATAGGGCCTCAGCCCCACTGCACCGGGTAGCCGGGCGAGATTGTCCGAGATCACCGAGGTCGGCGCGTCCCTGAACCCCTCGATGATATCGGCCGGCGGCTTCTTCACGCTGCTCGCTGCGATGGTGATCGTCATGTCAGTCCTTCCTTGCTTGTCTCATTCGGCATGCGCCCGCGCCTTCGAAGACAAGATCCGGAACGCGCGCCCCTCCTTCATCCACGTCGCACGCTCATCGCGCAACAGGGTGCGCCGAACTTTTCCGGAATCGTCGCGCGGCGGGGCGCTGACGAATTCGAAGCTTTCGGGATGCTTATAGCGGCTGAGCCGGTCCTTGAGAAAATCCGCCATGCCGTCGGCAATGGCCTGCCCGTCCGCATCGGGCTCCGGCTCGATGATGGCATGCACACGCTGGCCCAGTTCCGGATCGGGCAGGCCCACCACGACGCAGGAGCGCACACCGGGAGCCTCGGACACCGCGGCCTCGACCTCGGCCGGATAGATGTTGGCGCCGCCGCGCAGCACCATGTCGGCGAGGCGGTCGCCGAGATAGAGATAACCTTCGGCGTCCAGCCGGCCGATATCGCCGAGCGATTCCCAGCCGTCGGCGCGGCGCTTCGGCTCGGCGCCGAGATAATGGTAGGTGGCGTCCTTGCCGTCATTGTTGAGGAAATAGATCTCGCCGGTCTCGCCGGGCGCAACGTCCTTGCCGTCCTCGCCGACGATGCGAAGCTTCGCCATGTCGCCGATCTTGCCAACCGAGCCCTTGTGCGTCAGCCATTCAGTGCCGGAGATGATGCAGGCGCCCTGCCGCTCGGTGCCACCATAGAGCTCCCAAATCCGCTCGGGTCCGAGCCAGCCGATCCAGTTCTCCTTTAGCCACGGCGGCATCGGCGCAGCCATGTGGAAGACCGTCTGCAGGCTCGACAGATCGTAAGAGTTGCGCACGCTCGCAGGCAGCGCCCAGATCCGGTGCATCATGGTCGGCACGAAATTGACCCATTGCACGCGCTCGCGTTCGATCTGCCGCAGCGTCTCCTCGGCGTCGAACTTGGTCAGCCCCGTGAGCTTGCCGCCGACGAACAGCGCATAATGCGACACGATGAACGGCGCGTTGTGGTAGAGCGGACCGGGATTGAGCAGCGATACGCCGAATGGAATATTGAGCGGCGGCGCAGCCGCGGTATCGGTCACGGCCGGCTGGTGATCGAGGATCACTTTGGGTCGGCCGGTCGAGCCGCCTGAGGTCATCGCCTTCCAGTATCGCGCCACCGGCGGCGCCAGCGGCCCATCCGAGAATCCTTCCGGCACGAAGTCGGCGGCCAACCGGTTGGGCGCATTCCAGTCGGCCTCGCCGCCGACCACCAGCGCAGGCTTGAGAATGTCGAGCACGGCGGCGGCTTCGCCGCGCGGCAGCCGCCACGACAGCGAGGTCGGCGTCGCGCCGCATTTCCACACCGCAAAGGAGGTCTCGAAGAACGCGTTGCCGTTCGGCAATCCGATCGCGACGAAATCCCCGGGCTTGACGCCCTTGGCCATGAATGCCCGCGCGCGGCGGTTGGCGCCGCGCTCGAGCTCGTCCCAGGTCAGCGTGTCCTGCCCGTGACGGATCGCAATCGTGCCGTGTGGTTTGCGTTCCGCGTACCAGCGCGGCACATCTGAGAGCGGCAGCAACATCAGGCGTTTCCATTTCGTCTTCTTGGCGTCGCCGCAGGAGTGAGGCGCTCGCGGCACGAGTGTACCAGCCTGCGGTCAGGGCGCTGTGACTCTCGCGCCACGTCAAGCACAAAATGTCAGCATCGCAGCCCTGAATTTCCTGGGTTCCATGGGTGACAAGCCGGCAAGAAAGGGGCAAAAATCCGGCTCGACTCAGTTCGGGTTGAGTTGCGCAAGGAATGCTCTCGTAGAATGTCGTCGGTCGTTACATCGCGTCGTGCGGCGCTGCTCGCCGTAGGTACAGCAGCTTTGTTCCTGCTGACGCACGGGCATGCCGAGGCGCAATGGTGGAAGCGCGCTCCGGTTGATTTCGAGGAATGCGCCGACGCCGCCGAGAAGGCCGCAACCAAAGCGGAGAAGACGGCCGCCCTTGCCGATTGCAACGCCAAGTTCGCCGGCCGCCGCAAGCCGGGCGGCGGCTATTCCTATTACGATTTCCTCCAGGATCGCACCTTCGATATCGCCGGTCCCAATCCGACGCCGGAGGAGCAGAAGAAGATCGACGAAGCCTATACGGCCTATCTCGCCAACCAGCGCCGCAGCAACGAAGCGGCCCAGGCTATCGCCCGGCAGCAGCGCGAACAGCAGGAGCAGCAGTTGCAGCAGCTGCAGCAGGTCGCGCTGCGGACCGAAGTCGCGCGCGTGCCGGTGCCGGTCGAGCGGCCGAAGGTGCAGCAAGCCGCGGGCGCGAAGCCGAAGGCTGCACCTTGCGCCAAGGGCTCGTTCTCCTGCGAATGGCCGCGGCTGTCGGAGAGCTTGAACGACCTGAAGAAGCTGTTCAACCCGACCCCGAGCAAGCCCGCGAAGAAGGGGTGAGTTGCATCCATAACCGTCATGGCGAGGAGCCCTTGCGACGAAGCAATCCAGGGTCTTTCCGCGGTGGGATTCTGGATTGCTTCGCGGAGCCTGTCATCGGGCGGCGCTTTGCGCCGACTCGGTGGCTCGCAATGACGAGTTGGATGGAGATCAGCTCCCACCCTCAGTTCGTGCGCTTCTTTTTGCCCTGCTTCGGTTTCGCCAACGGCGCAGTCGCCGGCTCCGTCACCATCGGCGAAGCACCCAACTGCGACCGGCTCTCCTGCAATCGCCTGTCATATCCAGGTGAGTTCATCACCGTCGGCGGCCTCGCATAGGCGAGCGTCGATGTGCCGCAGAAGGCAGTCAGCGCGAGCCCGATCACAAGACCACGTTTCATCGCGCTCCTCCTTTCGGGCGCTACCCCCGAATCTGCTGCGGCGTCATACGGAGCGGACCGTTGCCGGCCGCCTCGGCTTCCTTGATCAGCGCAACAATGCGGCGCATCAGCGGCACGGCGACATGGTTCCGCTCGGCGAGCGCGATCACCGCGCCCTGCAGATAGTCGATCTCGGTCTTGCGGCCCTGCTTCAGATCCTGCCACATCGAGGAGCGCGCCTCGGGATCGATCTTCATGGTCCGTCCCAGGATTGCACCGAAGATCGCATCCGGCAGCCGCAGCAGGGTTGGAGACCAGCTCATCGGGATCGGCGTCGACGACACCGGCACGATGTGGGCGGCCTTCAGCACGGCCAGCCCTTCGGCCATCTGGTCGGCGAACAGCCTGCGCCAGTCGCGGCTGGCCAGTTGCGCGGCAAGCGGCATGTCCGACAGCGCGCTGAGCGCGTTGTTCAGGTTGATGATCAGCTTGCCCCATTGCACGCCGGTGATGTCGCCGCTCGCGCGCATCGTGAGGCCGGCGACCGAGAGCTTCCCGGCCGTGTTCTCCGCATCCTCGCCAACATGAATGTCGCCGGAGGTCGAGCGGTGGAAGCGGCCCTCGCCCATCGCGATCACGTTGAACGGCACCATGCCGGCCAGCACGCGGCGGCCGCCCAGCCGCTCGCGCAGCGCAGCGACATTGCCGACGCCGTTCTGAAGCGAGACGATGACGGCATCCTCAGGCGCATGCTGCGCGATCTGCTCGGCGACAGCAGCGGTATCGGCGCTTTTCACCGTCACCAGCACGATGCCGGCGCTGTGGAAGATCGAGGGATCCTCCGACAGCGCCAGTTGACCCGCGCCGAGCTTGTTCTCGGAGCCGTCGAAATCAGTCAGAAGCAAGCCGAACCGCTCGATCTCGGTCTTTACCCGCGGCCGCACCAGGAGCGCGACGCGGCGGCCGCGGGCGGCCAGCATGCCGCCGACGAAACAGCCGATGGCGCCGGCGCCGGCCACAACGATCGGTCGATCCGCAATCACCGAGCTCACTCCCTGAATGACCGGCCTTCGATAGCAGAGCCGAGCCCGACAACCAATCGCGGCGCATCCGACTTGTAACGGTCATGAGTGCCCCATATCTTCTCGCCCCGGGGGCAGTCAGCGGCGAGCGCTCGCCGAACGAGACGCCAAAGGAGAGCACCATGGGTCTACTCGACGTCCTCAACGGCATGCAGAACGGCCCGCGCGGCCAGAGCACACCGAGCTCCGAGAAATCCTCCGGCGGCATGTCGCCGATGACCATGGCGCTGCTCGGCCTGCTCGCCTGGAAGGCATTCAAGCATTTCACCGGCAACCAGTCCGGCTCAGCGCCCCAACCGTTGCCGACACCCGCGCCTCCGCCGGTGAACGTAGGTCGGGGCGGCGGTCTGAACGACATGCTCAAGGGCGGCCTCGGCGGCCTGCTCGCCGGCGGTGCGGCCGGCAGCATTCTGAGCGGCGGGCTTGGCGATCTCCTCAACCAACTCCAGCAGAGCGGACACGGTGATGCCGCCAATTCCTGGGTCGGCAAGGGCGAGAACAAGCCAATCGCGCCGGGCGATCTCGCCAGCGCGCTCGGCGCCGACCAGATCGAGAGCCTGTCCGCCCAGAGCGGCCTGTCACGCGAAGAGCTGCTCTCCGGCCTCAGCCAGTATCTGCCCCAGGTGGTCGACCATTTGACGCCGGACGGACGGCTGCCGACCGAGAATGAACTCTCGGATCGGGTCTGATCGGTTCAAAGAGAGGGGAGCACAGTCATGAGCATGGGCGGCCTGTTTTGGATCATCCTGGTCGGCTTCATTGCCGGCCTCATCGCGCGCTGGCTGTCGCCGGGGCCGAACAATCCGAGCGGCTTCATCCTCACCACCATCCTCGGCATTGCCGGTGCGTTTCTGGCCACCTGGATCGGCCAGGCCATCGGCCATTACAGCCCCGACCAGGGCGCCGGCTTCATCACCGCGACCATCGGCGCGGTGGTGGTGCTGTTCATCTGGAATCGGCTGGTAGCGAGCGGCGTGATCAAGGGATAGCGCTTAGAAGCGGTAACGACGAGAGCACGCCACCTCCTCATCGTCATGCCCGGGCTTGACCCGGGCATCCACGTCCTTCGACCCGAGCGGCCTCACGTGGATGGCCGGGTCAAGCCCGGCCATGACGCGGAGAGGGCGTATCGGGTCTCACGTAATCAAATGCATCCCCGCATCCATGCGCACGACCTCGCCGGTCATGTTGCTGGAGGCCGGCGTCGCCAGGAAGCAGACGAGCTGGGCGATGTCCTCCGCGGATGATGCGACCTTCAGCGGCACTTTCGCCACGACGCTGTCGCGCACCTGCTTGGCCTGCGCCTCGCCGCGGCCCTTGGTGAACCAGGGCGTGTCGATATAGCCAGGACAGACCGTGTTGACGCGGATCAGCGGCGCCAGCGCGCGCGACAGCGACAGCGTCATGGTGTTGAGCGCACCCTTGCTCGCGGCGTACGCAATCGACGAGCCGACGCCGCTGATGCCGGCGACCGAGGACACGTTCACGACCGCAGATGGCCGCCCCGAAGCCTTGGCGGCGGCTTCGAGCAGGCTGCGCGCCGCGCGCACCATCTGGAACGGACCGATGGTGTTGACGCCATAGACCCGCTGGAAATCTTCCGCCGACAGACCGTCGAGATCGGCGTGAGCCACATGCTTGGTGGTGCCGGCATTGTTGACGAGGATGTCGAGCCGGCCCCAGCCGCTCGCCGCCGCGACGATCTTGCGACAATCCTCATCCTTGGAGACGTCGCCCTGTGCGACCAAAACCTCCGCGGCGCCGGCCTTGCGGCAGGTCTCGGCCGTCGCCTCGGCTTCCTTCCGGCTCGACGAATAGTTGATGACGAGCCGCGCCCCGCTGCGGGCGAGAATCTCCGCAGTCGCTGCACCCAGCCCGGATGCGGACCCCGTCACGATTGCGCACAAGCCGTCTTTTGCCATCCGGATTTCCTTCCCCTGTATCTGGTGTGGCGTCCTGTTTAGCGAGTTTGCCGCGCCCTGCAAATCGAGCAAACTCCGCTAAGCGGAATTAGCATTTCCTGAAGCCTGGCCCCATGCCCACGCCGCAGATGGACCTGCGATCAACGCTTGTCAGGGCCATGGCTTTTTCCGATCATCGGGCGCAAGAAGAGACTGCGCACTGGCCGATCTGACCGGACGCGCCAATGGCAAGATACGGGGAACGCTGTGGCGGAGAGTGACAATATCGTCGTCGAGACCGCGGAGAAAATCTTCGCCGATCTCGCCGACCCGCAAACCATCAACAACGACAAGAACAATTCCTGGCAGGCGCCGCTGTGGCAGGCGCTGAGCGAAGCCGGCCTGCCGCTGTCCTGGGTGCCGGACGATCTCGGCGGCTCGGGCGCGAGCCTCGCCGACGGCTTTGCGCTGCTGAACGCCGCCGGCCGTTTCGCAGTCGCGGTGCCGCTGGCCGAGACCATGCTGGCGGGATGGCTGCTGGCACAGGCCAAGATCGCTTCCCCCGAAGGCGAGATGACGATCGTGCCGGCGTCCCCGAAGGACCGTATCACCCTCGATGCCGACGGTGCGCTCTCCGGTCGCGCGCGCGGCGTGCCCTTTGCAAAAGCAGCGAAGCATTTTGCGGTGCTGGCACACGGCAAGGACGGTGCTTCCATTGCGCTGATCGACGCGGCCAAGGCGCGGATCGAGGCCGGGCTCAATGTCGGCTACGACCACAGCGATACCGTCACGCTTGACAAGGTCCAGCCCGTCGCCATCAAGCCCGCGCCGAAGGGCTTTGAGCAGACCCATCTGATGCTGATGGGCGGCGTCGCGCGCAGCCTCCAGATCGCCGGCGCGCTGGAATCCATGCTCGACATCTCCGTGCGCTATTCCAACGAGCGTGTCGCCTTCGAGAAGAAGATCTCGAAATTCCAGGCCGTGCAGCACAATCTCGCGCGCCTTGCCGGCGAATCCGCCGCGGCGCTTGCGGCGGCGACGTCCGCCGCCGACGCCATCGCCAATGCAAGATCGTTCAACGACGAGATCTATCTTGAAGCCGCCTCCGCAAAGATCCGCTGCGCGGAAGCTGCCGAGAAGGGCGGCGGCATCGCGCATCAGGTGCATGGCGCGATCGGCTTCACCATGGAGCACATCCTGCACCGCTATTCGCTGCGCGCGCTGGCCTGGCGCGACGATTTCGGCTCGGAAAGCTACTGGGCCGTCGAGCTCGGCAAGCTCGTGGCAAACCGCGGTGCCGATGAATTGTGGCCGCTCGTGGCGTCGCGCTGATCAGGGGACGAGACAAAAATGACCGCTGCCCTCCGTTTCGATCCGATCCGCCTGCCGGAGAAATGCGAGCAATTGCGCAAGGAAGTGCGCGCCTTCCTCGCCGAGGAAATCGCCGCCGGCACTTTCGATCCGCACAAGCCCAATCGCGAGGACACCGACGCGCCGGAATTTTCCCGCCGGGTCGGCGCCAAGGGCTGGCTCGGCATGACCTGGCCGAAAAAGTATGGCGGCCAGGAACGCTCCTTCCTCGAGCGCTACGTGGTGACCGAGGAGATGCGCGTCGCCAATGCGCCGACGCGGCGCTTCTTCGTCGCCGACCGCCAGAGCGGGCCGGTGCTTTTGAAGTACGCGCCCGAGCACATCAAGATGGAGATCCTGCCGCGGATCTGCCGCGGCGAGATCTGCTTTGCGATCGGCATGAGCGAGCCGAACTCCGGCTCCGACCTGTTCGCGGCGAAGACGCGCGCGACCAAGACCGAGGGCGGCTATCTCATCAACGGCACCAAGATCTGGACCTCGTCGGCGCATATCGCCGACTACATGATCGCGATCTTCCGGACCTCGCCGCCGACCAAGGAAAACCGCCGCCACGGCCTGACCCAGTTCCTAGTCAAGATGAAGCAGCCGGGCATCAAGGTGAACCCGATCGGCCAGATCACCGGCCAGTACGAGTTCAACGAGGTGGTCTTCACCGATCACTTCATCCCTGACGATCACGTGCTCGGCGAAGTCGACGGCGCCTGGAAACAGGCGACGAGCGAGCTCGCCTATGAACGCTCGGGCCCTGAGCGTTTCCTCGAGACCTATTACGTCCTCACCGAGCTGGTCCGCGCTGTCGGTCCCAATCCCGACACGCGCAGCGCCGAGGGCATCGGCCGCCTGGTCGCGCAGCTCCACACCATGCGGCGGATGTCGGTCTCGGTGGCCGGCATGCTCGAAGCCGGCAAGGAGCCGGTGGTCGAAGCGTCCATCGTCAAGGACATCGGCACGGTCTGGGAGCAGCAGCTGCCGCATCGCGTGCGCGATCTCGCCGCCTTCGTCGAGGAGACCGCGACCAACCGTGAGACCTTGGAGCGGCAGCTCGACTTCGCGATCAAGACCGCGCCGAAACTCACCATCCAGGGCGGCACCACCGAGGTGCTGCGCGGTATCATCGCCCGCGGATTGGGTCTGCGTTAAGTCAATCGAGGATCATCATGAGCACCTATCAAGATATCGGCGTCGAGAAGGTCGGGCATGTCGGCACCATCGAGATCCGCCGTCCGCCGCTCAACTTCTTCGATATCTCGCTGATCAACCAGATCGCGGACGCGCTCGACGAGTTCGACCGCGACATCGAAATCCGTTCCTCCGTGCTCTCCGCGCAGGGCAAGGCGTTCTGCGCCGGCGCCAATTTCGGCGATCCGGCGCGGCAGGCCCAGGAGGCGCGCGAGGCCGAGAAAAAGGGCGATCCGGCCGACAGTCTCGGCCCGATCAACCATCTCTACATCCAGGCCGTGCGCATCTTCCGCGCCAAGAAGCCGATCGTTGCCGCCGTGCAGGGCGCGGCCATCGGTGGCGGTCTCGGGCTTGCAGTGTCGGCCGATTTCCGCGTCACCTGTCCCGAAGCGCGCTTCTCCGCAAACTTCACCAAGCTCGGCTTCCATCCCGGCTTCGGCCTGACCGTGACGCTGCCGGAGCTGATCGGCAAGAACAACGCCGAGCTGATGTTCTATACCAGTCGCCGCGTCACGGGCGAGGAAGCCTACAAATGGGGCCTCGCCAACGAGCTGGTGCCGCAGGACCAGGTGAAGGTGGCCGCGATGAAGCTCGCCGGCGAGATCGCCGAATGCTCCCCGCTCGGCCTGCTCTCCACCCGCGCCACGATGCGCAATGGCCTCGCCGACCGCGTGATGGCCGCGACCAATCACGAGCTCGCCGAGCAGACGCGGCTGCGCGCGACGGACGATTTCCAGGAAGGCGTGAAGGCCACGGAAGAGCGGCGGGTGGCGAATTTCAAGGGAAGGTAGTTTATTACAAAGCGATCGCTTCTTTCTTCCTTCTCCCCTTGTGGGAGAAGGTGGCGCGAAGCGCCGGATGAGGGGCTGCTTCAGCGCATTCAAACGCAAGTGATTCGCTCGCGGAGAGAGACCCCTCACCCGTCTCGCCGCTCGCGGCGAGCCACCCTCTCCCACAGGGGGAGAGGGTTTGCCCGCTCAACTCACGCGGAACGTCACTCCGCCCAGCAGAAACTCGTTGCCCTCAACCGCGAGCCCTTTTGCCTTGGCGGTATGCAGCACCTGCGCCACGTCAGTCACCCGAAACTCCAGCGCACTCATGATCTCGCTGGCGCCCTTGACGAAGCGGAAGGTCGCGTTGGGTAGCTTCAGTTCGGCGCCTTCAGGCGCAATTCCGATGATCCTGCCCCAGTGCTCGGCCAGCCCTTGCGGATCCGGGCTCTGCATCTCCACCGCCGTCAGCGCCTCGGTCACATCCTTGCGAATGAATTTCTGCCAGTCCGGTCCCGCCGGCGGATACGGCCCGAGGATGTCGTCGCTGCCTTCGGTGTGATTGAACTCGATGAAGGCGGCGCGGCAGTCGCGGGGGTGGAGCTGCACGCCGTGATAGGGCGCGTGGTCGATGACGTTGGCGGTGCGCACGCCGAGCGCATTGGCCTTGCGGCCGCGCGCGTCCGGATCGTCGCAGCAGAAGATCGCCATGTAGCCGCCGCGGCCGCCGGTCTTCTCGATGAAGCGACCGGCCGTGGTGCCGTCCTTGAACGGCGCGACCACCTCCAGCAGGATCGTGTCGACCGGGAGCAGCGCGTTCTCGAGGCCGTATTTGGCGACATTGCCGTCGCGATAGCAGACGGCGAGGCCCATGATCCGACCGATATCCGTGATGACGGGCTCGAGCTGCGGCGCGACCAGGCAGATCTGACGCAGCCGGATATAGGGCGCCATGGTCATGCGCCCCTAAAGGTCGGCTTGCGCTTCTCGACGAAGGCCTTGGCCGCCTCCTTGTGATCCTCGGTGTCGCCGCAACGGGTGTGATGGATCGCCTCGCCGTCGAAGCAATCCTCCAGCGCCAGGTGCTCGGCGTTGTTGATGTTGCGCTTGATGAAGCCGAGCGCGATCGACGGCCCTTGCGCCAGCGACAGCGCGAGCTCGTGCGCGGCCGCGTCGATCTCGGCGTCGGGCACGACCTTCGTCACCATGCCGATCGCATGTGCCTCCTTCGCGGTGAGCACCGGCGACATCAGATAGAGCTCGCGCGCCCGCGCGCTGCCGAGCAGCTGAGTCAGGAAATAGGTGCCGCCGTAATCACCGGAGAATCCGACCTTGGCAAAAGCAGTGGTGATCTTGCAGGATTCGGAGGCGATGCGCAGGTCGCAGGACAGCGCCATGGACAGGCCGGCGCCGGCCGCCGCGCCGTCGAGCTGCGCCACCACGGGCTTTGGCATCTGATGCAGAATGCGCGAGACCTCCATGCCGTGGCGCAGATTTGCGAGCTTCCGCTCGAACGGCAGCGGCGCGCGACCAGCTGCCATCGACTTGACGTCGCCGCCGACACAGAACGAGCCGCCGGCGCCCTTGAACAGCACCGCCCGCACCTCGGGATCATCAGCCGCGCGCCGTGCCGCCTCGACCAGCCCGGCGACCATCTCGGGATTGAGCGCGTTCTTCCGCTCCGGCCGGTTCATCGTGATGGTGAGCAGCCCGCCTTCGAGCTTTTGCAGGACCATGTCGTTCATGGATGTTGGCCTCATTCTGTGGTGCCACTCTCTCACTTTATCATTCCGGGGCGCGACGAAGTCGCGAACCCGGAATCCATCTCTCAACCGTCAATGCCGCCCAATGGATCCCGGGCTCTCGCTTTCGCGAGCCCCGGGATGACGACCTATTGTTTGGCGCGCCCCGGGATGACGGCGTGCCCTTACGTCACGCCGTCACTTCTTCACCAGCGGGCAGCGCGACAGCTCCAATGACTGGAACGCCTCGTTGCCGGGGACGGTGGCGAGCAGCTTGTAATCGTCCCAGCGCCCCTTGGACTCCGACGGCTTCTTCACCTCGAACAGGTACATGTCGTGGATCATGCGGCCGTCCTCGCGGATCTTGCCGTTCTTGGCGAAGAAGTCGTTGATCGGCGTCTCCTTCATCAGCTTGATCACCGCCGCCGCGTCGGTCGTGCCGGCTGCCTTCACAGCTTTCAGATAATGGGTGACGGAGGAATAGACGCCGGCTTGTGCCGAGGTCGGCACGCGCTTGGTGCGCTCCATGAAGCGCTTCGAGAATGCACGCGTGTCGTCGTTGAGATCCCAGTAGAACGCTTCCGCGAGCAGCAGCCCCTGCGCGGTCTCGAGCCCGATCGAGTCGATATCGGTGACGAACGCGAGCAGCGGCGAGACCTTCTGGCCGCCCTTGGTGATGCCGAACTCCGCCGCCTGCTTGATGGCGTTGATGGTGTCGCCGCCGGCATTCGCGAGCCCGATCACCTTGGCCTTGGAGGCCTGAGCCTGGAGCAGGAAGGAAGAGAAATCCGACGTGTTGAGCGGGTGGCGGACGGCACCGAGCACCTTGCCGCCGGTCTTGGTCACGACCGCGCTGGTGTCCTTCTCCAGATCCTGGCCGAAGGCGTAGTCGGCAGTGAGGAAGAACCAGCTGTCGAGACCCGACTTCACCGCCGCAAGACCGGTCACGTTGGCCTGGCCGTAGGTGTCGAACACGTAGTGGATGGTGTAGGGGCCGCAGGCCTCGTTGCTGAGACGGATCGAGCCCGGCCCGTTGAACATGATGATCTTGTTGCGCGCTTTCGCGATCTCGCCGGCGGCAAGCGCGGTCGCGGAGGCCGCGACGTCGTAGATCATCTCGACGCCCTGATTATCGAGCATGTCGCGGGCAATGTTGGCGGAGAGATCGGCCTTGTTGAGATGGTCGGCCGCCAGCACCTGGATCTTGCGTCCCAGCACCTCGCCGCCGAAATCCTCGACGGCCATCTTCGCCGCAGTCTCGCTGCCGGGACCGGTGATATCCGCATAAAGGCTCGACATGTCGAGGATGCCGCCGATCTTCAGCGGCGGCTTGTCCTGAGCCTGTGCGGCGCTCGCATTGAGGGCAAACGCGGCGGCAAAAATGCCGGACAAAATAGTCTTCATCGAAAACGACCTCCCTTATCGCGCCGTGCTCTGATGGCGGCTTGGTTATTGCTCTTGGGTTATTGCTCTTGGCTATTCGCTGTTGCCGCAATCATGCCGCATGCGCAAGAGCGCAGCAAGCGCAGGTGCGATGCAGATGAATGATCAATGCGCGCTTTCCGCAAAGCGGAATGCCGCGAGGACGGAAGCTGTCCCCGCATTGTGATTGCGAGCCAACGGGTCCGCGCGAAGCGCGGCCCGATGACAGGCTCCGCGAAGCAATCCAGAAATGCGTCCGCGGAAACAGTCTGGATTGCTTCGTCGCGAAGAGCTCCTCGCAATGAAGGGTGTGAGAAAGCCCCTTCGCGTCTCACCACTCATGAGTTAAAGTCCGGCCGCAATGCAACCTCTCCGGATCACGTGACGCAACGGCTTCGCTTCATCGTCGCATGTCTTCTCGTCGCAAGTAGCTCGGCATTCGCGGGCCCCTGCCAGTTCGAGTCCCAAGGCGAAGGCCGCGTCGCTGCCATCGTCGATGCGCGCAGCGTGCGGCTCGATGACGGGCGCGAGATCCGCCTCAGCGGCATCGCGCCGACCGCGACCACGAAGCAGGCGCTGACCTCGCTGCTCGCCGGCCACGACGTGATGCTGCGGAGCGCTGACGACACGCCTGATCGCTACGGCCGCCAGAGTGCGCTTGTCTTCATCGGCGAAGGCGACATCTCGGTGCAGGCCATGCTGCTCGCTCGGGGCGATGCCATCGCCTCCGCCGAGATCCTGGACAAGGACTGCGCGGCCGCCCTGATGGCGTCCGAAGCTGCGGCGCGGCGCCAAAAAATAGGCAGCTGGGCTGACCCGTCGGCCATAAAAAACGCGGAAAGTCCGGACGATATTTTGGCGGAGATCGGGCGCTTTACGGTGGTCGAAGGCAAAGTCCTGTCGGTCCGGCAAGCTGGGGCAACGACCTACCTCAACTTCGGACGAAACTGGACACGCGGCTTTGCCGTGACTATTTCAAAGCGCACGCTAGCGGCGTTCGAAAGCGCTGGTATGGCCCTTAAGTTCCTGGAGAATCGGCGTATTCGCGTTCGGGGCTGGGTTGAGGGGAATACGGGGCCACGCATCGATGTACGCCTCGTGGGGCAGATCGAGTTGCTGGGCGCAAACGAGCCGACAGGGGTAAGGCCTTAAGACAGGCCGGGCACGGGTTAAACGACGTGAATGGGGTGCTAGAACGGCACGGACTGGGCGATTGCCGCCGCCTGCGGGCTGCGCCGGCCGCGCTTTGCCTTGCGCTGGGCGGACTTCTCGCTGGCTGCGGCGATATGGGCCGGTTCCAGACTGCGGCGACCCCGGCAGCCGTCGCGATGCCGAAGCCGAAGCCCGCCGTCGCCCAAACCCCGGCCACCGAGAAGGAGCACGAGCGCATCCTGGCGAGCTATGGCGGGACCTATGACGATCCCAAGCTCGAGGCGCTCGTCAGCAAGACCGTCGACCGGCTGGTCGCGGCCTCCGAGCGGCCCGACCAGGGCTACAAGGTGACCATCCTCAATTCCGGGGCGGTGAACGCCTTCGCGCTGCCCAACGGCCAGCTCTATGTCACGCGCGGCCTGCTCGCGCTCGCCAGCGACACCTCCGAATTGTCCTCCGTGCTCAGCCACGAGATGGCGCATGTGCTGTCCAAGCACGCGGCGATGCGCGAGGACCAGGCCCGCCAGGCCGCGATCGTCACCCGCGTCGTCACCGACATGAGCAACGATCCCGACCTCACCGCGCTGGCGCTGGCCAAGACCAAGCTCACCATGGCGAGCTTCTCGCGCAAGCAGGAGTTCGAGGCCGACGGCATCGGCGTCGGCATCTCCGCAAAGGCGCATTTCGACCCGTACGGCGCGGCGCGCTTCCTGTCCGCGATGGAGCGAAATGCCGAGCTGAAGGCCGGCAAGAGCTCGCTCGATCCGCGCGCGCAGGATTTCACCTCGTCGCATCCGGCAACTCCGGAACGCGTCCAGAACGCGCAGAACATTGCCCGCCAATACACCGCGCCTGAAGGCGCCGAGCGCGATCGCGAAAGCTATCTCGCCGCGATCGACAACCTCGTCTATGGCGAAGACCCGAGCGAAGGTTTTGTCCGCGGCCGGCGCTTCCTGCATCCGAAGCTCGGCTTCACCTTCCAGGCGCCGGACAATTTCACGCTCGACAACACCGCGCAGGCCGTGATCGGCGTCCGCGAGGGCGGCGCGCAGGCGATGCGCTTCGACGTCGTGCGCGTGCCGGCCGAACAGTCGCTCGGCGACTACCTCAATTCCGGCTGGATGGAAGGCGTCGAGAAGGCTTCGACCGAGGATCTCACCGTCAACGGTTTTCCAGCGGCGTCCGCCACCGCCAAGGGCGACCAATGGCAGTTCAAGGTCTATGCGCTGCGCTTCGGCAGCGACGTCTATCGCTTCATCTTCGCGGCACGGCAGAAATCGACCGAGAGCGAGCGGAATGCGCGCGAGACCGTCAACTCGTTCCGGCGGCTGACTCTGGAGGAAATCCAGGCCGCGCGCCCGCTGCGCATCAAGGTCATCACTGTGCAGCCCGGCGATACCGTGGAGTCGCTCTCCCACCGCATGGCCGGCGTCGACCATCCCGCCGAGCGCTTCCGCGTACTGAACGGCCTCGATCGCACCGCGCAGGTGAAGGTGCGCGACCGCGTCAAGATCGTGGCGGACTAAAGCGCGATGCGATTGGGATCGTCATCGCGCTTTAGGTTATTCTTTTGAGCATGATCTTTTCGGAAAACCGCTACACACTTTTCCGGACCATGCTCCGACGCCGCGCTAAGCGGATGTCATCCCAGAGAGACGCGGCCTCCCCCGCACCATGATCAGCGCCGCCGCCATCACCTCCAGCACGATGCAGAGATAGAAGGGCAGCGTATAGCCGCCGGAGAGATCGCGCAGGAAACCGACCACGCCGGGACCGAACGCGTAGGTCACCTGGTTGATCGCCGTGTTGAGGCTGATCAGCACGCCGAAGGCGGCGGAGTCGAACTCCTGCTGCACGATGAGCGAGGGCAGCGTGATGAGGTTGCCGACCGAAAAGCCGAACACGGCGCAGGCCGCGATCAGCACGTAATCGTTGTGCAGGTTGACGACGACGAGAAGCGCGGCGGCCTGGCTGAGGAACGACAGCGCGGACGCGAGGCGCTGATTGATGCGGTCGATCACCAGCGAGAACAGCACGCGGCCGACCACCGCCATCGCGGTGAGCACCGCGACGGCCACGGCGGCGCGCTCGCGTCCGATCACGGGATCGAGGAACGAGATCAGATGCACGATGAAGCCGACCTGGGCGAACAGCACCAGGGCGAAGGCGATCGTCACCGTGAGGAAGCCGGCGTCCCGCAGCGCCCAGGCGCGGATCTCAGTCGATGATTGCGGCTTCGCCTTCGCCGCCGCCTGCCACCCGTGGCGATCGGGCGGGCGGCCGACGAGAAGGAGGATGACCGGCACGAGCAGCACCAGCATGGCGCCGGCGGCGGCGTACATCGCACCGGCAAAGCCGATATGGCCGATCAACGCCACCAGCAGCGGCACGCCGGCGATGCCGCCGAAGCTGGCGCCATTGAGCGCGAGACTGATCGCCATGCCGCGCTTCTCGTCGAACCACAGGCTGATCGTATTGGTGATCATGGCAAGACTGGTGCCGGCCCAGCCGAAGGCGAGCACGGCATTAGCGAGATAGAGCTGCCAGGGCTCGCGCACCGCGCCGATCGCGACCGCAGCCGCCGCCATCGCCAGCGTCCCGGCGATCAGGCTCAGCCGCGGACCGTATTTCCGCACGGCCTCGCCGACGAAGACGACCAACAGCGCGCCGAACAGGTAGAAGAACGTGGTGCCGGAGGAGATCAGCGAGGCCGGCCAGCCCCGCGCGCGCTGCAGCTCGGCGACGTAGACGCTCTGGCCGTAGAAGCCGAGGCCCCAGCCGAAGGTCGCGAGCAGGAAGCAGACCGCGACGATGCGCCAGCCTTCATAGCGGAGCGAGGATTCGTCGATTGGCATAGCGTGGCGGGGACTGTCGAGCATTTGCGCTTCTCCTTCGCATCCCCGCAAGCGCCTGGCTCTGCGCTCGCTTCTTCATGACGAGCATCATGTAACAACGCGGCCCTCGAAAATCACTTCGACCTGCATCGAAGTATTAACGCTGCTGACAGCCTCTTGCCAAACTAGACCGCGTCGGGGAATTCGCCCATGGCTGCCTCCAGCCGCGCCTTGCGGCGCTTCGCCCAGGAGACCAGCGAGAGCACCGCAAGGCCCAGCACCACCGGCGGGAACACCACGAGGTTCACCGCGGACCAGCCGTAATTGGCGAGCAGCTGGCCCGATGAGAACGAGCCGATCGCCATCATGCCGAACACCAGAAAATCGTTGAAGGCCTGCACCTTGTTGCGCTCCTGCGGGCGATGCGTCTCCAGCACCAACGCGGAGGCGCCGATGAAGGAGAAATTCCAGCCTACGCCGAGCACGATCAGCGTCGCCCAGAAATGCATCGCCGTAAGGCCGGAGAGAGCGATGATGGCGGCGCCCGCTTCCAGCAGCAGGCCGGCGGCGACGATCTTCGGAGCGCCGAAGCGCGCGATCAGCGTGCCCGTGAAGAAGCTCGGCCCGTACATCGCAACGATGTGCCATTGCAGGCCGAAATTGGAATCGGACACGGACAGGCCGCACAGCTTCATCGCAAGCGGCGCCGAGGTCATGACCAGGTTCATCATGGGATAGGAGATGACGCCGCACAGCGCTGCCGCGATGAACCGCGGCTGCGCCACGATCGTGAGCAGCGGCCGGCCGCCGTGCAGATCGGCCGGCGCGGGCTTCGGCATATCGACGCCGGCGACGATGCCCATCGCGATCAGCGCGACGGCGGCCTGCACCAGGAAGCTGAAGGCGAACAGATAAGGCTGCCAGACATCCATAGTCCATTGCACGAGCTGCGGACCGAGCACGCCGGCGAACACGCCGCCCGCCATCACCCAGGACACGGCCTTCGGCCGGTAGGCCGCACTGGCGCCATCCGCGGCGGCGAAGCGATAGGATTGCGCCACCGCGCCGTAGAGACCGCCGAGGAAGGTAGCAAAGCAGAACAGCGCGAACGAGCCGCGCAGAATTGCGAGCGAGCCGAGCAGGCCGGTGAGCGTGCCGAGACCCGTGCCGATGACGAAGGCGGCGCGGCGGCCGAAGCGGCGCGAGATCGCGCCGGTCGGCAGCGTCCCGGCGGCGAGCCCGACCACATACATCGAGATCGGCACGGTCGCGAACGACATGTCGGGCGCGAGCGTGGCGCCGACGATCGCTCCGGTGGCGAAGATCACGGCCGAGTTGGCGCCGGTCAGCGCCTGCGCGGCGGCGAGGCGCACCACGTTGGCGCGCGCGCGGGCATCGTCGGCGATCTCATGGGCTGCAGTCACGTCCAGCATCGGCATTTCCGCCCAAAGGGCTCTGTTGATTCGCGGCACTATGGAGGGGTGAGAGAGGGCCGGCAACCGGCGCAAACGGGCGCGGGCCATGCCCCTGACGCAATCGCTGGAATGATAACGCTGCGCACCCTTGACGGCTTGCGCTCGATCAAATCCTATCCGCCGCGATCTTCCGGGAGTTACCTTCATGTCCGTCGACGACAGGCCCACGCTTCAAGCGCCCGACGACGATCCCTGGCTGTGGCTGGAGGAGATCGAGGGCCGGCAGGCGCTCGATTTTGTCGAGCGGCAGAACAGCCTGACGCTCGCCGCGTTCGGCGGCAAGGCCTTCGAGCACGATCGCGACATCCTCGCGGCGATCTATGACCGACCTGACAACATTCCCTATGTCAGCCGGCGCGGCAACGACCTGCATAATCTCTGGAAAGACGCCGCCAACCCGCGCGGCCTGTGGCGGCGGACTTCGCTTGCGGAATTTCGAAAAGCCGATCCGGCATGGGAGACCATGCTGGACATCGACCAGCTCGCGAGAAGCGAAGACGAGGACTGGTTGCTTAGCGGTATCGCCACGATGCCGGGAAGCTCGCGGGCGATCTTGAGCCTGTCGCGCGGCGGCAGCGATGCCGTCACCTTGCGGGAATTCGACCTCGCCACGAAAAGTTTCGTGGCGAACGGCTTTGCGCTGCCGGAAGCGAAAGGCGGCGTCGACTGGCTCGATGCCGACACGCTGCTGCTGTCAAGCGCGCATGGCGAGGACATGGCGACGAGCTCGGGCTATGCGCGCACCGTCCGCCTGTGGCGGCGCGGCCAACCGGTCGATCAGGCACAGATGGTCATCGAGACCACCGCCGATCACATGGTGATCTATGGCATGGCCGACGACACCGGAGCGGCGCCCCGGGTCTGGATCGTCGACCAGATCGACTTCTTCAACCACGCCATCTGGCTGCGCGATGCGGCCGGCACGACGACGAAGCTCGATCTGCCGACCGGGATTTGGATGCAGGCGCATGGCGACTGGTTCGCGATGAAGCTACGCAAGGACTGGCAGGTCGATGGCCGGACCTATGCCACCGACACCGTGCTCGGCATCTCGCTCTCGGCCTTCCTCGCCGGCAGCCGCGATTTTGTCGTCCTGTTCGAGCCCGCACCGCGGCGCGCGCTGCAAGGGTTGTTCTGGGCGGAAGGAAAGCTGGTGATGTCGATTCTCGACGAGCTCAAACCTCGCTTCGAGATCTGCACACCGTCTGCCACTAGCTGGAGCCGCGAGACACTTGGCGGCCTGCCGCAGATCGGCGTCGTCGATGTCTGGCCGCTCGACCGCCATGCATCGGAGAGCAATGGCGATCTGCTCGCCAATGTGCAGGACCCGCTGACGCCGCCGGCGCTGCTGCTGATCGAGCGCGGCGTCGCAAGCCCGATCGTGCTGAAGCAGGCGCCGAAGACGTTCACCGCCGATGGCCTCGTGGTGACGCAGCACGAGGCGATCTCCGTTGACGGCGAGCGTATCCCCTATGTGCAGACGGGCCCTGCCGGCGAGACCGGCGATGCGCCGGTCTATCTGAGCGCCTATGGCGGCTTTGGTCACTCGGTGAAGCCGTACTACAATTCCTCGCTCGGCAAGTTGTGGCTGGAGCGCGGCGGCACGATTGTGCAGGCGAATCTGCGCGGCGGCGGCGAGTTCGGCACGCGCTGGCACGATGCCGGACGGCTTGCCGGCAAGAAGCTTTCACACGACGATTTCGCCGCGGTCGCGGCCGATCTCGTCCGCCGCGGTGTGACGAGCGCAAAACGCATCGCCGCGCAGGGCGGATCGAACGGCGGCATCCTCATCACCAACATGCTGGTGCGCTATCCCGAGCGTTTCGGCGCATTGTTCTGTACCATCCCGCTGATCGACATGCGCCGCTACACCAAGCTGCTCGCCGGCGCGAGCTGGATCGCGGAATATGGCGATCCCGACAAGCCGGAGGAATGGGAATGGCTGCAGACATACTCGGCCTATCACAATGTGAAAGCCGGCCGGTCCTATCCGCCGATCCTGATTGCAACGACGCGGCGCGACGACCGCGTCCATCCCGGCCATGCCCGCAAGATGGCGGCAAAGCTGCAGGCCATGGGCTATGAGGCCTGGTTCTACGAGCCGCCCGCAGGCGGCCACGGCTACGGCAAGGACAACAAGGAGCGCGCCGGTTTCGAGGTGCTGGGCTATCGGTTCTTGAAGGAGAAGATCGGGTGGCGGGATGAAGGCTAGAGTTGGGTGCGCTGACGTCTCCACATCGTCATGGCCGGGCTTGGCCCCGCCATCCACGCCTTGCCTTACCGCCCGAAGAACGTGGAGGCCCGGGACAAGCCCGGGCATGACGACCTCCTAGCCTCTTGCAAACACCAGCGTCAGATTGTTCGCGGGCATCTCGATCGTGTCGACGAGGCCGAGGCCTGCCGCCTTCGCCAGCTTCTCGACGTCGACGACGTCGCGCACGCCCCATTCGGGATTGCCCTCGCGCAAGGAGGTGTCGAACACCGCATTGCTGAGCGCGGTATGCTTGCCGTCGCGCTTGAAGGGGCCGTAGAGGAACAGCTTGCCGTCGCGGCGCAGATAACGGCCCGCGCCGGCGAACAGGCCTTCGGCCACGGCCCAGGGCGCGATGTGAATGACATTGGCGCAGAACACGGCCGCGAGGCTGGTCGGCCCCTGCCCGCTTTTCATTTCCGGGCACCAGTCGGGATCGGTGAGGTCGATGCGCAGGGGTGAACGGATGTTCGGCAGGCCGGCGTGCACGCGCCAGGCTTCGATGCTCTTGAGGTGGCGCTGGTTGAGATCGCTCGGCCACCAGATCAGGCCCGGCGTGTGGCGGGCGAAATGCACCACGTGCTGCCCGGTTCCACTGCCGAGTTCCACGACGTTGCCGGTCGCATCCGCGAGATGCTTTTCCAGCGCTGCCCAGATCGGTTCGTGATTGCGATGGAAGGCAGGCGCATCGAGCCGGCCATCCGGCTCGACCCGTCCGCCATCCCTGCCAAATTCGACCACATATTCAGCCAAGTGACGTCCCCAAAAAATGCGAACCAGAAAAGGCGGCCAAACGTCCGAGAATAATCTGCTAGTTCACGCCCATCCGAATGAACGAACTATCTCGTCAGTTGCAATGCGCAGGATATTAACTCCATTTCACCGCGTGCATAGTCTTGATTGTCAGGCGATGGCCTTTGTGCTTTTGAACAATTCCGCAAACGAGATCATCGAGATAACGCCGGGACGATGCCTTGACCGCCTTTCCTCGCAAGCCCGCTCTGCTTGCTGCGCTGGCCCTCCTCGCCGGCGCGGCAATGGCCCCGGCGGGGGCGCAATCCACCGTGACGGAAGGCCAGAAGCTCGCCTTCGACCGCGGCAAGGGCAATTGCCTCACCTGCCACGTCATCAAAGGCGGCGACCTGCCGGGGACGATCGGACCGGAGCTGAAGGACATCAAGGCCAAATACCCCGATCGCAACGAGCTCACCGCGATCATCTTCGACGAGACCAAGCGCAATCCGCAAACCATGATGCCGCCGTTCGGCCGGAACCGGATTTTGACCGAGCAGGAGATCAACGCGATTGTTGATTTCCTGCAGACCCTGTAACCGCCGGCGGCCCCTAGGAGACTTGAGATGACCACGACCCCCAAGCCTCATTGGAGGCCTCATCCGACGCGGCGCCTGATCCTTCAGGGCGCTGCCTCCGTGGCGCTGCTCGGCCTCGGCAATCTGCCGTTCGCGCCCGCGCGCGCCGCGGCGAACGACAAATATCCGGAAGAGGCCTTCAGGCAGAAGAGCGAGGCGGATGCGATCAAGGCGCTCTACGGCAAGGCCGCCGAGCCGTCGGACAAGGTCAAGCTGGATGCGCCGGAGATCGCCGAGAACGGCGGCGTCGTGCCGATCTCGGTGACGACGACGCTGGACAAGGTCACCTCGATCTCGTTCTTCGTGGCGGAGAACCCGAGCGCGCTGGCGGCCAGCTACAGGATTCCCGATGGCACGATCCCTGCCGTCGCCAACCGGCTCAAGATGGCTAGGACCACGAAATTGACCGCGATCGTGGAGGCCGACGGCAAGCTCTACAGCGCGACCAAGGAGGTCAAGGTCACCGTCGGCGGTTGCGGCGGCTAAGCGAGGCAGTTCGACATGGCATCCAGCATTCGCGTGCGCGCAACATCGACCGGCGACATCACCGAGGTGCAGACGCTGATCCAGCACCCCATGGACACCGGCCTCGTCAAGGACTCCAAGGGCGAGTTGATCCCGGCGCATTTCATCCAGCAGCTGAAGTTCGAATGTAACGGCAAGGACGTGTTCGTCGCCGATTGGGGCACAGCGGTCTCCAAGGACCCCTACGTCAAGTTCAGCTTCAAGGGCGCCAAGAAGGGCGACGAGCTCAAGATCTCCTGGACCGACAACAAGGGCGGCTCGGATACGACCACCGCGAAGATCGCGTGATGAAGGCCCGCATCCACCTCCTGCTGGGCTCGCTCAGCGCTGCGCTCGTCGCGCTCGCCGCGCCGCGCGTGATCGCTGCCGACAAGGTCGATCCCGTCGCCGACGCCAAGGCGTTCCAGAACTTCTTCTTCCAGAAATTTCCGAACGTGAAGCACGAGGATTTCGTCAACGGTCCGTATTCCATGAACGAGGACATGAAGCGGCAGTGGCAGGAGAAGGAGGAATTCCCTCCTTACGAGTTCGCGCTCGAGGCCGGCAAGGAGATGTTCTCGACCCCGTTCAAGAACGGCAAGACCTATGCCGACTGCTTTCCGAACGGCGGCATCGGCATCCGCCAGAACTATCCGTACTTCGACAGCGGCGAAGGCAAGGTCATCACGCTGGAGCTCGCGCTCAACCGCTGCCGCGAGGCCAATGGCGAGGCGCCCTATTCCTACATCAAGGACGAGATGGCCTCGCTCACCGCCTACATGGCCTACACCTCGCGCGGCAAGCTGATGGACATCAAGATACCCGACGATCCCCGCGCCCTGGCGGCGTACGAGAACGGCAAGCGCTATTTCTACACGCGGCGCGGCCAGATGAATTTCTCCTGCGCGAGCTGCCACGTGCAGAGCCCGGGCGAGCGCATCCGCGCCGAGACCCTCGCCCCAGCGCTCGGCATCCTCAACGCGATGCCGATCTACCGCTCCGAATGGAGCGGCATGGGCACGACCAGCCGCCGCTTCGTCACCTGCAACAGCCAGACCCGCGCGGTTCCGCTGGAGCCGCAGTCGGATGAATATCGCGACGTCGAATATTTCCTGTCCTACGTCGCCAACGGCCTGCCGATCTCGGGACCGGGAGCACGGCCATGAAGCTGTCACTTGGCTTGGCCATGCTGCTCGCCTTGAGCCTTGCGCCATCCGCGCGCGCGGCGAGTGAGGCGGACTACAAGGCGGCCTATGCGGCCGCCGAAGCCGCCTCCAAGGAGGCGGCGGGCATGCGCAACCAGTGGACGGTGACCGTATCTGCGCTGGCGGCCGCGAAAAGGGCTGCCGATGGCGGCGATTTCGGCCGTGCGGTGGCCGCGGCCAGGGAAGCCGAAGCGCTGGCGAGGGCGTCGATCTTCCAGGCTGTTTCCGAAAAAGAAGCCTGGAAGGCGATGGAAATCCGCTAGACTGCCCCGCGGTGAACGCAGCCCCCACGAGAGGCGCGGAGAATTCTTGAATGGCGATCCGCCGCCGCGATTTCCTGAAAGGTGCAGGCCTTGCCGCGGCAACGATTGGCCTGCCGCGGCTCGCCCGCGGCGCTGACGCCGCCAGCATCTACGACCTCGAACGGTTCGGCAATGCGCGCATCCTGCACATCACCGACACGCATGCGCAGCTCAATCCGGTCTATTTCCGCGAGCCCAGCGTCAATATCGGCATCGGCGAGATGGCGGGACGGCCGCCGCATCTGGTCGGCCGGGCCTTTCTCGAGCGCTTCGGCATCCGCTCCGACAGCGCCGATGCCTATGCCTTCACCTGCTTCGAGTTCGAGAAGTCCGCAGGCCGCTTCGGCAAGCTCGGGGGCTTTGCCCATCTGAAGACGCTGGTCGATCGCCTGCGCGCCGATTTCGGCGAGCGGCGTTCGCTGCTCGTCGACGGCGGCGATCTCTGGCAGGGCACGGGGCTGGCCAACCTGATGCAGGGCCGCGACATGGTCGAGGTCGCCAATCTGCTCGGCATCGAGGCGATGACGGGCCATTGGGAATTCACCTATGGCGAGCAGGCGCTGCGCGACAATCTCGAGCGTTTCAAGGGCGAGTTCCTGGCGCAGAACGTGTTCCTGACCGAAGAGGCCGCGTTCAACGACGCGCCGGCCTTCGACAAGGCCACTGGGCGCGTGTTCAAGCCTTCCGTCATCAAGGAGCTCGGCGGGCATCGCATCGCGATCGTCGGCCAGGCCTTCCCCTACACTCCGATCGCGCATCCCAGGAGGTTCACACCGCACTGGAGCTTCGGCATCCGCGAGGAGGAGTTGCAGAAGCATGTCGATGCCTTGCGCGGCACCGACAAGGTCGACGCCGTCGTGCTGCTGTCGCACAACGGCATGGACGTGGATCTCAAGCTCGCCAGCCGGATCACCGGCATCGACGTCATTCTCGGCGGCCACTCCCATGATGCCGTGCCGCAGCCCATGCCGGTGAAGAACGCAGGTGGTACGACCCTCGTCACCAATGCCGGCTCCAACGGGAAATTTCTGGGTGTGCTCGATCTCGCGCTCGACAGCGGCAAAGTCAGCGATGCCAGATATCGTCTGCTGCCGGTCTATTCGGAGCTGCTGAAGCCCGATCCGGCGATGGCCGAGCTGATCGGCCGGGTCCGTGCACCGCACGTGGCCGACTGGTCGGAAAAGATCGCGACGCCCGACCGGCTGCTTTATCGCCGCGGCAATTTCTCCGGCCCCATGGACGAGCTGATCTGCACCGCGCTGCGCACCGAGCTCGATGCCGAAATCGCGCTGTCGCCGGGCTTCCGCTGGGGCGTCACCGTGCTGTCCGGCCAGGCCATGACCATGGAGGATCTGCTGGCGGAAACCGCGATCACCTATCCCGAGACCTATGTGCAGGAGATGACGGGGGCCCAGATCAAGGACCTGCTCGAGGACGTCTGCGACAACCTCTTCAACGCCGATCCCTACTACCAGCAGGGCGGCGACATGGTCCGTGCCGGCGGGCTCAGCTACACCTGCACGCCGGACGCTGCGATCGGCAGCCGCATCTCGGAGCTGAAGCTCGGCAGCGGCAAGGCGCTCAGCGCCAGCCACCGCTACAAGGTCGCGGGCTGGGCCTCAGTCAACGGCCAGCAGGGCGCGCCGGTGTGGGACGTGGTCGGCAAATATCTGCGCTCGGGCCGGATGATGCCCGAACGGCTCGGCTCCGGCGTGACGCTGAAAGGCGTCGAAGGCAATCCAGGCATTGCAGGACTGGGATGATGTGTTTTGTCCGCGATCATGCGACCATAATAATAATCTTCTAAATTTTTCTGCTCACGCAGTGAATTACTTCTCTTTCCGACCCGTATTGTAGTAGAATCTTGGAAGTCAGTTCCAAGCCGGGTCCTGCCATGATCTTCCGACAGCTCTTCGACAGCGTTTCGGGCACCTACAGCTACGTCCTCGCCAGCCGCCCCGGCGGCGAGGCGCTGATTCTCGACCCCGTGCTGGAGAAGGTCGACCGCTACTGCCAATTGCTGCGCGAGCTCGACCTCAAGCTGGTCAAGGCGGTGGACACGCATCTGCATGCCGACCACGTCACCGGCCTCGGCGAGCTGCGCGATCGCACCCATTGCATGACCGTGATGGGCGACCAGACCAAGGCCGACGTCGTCGCCATGCGGGTGGCCGACGGCGACAAGGTGACGATCGAGGGCCTGTCGCTCGACGTGATGTACACGCCGGGCCACACCGACGATTCCTATTCTTATTTGATGGGCGACCGCGTCTTCACCGGTGACACGCTGCTGATCCGCGGCACCGGCCGCACCGATTTCCAGAACGGCTCGGCGCGCGCGCAATACGATTCGATCTTCAACCGCCTCTTGAAGCTGCCGGACGAGACGATGGTGTTTCCGGCCCACGACTACAAGGGCGACACCGTCTCCACCATCGGCGAGGAAAAACGCTACAATCCACGGCTCCAGGTGCGCTCGGTCGACGAATATGTCGAGCTGATGGCCAATCTGAAGCTGCCCAATCCGAAGATGATGGACGTGGCGATTCCCGCCAACATGCATGTCGGCCTGCACCAGGAAGAGCTGGAGAAGGAAGGCCGCGCGCTCAGCGCGATCGAGGCGATCCGCAGCCTCGGCCGGCCCGACATCCTGCTGGTGGACTTGCGCGAGACCAATGAGCGGATGAAGCACGGCATGCTCGAAGGCGCGCTGCACACGCCGTATCCCTCCGTCGAGGAGAGCCTCAAGCCCGGCGGCATGCTGCGCGAGGTCGCGGCCGCAACCGGGCGGCGCGTGGTGTTCTTCTGCGCCTTCGGCGAACGCTCGGCGATGGCCGTTGCTGCTGCAAAGGAGGCGGGGCTTCCGAACACCGCGCATATCGCCGGCGGCCTCGATGCCTGGAAGAAGGCAGGCGGGCCGGTGGTGCACTGACGGCCTCGTCGCCCCTTGAGATAAATCAGGCGCCGCACATATTTGGCAGGTAGATTCGGATGCAGCATCACCCATCCGGGACCAGCCATGGCCAAGACCGGCAAGTCGAGCGAGCCGCCCAAGATCACCGAGAAGAAGCCCGCGGACGACAAGGCCAAGAGGGCCCCGCGCCGGCGCGAGACCGATGACGACGACTACGAAGACGGCGACATCGCAACGCCGAAGCGCGACCGCTATGGCCCGGACGACGAGCCGTTCTGAGGATGCAGCTCCGCTGTCGTTCCTGCGCTCGCCGGGGACAACGGCGTGAAGCACACCTGACCCCGCACGGCCCCGCCCGCACTACCTGCCATGCGCCTGCGTTCATGGACAAATAACCGCCAGCCCCGATAGTTTGCCGGTCCATCGGGAGTGAAACGGAACTGCAATGGTCGACGTTCTCGCCGCACCGCAACAAGGCAAGACGGACAGTGCGCTGCGCACGCTGACGGGGATCTCGATCGCGCATTGGGTCAGCCATTTCCATCTGCTGGTCCTGCCGATGCTGTTTCCGTTCCTGAAGGAGAAGCTCGGCGTCGGCTATGTCGAGCTCGGCTTCGCCCTCACCGTGTTCGCGGCGGTATCGGGGTTAACCCAGGCGCCGACCGGCTACCTCGTCGACCATTTTGGCGCGCGGCGCATTCTCTTGGCCGGGCTCGCGCTCGGCGGCGCCGCGCTGATCCTGCTCGGTCTGCATCTCAGCTACGCCTCGCTGATCGCCTGCGCAGTGCTGCTGGGTCTTGCCAACAGCGTCTATCATCCCGCCGATTACGCGATTCTTGCGGAGCACATGGACGAGGGGCGGATGGGCCGCGCCTTCTCGATCCATACCTTTGCCGGCTTTCTCGGCGGCGCCGTCGCACCGGCGATCGTGGCCGCGCTCGTAACGCTGTCCGGCGGCACCGGCGCGCTGATCGCCTCGGGCGCGATCGGCATTGCGGTGGCGCTGCTGCTGATCATCATGGACATACCCGATGCCGGTGCGCACAAGAAGAAGCCCGGCAGCGAGAGCGCGCCAAAGCAGGCCATCATCACGCCGGCGCTGATCACGCTGACTGCGCTGTTCATGCTGCTCAGCCTGTCGGTGGCCGGCATCAACAATTTCGGCGTGGTGGCGCTGATGAGCGGCTACGGCACGTCCTATTCGATCGCCAATGTCGCGCTGACTGCGTTTCTCGCCGCAAGCGCCGCGGGCGTACTCGCCGGCGGCTTCCTCGCCGACCGCACCGAGCGTCACGGCTATGTCGCCGCAGCCTGCTTCGCCGCGAATGCGGCCATCGTGCTGCTGATCGCGCTGGTGACGCTGCCGGGCTGGGCCTTGACGGCGACGATGGCGACCGCGGGTTTCCTCTCCGGCGTGATCGCGCCTTCGCGCGACATGCTGGTGCGCAATGCCGCGCCTCCGGGTGCCGCGGGGCGCGCTTTCGGCATCGCCTCTACCGGCTTCAACCTCGGTGGCATCGTCTCACCGCTGCTGTTCGGCTGGATCATGGATCAAAGCGCGCCGCACTGGGTGTTCGGCGCGTCCGTGATCTTCATGGTGGCGACGGTGGTGCTGTCGCCGTTCACGGAGCGCCGGCCGGCGAAAGCAAATTGAGCCGTCGGCATCGACACAAATTCAACTGTCGTTCCTGCGAAGGCTAACGAGGCAGCCGCTTACCCTCCCCTGGAGGGGTCCGGGACGAGCGAAGCTCGCCCGTGGTCGATCGCGCGCAGCGCGAGCGGGGTGGGGTGATCTCTCCTCTCGGGCACTGCTGGATGGGGAAACACCGTCACCCCACCCCGCTACGCATTCCGCTTCGCTACATGCGCAGCGACCCTCCCCCTCCAGGGGACGGTAAGAGAGAGCCGCGACTTACGTCGGCGACACTGCGCCCTTCAGCGCCGTGCCCTGCGCCGCTGCACCACGTGTCAGCCTAGCTTTCTCCGTGTTCGGCCACAACAGCAGCAGGCCAATGACGCCGGAGCCGATCATGACCACCGCGTTGATGGTGAAGCCCGTCAGGTAGCCGTCGAGCATGCTGCTGGCGCGCTGGATCACGGTGCCCATCACGCTCGGCGCGATGATGCCTGAAAGCGTGTAGAGCGCGCCGTAGATCGCGAGCACTGCACCGCGCTGCGAGGCCGGCGTGAACTCGCCGAGCATCGGCGGGCAGACCACGTAGATCGCGCCGCAGAGTCCGGAGCCGAGGACGAGCAGCGCGATCTGCAGGCCGGCGCCCTCGACATGCGCCATCGCGGTGAGGATCAGGCCGCCGACGATGAGCGGCACCGAGCCGAGCACGCCGCGCGAGACGCGCGTGGTGTAGCCGCGGGCCATCATCACCTGCGAGATCCAGCCGGTGAGGATGACGATGGTGGCGCCGAACACCCAGGGCAGGATCGAGATGAAGCCGGCCTGGCTCTGCGAGAAGCCGAGCCCCTTGACGATGAACGGCGTGAACCAGGTGAGGCCGAGCGACAGCGCCCAATAAGCGCCGAAGGTCGCGATCACGCAGCCGAGGAAGGTGCGTGAGGTCAGCAGCTGCACGTACGCAATCTTCGGCTCGGTGACGGCCAGGACCTCGGTATCCTCCAGCGGGCCTTCCTTGCCGAGCGCGAGCCAGGCTGCGACCCAGATCAGGCCGACGACGCCGAGCGCGCCGAAGGCGTAGTGCCAGGAATGGTTGACGATGATCCAGTTCAGCGCCGGCACCGCTAGAATGACGCCGAAGGCCGAGCCCTGTGACAGGATTGCAGTCGGCAGCGTGCGCTTCTCGTCGGGGAACCATTTGTAGATGGCGTGCGCGGCGACCGAGAAGGCCGGCCCTTCGCCCGCCCCCAGCACGATGCGGCAGATCAAGAGCGTGGTGAAGGAGACTGTGCCGACCATCGGGAACTGCGACACCGCCCAGATCACCGCCAGCGTCAACAACACCCAGCGCGTCGGCACCTTGTTGACGATGAAGCCGACCACGATGGCCGAGATCGAGAACAGGAAGAAGAACGAGGACCCGAGCAGGCCGAACTGCTCGGCGCTGAGCTTCATGTCGGTCATGATCGGCACGCCGGCGAGACCGACCACGATCTTGTCGGCGAAGTTCACCACCATGAAAAGAAAGAGGAGAAATGTAACAGTCCAGGCGCCCTTTGGCGTTTTGGTCGTCTTGGCCGCCACATTCGGCGTTTCCTGAGCGCTCATCATTCTCCCCGTATGTCTCTTTCGGCACTTTCTTGATTTGGCCGTTTTGGAAGCTAACAGCGGCTTCAGGGCCAACGCAACCCCGGCATTTCCGCATCAGGTGTGCTAGGCAGCAATTCCGTTAATTCCGTCCGGCGCCGTCATCGTGCTGAGCATCCGAAACCTCTCAAAGACCTTCTCTTCGGCCGGCGAGCCCGTCCATGTTCTGCGCGGCGTCGACCTCGACCTCGGGGCTGGCGAGCGCGTCGCGCTGACCGGTGAATCCGGCAGCGGCAAGAGCACCCTGCTGCACCTGATCGCCGGCCTCGACGCCGCCGATGGCGGCTCGATCCGGCTGGGTGACGCCGAGGTCACCACGCTATCGGATGCCGGACGCGCCAGCTTGCGGCGGAATCGCGTTGGCCTGGTCTTTCAGCAGTTCAACCTGATCCCGAGCCTCTCCGTCGCGGACAATCTCGCCTTCCAGGCGCGGATCGCCGGCCGGCATGATGCGGCCTGGACGAAAGAGCTTGTCGAGCGCCTCGGACTCGGCAGCCTGCTCAAACGGTATCCAGAGCAAATATCAGGCGGCCAGCAGCAGCGGGTCGCGATCGGCCGGGCGCTGGCGACAAAGCCCGCGCTGCTGCTGGCGGACGAGCCGACCGGCAATCTCGACGAAGCTACCGCCGAGGAGGTGCTGGCGCTGGCGCGCGACCTCGTCGCGCGCACCGGCTGCGGCTTCCTGATGGTGACGCACAGCCTGCATCTCGCCGCCACGCTCGACCGTCATCTCACGTTGCATGCGGGGCGCATTTCATGAAGCGCGCGCTCTGGGTTCTCGCCGTGCTGCTCAGCCATTGGCGGCGCCACAAGATGCAGTTCGCGACGCTCCTGATTGGCCTGATTGCGGCGACCGCGCTGTGGAGCGGGGTGCAGGCCATCAATCAGCAGGCCCGCAATGCCTATGAGCGCGCTGCAGCGACGTTCGGCGGCGTGCGCACCGCGATGCTGGTCGCTCCCAATGCGGCGACTTTCCCGCAGGAGCTGTTCATAAAGCTCCGCCGCGCCGGCTGGCCGGTGTCGCCGGTGCTGGAGGGACGCGTCCAGATCAACGGGCATTCAGTGCGGCTGCTCGGCATCGAGCCGGTCACGCTGCCGGTCGATGTCGGCAACGCGCCACGCCTGGGTGCCACGGATCTCAGCAGCTTCGTTGCTCCGCCCGGCCAGACGTTGGTGGCCCGGGAGACGCTGAGGGGCTTGCAGCAAGCAGAGGGCACGGCCCCGGCGATCAGCAGCGGCGCAAGGCTGCCGCCGCTGCGGGTCCAGCCGCAGCTCGCACCCGATGTGCTCGTGGTCGATATCGGCGTGGCACAGCGGCTGCTGAGCAAGCCCGACCAGGTCTCGCGGCTGCTGATCGGCAAGCCGAGGGGCAAGCCCGCACCGCTCGCGAGCGTGGTCGGCGAGCAGTTAGAGCGAGTCGAGCCCAATGCGGAGACGGAGCTCGAGCGTCTCACCGACAGTTTTCATCTCAACCTCACCGCCTTCGGCCTGCTGTCGTTCTTCGTCGGCCTGTTCATCGTCAATTCGGCCGTCGGCCTTGCGTTCGAGCAGCGGCTGCCAATGCTGCGCACTTTGCGGGCCTGTGGCGCCTCGGCGCGGCTAGTCAATACGGTGCTGGTGGTCGAGCTGGTGGCGCTGGCGCTGGTCGCAGGCCTGATCGGGCTCGCGTGCGGCTATTTCATCGCAGCCGCCCTGCTGCCCGATGTCGCGGCCTCGCTGCGCGGACTCTATGGCGCGCAGATCCCTGGGCAGCTCAGCCTGCGGCCCGAATGGTGGCTCGCCGGCATCGGGATCAGCGTGGCGGGTGCGCTTGTGGCGGCGGCGACCAGCCTGATCAAGGCGATCAGGATGCCGGTGCTGGCGACGGCGCAGCCGGGCGCCTGGCAGCAGCGCCAACGCCGCTGGCTGATCCTGCAGAGCTGTGCAGCCTGCGGCGCGTTCGCCGTCGCGCTGCTGCTGCTCCACTACGGGCAATCACTGATCGCAGGGTTCGGCGTGCTGGCCGCGTTGATGTTCGGTGCGGCACTGATCCTGCCGGCCTTCCTCGACATCATCCTGCTCGTAGGCCAGCGCTTCGCGCGAGGCCCGCTCGTGCTGTGGTTCTGGGCGGACAGCCGGCAGCAGCTCTCCGGATTGTCGCTGGCGCTGATGGCGCTTTTGCTCGCGCTTGCCGTCAACGTCGGGGTCTCCACCATGGTGGAGACCTTCAGCCGCACCTTCATCGGCTGGCTCAACGGGCGGCTCGCCGCCGACGTCTACGTCAGCGCGTCCGACAATGCGCAAGGCGTCGCGATCCGGAACTGGCTGAAGGATCGCAGCGATGTTCAGGCGATCCTCTCGGGCGGGCGCGCGGAGGCGCAGTTTCAGGGCCAGCCGGTCGAGTTGCTCGGCCTGCCCGATCACGCGCTCTATCGTGAGCGCTGGCCGCTGATCGAGACCGCGCCGCGCGCCTGGACCCGGCTGGTGCCGGGCAATGCCGCTTTCATCAGCGAGCAATTGAGCCGGCGGCTGAACGTGCAGATCGGCGACGTCGTCGAGGTGCCGGCGCCGGGCGGGACCTGGGAGCTCGACATCGTCGGCATCTATGCCGATTACGGCAACCCTAAGGGGCAGCTCACGGTGAACGTCGCCGCATTGATCCGGCAGTTTCCGCAGACGCCGCAGACGCGGATCGGCCTGATCGTCGCGAGAGAGAATATCCCCGGCCTGATTGCGGCTTTGCAGAAGCAGTTCGGGCTCGACGACCGCAGAATCGCCGACCAGGCGACGGTGAAGGCGGAATCGATCCGCATCTTCAACCGCACCTTCGCGGTGACGTCGGCGCTGAACGCCTTCACGCTCGGCGTCGCCGGAATCGCATTGCTCACGAGCCTGCTGACCCTGGCGAACTCCCGACTGCCGCAGCTTGCGCCGCTGTGGGCGATCGGCCTGACCCGGCCACGCCTTGCCGCAATCGAGCTGACCAAGACGCTCTCGGTCGCGCTGTTCACGGCACTGCTGGCCGTGCCGCTCGGACTGCTGGTCGCGTGGTGCCTGATTGCAATCGTGAACGTGAAAGCTTTCGGCTGGCGGCTGCCGTTCCACGTCTTTCCGTTGCATCTGGTGGAGCTGGTCGCGGTGGCGCTCTTCGCCTCGCTGCTTGCGGCGCTGCTCCCGATGGTGCGGCTGGCGCGGATGCAGCCGGCGAATCTCGTCAAGGTGTTTGCCAATGAGCGCTGAAGCCATCACGCGGCGCGCCTTCGCCGGTGGCATCGTCGCCCTCGCCCTCCCGCGCCGCGCCGGCGCGCAGGGCTATGCCGGACTCGCCGAGACCGCCGATGGGTTTACAAAGGTAACGCCGGGAAAGACATTCACCTTCCCCGAAGATCACGGACCGCATCCGCAGTTTCGTATCGAGTGGTGGTATCTCACGGCAAACCTCGTCGACGCACGCGGTGCGGCGTGCGGCCTGCAATGGACGCTGTTCCGCCAGGCGGCGCAGCCAGGTCCGCAAGGCGAGGGCTGGGCCAATCAACAGGTGTGGATGGCGCATGCCGCGGTGACGCGCGCCGACACTCACCGCTTCTCTGAAACGTTTTCACGGGGTGGCGTCGGGCAAGCCGGCGTGACGGCAAAACCGTTCGATGCCTGGATCGACGATTGGGAGATGAAGAGTTTTGACCGCACCGATGACCTCGCTTTGGCGCCGCTGTCGCTGAAGGCAGCTGGCGCCGATTTCAGCTACGCACTGACGCTCGAGGCCGACCGGCCGGTCGTGCTGCAGGGCGATCGCGGCTTCAGCCGAAAGTCGGAGCGTGGGCAGGCCTCGTACTACTACAGCCAGCCGTTCTACCGCGCGCGCGGTACGCTCAGCATCGACGACAAGCCGGTCGATGTCTCGGGCCAGGCCTGGATGGACCGGGAATGGAGCAGCCAGCCGCTCGACGCCGACCAGACCGGCTGGGACTGGCTGTCGCTGCATCTGTCATCCGGAGACAAGCTGATGCTGTACCGGCTGCGGCAGAAGGACGGCAGAAATTATCCGTTCGGCAATTGGATCAGCGCGGCCGGCGAGACGCAGATGATTGCAGGCAGCGACATCCAGATGATGCCGAAGGCGACGGCTGAGATTGCGGGACGCAAGTTGCCGTTGCAATGGCAGATCGCGATCCCCGCGCGATCATTCTCGATCCTCTGCAAGCCGCTCAATCCGAACGCCTGGATGGGGACCGGCTTCTCGTACTGGGAAGGGCCGATCAGCTTTGCCGGCACACATGACGGCATTGGCTATCTCGAGCTGACCGGCTATTGAGGCGCGATTTCTATGAAGGAACCGACGATGTATCATCTCACCGCCCTCGTCACGCTGCTGGCGATCGCGTTTTATTTCTTCACCTCCATCAACGTCTCGCGCTCGCGCACCAAGACCGGCGTGAAGGTACCTGCGATGTCGGGGCATCCGGATTTCGAACGGGCCTTCCGCATCCAGATGAACACGTTGGAATGGATGCCGATCGTCCTGCCAGCCCTTTGGCTGTTCGCGATCTATATCAGCGACGCCATCGCGGCGGCGATTGGCGTGATCTGGATCATCGGCCGGATCGTCTATTTCATCGGCTATTCGCAAGCCGTGGCCAAGCGCGGCACCGGCTTTGCGATCCAGGCGCTCGCGGCAATGGCGCTGTGGGTCGGGGCGCTCGGGGCGGTGGTGCTGCGGTTGGTCTGAGGCAATCCGCCGCCACACATTCCGCTGCCGTCCCGGACAAGCGTAAGCGCCGATCCGGGACCCATAACCGCAGGAAGATGTCGTGATGCGAGCTGATCACTCCGAGTCCCCGTAACCACGCGTGCCTGTGGTTATGGGTCCATGATCGGCGCGCGCTTGAGGCGCGCTTGTCCGGGACGACAGCGCGGGTGTGGCGCTCGCTGTGCCACTTTCCCTACTTCGTCAGCGGACAGCCGCTCTCCTTGGCCGTGAAGAAGGCCTTGTCGCCGGGGACGGTGGCGAGCAGCTTGTAATAATCCCAGGGCTTCTTCGATTCCGAGGGCTTCTTGACCTCGAACAGATACATGTCGTGGATCATGCGGCCATTCTCGAGCACCTTGCCGCCTTGCGCGAAGTCGTCGTCGACCGGCAGCTCCTTCAGCTTCTTGGCGACGGCATCCGGATCCTTGGTGCCGGCAGCCTTGACGGCCTTGAGATAGCTCAGCGTCGCCGAATAGGTACCGGCGTGGATCATGCTCGGCATCCGCCCGGTGCGCTTGAGGAAGCGCTCGCCGAGATTGCGCGTCCTGTCGTTGAGATCCCAGTAATAACCTTCGGTCAGCACCAGGCCTTGCGCGGCCTGCAAGCCGAGGCCGTTCACCTCGGCAAGCGTCATCAGGAGGCCCGCGAGCTTCTGGCCACTCGCGACGATGCCGAACTCGGATGCCTGCTTGATCGAATTGGTGGTGTCGAGGCCGGCATTGGCGAGGCCGACGATCTTCGCCTTCGAGCTCTGCGCCTGCAGCAGGAAGGAGGAGAAGTCCGACGAATTGAGCGGAACGCGCACCGAGCCGAGCACCTTGCCGCCATTGGCGGTGACGATCTCGCTGGTGTCCTTCTCCAGCGCGTAGCCGAAGGCGTAGTCCGCGGTGAGGAAGAACCAGGTGTCGCCGCCGGCTTTGGTCAGCGCGCCGCCGGTGCCGACGCCGAGCGCGCGGGTGTCGTAGGCCCAGTGGAAGCCGTAGGGCTGGCAGGCATCGCCGGTGAGGCGCGATGTCGCGGCGCCGACGACGATGTCGATCTTCTTCTTTTCCTTGGAGAGCTCGTGGATCGCGAGCGCGACCGAGGAGGTCGTCAGCTCCGTGATCATGTCGACGTTCTCGACGTCATACCAGCGCCGCGCGATCGAGCTTGCGAGGTCAGGCTTGTTCTGGTGGTCTGCAGTGACGAGCTCGATCTTCTGGCCGAGTACTTCGCCGCCGAAATCCTCGATCGCCATCCTGGCCGCTTCGACCGACCATTTGCCGCCGTAATCGGCATAGACGCCGGACTGGTCGTTGAGGATGCCGATCTTGACGCCTTGCGCGGAGGCGGGAACCGCAATCAAAAGGGCCGAGGCCGCTGCGGCCCAAAGTGCTGATTTCATATGTTTAACTCCCGGCATTCTTCTGTGAAATCGCGCGGATAGTAGTGAAGAACCCCGCGCGCGCCCATCCATTTCATGTTGGTCGTTAGTATGGGATTCTGCGTGCCACATTCTCCACCGTCGTCCCGGGGCGTGCGCAGCGCGAGCCCGGGACCCATAACCACAGGATGGTGTTTGGCGAAGACTCGCCGCTGTCGCGCTAAACCCCTCCCTGTGGTTATGGATTCCCGCGTTCGCGAGGATGACAGCGGAGGATGTGGCGGAGTCTTTGGCCATCGAGAGAGACGTCAGGCCATCGCCTCCGGCTTCTTGTCGCGCCGCCCTTCCGCCAGGTTCCGCACCACGACGTAGAAGATCGGTGTGAACAGAAGGCCGAACAGGGTGACGCCGATCATGCCGAAGAACACGGCGACGCCGACGGCCTGGCGCATCTCCGAGCCAGAGCCGGTCGAGATCACCAGCGGCAAGACGCCGAGGATGAACGCGAACGAGGTCATCAGGATCGGCCGCAAGCGCAGGCGGCAGGCATCGATGACGGCCTCCAGCCGCGGCTTGCCTTCGTTCTCGATATCGCGCGCGAATTCGACGATCAGGATCGCGTTCTTCGCCGCCAGTCCCACCAGCACGACGAAGCCGATCTGGGTCAGAATGTTGACGTCCTGGCCCATGACGCGAACGCCGATGGTGGCGGCGAGCAGGCACATCGGCACGATCAGAATCACCGCGAACGGCAGCGTCCAGCTGCCATATTGCGCGGCGAGGACGAGATAGACGAACAGCACGCAGATCGGAAATACGTAGAGACCGGCATTGCCGCCGGTGACCTGCTGATAGGACAGGTCGGTCCATTCGAAGGTGAAGCCGCTCGGTAAAGTATCGTTCGCGAGCTGCTTGATGGCGTTGAGCGCGGTGGTCGAGCTCGTGCCCGGCGCCGGCTCGCCCTGGAGTTCGGACGCCGCATAGAGATTGTAGCGCGCGACGCGGTCGGGTCCCGAGACGTCCTTGAACTCGACCACGCTGCCGAGCATCACCATGTCGCCGGAAGCGTTGCGCGTGCGCAGGCGCGCAAGGTCGCTCGGTTCTTTCCGGAACGGGAAGTCGGCCTGCGCGGTGACGTGGTAGGTGCGGCCGAACAGGTTGAAGTCGTTGACATAGGTTGACCCGAAATAGGTCTGGATCGTCTCGTTGATGTTGGAGATGGGCACGCCCAGCTTCTGCGCCTTGGTGCGGTCGATGTCGACGAAGAGCTGCGGCGTGTTGGCCGTGAACGGCGAGAACACCGAGGGGGCGAGCAGCGAGGGCGATTTGCGCGCGGCGGCGACAAGCTCGTCGGTGGCGGCTGCGAGCATTTCAGGCCCGCGGCCCTGGCGGTCCTGGATGCGGATGGCAAAGCCGCCGCCGGTGCCGATGCCGGGCACGGCCGGCGGTGGAATCACGATGATGAAGGCACCCTGGATCGCGGACAGGCGCTTGCGCAGCTCGGCCGTGATGGCATTCGCGGACAGGCCCTTCTTCAGCCGCGCCTCGGGCTCGTCGAACACCGGGAACAGCGCCGCCGCATTGCCGGCCTGCGTGCGGGTGGCGCCGGAGAAACCGGCAAAGGCGGCGACTCGAACGATGCCCGGCGTATCCAGCGAGATCCGCTCGATCTCGCGCACGACCTCGGTGGTGCGCGCCAGCGACGCCGCGCCCGGCAATTGCACGGATATGATGACGTAGCCGCGATCCTGCGCCGGGATGAAGCCCTGCGGCGTGGTCACGATCAGCCAGCCGGCGCCGCCGATCAGCACGACGTAGATCAGCAGCATCACCACCGAATGGCGAATCGCGAAATTGGCGAGGCCGGCATAGCCATGCGCCAGCCGGTCGAACACGCGATTGAACACGCCGGTGAACGCATTCCAGCCGCGCGCGATGATGTTCCAGGCGGCCGGCGGCCGCTTTTCTTCGTGTGGTGTGAGGATCTGCGAGGCTAGCGCGGGCGAGAGCGTCAGCGAGCAGAAGCAGGAGATCGCCGTCGCAACGGCGATGGTGACGGCGAATTGCTGGAAGAACTGCCCGGAGATGCCGCCGAGGAACGCGGTCGGGACGAACACCGCGCATAGCACCAGGGCGATCGAGACCAGTGCGCCGCCGACCTCCTCCATTGTCTTCAGCGCGGCATCGCGACGACTGAGGCCGTGCTCGAGATGGCGTTCGACATTCTCGACCACGACGATGGCGTCGTCGACCACGATGCCGACCGCGAGGACGAGCCCGAACAGGGTGAGATTGTTGATGGAGAAGCCGAGCGCCGCCATCACCGCGAACGTGCCGACCAGCGAGACCGGAATTGCGATGATCGGAATGATCGCGGGCCGCCATCCCTGCAGGAACACCAGCACGACGACGACCACGAGCAGCATGGCCTCGTAGATGGTCTTGATCAGCTCGTGGACCGACTGGGCGATGAACTCGGTCGGGTTGTAGCCGATATTGAAGTCGAGCCCCCTGGGAAAGCTCTCCTTGAGCCTCGTCATGGTGTCGGAGATGTTCTTTGCGGTCGCGAGCGCGTTCGAGCCCGGCCGCTGCGTCACCAGCATCGCGACCGCCGACTTGCGCAGCAGAAAGCTGTTGGTGCTGTAAGCCAGCGCCCCGAGCTCGATGCGGGCGACGTCGCGCAGCCGCACCGTGCGGCCGTCAGGGCCGGCCTTGATCAGGATATCCTCGAACTGCTTCTGGTCCTTCAAACGTCCGGTGAAGGTGAGGTTGGGCTGGAAGGCGCGATCGGCGATCGGCGGCTCGGCGATCTGGCCGCCCGCGATCTGCACGTTCTGGGCGCGGATGGCCGCGAGCACCTCGGCCGAGGTCAGGCCGAGATTGGCGATTCTGTCAGGATCGAGCCACAGCCGCATCGAATAGTCGCGGGCGCCGAAGATCTGGATGTCGCCGACGCCGTCGATGCGCAAGAGCTGGTCGCGGACCTGGAGCAGCGCATAATTGGAGATGTAGAGCTGGTCGAACGTGTCGTCCGGCGACAGCATGAACACGACCATCAGGATGTCGGGCGAGTTCTTGCGGGTGGTGACGCCGTTGCGCTGCACTTCCTCTGGAAGGCGCGGCTGCGCGATGGCGACGCGATTCTGCACCAGCACCTGGGCCTTGTCGAGATCGGTGCCGAGCTTGAAGGTGACGGTGATGGTGAGCTGGCCGTTCGAGGTCGCCTGGCTGTAGAGATACAGCATGTCCTCGACACCGTTGATCTCCTGCTCGATGGGAGCTGCGACCGTGTCGGACACGGTCTGGGCGGAGGCGCCGGGATATTGCGTCGTGACGACGACGGTCGGCGGCACCACTTGCGGATATTCGGAGACCGGCAGCGTGGTGTAGGCGAGTGCACCGACGATCAGGAGCACGATCGACAGCACCATCGCCAAAATGGGCTGGTTGATGGAGAGGCGGCCAAGATTCATGACTTGCCACCGGCCGGCGCTTGCGCGGTCTGGGGAGCGACCTTGGCGCCGACGCGGGCGCGCTGGATGCCATTGACGATGACGCGATCGTCCGGCTTCAGCCCTTCACGGATCACGCGCAGGCCGTCGTCGAGCGGACCGAGCACGACGGGGCGTGCCTCGACCGTATCATCAGGCTTGACCACGAACACGATCTTGCGGGACTGGTCGGTTGCGATCGCAGCGTCCGGAATCAGCAGCGCCTCGTAAGGCGCGCTGCCGATCAGGCGGACGCGGCCGAACTGGCCGGGCAGGATCGAAAGATCCGTGTTCTTCACCACCGCGCGGCTGCGCAGCGTGCCGGTCGACACGTCCAGCCGATTGTCGAGGAAATTGACGGTGCCCTCGCGCGAGGGCTTGGTCTCGCCGGCCAGCGTCACTTGCACCGGGTTCGCGGTATCGCGCGAACTTGGCCGCCGTCCTTCGAACCACAATTTGCTGTATTTGATGAACGTCGCCTCATCCATGTCGAAATAGATGTAGATCGGATCGAGCGCGACGATCGAAGTCAGCAGCGTCGAGGTGCCGGTGTCGCTGCCCTGCACGAGATTGCCGGGGCTGACGAGATGGCGGCTGACGCGGCCGGTCAAGGGCGCTGCCACATGCGTGAACTCGATGTTGAGCTTGGCGGCCTTCAGCGCGCCCTCGGCCTGCATCTCGGCGGCGTGCGCAGCCTGCAAGGCCTGGCGGCGCTGATCGACGACCTGCTCGGAGACGGCGCTGGTCTGTACCAGACTGAGACCACGATCGAGCTCGCGCCTGGCAAGCTCCACTCGCGCCCGCGCATCGGACAGCTGGCCCTCCGCCTGAGTCGCTACCGCCTCGAACGGACGGGGATCGATCACGTAGAGCAGATCACCTTGACGCACGATGGCGCCGTCCTGGAACTCGACCGAGTTGACGAAGCCGCCGACCCGCGGCCGCACCTGGACCTCCTCCACCGCCTCGAAGCGGCCGGTGAACTCGTCCCAATCGGTGACCGTGCGCTTGACCGGCTGGGCGACCGTCACCGCCGGCGCCGGCGGAGCCGCAGCCTGCGATGCCGGCTTGTCGCAGCCGGACAGGGCGAACGCGGCGGCGAGAAGCCCGGCAATTGCGCTGACCTGAACGAAATCGTGCTTTTTGATCAACTGCCTGCTTCCGTCCGGTCCGCTCATCCCCAGGTCCTCGCATCAAAGCCGCAGAAGATGCAGGGTACGCCTCTACCTGCGGGCGCCACAAGATGTGTTGCAAAGATGAACTCTTCAAGACCAATGCGCGCGCAATGCTCCGAACGGCGCCCTGACCGGATGACGGGTTGACAGAGAGAGAGACGGTGCCGGGCAAGGCAATTGCGGCAAGCCGAACCCTGCCGTGAACGACGGGCACTCGGAATTGCGAGCTTTTCCCGGCGGCTGTCCTTCGAGACGCCCGCTTCAGGCGGGCCCATCCTGACAAAGAGAGCTACTTACGCAGCCTGGCCTTGGCGCCGGCGACGATCTGCATGGCGACGCCGGCCATCCAGCCGACCAAGACGAGCCAGGTCCAGGCCATGTGCGGATCGAGCCGGAGCACGATCACGGCGACCGAGGCGAAGGCGGTGAGCGTGGCGGAGAGCGTGCCGGCGGCGCTCATGAGCTCGGCGGCGTCAATTTGGCTGTGCGCATCGTCGAAAGGCATCTGCGGCGTGTCGATGCCGAGATAGAAGCCGATGCCGCCGAGCAGCATCATCAGCAGCAGGAAGCCCTGCGTGGTGAGGGTGGGGATCGCCGAGCCGACATAGGCGCCGACGAACAATCCGCACGCGGCCCCCGCCATGGCAAGGCCGACGCGCTCGAACACATGGGCAGTTTTACGAAAACGAAAACGCATGGCCAGCCTCCGCGAGGCGTTGAGTGTGGAGAGGTTAGGCCAGTTTTGGGGGGCGTGGAAGGTGAGGAGGTTTACGGATGCGTGAGGGATCTAACTCCCTCTCCCCGTAAGCGGGGAGAGGTGAAGAGAGTCACCTCGCCCCGAACGTGGTCTCGCCGAACAGCGCCTTCTGCGTCGAGGGCTGCGAGCGCCAATATTGCGGCGGCGCCTCGACTACCCCGCCGAGCTCGGCGGCGGCGTGCCAGCCCCAGCGCGGATCGTAGAGCAGGCCGCGGGCGAGCGCGACCATGTCGGCCTTACCCGACGCGACGATCTCCTCGGCCTGCTTGGCTTCGGTGATCAGGCCGACGGCGATGGTGGGCAGGCCGGTCTCGCGCTTGATCGCCTCTGCAAACTGCACCTGATAGCCGGGGCCGAGCGGGATCTTCTGCAGCGGCGAGACGCCGCCGGAGGATGCATCGATCCAGTCGACGCCGCGCGCCTTCAGCGCGTTCGCGAATTCGATGGTCTGTGCCAGATCCCAGCCGCCCTCGACCCAATCGGTCGACGACACCCGCATGCCGACCGGCTTGTCGGCGGGGAACGCGGCGCGCACTGCGTCGAACACCTCCAGCGGAAAGCGCATGCGGTTCTCGAGGCTGCCGCCATATTCGTCCATGCGCTTGTTGGAGACCGGCGACAGGAATTGATGCAGGAGATAGCCGTGCGCGCCGTGGACCTCGATGGCGTCGATGCCGAGCCGCGCGGCGCGCTTTGTGCTGTCGACGAAGGCCTCGCGGATGCGCTTGAGGCCCGCGGCATCGAGCGCGAGCGGCGCGGCCTCGCCCTCCTTGTGCGGCACCGCTGACGGTCCGACCGTCTGCCAGCCGCCCTGCTCGACCGGGATCAGCTGGCCGCCGTCCCAGGGCCGCGCGCTGCTCGCTTTGCGGCCGGCATGGGCGAGCTGCATCGCGATCGCGGTGGTGGAATGTTTTCGCACCGAGGCGAGAATCTGCTTCAGCGCGGCTTCGGCTGCGTCGCTGTAGAGCCCGAGGCAGCCCGGCGTGATACGGCCGATCGCCTCGACATGCGTCGCCTCGATGCAGAACATCGCCGCGCCCGACAGGCTGAGATTGTTGATGTGGGTGAAGTGCCAGTCGGTGGCGACGCCGTCATCGGCCGAATATTGGCACATCGGCGACACCACGAGGCGGTTCTTCAACGTCAGTCCGCGCAGCTTGATCGGAGAAAACAGGGCGCTCATGCGAGGGTCCGGGGCTGGAGAAATGGAAGCGATTGCATGAAGTTTAGTGGGTGGGCGGCGAATTGCCAGCCGCACGGGCAGCATGGCGACCAGCAGCGGCATGCATTGCGCTGGAGATGCCGCGGCGAACATGTCTCCCTATTGTCGTCCCGGATCCGCGCTTCGCTTGTCCGGGACGATGGAGGAATGCGGGCGTAACCCGCCCCTACGGCTTGATGCCGGCGGCCTTGATCAGCTCCTGATTGGCCGCCAGCTCGCGCTTGACGAGGTCGTCCATCTCGGCGGGCTTCATCGGCCTCGGTTCGAGCCCGAGCTTTGTCAGGCTCACCTGCGTCGCCGACGTGGCCAGGACTTTCTCGGCGGCCGCGTGCAGCTTGTCGACGACCTCGCGCGGGGTCTTCGCCGGCACGAACACGCCGAACCAGATCTCGCTGTCGGCGTCCTTCAAGCCGATCTCGGCCGGCGTCGGCACATCGGGCAGCTCGGCAACGCGCTTCGGTGTCGAGACCACCAGCGCGCGCACTTGGCCCTCGCGGATCAGCGGCAACGCGGTCGCCAGCGGGCAGAAATACAGATCGATGCGCCCACCGAGAATGTCGGCGATCACTTCCGGGCCGGCGCGATACGGCACATGAATAGCCTCGATGCCGGCGGCGTAGCGGAACTTCTCGCTCGAGATGTGCACGGCGCTGCCGATGCCGACCGAGCCGAACGAGATCGAACCGGGCTTTGCCTTGGCAGCGGCGATGAAGTCCTGGATGGTTCTCCAAGGGCGCTCCTTCGGCACGATCATCACATTGGCACCGGATCCGATCATGAACACCGAGGCGAGATCGCGGCTGGGGTCGAAGCTCGCATTCGGGAACATCAGGGGCGCAATGGTCAGCGCCGACGACTGGGCGAGCAGGCTGTAACCACCGGGATCGGACTTCGCGACCGCCGCCGAACCGACCACACCGCCGCCGCCGGCGCGGTTTTCGATCACGATCGGCTGACCGAGTTCGGCGGAGAGATGCTCGAACACCAGCCGCGGCACCACGTCCGCCGCGCTGCCCGGACCGAACGGAATGGTCGCCTTGATCAGTCGCGCCGGCCAGTCTTGTGCCTGGACTTGTGTTGCAGCGGCGATCCAGAAGGACGCATATAGACAAAACACGCGAAGGAACCTGGTCATCGAAATCTCCGGTCGACTCTCGCGATCGCTGCAAGAACCGTTCCGGCGCGATCTCTACTCCGCCAGCGTGAATTGCAGCAGCAGGGTTCGCTGCAGCATCGAGAAATTGTCGTCGGAGATCAGGGTCAGCACCGTCTCGCCGTCGGCGGTGACGTGGGCGTCGATGCCTTCCATGTTGTCGATCTCGTGGCCGAGATCGGCGGCGAACAGCGTCAGGCCGTCGACGACGGCGCCCGGCGCGATTCCCTTCAGCGGGATCGCGCGGATGCGGATGTTGACGCCGGTGAACCAAGAAAATTTACGTTCGAGGATGAGCAGATCGCCCGAGGGCAGCAGCACCGCGTCGCTGATGTCGAAATTCTCCGAGCGCCGCACGCTGAATTGGCCGGGCGTCGAGCCGCCGATCAGGAAAGCGAGGAGGTTGCCGTCGGCATCGAGCCCGCGCTCGGAAAAGGCGATCAGCGTGCCCGCGAGCGGCTGGGCCTGGCTCTTGCCCGGTCCCTGCGCTTTGGGCACGACGACCATCGCCTCCAACCCCTTGTTGTAGGGCAGCTTGCGCAAGGCCGGCGGGACGGCGATCACTTCGCCGCGGGCGCCGGTAGCACCCTTGGCGAAATCATAGCGCAGGATCTGGTTGACGCGTTCGAGCCCGACATAGACGAGGTTGCCGTCGCGCGCGAGCGACTCGGTATCGTACCAGAGCCGCTTCTCGGTGATCGGCCGCCCGTCGGCGCCCAGCACCGGCGCGGCCTCGACGTCGGCGAGCCCAATCATCTCGCGGCCGGAATAGCGGATGCTGCCGGTGAACCAGCCGCCCTGATCGGAGATCGCGAGAAAGCGCTCGCCCTTGCCGTCGAGGAAGCGGAGGCCCGACAGCCCGCCGAAGCCGCGATAGGGCGAGGTCAGCACCAGGCCGCTGCGAAAATCCAGCGAGCCGAAGCGCGTGCGCGAGCGGTCGCGCGGCTCGAAATTGGCAATGCTACGCGCGTTGACCTCGACGCTGACCGGCGCGGTGACGGCATGCTCGAGCTGGAGGGCGCGCGGCGGCGGCTCGGTCTTGGGCTGCAGCTGCGCCTGCGCCAAGCGCGGCAACGCGAGAGTGGAAAATCCCGCCGCCGCGAGGCTGACGAAGCTGCGGCGGGATGGATGCGTGCTCACGAATGCAATTTGCGTCGCGGGCGACCGGCCGCTTGCGTTGGCGCCGTGTTGGTCTCGCTGAAGAGCTCGGCAAGCTTTTCGGTGATCGCGCCGCCGAGTTCTTCCGCGTCCACGATCGTTACCGCGCGGCGATAATAGCGCGTCACGTCATGGCCGATGCCGATCGCGATCAGCTCGACCGGCGAGCGGGTCTCGATCTCCTCGATGATGTGGCGCAGATGCCGCTCGAGATAATTGCCCGGATTGACCGACAACGTGGAATCGTCGACCGGCGCGCCGTCCGAGATCATCATCAAGATCTTGCGCTGCTCGGGCCGGCCGAGCAGGCGCTTGTGCGCCCAGTCCAGCGCCTCGCCGTCGATGTTCTCCTTCAAGAGGCCCTCGCGCATCATCAGGCCCAGGTTTTTCCTCGCACGACGCCACGGGGCGTCCGCGGACTTGTAGATGATGTGGCGGAGATCGTTGAGGCGGCCGGGATTGGCCGGCTTGCCGGCGGCAAGCCACGCCTCGCGCGATTGCCCGCCCTTCCAGGCCCGCGTGGTGAAGCCGAGAATCTCGACCTTGACGCCGCAACGCTCCAGCGTGCGCGCGAGGATGTCGGCACAGGTCGCGGCGACCGTGATCGGGCGGCCGCGCATGGAGCCGGAATTGTCGAGCAGCAGCGTCACTACGGTGTCGCGGAACGTCGCCTCCTTCTCGTGCATGAAGGACAGCGGGTGATAGGGATCGGTGACGACGCGCGCCAGCCGCGCAGGGTCGAGGATGCCCTCCTCGAGATCGAATTCCCAGGCGCGATTCTGTTGCGCCATCAGGCGGCGCTGCAGCCGGTTGGCGAGGCGGGCGACGATGCCTTGCAGATGTGCGAGCTGCTTGTCGAGATAGGCGCGCAGCCGCTCCAGCTCGTCATGGTCGCAGAGATCCTCGGCGGCGATAACCTCGTCGAACTTGGGCGCGAAGGCGTGATATTCCGGCCCACGCGGCTCGTTCCTGCCGTGCTGGTTCGGGCGCGTCGCCTCGCCCGGCGTCTCGTCGTCACCGAGCTCGCCATCGTCGAAGGTGTCGGAGGTCGAGGCCTGCGCGCTTTCCATCGCGCTCTCGCTCATCTCCTCGCTGGTTGCCTGCGCCTGGTCGGCGCTCATCTCCTGCGCGGCGTCGGAATCGGGCGAGCCTTCGGCGCCGGACTGGTCGTTGTCGCCGTCCTGGTTCTCCTCGTTCTCGTCATTGTCCTCGCTGTCGGCGTTGCGCTCGTCGCCGAGCTCGAGTGCCGACAGCAGGTCATGCACGGCATCGCCGAACTTGGTCTGATCCTCGAGCACGCCGTCGAGCCGATCGAGCCGCTTGCCGATCTTGTCTTCGAGGATCGGTCGCCAGAGATCGACCATCTTCTTGGCCGCCGTCGGCGGCGCCATGCCGGTGAGGCGCTCGCGCACCAGCATCGCCAGCGCGTCCGCCAGCGGCGCGTCGGCGCGGTCGGTGATCTCGTCGAACTTGCCGCGGTGGAAATGGTCGTCGAGCATCGCGGTGAGGTTCTTGGCAACGCCCGCCATGCGGCGCGCGCCGATCGCCTCGACGCGGGCCTGCTCCACCGCCTCGAACACGCCGCGCGCCTGCGGATTGCCGGGCATCAGCTTGCGGTGAACCTTGGGATCGTGACAGGCGAGCTTGAGCGCGATGGAATCGGCATGGCCGCGCACGATCGCGGCGTCACGCTTCGTCATCTTGCGCGCGGGCTCAGGCAGCCGCGCCTTGCCGGGCGCAAGGCCCGGGCGCTCGGCTGCGAAGGAGACGTCGAGCTCGGGCGCCTTTGCGATCGCCTTCAGACAGGAGGCGACCGAGCGCTTGAACGGCTCAGTCGGTGCTTCCTTGTTGCTGCGGAATTTGGAGTTGGAGGCGGTCATCTGACCCTATCTGTCGTCCCGGCGAAGGCCGGGACCATAACCACCGGCCGCTCTTGTGTCAGGAAACTATCAGCGTCGCTTCAATCGAGACATCACGCGGTATGGGTCCCGGCCTTCGCCGGGACGATACACCGTGAGAGATCAGCTCAGCGCGACGTTGATTGCCGATTCCGGCAGCTCCGCATTGAAGCAGCGCTGGTAGAACTCGGCGACCAGGGGCCGTTCGAGCTCGTCGCATTTGTTGAGGAAGGTGACGCGGAAGGCGAAGCCGATATCGCCGAAGATGTCGGAGTTTTCCGCCCAGGTGATCACCGTGCGCGGGCTCATCACCGTCGACAGATCGCCATTGGCGAAGGCGTTGCGGGTGAGGTCGGCGAGGCGCACCATTTTGTTGACGATGTCGCGGCCCTCCTGGGTGCGATAGTGCTTGGCCTTGGCCAGCACGATCTCGACTTCCTCGTCGTGGCTGAGATAGTTCAGCGTGGTGACGATCGACCAGCGGTCCATCTGGCCCTGGTTGATCTGCTGGGTGCCGTGATAGAGGCCCGAGGTGTCGCCGAGGCCGACGGTGTTGGCGGTGGCGAACAGCCGGAACGCCGGATGCGGCTTGATCACCTTGTTCTGGTCCAAGAGCGTCAGGCGGCCCGAAACCTCCAGCACGCGCTGGATCACGAACATGACGTCCGGGCGGCCGGCGTCGTATTCGTCGAACACCAGCGCGACGTTGTTCTGCAGCGCCCAGGGCAGGATGCCGTCGCGGAATTCGGTGACCTGCTTGCCGTCGCGGACCACGATCGAGTCCTTGCCGACGAGGTCGATACGGCTGATGTGGCTGTCGAGGTTGACGCGCACGCAGGGCCAGTTCAGACGTGCCGCGACCTGCTCGATATGGGTGGATTTGCCGGTGCCGTGATAGCCGGTCACCATCACGCGGCGGTTCCTGGCAAAGCCCGCGAGAATGGCCAGCGTGGTGGCGCGGTCGAAGCGGTAATCGGAATCCACTTCGGGCACATGAGGATCGACTTCGGAATAGGCCGGGACTTCGAGATCACTGTCGATCCCGAACACCTGGCGCACCGACACCTTCATGTCGGGCAGGCCGGAAACTTCCTCAACTTTGGACAGGGCGGCGGTCGTCATCAATCCTCCGAGGTCCCGGGCGGTCCCGAAACCGGTTATTCGCACGTTGGCTGCGGCTGGGTGCTGAAAATCAACCTATCAGAGACAACGAGCCGGCAGAAGCCCGCCCACCAATCAAAGTTCCGTTGTCTTTTCATCTAGATAGGCAAGGAACGCAGTTTTTGGAGGGCTGCCTTGCGAATCACGCCGAAATTCGGGCGGGTCGGCCCCAATCCGTGCGAATGGTACTTTGGCCGTATGCAGTTACTTATGTAGGGTCCGAAGCCCTCATGCTCCAGCCCTTCAAGAGACGACGTGACGTCCTTCCTCGATCCCCTCATCGCCTTCGTTTCCGCCCATGCGTGGCTGGCCTATCTGACCCTGTTCCTGGCGGCGCTGCTCGAAGCCGTTCCGGTGGTGGGATCGGTGATCCCCGGCTCGACCATCATCCTGGCGCTGAGCGCCCTGATCCCCGGCGGCGAATTGCAGCTGCCATGGGTGCTCTTGGCGGCCGCAACTGGTGCCGTACTCGGCGACGGGGCGGCCTATTGGATCGGGCACAGGCGGCAGCGCGAGATCCTCAACACCTGGCCGCTGACCAATTATCCACGCGTGGTCGCGGAGAGCGAAAACTTCTTCAACCGCTTCGGCACCTGGGCCGTGTTCTTCGCCCGCTTCGTGCCGCCGATCCGCGCCTTCGTGCCCGTGACCGCCGGCGCGCTGGGCATGGCGCCCACGAAATTCTATGCCGTGAACATCCCGGCGATCCTGGCCTGGGCGCCCGCCCATGTGCTGCCGGGCGTCTTGGCCGTGTCGGCCCTGCATGAATATGCCGGGCTGCATCATCATGCGCATGTCGGCAAGCACATCTGGATGCTGACCGTTGCAGGGGTTGCGATCGTGCTGGGCGTGGGGATGTGGATCTATCGCCGACGGTATGGCGGCGCGACGGCCAAGCCGCAGGTTTAGGCAGACGCTACATCACAACCGTCGTCCCTGCGTTCGCAGGCACCGAGTTTGTGCGAGAGCATCGCACCCATGACATCCGTGTGATTGACCTGCTCCACCGCTAGCGGCACGTTGGCCCGGATCCTCGCGCCCGCCACCCCATGTTCACCATCGCCAGCCTCTGGATTCCCTTCACCATCGTTGCCGCGCTCGGGCAGGTCGCGCGCAATGCGATGCAGCGGTCGTTGACGAAGCCGCTGGGGACCTGGGGCGCGACCAATATCCGCTTCCTGTTCGGCTTTCCGTTCTCGCTGCTGTTCCTGGGGCTGGTGCTGCTCGCGACCGGCGATCATCTGAGCCCGCCGCCAGCCGTGTTCTGGCCATGGCTGCTGTTGGGCGCGCTCAGCCAGATCGTCGCCACCGGGCTGATGCTGCTCGCGATGAACGACCGCTCGTTTGTCGTGACGACGGCCTACCTGAAGACCGAGGCGATCCAGACCGCGATATTCGGCTTCGTCTTCCTCGGCGATCACCTGACCTGGCTGAAGGTGCTCGCGATCATGATCGCCACCGTCGGCGTCGTCATCACCGCGCTCCGCCCCGGCGGCGACAAGAGCTTTGCCGAGCTGAAGCCGACCATCACCGGCCTCGTTGCCGCGGCGGCCTTCGCGCTGTCAGCGGTCGGCTTTCGCGGCGCCATCATCAATGTGCCCGACGTGTCCTTCGTGACCGCGGCGTCAATTACGCTGGCGCTCGGCCTGTTCGTGCAGACGCTGGTGCTGACGATCTACCTGCTCTGGCGCGCGCCGGACGTGCTGCGAGGAATCCTCAGGTTATGGCGACCGTCGATGCTCGCGGGCTTCATCGGCGCCTTCGCTTCGCAATTCTGGTTCCTCGCCTTTGCACTGACGGCGGCCGCCAACGTCCGCACACTCGCGCTGATCGAGGTGCTGTTCGCGCAAGCCGTGGCGTATTACTCGTTCAAGCAGCCGATCGCGCCGCGCGAGCTTGCAGGCATTGCGCTGATTGTCCTGGGCGTCGCTGTGCTGGTGGGAGCTTAATTCCGGTCTTCCGGCAGCGTCGGCAGCGGTGAGACCTCGATGCCTTCGTCGATCAGCGACTTCGCCTCTTCGGGCGAGGCTTCGCCATAGATTGGGCGGTGCTCCTTGTCGCCGTAATGCATGGCGCGGGCTTCGTTGGCGAAGCGCTCACCGACATTGTCGGCGTTCTTGACGATGTGGTCGCGCAGCTCTTTCAGCTTGGCGCGCAGCTCGCGCTCCTGCGCCATCAGCAGCGAGGTCGGCCCTGACGGCGCAGCCTCGGGTGTGGTCGCGGCCACGGGCTCCGGCGGCGGCGTGGCGCGGCCGCGCCCCTTCTTGCCGACGATGCGCGGCGCCATGATCGCCTTGTCGACCTTGGCTGAGCCGCAGATCGGGCAGGTCACGAGCTTGCGCTTCACCTGCGAATCATAGGCCGACGAGCTCTGGAACCAACTTTCGAAGGCGTGATTGCGGTCGCAGTGGAGCGCGTAGCGGATCATGCCGAGCCCCGCACGAGGTGCAAATGGTCCGGCCCGGCCTTGGGATCGGAGACGCCGAAGCGGCGGCCGTGCTGGAGCGAGGGAATCGCCCGGCGCGCGGTCTCGACCTTGGCCGGGTCGATCCTAGCCATGATGATGCCCGGCTCGACATCGCCTTCGGCGAGGATCTCGCCCCAAGGATCGACGATCAGCGAATGCCCGTAGGTCTCGCGCTTGTTCTCGTGGGTGCCGGCCTGCGCCGCGGCGAAGACGAAGCAGCCGGTCTCGATCGCACGGGCTCGCAGCAGCACGTGCCAATGCGCTTCACCGGTCTTGCGGGTGAAGGCGGACGGCACGGTGATGAAATAGGCGCCGCTTTCTGCGAGCGCACGGTACAGCGCCGGGAAGCGCACATCGTAGCAGATCGTCAAGCCGATGCGGCCCCAGGGCAGATCCGAGATCACGGCGGTCTCGCCCGGCTGGTAATTGGCGGATTCGCGATAGCTCTCGCCGTCCGGCAGCTCGATGTCGAACATGTGGATCTTGTCGTAGCTCGCGAGCACATTGCCCTCGGGCCCGATCAGGAAGGAGCGGTTGACCGCCTTCTCCGGCGAGAAGCGCAGCGCCAGCGAGCCGACATGGAGGTGAATCTTCAGCTCCGCCGCGAGCGCCCGGTAGGCCTTCAGCGAGGCGTCGTCCTCTTCGCTCTGGAGATGCTCGAACAGCGCCTTGCGGTTCAGCTGCATCATGTTGCTGACTTCGGGTGTCTGCACGTAATCGGCGCCATCGGCCGCAGCCTGCCGGATCAGCTTCGTAGCCTGCTCGAGGCTCGGCCCGGGCATCAGGCCGGTGCGCATCTGCACCATGGCGGCCGTGAACGTGCGGTTCTCGCTCATGATACCGCCTTCACGCTTTCGAGCATGCCATCGAGCTTGCCTTCGCGATCGAGTGCATAGAGGTCGTCACAGCCGCCGACATGGGTGCCGCCGATCCAGATCTGCGGAAAGGTCGAGCCCTGGCCGGCGCGGCCGTACATTTCCTGGCGCCAGGACGGGTTCTTGGCGACGTCGAATTCGGTGAAGGTCGCCTTCTTGCGGGTCAGCAGTGACTTGGCGGCGGAACAATAGCCGCAGCCCGGCCGGGTGTAGATCTCGACAGCAGCAGTCATTCGTCTGGCGCTCTCATGTCATGAATTCATTGAATTATATGGGACGGGGCCCGCTCTCGACAACCCGGGCAAAGACCAGCACGTCGACCTGGGCCGCCTTGGCGCGGAGCAGGGCCCGCGCGCAGGTGTCGAGCGTAGCCCCTGACGTCAGGACATCGTCGATCAGGACAACGCGGCGGCCCTGGATCTCGGCCTGACGGTCGGGAGATACCTGGAATGCGCCTTGCACATTGGTGGCGCGCTGGGCCCGCGACAGGCCGATCTGCTGCTCGGTGGCGCGCACCCGCCGCAGCACGTCGCCCCGCACCTTGATCCCGCTCTGCCGCTCGATGACGCGCGCGAGCGCGCCGGACTGGTTGTAACGGCGCCGCCAGGCCCGCCGCCAATGCAGGGGCACGGGCACCAGCATGTCGGCGCCGGTCAGCAACTCGCCGCCCGCGCGCGCCATCCAGCGGCCCATGGCCGGCGCCAGATCGGTACGGTCCTGATACTTCAGCGCATGCACCAGCGTGCGCGCGACGTCGTCGTAGCGCACCGCCGCGCGAGCGCGCTGGTAAGCCGGCGGGCTCGCGATCGCCTCCATCGACAGCATCTCGGGGCCGGGGTCGTAGACGAAGGGAATGCCGAGCCGCGGGCAATAGGGCCGCTCGATGAACGACAGCCGCGCCCAGCAGGAAGCGCAAACGCCCTCGCCATCAACCGGCTCCCGGCACGATACGCACTGTGTCGGCAGGGCGATGTCGAGCGCGAGCCGCGCCGCCCGCGCCAGCACGTGGCGGCCGGCCGTCCACGCGCTCCGCAGCGGTGCGGCGATGGAACGGATGGGGGGAGCGTCGGCTTCCATGTGGGGAGGCTAACGCTGCACGCAGCGGATTGCCAGAACTGTGGAGATCGGCGTAACCAGCGGCATGGTCCGGACCGCTCAAATCCCGCCCGCCTTGTTTGATCGTGCCTTGCTGCAGAGGCGGCAGCAGCGCGCCCAGGCCCAAGGCGCGGTCACATTCCTGCTCGAGCGGGTCGCCGAGGACATGTCCGACCGCTTGGCAGCGGTGATGCGGGAGTTTCACGCTCCCGCCGACCTCTGGACGCCCGGCGCGGGACTGGCGGCGTTGCGCACGCGGCTTCCCTCCATCGAACACATCGCGCTCGACGCGGCCGGCGCGGAGAAGTTGCCCCTCGCGGCTGAGAGCCTCGATCTCGTCGTCTCGGCGCTGGCGCTGCAATACGTCAACGACCTGCCGGGTGTGCTCGCGCAAATCCGCCGGGCACTCAAGCCGGACGGGCTGCTGCTTGCTGCCATGATCGGCGGCGACAGCCTCACCGAGCTGCGGCAGGCGTTTGCCGCGGCGGAAGCCGAATGCGAGGGCGGTGTGTCGCCGCGCGTGGCGCCGTTCGCTGACCTTCGCGACATCGGTGCGCTATTGCAGCGGGCAGGCTTTGCGCTGCCGGTGACCGACGTCGACCGTGTCGTGGTGCGCTATGCCAATGCGTTCGCCTTGATGCAGGATCTCCGCCGCATGGGTGCGGCAAATGTGCTGATCGAGCGGCGCCGCACACCGAGCCGGCGCGCGACGCTGCTGCGCATGGCCGAGATCTACGCCGAGCGTTTTGCCGATGCCGACGGCCGCATCCGCGCGACCTTCGACATCGTCTGGCTCTCGGGCTGGGCTCCGCATGCGAGCCAGCAGCAGCCGCTGAAGCCGGGGTCGGCGAAAGCGAGCCTGGCGGAGGCGGTGAAGAAGGCGGGGAAGGAGTGATCTTTCTCTTCCGTCATGGCCGGGCTTGTCCCGGCCATCCACGTCTTTCAGGCTGGCACGAAGGCCGTGGATGCCCGGGACAAGCCCGGGCATGACGCCAGAGAGCGGTACCCTTCGACCTCACATCAACAAATCGATCAGATGCGGGATCAGCGGAATGTCCGCGGGCGGCATCGGATAGTCGCGCAGTTTGTTGGCGCGGACCCAGGCAAGGTTCTGGCCCTCGCGTGCGGTGACCAACCCCTCCCAGCGCCGGCAGATATAGAGCGGCATCAGCAGATGGAAGGTCTCGTAACCGTAGCTGGCGAAGGTCAGCGGCGCGAGGCACGGCTCGGCGACGTCGATGCCGAGCTCCTCATGAAGCTCCCGGATCAGGCTCTGCTCCGGCCGCTCGCCCGGCTCGAGCTTGCCGCCGGGGAATTCCCACAGGCCGGCCAGGGCCTTTCCTTCCGGGCGCTGCGCGATCAGGACGCGTTTGTCGGCGTCGACGAGCGCGCAGGCCACCACCAGTGTCAGTTTGAGATCGGCCATGCGCGTCTGTCGCTCGCTGAGATCGTTTGCAACGGTTTGTTAACCTCGTTGCAGTCTACGTTTCCAACGTCACCATAAGTCATATTTAATCCGCAGTTCCTAGAGTGGGAACTCTTTAAACCACTCCAGGCCACCTCATGCGCGCTGCGCTTTCGGCTCTCCTCCGCCGGTTCGTTGACGACCGGCGCGGCAATATCGCAGTGATTTTCGCACTCGCCTGCGTTCCCCTGATCAGTGCGGTCGGCTGCGCCATCGACTATTCGCGCGCGACGCTGATCCGGTCCAAGCTTCAGGCCGCGGCGGATGCCGCCAGTGTCGGCTCGATCGCCAAGGCTTCGCCCGCCTTCAAGGCCGCCGGCAACATGACTGCGGACGGCTCGATTTCGGTCGGCGTCACGGACGCCACGAACATCTTCAATGCCAATCGCACCAGTCAGTCCGGCTACACGCTGACCGGCCTCACACCGACCGTGGTCAAATCCGGCTCGACCGTCACCGCGACGGTTTCGTTCACCGCAACTTTGAACACCATGTTCCTCGGCGTGATCGGCAAGTCGGTGCTGACGTTGAGCGGCACGTCGAAGGCGACGGCCAGCATGCCGCTCTATATCGATTTCTACCTGCTGCTGGACAATTCGCCGTCGATGGGCGTCGGTGCGACCCCGGCCGACGTGCAGAAGATGGTCAACAACACGTCAGACAAGTGCGCTTTCGCCTGCCACGATCTCAAGGACAAGAACAACTATTACGACCTTGCCAAGAAGCTTGGCGTGACCACCCGGATCGACGTGCTTCGGAGCGCCACCGAGTCCTTGATGGATACGGCAAACGCCACCGAGACCTATTCAAACCAGTTCAGAATGGCGATCTATGATTTCGGCGGCTCTGCAAGTTCGCTCGGCCTGCGCAGTCTGTTTTCGTTGTCGGCCTCTCTCTCCAGCGCCAAGTCGGCGGCCGGCAAGATCGACTTGATGTCGGTGAACGGCCAGAACGAGAATAACGATCAGGATACCCCATTCACCGCGGTCTTTCCCGCGATCAACGGCGAGATCAGCTCCCCCGGAAGCGGCACGTCGGCCAGTCCGCTCAAATACCTGTTCTTCGTGTCCGATGGCGTGGCCGATGAGAGCAACACCGGATGCCTGAAACCGCTCTCGGGCAGCACGCGGTGCCAGTCGCCGCTCAACCCTGCGCTTTGCAAGACGATGAAGGATCGCGGCGTCAAGGTCGCGGTGTTGTACACGACGTATCTCGCGCTGCCGACCAACCCCTGGTACATGAAGTGGATCGATCCGTTCAATGCCGGCCCCTATGGCCCGTCGCCGAACAGCCAGATCGCACAGAACATGCAGAGCTGCGCTTCGCCGGGCCTGTATTTCGAGGTCAGCCCGACGCAAGGCATCGCGGACGCCATGAACGCGCTGTTCAAGAAGGCGGTCGCGGACGCGCGGATCTCCGGATGATGGCGCTCACCTCTCCCCGTAAGAACGGGGAGAGGGAGAAGGCCTACGACCTGTAGTCCCCGTTGATCGCCACATATTCCTTGGTGAGGTCGCAGGTCATGACGCGGTCGCGGCCTTTGCCAAGGCCGAGCGAGACCAGAATCGCGATCTCCGGCGCCTTCATCGCTTCCGACACCTGCGCTTCGTCATAATCGGGATCGCGCGCGCCGCGCTTGGCGACGCGGATGCCGTTGAACGAGATCGACAGCTTGTCGCGATCGGCCGGCTCGCCGGCCTTGCCGACCGCCATCACCACGCGGCCCCAATTTGCGTCTTCGCCCGCGATCGCGGTCTTCACCAGCGGTGAGTTCGCGATCGACATCGCGATCTTGCGGGCGGAGGCCTTGGTCTTGGCGCCCTCGACGGTGATCTCGACCAGCTTGCGCGCGCCTTCGCCGTCGCGGGCGACCTGCTCGGCGAGATTGGCGAGCACCTGGTTGAACGCCTTGACGAAGGCCTTCAGGCGCGGGTCGCTGGCGCGGCTGATCTTCGGCGCGCCGTGCTCGGCGGCGGCGCCGGTCGCAAACGCCAGCAGCGTGTCGGAGGTCGAGGTGTCGCCGTCGATGGTCACGGCGTTGAACGTGTCCTCGACGCCGCTCTTGAGCAGCGCCTGCAGCGCGGCGGGCGCGATCGGCGCGTCAGTGAAGATGAAGGACAGCATCGTCGCCATGTCGGGCGCGATCATGCCGGCGCCCTTGGCCATGCCGTTGATGGTGACCTTGGCCTTGCCGAGCTTGACTGTCGCGGTCGCCACTTTCGGGAAGGTGTCGGTGGTCATGATCGCCTTGGCCGCGGCGAGGTAATCGCCGGGCTCGGCGGCTTCGGCGAGGCGGCCGAGCACGCCGTCGAACTTGGTGGCATCCAGCGGCTCGCCGATCACCCCGGTCGAGGCCAGGAAGATCTCGCTCTCGCTGCAGCCGACCGCCTTGGCCGCGATCTTCGCCGTCAGCGCGGTGGAGGCGCGGCCGGTCTTGCCGGTGAAGGCGTTGGCATTGCCGGAATTGACCACCAGCGCGCGCGCCTTGCCGCCCTTCAGCTTGGCGCGGCACCATTCCACCGGGGCCGAGGGACACTTCGACCTGGTGAAGACGCCGGCGACGGCAGTGCCCTTGTCCATCACCGCGAGCAGCACGTCGGTACGGTTCTTGTAGCGGATGCCGGCTTCAGCCGTCGCCAGACGGATGCCCGCGATCACGGGCATATCAGGGACGGTTTTGGGGGCGAGCGGAGAGACGGAGGAGGACATCGCGGGCGCCTTGGTAGGGTCTGGACATGCAGATGGCCGGGGGAGCCCCGGCCATTGCGACGTTAGATATACTTGGCGTCCGCGAAGTGACAGCGAATTCTTACTTCTTCGCCGGCGGCGCCATCTTGCTGTCGGACGGCTTCGCCTCCGGCTTGGCGTCCTTCGACGCATCCGGCGCCGGCTGGTCCAGCCGCTCGACCTTGGCTTCGGTACGCAGCTTGGCGACATACTCGGCCTGGGCCTTGCGGGTCACGTACTGCTCGATCTGGGCCTTGACCTGCTCGAAATCGGGCGCCTTGCGGTTGCGCTTTTCCTCGACCTTGATGATGTGCCAGCCGAACTGCGACTTCACGGGGTCGGAGATCTTGCCGGGCTCCAGCGAGAAGGCCACGGCCGAGAATTCCGGCACCATCTGCTCCTTGGTGAAGAAGCCGAGGTCGCCGCCATCGGCGGAGCCGGGGTCCTTGGACTTCTTCTTGGCGAGCTCGGCGAAATCGGCCCCCTTCCCGAGCTCGGCCTTCACCGCCTTGGCCTCGTCCTCGGTTTCGACCAGGATGTGGCGGGCGCGCACCTCCTGCTCGCCGGTGATCTGCTTGGCGGCCTCCTCATAGACCTTCTTCATGGCGTCCGGCGTGGTCGCGGCCTTGCCCTCGCTGGCGAGCAGGCTGTCCATCAGAAGCCGGTTGCGGGCGAATGCCAGGCGCTTCTTGAACTCCTCGCCGTCGGCGATCTTCTTGTCTTCGGCAGCCTTGCTGACGATCTTCATGTCGATCAGGAACGACAGGACGTTCTCGTCCTTGGTCGCCGGGTCCATCTGGGCAAGGCTCGGCCCGAGTTCCTCCTCGGCCATGGTGACGTCGCTCTTCTTGATTTCCGCGCCATTGACCTTCGCCAGCACCGGATCATCGGCGGCCCGGAGCGGGCCCGCAAACGCCAGGGACAGCGCCAGAGCGAGGCTGCCAGCCAGGGCGGACGCGGAGCGGAAGCGCTGGGTTGCCGGGAACGAGGTGGTCATGGAAAATCCTTATGTTGAAGCAGGGGGCTGCTCGAGCGGGGCGGACACTCGCCCAATCAGGGGGGCTTGGCAACGCGAAAAGTCTGTCAAAATGATGAATTAGCCGCACTGCGCCCGCCGTTGACAAGGCCCCGACCGGGCCATATCTCTGCGCGGTCGCGACCATGGCGATGGCGTTTATTTTGCTGCGTTTTTGGCCGTTGAACCCAGACTTGCCCAATTCCCACCCATATGGCGGATGTCCCCCGCAGTCCGGGCTCTGACGCCGCGAAGCGTCACGGTGAGTTGATAGGCGGGCGGGTGACAACTTCTTAGGCCCAACGCGGTTGAATCGCGAACACAGGAACCAGGCATGATCGGCGCGCTCGCCCGCAAGTTTTTCGGCTCCGCCAACGACCGGCGGGTGAAGGGATATCAGTCCCGCGTCAACGCGATCAATGCGCTGGAGCCCGAGGTCTCGAAGCTCTCCGACGAGGCGCTCAAGGCCCGCACCGCGGAATTCAAGCAGCAGCTCGCGAACGGCAAGACGCTGGACGATCTCCTCGTCCCCGCCTTCGCCACCGTGCGCGAGGCCGCCAAGCGCACGCTCGGCCAGCGCCATTTCGACGTCCAGCTGATCGGCGGCATGGTGCTGCACGAGGGCGACATCGCCGAGATGAAGACCGGCGAAGGCAAGACGCTGGTCGCGACGCTTGCGGTGTATCTGAACGCGCTCGCCGGCAAAGGCGTCCACGTCGTCACGGTCAACGACTACCTCGCCCGCCGCGACTCCGGCTGGATGGGCCAGATCTACGGCTTCCTCGGCATGACCACCGGCGTGATCGTGCACGGCCTCGACGATGCCGAGCGCAAGGCGGCCTATGCCTGCGACATCACCTACGGCACCAACAACGAATACGGCTTCGACTATCTCCGCGACAACATGAAGTACCGGCTCGAGGACATGGTCCAGCGGCCGCACTTCTTCGCCATCGTCGACGAGGTCGACTCCATTCTGATCGACGAAGCGCGCACGCCGCTGATCATCTCCGGCCCGCTCGACGACCGCTCCGACTTCTACAACACCATCGACGGCTTCCTGCCGAGGCTCGACAAGACCGACTACGAGGTCGACGAGAAGCAGCGCACGGTGACGCTGACCGAAGGCGGCATGGAGAAGATCGAGACGCTGCTGCGCGATGCCGGCCAGCTCAAGGGCGAGTCGCTCTACGACGTCGAGAACGTCTCCGTCGTGCACCACATCAACCAGGCCCTGCGCGCTCACACGCTGTTCACGCGCGACAAGGACTACATCGTCCGCGACGGCGAAGTCGTCATCATCGACGAGTTCACCGGCCGCATGATGCCGGGCCGCCGCTATTCGGAAGGCCTGCATCAGGCGCTGGAGGCCAAGGAGCACGTCCAGGTCCAGCCCGAGAACCAGACGCTGGCCTCGATCACCTTCCAGAACTACTTCCGCATGTACGAGAAGCTGGCGGGCATGACCGGCACCGCCGCGACCGAAGCGGACGAATTGTTCGACATCTACAAGCTCGAGGTCGTGGAGATCCCGACCAATCTGTCGATCGCGCGCCTCGACGAGGACGACGAGGTCTATCGGACCCAGAAGGAAAAATATCAGGCCATCCTCGCCGAGATCGAGCGCGCCAATGCGCGCCTGCAGCCGGTGCTGGTCGGTACCGCCTCGATCGAGAAGTCGGAGGTGCTCGCCGAATTCCTCAAGAAGAACGGCTACAAGCAGATCGATTTCGGCAAGGAGGGCGCGCTCGACAAGCTCTATGCCGCCGCCCGCGCCGGCAAGCCGGCGAAACTGTTCGCGGTGCTGAACGCGCGCTTCCACGAGCAGGAAGCCTACATCGTCGCCGAAGCCGGCGTGCCGGGCGCGATCACGATCGCCACTAACATGGCCGGCCGCGGCACCGACATCAAGCTCGGCGGCTCGCTGGAGATGCGCATCCAGCAGGAGACTGCTGATATCGCCGACGAGGCCGAGAAGGCCAAGAAGATCGAGCAGATCAAGGCCGATATCGAGCACTTCCGCGACATCGTGCTGAAGGCCGAGGAGACCGTCGAGGTCGAGCCGGCCAAGGGAAGCAAGCCTGCCAAGACCGTGAAGAAGCCCGGCGGCCTCTACATCATCGGCTCCGAGCGCCACGAGTCCCGCCGCATCGACAACCAGCTGCGCGGCCGTTCCGGCCGTCAGGGCGATCCCGGCCGCTCGAAGTTCTTCCTGTCGCTGGAAGACGACCTGATGCGCATCTTCGGCTCGGACCGTCTCGACAGCATGCTGCAGCGTCTCGGCCTGCAAGAGGGCGAGGCCATCATCCATCCCTGGATCAACAAGGCGCTGGAGAAGGCGCAGCAGAAGGTCGAGGCGCGCAACTTCGACATCCGCAAGAACCTGCTCAAGTTCGACAACGTCCAGAACGACCAGCGCAAGGTGATCTTCGACCAGCGCGTCGAGCTGATGAAGGACGAGAGCGTCGCCGAGACCGTCGCCGACATGCGCCACGCCTTCATCGACGACCTCGTCGCCAAGCACGTGCCCGAGCATGCCTATGCCGAGCAGTGGGACGTCGCCGGGCTCAAGGACGAATTGAAGCGCGTGCTCGATCTCGACCTGCCGGTCGACGAATGGGCCAAGGAAGAGGGCATCGCCGACGAGGAGCTGCTGACTCGCATCGAGACCAAGGCCGACGAGCACATGGCGGCGAAGGTCGCGCAATGGGGTCCCGACGTGATGCGTTACGTCGAGAAGACCATCCTCTTGCAGACGCTCGACCATCTCTGGCGCGAGCACCTGATCATGCTCGACCATCTGCGCCAGGTCATCGGCCTGCGCGGCTACGGCCAGCGCGATCCGTTGCAGGAGTACAAGACCGAAGCCTTCAATCTCTTCCAGGAGATGAGCGCTCACTTGCGCGAGGCCGTCACGGCGCAGCTGATGCGCGTCGAGATCGTCCCGCCGGAGCAGGAGGCCCCCGTCCTGCCGCCGATGGAGGCGCACAAGTTCGATCCGAACACCGGCGAGGACGAGATGGCTCTCGCCAGCGTCACCCTGGGCGCCCAGGCCACGGATGCGTCGATGCGCGACCCGAAGAACCCGACCAGCTGGGGCAAGGTCGGCCGCAACGAGGACTGCCCGTGCGGTAGTGGCAAGAAGTACAAGCACTGCCACGGGCGGTATGCTTGATCGATGATCTCAAAACCCAGCGAACTCGCGGTGTTGGCTTGGCCCACGAGTTCGCCAGGCGTCGAATGCTCCGGTCTTCCGTTGCATAACGAATGGTAGGCGCACGCCATTGAGGATGGCTGGCGCACAATTGTCAGACGGTCCTTTATCCGTCACGCGCGGCTGAGCACGCTTCAGTCATCTGGCAACCCGCCTCAGCGCCTGTTCCTGTGATCACTCCGGAGTGCTGCTGCTTCTGCAGATGGCCGGCGGCCACTCGCTCGCGCGGCTGCGTCGCTGAAGAACTCTTCACCCGGAGAGCCAATGGTCAAAGCGCGGCATCGCGTCTCGGCGAACGCCCTCGGGTAGACCATCCAATTTTTTACCACTGCTCATTGTGATCTGGATCACCGCTACAGAGCTCAATCCGTGGTTTGATTGAATCACGAGACGTGGCCTGAAAATTGGGAGCCAGACAATGTCCAAACGCGCGCTGCCAACCGCCTTTTGTGTCCTTGCCCTGAGTTTTTACGCCTGCGGTTCCGCCCCTGCGAGCCAAGTGGGCGGATGGTGGGGCGGAACATGGTCGTGCAACATCGACGGCCGCCCGGCCCGGATGAAATGGGCCGCCGTCGATGACAGTCAGACAACCTGCAACGGCAACACTTGCACCAGCACTTCGGGAGCACGCTGGTCAGGCCGCTTCTCAGATAATGGCTCGCGATGGGTGAAGTTGACAAATCCACGCACCGGAACCCAGGGCGGCGTGTACTTCAACCATGCCGACGGCAACAAATGGTATCTAGCCAAGCCGGTCAGCAACAAGGCCGTGGGCTGGACGACATGGAATGGCCAACGCTATCGCCTCTCGTGCTGGCGATGATGCGCGAGTGCTTTCCTCTGGCTATGCATTGAAACGGCAGATGTGTGTGTGCGCTTCGCAAGGCGCCACGCTCCACTTCACGAGGTCTAATTCGAGCTGTCGATCAAGCTCTCCAGCAGCCGCTTGAGCTCGCTCGTCGACTTGTCGCCGTAGCTCTCCAGGATGTGCTCCTCCTGGTCGACCGCGAGCGAGTTGAGCTTCTTGCACAGCACCTTGCCGCGGTCGGAGATGAACATCAGCACCTTGCGGCGGTCGTTCGGGTCCTGCACGCGGTAGACCAGCGTGTCGGAGACCATGCGGTCGATCATCTTCGTGAGCGTCGGATGGTTGAGCAGCACGGCGTCCGCGAGCTCGCCCATCGAATGGCCCTCGCCATCCGACAGCACTTTCAGGATGCGCCATTGCTCGACCGGCACGCCCTCCTTGCTCAACCTCAGTTCGAGCTGCCGGTTGATTTCCCGGTTGGCTTGCGCGAGCAGGTAAGCGAGGTGTTCGGTGATTGGGGAATTTTGTTTCGGCGGTTTTGCCACGGCTGAGACTTCGCCTTGACCCAAATGAGTGAATGTCTTGCAATCGATGCTGCATCTATATGCACTTCAATTCTTGAATATTCAATATTTTCAAAATAAGATCATTGCCCAACAAAAGGGCGGAAGCCGCGGCCGCCTGCTCAATGTGCTTTCAGGTCTGGCCTCAGACAGGAGTTGGCGTGCGCGCGACGGTGAACTTCCCGGCTCACGGCGGCTCGGCGTTACCGCCGTCCTTGCTGTTCAGGAATCTGTCGTCTTCGGCAGCTGGCGGTGCCTTGTCGCCGCACGGTGACGCCTTGTTCAAGCGCCGCGGCGTCAGCAAGCTGCGCGTCGGCGGCTTCATCTGCTGCACCGGCTCGCCTGGCGTGTGGGGCCCGTGTGCCACGAACAGCGCGCAGCTTGCCGTCGCCGAGATCAACAAGCGCGGCGGCATTCTCGGCCGCGAGCTCGAGCTGTCGATCTACGATGCCGGCGGGCCGTTGGATGAGGTTCTGGACCGCGCCGAGCAGGCAATCGCATTCGACGAGGTCGATCTGATCGTCGGATTGCACACCAGCGCGGTTCGCGTGGGCCTCCGCGACGTCACCACACGCCACCGCATTCCCTATATCTACACGCCGGTCTACGAGGGCGGCGAGCGCACGCCCGGCGTGATGGCGATCGGCGAGACGCCGCGCTGGCAGAGCCGCCCCGCCATCCATTGGCTCGCGGACGTCAAGAAGGCCAAACGCTGGTACCTGATCGGCAGCGACTACGTTTGGCCCTGGCAATCGCATCGCGCGGTGAAGAACTACATCAAGGAAACCGGCGGCCGCGTCGTCGGCGAAGAGTTCGTCCCGCTCGGCGAAGACAATCACGGGCCGCATCTGGCGCGGATCCGCGCCGCCAAGCCCGATGTCGTGCTGATCTCGCTGATCGGTACCGACAGCATCACCTTCAACCGGGCCTTCGGCGAATGTGGGCTAGGCGCCACGACGCTGCGGCTCGCGGGCGCGATGGACGATACCGTGCTACTCGGCATCGGCGCCGACAACAGCGAGAACATGTTCTGCGCTTCCGGCTACTTCACCGGCACCGGCGCGCGCGCCAATGACGACTTCCAGAGCCGTTATCACGCGATGTTCGGGCCGAATGCGCCGCCGATCGGCTCGGTGGGGCAATCGAGTTACGAAGGCCTGCGCTTCCTCGAAGCCGTTGCGAACAAGGCTGGTTCGCTGGCGATGCGGCCGCTGCTCGCGGCCGGCCGCAACATCGTCTACAGCGGCGCCCGCGGTCGGGTTACCGTCTGCAACGGGCACGTGCGGATGCCGATGCATCTCGCCGAGGCCGACGGTCTCGATTTCAAGCTGATCAAGCCGCTCTGACCGCCTCGCGGCTAGACCGGCCGGCGCATTTGCAAAATAATACTTGAAAAGGAAAATATTTCCGTTTTGAATGTTTCGGCGAGGCCGCGGGTGCGTGCGTCGCGCCGGGGCGGCCACGCCCAACGTTGCAAAGAACTTCAAGGAGAGCGCCGTGACAGTTGCCCTTCCCACGCCAGCCCAACTTCGCAGTGTCGCCGAGCAATGCGGTCTTTCGCTCACCGATGACGACGTCGCCTCGTTCCGCGGTCTCATGCAGGGCTCGATCGAAGCCTACAATCTCGTTGCCGCGATGCCGGACGAATTGCCCGAAGTGAAATATCCGCGCACGCCGGGCTATCGGCCCTCGGCGGAGGAGAACCCGCGCAATGCCTGGTATCGCAAGTCGACAGTGAAGGGCGCCGCCAGCGGCAAGCTCAAGGGCAAGACCATCGCGCTGAAGGACAACATCATGCTGGCCGGCGTGCCCATGACCAACGGCTCGTCGACCTTGGAAGGCTATGTGCCCGATTTCGACGCCACCATCGTCACGCGCATGCTGGATGCCGGCGCCGAGATCAAGGGCAAGGTGCATTGCGAGCATTTCTGCCTGTCCGGCGGCAGCCACACCGGCTCCTACGGGCCGGTGCATAATCCGCACAAGATGGGCTACTCGGCCGGCGGCTCGTCGTCGGGATCGGGCGTCGTGGTCGCGCTCGGCGAGGTCGACATGGCCATTGGCGGCGACCAGGGCGGCTCGATCCGCATGCCGTCGTCGTTCTGCGGCATCTACGGCATGAAGCCGACCTGGGGCCTCGTCCCCTACACCGGCATCATGCCGATCGAGATCTATGTCGATCACACCGGTCCGATGACGGCAACGGTCGAAGACAATGCGCTGCTGCTCGAGGTGCTCGCCGGGGACGACGGCTACGATCCGCGCATCAAGGCTCCGAAGGTCGAGGAATACACCAAGGCGCTAGGCCAGGGCGTCAAGGGCATGAAGATCGGCATCGTCAAGGAAGGCTTCGAGCAGCCGACCGCCGAGTCCGCCGTGAACGAAAGCGTGCGCGAAGCCGCAAAGCGCTTTAGGGATCTCGGCGCCACGGTCGAGACCGTCTCGATCCCGATGCACCTGATGGGCGGGGCGATCTGGACGCCGATCGGCACGGAAGGCCTGACCCAGACCATGATGTTCGGCGACGGCTACGGCCTCAGCCGCGGCGATCTCTATTCGACCTCGCTGATGGATTTCCATCGCGGCTGGCGTCGGCAGGCCGACTCGCTGTCCGAGACCACGAAGCTGTTCATGATGCTCGGCACCTACATCAACAACAATTTCGGCCCTCGCTTCTACGGCAAGGCCCTCAACATCTCGCGCCGGCTGACCGCGGCCTACGACAAGGCGTTTGGGGATTACGACCTGCTCCTGATGCCGACGACGCCGATGAAGGCGACCAAGCTGCCGGAGCCCAATGCCAGCCGCGAGGAATATGTCGCCCGCGCGCTCGAGATGATCTCCAACACCGCGCCGTTCGACATCACCCACCATCCGGCGATGTCGCTGCCCTGCGGCATGGTCGACGGCCTGCCCGTCGGCCTGATGCTGGTCGGCCGCATGTTCGAGGAATCCACGATCTACCGCGCCGCCCATGCCTTCGAGCAGATCGGCGACTGGAAGAAGATGTGAGGAAACCTTTGCTTCAACTCGGCGGAAACGCAACGCATGGCTAACGCGTTCGTCGCGGCGTTCGAGATCCTGAGCTTCGGCGCGATCATCGTCCTGATCGTGCTGGGGCTCGGGATCATCGCCAGCATGATGGGCATCTTCAACTTCGCGCAGGGCGAGTTCGTCCTGCTCGGCGCCTACATCACCTATCTCGCTTATGCCAAGGGCCTGCCGATCTGGGCGGGCATGGTTGCAGCGCCTTTCGTCGTCGGTGCGCTCGGCTTCGTGCTGGAGGCGCTGATCATCCGGCGATTCTACGCCGCGCCGATCGTTGCCATGCTCGGCACCTATGCGCTCGGCCTGATCATCCGCGAAGCCGTTCGCGGGCTGATCGGCGGCTTCTATCTCACCGTGCCGGAGCCGATCGGCGGCTCGATCGACATCGGCGCCATGCATATCTCGGCGTGGCGCTTCACCATCATCGTCATCACGCTGCTGGTGATGGGCCTCTGCTATCTCTTGCTGTCGCGCACCAGCTTCGGCCTGCGCGTGCGGGCGACGTTGGAGAACCCGTCGCTGGCGCGTGCGTCAGGCATCTCGACGCCGCTGATCTACGGCGCCACCTTTGCCTTTGGCGCTGCACTCGCCGGCCTTGCCGGCGCGCTGATCGTGCCGGTGTTCAGCCTGTTTGCCGATCTCGGCCTGCGCTTCCTGATCCAGGGTTTTGTCGCGGTCATGGTCGGCGGGGTCGGCTCCTTCATCGGCCCGGTCGCGGGCGCCGGCGTCATCGGCACGCTGAGCGCGGCGCTGCCCTGGGTAATGGCACCCGTCGTCGCCGACGTGCTCGTCTTCGTGCTCGCCATCGTCTTCATCAAATTCCGTCCGCAAGGTCTCATCGCTGGAAAAGGGGTTTAATCACATGCTCGATCGTACTCAGCTCACGCGACGTCGTTTCCTGTCCAATTTCGCCTTTGCATCCGGCGCGGTCGCAACCGGCGTCGGCAGCTGGGTGATTCCGGCGCCCTGGGCCAATGCGGCCGAGGCGCCGATCAAGGTCGGCATCGCCACCGATCTCACCGGCCCGATCGCCTATGCCGGCAACGCCGACGCCAACGTCGCGAAAATGGTGATCAAGGAGATCAACGCGGCCGGCGGCCTGCTCGGCCGTCCGCTCGAGCTCTATATCGAGGACACCGCGTCCAACGAATCCGTCGCCGTCGGCAACGTGCGCAAGCTGATCCAGCGCGACAAGGTCGACATGGTGCTCGGTGGTATCACCTCGTCGATGCGCAACGCGATCAAGGACCCGATCGTCGCGCGCGGCAAGACGCTCTACATCTATCCGCAGCTCTACGAGGGCAAGGAGTGCACGCCCTATTTGTTCTGCACCGGCCCGACGCCGGCGCAGCAATGCGACGAGTTCATTCCCTGGCTGATCAAGAACGGCGGCAAGAAGTTCGCGCTGCCCAGCGCCAATTATGTCTGGCCGCACACGCTCAACGTCTACGCCCGCAAGGTGATCGAATCCAATGGCGGCGAGGTCGTGTTCGAGGAATATTACCCGCTCGACCAGGTCGACTTCTCCGCGACCGTCAACCGCATCATCTCCAACAAGGTCGACGTCGTCTTCAACACCGTCATCCCGCCCGGCGTCGGCCCGTTCTTCAAGCAGCTCTATGAAGCAGGCTTCCTCAAGAACGGCGGGCGCCTGGCCTGCGTCTACTACGACGAGAACACGCTCAACATCAACCAGGCCGCCGAGATCGAAGGCCTCGCCAGCTGCCTCGACTATTTCAAGGTGCTGACCAAGGAGAACCCGTTCGACGCCAAGATCCAGGCGGCCTATGAAAAGGATTTCCCGGGCAACTTCCTGTTCGCCGCCGGCAGCGCTGCCACCGGCACCTATCGCGGCCTCAAGCTGTGGGAAGCCGCGGTCAAGGAAGCCGGCAAGATCGACCGCGAGTCCGTGGCCGCCGCGCTCGACCATGCCAAGATCGCCGAAGGTCCGGGCGGACCCGCCGAGATGGTGCCGGGCAAGCGGCACTGCAAGATGAAGATGTACACCGCCGTCGCCAAGAGCGGAAATTACGAGATCGTCGGGCGCAGCAACGGCCTCGTCGATCCCAAGGAATGCTGATTTTCGCCTCTCCCCTCTCGGGGAGAGGTGAATCCCGCCGTGATTGACACGGCTGCCTCTGACGATGTTGAACTCGGAATGCTGAAGCCGATGAGTGTGGTAAGAGAGGCCATCGTCGCCGACGTGGACGACGAAATGGACGGTGCGATGGCTGAGGGCGCAGCGGCGGAACGGGCCAATGACCGGGACAAGGCAGGACGAAAAATCCTGCCTGTCATCGAGGGCCTCGTGCTCCTCGCGGCGCTACTCGCGCCCCTGGTGCTGCAGGACTATCTCACGGTCTTCGCGACGCGCGTGATCATCCTCGCGCTGTTTGCGCTGTCCTTCGACCTGGTCTGGGGCTATGCCGGCATCATGAGCTTCGGCCAGGCGCTGTTCTTCGGCTCGGCCGGTTACGGCGTCGCCCTGCTCGCGCGCGACCTCGACATCACCAACATCTTCCTGGTGTTGCCGGCAGGCACGCTGATCGGCCTCACCTTCGCGCTGCTGCTCGGCGGCTTCCTGCTGCTGGGACGGCATCCCTCCAGCGTGATCTTCGTCTCGCTCGGCACGCTGACCGGCTCCTACGCCGCCGATCGGCTCGCGCGCGGCTGGTACTATCTCGGCGGCCAGAACGGCATCCCCTCGATCGCGCCGATGTCGCTTGGGTCATACGACTTCACGGAAGGCCCAGCGTTCTATTATCTCGTGCTCGGCATCCTCGTCGTGGTCTATCTGCTCTGCCGCTTCCTGGTGCGCTCGCAATTCGGCCTTGCGCTCGCAGGCCTGCGCGAGAACGAGCAGCGCATCGCCTTCTTCGGCTACAAGGCGCAGCATCTCAAAGCCATCATCTTCACCATCGGCGGCGCCGTCGCAGGCCTCGCCGGCAGCCTCTATGCCTTCCACGAAGGCTTCGTCTGGCCCAACATGGTGGGCGTCGTGGTTTCGACCCAGGTCGTGCTCTATGTGCTGTTCGGCGGCTCCGGCACGCTGATCGGTGCCGTCGTCGGCGCTGTCATCGTCGAGGGCGTCAGCTTCTGGCTTTCGGACAATTACCGCGAGATCTGGCCGATCATCCTCGGCCTGCTGCTCCTGCTCGTGATCCTGTTCCGGCCGCTCGGCCTGATCAGTTTTGTGCTCGGCGAGCGCGAACGCGTCGGCAGCTTTGGTGCCAAGCAAAAGGAGAGGCGCAATGCTCCTTGAAGCGGCCGGCATCAAGAAGGTCTTCGGCAAGCTCACCGCGCTCGACGGCGCAGCCCTCACGGTCGGCGAGAATGAGTTTCACGGCCTGATCGGCCCGAACGGCTCGGGCAAGAGCACGCTGATGAAGTGCATCGCCGGCGCCGAAGTGCCGACCCAAGGCAAGGTCTCCTTCGTCAACACCGACATCACCGCGTTCACGCCGACCGAACGTGCGCGCGCCGGCATGAGCCTGAAATTCCAGATCACATCCGTGCTGCCGTCGCTCACGCTCTACGACAACATCCTGCTCGCGCTGCAGGCGCAGTCCTCGCTGTTCGACCTCGTGTTCTCGCGCACGCGCGGTGCGTTGCACGACCAGGTCATGTCCATGCTGACGCAGTTCCGTCTCGCCGACCGCGCCTTCGATGCGGCCGCTGCGCTGTCGCACGGCCAGCAGCAATGGCTGGAGATCGCGATGGCGCTCGCCGGCAAGCCGAAGCTCCTATTGCTCGACGAGCCCACCGGCGGCATGAGCCTGGAAGAGCGCCGCGTCACCGGCGAGCTGCTGCAGCCGATCAAAAAACATTGCTCGCTGGTCATCGTCGAGCACGACCTCGATTTCATTCGCGACATCTGCGATCGCCTCACCGTGCTCGACCAGGGCAAGGTGCTGGCAACAGGCACGGTGTCCGAGATCCAGACCAACACATCCGTCCAGGAGATCTATCTGCGCCGTGCCTGAATTTTTGGACATCAAGCATCTCGATGCCGGCTACGGCCGCAGCCAGGTCCTGTTCGACGTCAGCCTCGGCATTCCCTGGCGCGGCGGTGTTGCCGTGCTCGGCCGCAACGGCGCCGGCAAGACCACGCTGATGAAGACCATCGTCGGCGAGCTGCCGGCATGGAAGGGCGAGGTCGCCTTCGACGGCCGCGACATCAGTCGCCGCGCCACCCAGGAGCGCGTCCGCGCCGGCATCGGCTACGTGCCGCAGGAGCATTCGGTGTTCGCGCGCCTGTCGGTGCGCGACAATCTCGCCGTCGGCTCGCTGGCTAAGAAGGATTCCTCCGCCATCGACCGCGTGCTGGCGATCTTCCCAAAGCTCGGCCAGCGCCTCGACCAGCCCGCCGGCACGCTTTCCGGCGGCGAGCGCAAGATGCTCGCGATCGGCCGCGCCATGCTCGGGGATCCAAAACTGCTGCTGCTGGATGAGCCCACCGAGGGCGTCTGGATCGGCGTCATCGAGGAGATCACCGAGCGCCTGATCGAGCTTGCCAAGAGCATCGCCGTCATCATCGTCGAGCAGCACCTCGACCTCGCTTTGCGAGTCGCCGACTACGCCTATGTGCTCGACCGCGGCCGCGTCGCGCTGCAGGGCGACGCCGGCGAGGTGAAAGGCAGTCCGGAGCTGATGCGGTATCTGGCGCCTTAGCGCGCGGCGCCCCTCGCACTGCGAAATATTCGGGTTGTTCAAGAGCTTCGCGGCATTCCATCGATTTTATTTCAGATCGGAACGAATCTGTCGGGCCGCGTTGAATCCCGCATGTGTGCCGTTGCGTTGCGTCAGTCGGGACTATCGCGCCTAGCCGGCGCGCGGAAGATTCCGATTCCATCATACATCGTGCCATGCGATCCCACGCTACGCGAGAACCCGCCGCAAGGCAGCGGCTGGGTGTTCGAGATAAAAGCCGACGGCTATCGCGCGCAACTTCACCTGCAGGCGGGCGCGGCGACGGTCTATTCGCGCGCCGGATACGATTGGACCGAGCAGTTCTCGTCAATTGCAGCCGGCGCGCGAAAGCTCAGAGCCGGGAGTGCGATCATTGATGGCGAGGCCGTTGTCTACGGCAGTAATGGCCGGCCGGACTTCCAGCAGCTGCGGCGCGAGCTCGGCGCCAAGCAGAGCCGCCGCATTCGCTATCACGCGTTCGATCTATTGTATCTTGACGGATACGATTTGCGCGGCGTCGGCTTTGTCGAGCGCAAGCAGCTGCTACAGCGGCTCCTGAAAGAAGCGCCCGAGACTTTCATCTACGTCGAGCACGTCGAAGCCGACGGCGAGCAAATCCTTCGCCATGCTTGCAGGCTTGGCCTCGAAGGGCTGCTCGCCAAGCGCGCGGACGCACCTTATCGCTCCGGACGGCAGGAAGCCTGGCTCAAGCTGAAATGCAAGAAGAGCGAGACGTTTCCGATCGTCGCATTCGTCGAAAAGCTGGGCGCGTACCCGCGCAAGGTGGCTTCGCTTTACGTCGGGCATCACGAGGATGGGCGCCTGCTTTATGCCGGCAAGGTCCGCACCGGATACACCGAGGCGACCGCGCGTGAATTGCGTGAACGGCTTGACCCACTGATCCGGCGCGATTCTCCGCTCGATCTGCCGGTAAAGAAGCCCAAGGCTACGTGGGTTGAGCCCGTGGTGAATGCCGAGGTGGAGTATGGCGCCCTGACCGACGATGGCCTGCTGCGTGAAGCCGTATTCAAGGGCCTGCGCGACGATCTTGCGCCGCGGAAGGTCAGGGCGCCCCGGTTGATGCCTTCATCGGTCAGACGGCCGAAGCTCGGCGTTCCCAAAGAGAATATCCTGCAGCTGCTGCCCGATGCGATCGTGCCGTCCAAGGAAGAGCTCGCGCGTTACTGGAAGCGCGTCTGGAAGAAGGCGCTGCTGCATCTAGGACATCGACCGCTCAAGCTGGTGCGGCACGTGCACGGCACGACGTTCTATCACAAGGGGCCGCTGCCGAAGGACATTCCGCAAGCGGTGCACCAGCTACGCATCCGAAAGCGCGAAGGCGGCGAAGGCACGCGGCTTTGGGTGGACAGCCTTGACGGTTTCCTGGGACTCGTCGAGATCGGCGCAGTCGAATTGCATCCCTGGAATTCGACTGTTGAGGATTTCGAGCACGCCGATCGCATCGTGATCGACCTTGATCCCGGCGAGGGCGTCGAATGGGATGCTGTGATCGAGACCGCCCTGGAACTTCGCGCGCTAATGAGCCGTGAGGGGTTTGCGACTTGGCCCAAGTTGACCGGTGGCCAGGGCATTCATCTGACGGCGCCGCTTGAGGTGGCAATGCTGCACGATCAGGCGCATCGCGTGGCGCGCAGTCTCGTGGCCGATTTCGCATTGCGTCGGCCGGACCGCTACGTCCTCGCGGCCCAGGCCAGGCGCAGCGGCCGCATTTTTCTCGACTATTTGCGCAACGGCCGCGGTACCACCGCGATCGGCACCTTCTCGCCGCGGGCACGCGAGAACTTTCCCATTGCTGCACAGGTGACATGGAAGCGGATCGAAAGCGGCATAGTGCCCGACGCGTTCACGATTCACAGTCCCTACCGTGCGGTGCGGAGGAAAGAGCGATAATTGCGCGCTCGGGCGCTAGCCTACTTCACCGCCGAGAAGCGGCTGTCGAACGAGTTCGACTGCACCACCGGCGCGGCGCCTGATATCATCGGGGTGCTATCGCCCGCGCCGTCGCTCACCGATGGCTTCAGCGCCGGACGCGTTGCGGCAAGGCGGGTATCGGGCTTCGGCGGCTCGGCCGGCTTGGCGGCTGCTACGGCCGGCTTCGGCGTATCCTTCGCCGCCTCCTTGACTGAATCCTTGGACTTGTCATGTCCCGGCACGAAGCGGGTCACGGCGGCCTTGAGTCGCGAGGCGGCCGTGGCCGGCGTCGTGGACGTCTGGGCGGCCGGGGCCACGGACGCGGTGGCTTGCGGCGCAGGCGTCGCGGTCGCGGTGGTGTCGGCGGTGCCGAGCCCCATCTTGCGGCCGAGATTGGAGAAGAAGCCGCCGCTTTCAGATTTCGCAGCGGGCGCCGCCGCGGCAACGCGGGTGCTCGCGGCAGGCGCGCTGACGGCGACCACCGGCTCTTCCCGCGGCGCCGGCGCACTTGCCACCGCATCGAGGTTCGGCTTGGGCGGGTTGACGTGGCCGGGGATCGTGCCCGGCGCCTTCGCCATGGCGAGCATCTGCAGCGTGGTGCCTTCGGCACTCTCGGACAGGCCGGTCGAGCCTTCCGGAATTTTGGCGGCGAACACCTTGTGCATGCCGCCGTCAATGCCGGTGTTCATCCGCGCCACCGGCGTGCCCTTGGCGACGAGCCTTGCATATTCCGTCTCGTCCTTGGCCTGCTTCTCGCGGACCGCGCTGGCGATCTCTTCGGGGATCACATAGGCCGGACATCTGGCGGAGGCGTCGAACACCAGATCGCGCTTGGCGTCCGCCGGCTTGGCGGCGTCGAACACGTATCTCTTCTCGCAGAAATCGACCTTCGGCTCCTGCCGCGTCACCTCGAAATGATCATAGCCTTCTTTGATCATCTTCCAGAACGGCATGTTCGGATTGTTCCGGTGCCTGGCCATGTTCACCGGCGTCATCTTGAACGGATAGGCCTGCAGCTGGAACGCCTTCTGGCCGCCGAAGAAGGACTCGCGGCCGAGCGAATAAATCTCCGCGATCTGCTCGTCCGTCATCGCGTAGCAGCCGCGCGACGAACAATCGCCATGCACCATCAGCTGCGAGCCGGTGCGGCCCAGCGCCTTGTCGAACGCGTTCGGGTAGCCGGTGTTGAACGAGAGGTAATAGGACGATTGCGGATTCATCTGGCTCGGATTGATCGAGTAGAATCCCTCCGGCGCCTGGCGGTCGCCTTCGCGCACCTTGGGGCCGAGATCGCCCGACCAGCGGCAGATCGGATAGGTCTTGAGCAGCGCGAACTGGCCCGAGCGGGTCTGCTTCCAGACCTCGAGCTCGGCCTCCTGCTTGAACAGGCGGACCAGGATCGGCGATTGCAGGTCCATGTCCTTCTCGGCCATCGCGGCGATCAGCTTCGGCGGCACCGGCTGATTGGCCTTGGCGTTGGTTGCAAGCGAGACCTGATCGGTGTTGCAGCCGGCGAGCAGACCGCCGGCCGTCATCAGCGCAACCGAAACCAAGAGCGCGCGAGCAAGCGAACGAGAAATCAAGATGGACCCCACACCGTGCCGGGCATTGAAGCGCGAACCCCAATTATTCCGAAGCGCAATCCGACCGGTAAACCGACCCGCCGAGACGGGCCCGGTCAGACCCCGCTCCAGCGCTTATGCCCTGAAGCCATTGATTAAAATTCTAACCTCTGGGTCATGTGGTCGCAACCCGAGCGGGGATCACGAGGGCGTTGGCCCAGTGGCATGGTCAACGAAGACTAAATGGACGCGACTTGGGACGGAACTTGGGCTTTCGGGCCGAGGGGACTCAGATCGCCGATTTGGGCAAAAAAAGGGTTAAGGCGGGGTTACCGGGGGCTGCTCGAAAGGCCTGGTAGGGTGGGCAAAGGCGCGAAGCGCCGTGCCCACGAGCCGTTCGTACAGCCGGGATTGGTGGGCACGCTTCGCTTTGCCCACCCTACGAGAGCGGAATCGAGGCGAATCAGCCCAGTTTGCGGCCGATATCGAGGAATTTCTGCCGCCGCTGCTTGCGGATGGCATCCCTATCAAAGTTCCGGAGCTCGTCGAACGCCTTGGCGATGGCCTCGCCCGTGGTGGCGATCATGGCGGCGGGGTCGCGGTGGGCGCCGCCGACCGGCTCCTTCAGGATGGCGTCGATCACGCCGAAGCGGAGCATATCCTGGGCGGTGATCTTCATGTTGTTGGCGGCTTCCTGCGCCTTGGTGCCGTCGCGCCAGAGGATCGAGGACGCCGCCTCCGGCGAGATCACGCTGTAGATCGCGTGCTCGAGCATCAGGACCTTGTTGGCCGTGGTGATGGCGATGGCGCCGCCCGACATGCCCTCGCCGGTGATGATCGCGACGTTGGGCACGGTCAGCGCCAGGCACGCATCGGTCGAGCGCGCGATGGCTTCCGCCTGGCCGCGCTCCTCGGCGCCGATGCCGGGATAGGCGCCGGCCGAATCGGCGAGCGACAGCACCGGCAGGCCGAACCGCTCGGCCATCTCCATCAGCCGCACGCATTTGCGATACCCTTCCGGCCGCGCCATGCCGAAATTGTGCCGGATGCGGCTCTCGGTGGAATCGCCCTTTTCCTGGCCCATCACGCAGATCGGCTCACCGCGGAAGCGGCCGAAGCCGGCGACCAGCGCCTCGTCCTCGCCGAACTTGCGGTCGCCGGCGAGCGGGGTGAATTCGGTGATCAGGCCCTTGATGAAGTCGTTGAAATGCGGCCGCTGCGGATGCCGCGCCACAAGCGTCTTCTGCCACGGCGTCAGGTTCGCATAGAGGTCGGCCAGCGCCTGCGCCGCCTTGTCCTCGATCCGCCCGACCTCGTCGCTGATGTCGGTGCCGGTGGCGGCGAGCGCGCGCAATTCGTCGACCTTGGAGTCGAGCTCGGCGACGGGCTTTTCGAAGTCGAGATAGCTGCGCATCTGGTCTAGCATCAACTCAATATAGGGGGACGGGGCGCGAGAAGCGAAGCAAGTTGGGGCGGCGGAAAGAAGTGTAGCGTCTTCAATGGTTTGGCTTGTGTGCTGGTGCAGTCGGCCAAATCAGCCGTGAGGCCCCGGCTCTTTCCGCGGAGATGTGGCCGAAGTCAAGGCGGTTTCACCCTTTACCCGTAGCCCGGATGGAGCGCAGCGCAATCCGGGAAGGTCTGGCCGCGAGGAGGCGGCCCCGGATTACGCGTCGCTCCATCCGGGCTACCAGCAGCAACTACTTCTCCGCCAGCGGGTGCAGGTCGCGCACCAAGCTCTTCAGCCGCTCCTCGACCACATGGGTATAGATCTGGGTGGTCGAGATGTCGGTGTGACCGAGCAGGGTCTGCACGATGCGCAGGTCCGCGCCGTTGTGCAGCAGATGGCTGGCAAAGGCGTGGCGCAGCACGTGCGGGGAGACCAGGCGGGCCTGCAAGCCGGACGCAACCGCGAGCTCCTTGAGGTCGCGGGCAAAATGCTGGCGCGTCAGATGTCCGCTCTCGCCGAACGAGGGGAACAGCCATTTCGACGCGGCCACGCTGTTCTTCCTGTCGGCCTTTGCCGCTTCCGTGGCGGCGAGATAGTCCGCCATCGCCTGCCGCGAGGCGTCGTTGAGCGGTACCAGCCGTTCCTTGTTGCCCTTGCCGCGCACCACGATCATGCGGGCGTCGCGCTTGGCCGCCGAGCGCGGCAGCGCCACCAGCTCGGAGACGCGCAGGCCCGTGGCGTAGAGCACCTCGAGCAGGCAATAGAGCCGCAAGGCACGCAGCCGTTTCGACGGCGAGGCATCTTCCGCCTCGCTCAATTCCCTGGCGCGGCGGAGCATGCGGTCGACGTCGGCGATCGACAACACTTTCGGCAGGCCGCGGCCGCGCTTCGGACCTGACAGGATCGCGGCGGGATCGTCACCGCGGATGCGCTCGTTCAGCAGGAAACGGTAGAGGTGCCGCATCGCGGACAGCCGGCGGGCCACACTGGTGGATTTGAAGCCGCGGGTGTCGAGATCGACGAGATAGTCGCGCAGCGTCTGGGTCTCGGCATCCACGAATGTATGGCCGACGCGGCCCAGAAATTCCGAGAAATCGCTGAGGTCGCGGCGGTAGGCATCGAGCGTGTTGGGGCCGGCGCCCTGTTCCGCGGCGAGCATGTCGAGGAACAGGCCGATGAGCCTGGTGTCTGAGGGTTTGGCGGGCATGCCCGGGAGGCTAGCTCCTATTTCTTGAGAAACTTGTCCGGCGGGATCGTCACCGTCATTTCCCGCGGCTTCGGGTTGACGAAGTTCGCCAGCGCGAAGACCACGCCATAGACGATGCCGCCGATCACGGCGACGACCGTCAGGAAGCGGAACAGGCTCGGCATCGTTCTGGGGTCTCGGGTCGGGGCGCGGCAGCCAAATTAACCAATGAAATCATCCAACATGTTCGCCGTTTCGTGGCAAGAGTCCTCTGGCGAGGGCCCCCATGGGGTCGTATAGGTGGCCAAAGCCATGCCGCATCTGGCGGCAGTTCGAGCGAGATCCAGCCGAGCGAGACGATGTCCGACGCCGCGTTGCCGCTTCCTGCTTCGCCCGAGGCCGACATCCTGTCGGCGCTCGGGGCGCGCTCGATCGTGCTCGTCGGCATGATGGGGGTGGGCAAATCCACCATCGGCCGCCGCCTCGCGGCCCGGCTCAGGCTGCCCTTCATCGATGCCGACACCGAAATCGAGGTGGCCCATGCCGGCATGACCATCCCGGAGATCTTTGCGGCCCATGGCGAGCCCTATTTCCGCGACGGCGAGGCCCGTGTGATCGCGCGGCTGCTCGAGGGCGGGCCGATCGTGCTGGCGACCGGTGGCGGCGCTTTCATGCGCGAGGAGACGCGCGCACGCATCGCGGCGAAGGCCATCTCGATCTGGCTGAGGGCGGACCATGACGTCATCATGCGCCGCGTGCGGCGCCGTGCCGACCGTCCGCTGCTTCAGACCGCCGATCCCGAAGGAACCGTGACGCGCCTTCTCGCCCAGCGCGAGCCGATCTATGCCAATGCCGACCTCACCATCGCCTCGCGCGACGTGCCGCACGACAGAATCGTCGAGGAATGCATCGAGGCGCTGCACGCCCGTCTCTGCGGCGGAGAGCCAGCCCAACCGCCTGCCGACATTGCGAGTGCGTCAAGATGACTGCGCCGTTGAAACATTCCGATCCCATCAAGGTCGACGTCGCACTCGGTGACCGCGCCTATGACATCGTCATCGGCCGCGGCGTGCTGGCCTCGCTCGGCGAGCGTGTCGCCGCTCTGCGTCCCGGCGTGCGCACGGCCATCGTGACCGACCGCACCGTCGCGAAATACTGGCTCGAGCCCACTGAGGCGTCGCTCGCAGCCAGCGGTATTCCGACCTCGCGCATCGTCGTCGAGGAAGGCGAGATCTCGAAAACCTATGCCGGGCTCGAAAAGGTCAGCGAGGCCCTGATCGCAGCGAAGATCGAGCGCAACGATCTCGTCATCGCGCTCGGCGGCGGCGTGGTCGGCGATCTCGCCGGCTTTGCCGCGGCGATCCTGCGCCGCGGCGTCGATTTCGTGCAGGTGCCGACCTCGCTTCTCGCGCAGGTCGATTCCAGCGTCGGCGGCAAGACCGGCATCAACTCGCCGCAGGGCAAGAATCTGCTCGGGGCCTTCCACCAGCCGGTGCTCGTCATCGCCGACACCGCCGTGCTCGACACGCTGTCGCCGCGCCAGTTCCGGGCCGGCTATGCCGAGGTCGCCAAATACGGCGTGCTGGGCGACGAGGCCTTCTTCAGCTGGCTGGAGAAGAACCATGCCGACATCTCGAGGGGCGGATCGGCCCGCGAGCATGCGATCGCGACCTCCTGCCGGGCCAAGGCCGCAATCGTCGCGCGCGACGAGCGCGAGACCGGCGAGCGCGCGCTGCTCAATCTCGGCCACACCTTCGGCCACGCGCTGGAGGCTGTGACCGGCTTCTCCGACCGCCTGTTCCACGGCGAGGGCGTCGCCATCGGCATGACGCTGGCAGCGCAGTTCTCCGCGAAGCTCGGCATGATCGGCGAGCGTGAGGCGGCGCGCATCGAGCGCCACCTGATCGAGGCAGGCCTGCCGACGCGCCTGCAGGACATCGCCGGCTTTTCGCAGGAAGGGCTCGCCGATGCCGACGCGCTGATGGCACTGATGGCGCAGGACAAGAAGGTCAAGCGCGGCAAGCTCACCTTCATCCTACTGGAGGCCGTGGGGCGCGCGGTGATCGCAAAGGACGTCGAGCCGGCGCCGGTGCGCGACTTCCTGAAAGAGAAGCTCGCGCAGTGATAACGGGACCGTTCAGATCGGCCGCGCGCGAAACGGCGGGGAACGCCGGGGCGGTCGCGAGGCAAACATGAGTTCGATCTCGATCAATCTGCTGCTTGCGGCCCTCCTGCTCGCCGCCAACGCGTTTTACGTGGCGGCGGAATTTGCGCTGGTGAAGAGCCGCGGCTTCCGCGTCAAGGCCATGGTCGAGCAGAACCGCTTCGGCGCGCGCCTGCTGCAGACGATGATGGGGAACATCGAATCCTATCTCGCCTGCTGCCAGCTCGGCATCACCATGGCCTCGCTCGGTCTCGGCTGGATCGGTGAGCCGACGGTGTCTGCGCTGCTGAGCCCCGTCCTCAGCCCGCTCGGAATGTCGGAGGCCACGCTGCACTTCACCTCGTTCGTGGCGGGTTTTCTGGTCTTCTCTTCGCTGCACATCGTCATCGGCGAGCAGGTGCCGAAGACGCTTGCGATCAGGGAGCCGATGCCAGTGTCGCAGTGGATTGCCTATCCGCTGCATTTTTCCTACCTCCTGTTCTACCCGCTGAGCTGGTGCCTCAACACGGCGTCGAGCGCGATCCTCCGTCTGATGGGGGTGCAGGAGTTCTCGCAACACGAAATCCTGACGGATTCGGAGATCGAGGGCCTGGTCGAGGAATCGGCCGTGCACGGCAAGATCGAGAGCGGCGAGGCCGAGTACATTCACAACGTCTTCCGTCTCGGCGAGCTGACGGTGTCTGACGTGATGGTCCACCGCACGGCCATGGTGATGATCAACGCCGACCTGCCGCCGGAGGAGCTGGTGCGGGAGGTGCTGGCCACCGAATACACCCGCATTCCGCTGTGGCGGGACAAGTCGGAGAACATCATCGGCATTCTGCACGCCAAGGATCTGTTGCGCGCGATCCGCGCATCGGAGGGCGACACGTCGCGCATCGACGTCACCACCATCATGCTGCCGCCCTGGTTCGTGCCGGAGATGCGGCCGATATCCCAGCAGCTCAAGGCGTTCCGCCGCCGCAAGACCCATTTCGCACTCGTCGTCGACGAGTATGGTGAGGTCGAAGGCCTCGTGACGCTGGAAGACATTCTGGAGGAGATCGTCGGCGACATCTCCGACGAGCATGACGTGGTGGTCGCCGGCGTGCGCCGTCAGCCGGACGGCTCCGTCGTGGTCGACGGGTCGGTGCCGATCCGCGACCTCAACCGCGCCATGGACTGGCATCTGCCCGATGAAGAGGCAACCACGGTCGCCGGTCTCGTCATTCACGAGGCGCGCTCGATCCCCGACCGCGGCCAGAGCTTCACCTTCCACGGTTTCCGCTTCCGCGTCCTCCGCCGCGAGCGCAACCGCATCACCGCGCTCCGTATTTCACCGGTGACGCGCGAGGCCGAGCTCGAAGAGGCAAAGCCGAGACGGGCCGGGACGTCGTTCTAATTTTTCCCTTACCCTCCCCTGGAGGGGTCCGGGACGAGCGTAGCTCGCCCGTGGGTCGCTACGCATGAAGAGCAGCGCAATGCGTAGCGGGGTGGGGTGACGGTCTTCCCACATCCAACAGTACCCGAGTGGAGAGATCACCCCACCCCGCTCGCGCTGCGCGATCGACCCTCCCCCTCCAGGGCAGGGTCAGAGAATTCAACCTTCCCCCGGCGCCTGCGCATTGATCGCCAGCGCGTGCACGCTGCCGGCGAGTTCCGCGGCGAGCGCTGAATTTATCATGCGATGACGGTCGATCCGGCTCTTCCCTTTGAAGGCGGCAGACACGATATACACACGGAAGTGCGTCTCGCCGCCTGCTCGGTGGCCGGCGTGGCCCTCATGCAAATGTGACTCGTCGACGACTTGCAGGCTTTCCGGCGTGAAAGCTTCCTGCAACTTGTTGCTGATAGTGTCTTTCATAGCCATGTGTGCCATTAAGGTGCGCGCTCGCATCCCGTCAATACCCGGACGTCCAAGCTCGTCGCGACCGGGTGCTCAGCGAATTGCAATGTCAAGACTTGAAGGTTTTTGCATTGCGTAGTCAAAGTCAGCCATGCCGATCGATTCATCAAAATTCTTCGACTCCATCCGCGTGAAGCCGCGGGGCAAGCAGCCGGAAGTGAAGCCGCGCGACACCGCGGTCAATTGCGAATGGGCGGGCTGCGCCAACAAGGGCTCGCACCGGGCGCCGAAGGGCCGCGAGAACCAGCGCGAGTACTGGCACTTTTGCCTCGACCACGTGCGCGAGTACAACCAGAACTACAATTTCTTTTCCGGCATGAATGCCGAAGCCGTCGCGCGCTATCAGAAGGATGCGCTGACCGGTCACCGTCCGACCTGGAAAATGGGCGCCAATGGCGGCAAGAAGGGCGCGGAAGAGATCGACATGGCGGCCGATCCTTTCAGCATGTTCAGCGAGATCAACGGCCGCGCCAGCTGGCGCAAGGGCCCCGAAGCGGAGCCCAAGGCCGAGACGCGCAAAGTGATGAACGCCGAGCGCAAGGCGCTTCAGGTCATGGGCCTCGGCCCCAGCGCGACGCTTGCCGACGTCAAGACCAAGTACAAGGCGCTGGTGAAGCAGCACCACCCCGACGCCAATGGCGGCGACCGCTCGACCGAGGACCGCCTGATCGAGATCATCAAGGCCTACAACTATCTGAAGACGGTCGTGCGCGAGGCGTAAGGCCTTCCCCAGCTTCGTAGCCCGGATGGAGCGCAAGCGTAATCCGGGACCTTTCTCTCCCAATGGCGACTTTCCCGGATTACGCTTCGCTCCATCCGGACTACACATTCCCTACCTCTCCGGCATCGCCCCGACATATGACGAGCTCGGCCTGATCAACCGCCCCGTCCGCTGCTGCTCGCGGGCATGCGCGGTCCAGCCCGCGCTGCGCGCGATCGCGAAGATCGGCGTGAACGCCTGCCGCGGAATCGCCAGCGCATCGAGGAGGATCGCGGTGAAGAACTCGACGTTCGTCTCCAGCGGCCGCTCCGGATTCTTCTTGCGCAAGGCGCTGCGGATATAAGCCTCGACCTCGCCGGCAAACGGCAAATCGGTGCCATTGGACGCAAGCGCCTCGACCGCGGTCTTGAGCACGTCGGCGCGCGGATCGCGGACGCGATAGACGCGGTGACCGAAACCCATCATGCGCTCGCCGCGCGCCAGCGCCGCGTCGACCCAGGACTGAATGCGCTCGCGCGAGCCGATCGCGTCCAGCATTTCCAGCACCGGCTCCGGCGCGCCGCCATGCAGCGGACCGGTCAGCGCGCAATAGCCGGCGGTGACGGCCGCGAACAGGTCGGCCTGCGTCGAGGCCACCACGCGCGCGGCGAAGGTCGATGCGTTCATGCCGTGGTCGCTGGCGGTGACGAGATAGGCGTCGAGCGCCGTGACCTCGCGCGTTGCAGGCGAACGGCCGTGCAACATGCGCAGCGTGTCGGCGGCATGGCTCACGGTGGGATCGGGCGCGACCGGCTCGAGCCCCTTGGCGCGCCGGACCAGCGCGCCCGCGATCACCGGAAACGCGCCGACGATCGTCGCCTCGTGCTCCAGCCCGTGCTCGGCGCGAAGTCCGGCGACGGCGGCACGAAACCCGTCGATGATGCCCATGCCGCGCGTCGCCGGCAGCAGGTCCGGCAGCCGCGCGAAGGCGCGCTCGCGCGCCACGCCCAGGTTTGAGCGCACATTGGCTTCGGTGAGGGTGGTCTTGCTGGCGCCATTCCAGAGCCGGGCGGTAACGCCTTCGAAGCTCGAGATGGCGGCGAGCCGCCCGACGTGCTCCCCGGCGATGAGGAGCTCGCCGCGCTCGCCGTCGACATGGCTCAGCACGGTCTCGGCCGCGGGAACGCCGTCCAGCCCGATCTGGCTTTTGGTGAGGTGGATGTTCATGACCCAAATCTCCTGTTCACGGAGAATAAGGTCAGGCCTCTCGACACATTGATCAATCTTGATTACATAAATCAATATGAAAAATTCTGATGGGCTGTACCTCTCCGCTCGGGAAGCCGCCGCCGAGCTCGCGATCTCTCCGGCCACCCTCTACGCCTATGTCAGCCGCGGCCTGATCCGCTCCGAGCCGACGCCGGACTCGCGAAAGAACCGCTATCGCGCCGAGGACGTTCGGGCGCTGAAGGAGCGCCGTGTGCCGTCGCCGGAGCCACGCGGCCTGCGCAGCTTCGATGCCGATCTGCCGGTGATGGACACGGAGATCTCGACCATCACCGAGGAGGGCGCCATCTATCGCGGCGTCAATTGCGTCGATCTTTCCGAGAGTGACACGCTGGAGCACGCCGCGACGCTGCTGTGGGATGTCGCCGACGTCGATCCGTTTGCCCCCGACAATCAACCGGAACTCTCCGAGGAAATGCGCGTGATCGCGAAGGCCGCGCGCCGGGCCGCACCGATCGACCGCGCCATCGCCGTGCTCGCACTGGCCGCCAGCGTCGATCCCCGCGCCTTCACCCGGGCACCCGATGGCCGCGCTATGGTCGGCGCGCGCATCGTCCGCCTGCTGGTTGCGACCATGCTCAATGCGGACGCCTCGGCCGAGCCGCTGCATCAGCAGGTCGCGCGCGCCTGGGCGGCGGACAACAAGCACGCGCCCGACCTGATCCGCCGCGCGCTGGTACTGCTCGCCGATCACGAGCTGAACGCGTCGACCTTCACCGCGCGCTGCGCTGCCTCGACCGGCCTCAACCTTTATGACTCGGTCATCGCCGGGCTCGCCGCGTTGAAAGGGCCGAAGCATGGCGGCGCCGGCGTCCTGGCCTCACAGCTCGTCAAGACGCTGGTCGACCGCGACGTCGAGCCTGTCGTGCGCGAGCGTGTCGCCCTCGGTGAACGCTTTGCCGGCTTTGGCCACGGCGTCTACAAGCACGGCGACCCCCGCGCGCAGTCGCTGCTGAACGCGCTGTCGCGCTCCGGCGCGCCGCGCAAATTCACCAGGGAAGTGCCAGAGCGGATCGCGGAAGCCACCGGCGAGTTCGTCAATATCGACTACGCGCTCGCCGTGCTGGTCCACGCACTGCGCCTGCCCGCCGGCAGCGAGCTGGCGTTGTTCGCGATGGCCCGCAGCGTCGGCTGGATCGCGCATGCCAGCGAGCAATTGCAGTTCGGCAAGCTGATCAGACCGAGGGCAAGATATGTGGGGCCTGCGCCGGGACGCAGGGCGGGGGCTGCCGGTTAGAACCTCTGTCAGTGCGGCAATCTCCGCTGTCGTCGCTGCGAACGCAGGAGGACAGCGTTCCTGGAATGACGGCTCGCACTCACCCTGGGCAGTTCACACCATCGGTTCCGCGACCACCATATAGTTCACGTCCATATCCGACGACAGAGACCATTTGTCGGCGAAGGGCGAGTAGACGACGCCGGTCTGCTCGGTGATGACAAGACGGTTGTCGAGCAGATATTTCGTCAGTTCATCGGGCGTGACGAACTTGTTCCACTCATGCGTGCCGCGCGGCAGCCAGCGCAGCACGTATTCGGCCCCGACGATGGCGAGGGCAAAGCTCTTCCAGTTGCGATTCAGCGTCGAGACCACCATCAGGCCGTTCGGCTTCAGCAGCGCGGCGCAGCGCTTCAGGAACATGCCGACGTCGGTGACGTGCTCGACCACCTCCATCGCCAGCACGATGTCGAAGCGCTCGCGCCGGTCGATCTCCTCCACCGTGGTGCAACGATAGTCGATCGCGAGATGGCTCTTGTCGGCATGCAGCTTCGCCGCCGCGATGTTGCTTGCGGAGGGATCGATGCCGATGACCTGCGCTCCGAGGCGCGACAGCGGCTCGCAGAGCAGGCCGGCGCCGCAGCCGATGTCGAGCACGCGCAAGGACCCGAGACAATTGAGGCTGCGCACGTTGCGCTCGAACTTGCGGCAGGCGGCATCGCGGATATAGCCGAGCCGCAGCGGGTTGATCCGGTGCAGCGGCGCCATCTTGCCCTTGGGATCCCACCATTCCGCCGAGAGTTTCGAGAATTTCGCGATCTCGGCGGCGTCGACGCTCGAGCCGAGCTGGGCGGAAATAGAAGTATTTTGCTGCATGCTCATGGTTGGGCGCGGTCCTACCGCGTGGTGATCGAACTACGGAAGGCGAGCGGCGAGGCGATGGTCTTGATCGTCTCGATACCCTCGCCGACGCCGCGAATCGTCACGTCGCCGTAGTTGAGAATACGTCCAAGAATGGTCTGGTCGACATCGACGCTCTCGACCTTGTCCAGCGCCATCTCGAAGGTTCGGCGCTTGATGAAGCCGGTCTTGTGCACGACCCTGAGGTTGGTGACGTCGGTCTCGGTGGTGAAACGATGGAACCAGCCCTTCACGGTCCAATACAGGGCCGCCAGAGCCGCGAGACCCGCGGCCCCGAGGCAAAGCAGAACGAGCCAGTCGACGGTCGCCTGCCGCGACAGGATGAGCAGGGCCAGCGCCGCGATCCAGGCCACGATGGCCGGAAAGTAGAAGATCCAGTGCGCATTGGTCGAATACAGCACGCGCTCGCCGGGCTGCAGGATCTCGTCGATGTAACGCGCCATGATCTAGCTTAACCCACTACCCCACCCTGCCCCCGCAGGAACCCGCTTGCCCCCGGCCCCGCCGCTCTGTATACGCGCGGTCGGTGTCCCCGAGGCACCCGTCCAGTGCGGGCCACCATACTGATCCTTATGAAGGAATGCACGCGTCGTCATGAGCCGCCTCGTGATGAAATTCGGCGGCACGTCCGTCGCCAACATCGAACGTATCCGCAACGTCGCACGCCATGTGAAGCGTGAGGTCGATGCCGGCCACGAAGTGGCCGTGGTCGTCTCGGCGATGGCCGGCAAGACCAACGAGCTGGTCGCCTGGTGCACCGAGGCCTCGCCGATGCACGACGCGCGCGAATATGACGCCGTGGTCGCCTCGGGCGAACAGGTGACGTCCGGCCTTCTTGCCATCGTGCTCCAGGGCATGGGCATCCAAGCCCGCTCGTGGCAGGGCTGGCAGATCCCGATCAAGACCAGCGACGCCCATGCCTCGGCCCGGATCGAGGACATCGACGGCAGCGAGATCATCAAGCGCTTCAAGGACCGAAAGGAGGTCGCGGTCATCGCCGGCTTCCAGGGCATCAACCCCGAGACGGGTCGCATCACCACGCTCGGCCGTGGCGGCTCCGACACCTCGGCCGTGGCGATCGCCGCCGCCGTCAAGGCCGACCGCTGCGACATCTACACCGACGTCGACGGCGTCTACACCACCGACCCGCGAATCGTGCCGAAGGCCAAGAGGCTCGACAAGATCGCGTTCGAAGACATGCTGGAACTGGCCTCGCAGGGCGCCAAAGTGCTCCAGGTCCGCTCGGTGGAACTCGGCATGGTCCACAACATGCCGATCTTCGTCCGCTCGAGCTTCGATAAGCCCGAGGATATCGACCCGCATGCCAACCAGCCGCCCGGCACGCTGATCTGCAGCGAGGAGGAGATCATGGAAAGCCACGTCGTCACCGGTATCGCCTTCTCCAAGGACGAGGCTCAGATCTCGGTGCGCCAGATCGAGGACAAGCCCGGCGTTGCGGCCTCGATCTTCGGCCCGTTGGCTGATGCCAATATCAACGTCGACATGATCGTGCAGAATGTGTCCGAGGACGGCAAGACCACCGACCTCACCTTCACCGTGCCGGCCGCCGACTTCACCCGCGCCAAGGATACGATCACCGCAGCCAAGGCCAAGATCGGCTATGCGCGGCTCGATACCGCCACCGATGTCGCCAAGATCTCGGTGATCGGCAGCGGCATGCGCAGCCATGCCGGCGTCGCCGCCCAGGCGTTCTCGGCGCTCGCCGGGCGGAACATCAACATTCGGGCCATTACAACCTCCGAGATCAAATTTTCGGTCTTGATCGATACCGCCTATACCGAGCTTGCGGTGCGCACCTTGCATACGCTCTACGGTCTCGATCAGACCTGACGGTCTTTCCGGAAAACCGCTTCGCACTTTTCCGGACAGTGCCAAAGGGCTAATTTTCTCTTAGCGGTCGCAGCAAACGCGAAGGTGTACACACCTTCGCGTTTGGCAGGCGTTTTGCTTGGCAAAACAAGCCTCAATTCGCTATACGGCGGACAGGGTGGGCTGCCGCAGACTGTGTCCCAGTTCAGGCGGCGCTGATTCGGTACGAGCACTCAATCTCCCGTGGATTTGGGCTTGTGCCTGCGCCGGACAAACAATTTGATTGTTTTTCTGGAATTTTGGTCCAGCCGCCGGCCGATATCGCCGGGCCCGGCCGATGGAGGAGATTGACGGTTCATGCGGAGCGCGTCGGGAGGTCCCCGCGTCTTGTTGAGACGGCTCCGCGAGACCATGGCGGAGCAGGTCTCGGCCCAGGAGCGGCTGGACAAGATCGTGGTGCTGATCGCCGCCAACATGGTGGCCGAGGTGTGCTCGGTCTATGTGCTGCGCATCGACAATACGCTCGAGCTCTACGCCACCGAAGGTCTCAACCGCGAGGCGGTGCACCACACCGTGCTCAGCGCCCATGAGGGCCTGGTCGGCCTCGTCGCCAGCGAGGCGACGCCGCTCAATTTGAGCGACGCGCAGAGCCACCCGGCCTTCTCGTTCCGGCCCGAGACCGGCGAAGAAATCTACCATTCCTTCCTCGGCGTGCCGATCCTGCGCGCCGGCAACACGCTCGGCGTGCTGGTGGTGCAGAATCGCGCCAAGCGCAATTATGTCGAGGAGGAGCTCGAGGCGCTCCAGACCACCGCGATGGTGCTGGCCGAGCTGATCGCCTCCGGCGAACTCTCCGCGCTGGCGCAGCCGGGCCAGGAGCCGGCGGCGCGCCATTCGGCGCAGAAAGTCGGTGCCATCCTGTCGGAGGGCATCGCGCTCGGCCATGTCGTGCTGCACGAGCCGCGCGTCGTCATCAAGGACTACATCGCCGAAGACCTGCCGAAGGAGATCAAGCGGCTCGATACTGCGCTCGCTAAGCTGCGTGCCGATCTCGACCGCATGCTGGAGCGCGGCGACGTCGCCGAAGGCGGCGAGCACCGTGAGGTGCTTGAAGCCTATCGCATGTTCGCCAACGACCAGGGCTGGTCGCACAAGCTGCACGAGGCGGTCGCGACCGGCCTCACCGCGGAAGCCGCGGTCGAGCGCGTCCAGTCGGACACCCGCGCGCGCATGCTGCGCTCGACCGACCCCTATTTGCGCGACCGGCTGCACGATCTGGAAGACCTCGGCTACCGCCTGATGCGGCAGCTGGTCGGCCAGGATCATGCGCCCTCGCGCGAGCAGCTGCCCGACAACGCCATCGTCATCGCCCGCGCGATGGGCCCGGCGGCGCTGCTCGACTACGACCGCAAGCGCCTGCGCGGCATCGTGCTGGAGGAAGGCACCGCGAACTCGCACGTCTCGATCGTGGCGCGGGCGCTGGGCATCCCTGCGGTCGGCGAGGTGCCGAACGCGCCTGGAATCGCCGATCCCGGCGACGCCATCATCGTCGACGGCACCTCGGGCTCGATCTATGTGCGCCCGTCGCAGGAGATCGAGGCGGCCTTCGCCGAGCGCGTGCGCTTCCGCGCCCGCCGCCAGGCGCAGTACCTGGCGCTGCGCGACCGGCCCTGCGTCACCAGGGACGGCCAGAAGGTCGAGCTGATGATCAACGCAGGTCTTGCGATCGACCTGCCGCATATCGAGGACACCGGCAGTGCCGGCATCGGCCTGTTCCGCACCGAGCTGCAATTCATGGTCGGTCAGAGCCTGCCGCGCACCAGCGACCAGCTCGCGCTCTATCGCACCGTGCTCGATGCCGCCGGACCTAAGCCCGTCACCTTCCGCACGCTCGATATCGGCGGCGACAAGGCGCTGCCCTATATGGAAGCGGTGATCGAGGAAAACCCCGCGCTCGGCTGGCGCGCGATCCGGCTCGGGCTCGATCGTCCCGGCCTGTTGCGCGGCCAAATCCGCGCGCTGCTGCGCGCCGGCGGCGGCCGCGCGCTGCGCATCATGTTCCCGATGATCTCGGAGGTCGCCGAATTCGACTCGGCCAAGGCGCTGGTCGAGCGCGAGCTCACATACCTCCGCCAGCACGGCCACACGCTGCCTGAACGAATCGACATCGGCACCATGGTCGAGGTGCCCGCCCTGCTCTACCAGCTCGACGAGCTATTGAAGAAGGTCGATTTCATCTCGGTCGGCTCCAACGATCTGTTCCAGTTCCTGTTCGCGGTCGACCGCGGCAACGCCAAGGTCTCCGAGCGCTTCGACACCATGTCGGCGCCGATCATGCGCGCCTTGCGTGACATCGCGCGCAAGGCGCACGCGGCGCAGAAGTCGCTCTCGCTGTGCGGCGAGATGGCCTCCAAGCCGATCGGCGCACTGGCGCTGATTGCGCTGGGCTACCGCTCGCTCTCGCTCTCGGCGACCGCGCTCGGCCCGGTCAAGGCGATGGTGCTCGACCTCGACGCCAAGAAGGCCGAAGCGATGCTGGGCCCTCTGCTGGATGCGCCTGCGGGCAGCGTCTCGATCCGGCAGAAGCTGACGGAATTTGCCGAGGCCGAGGGCCTTGCGTTGTAGCGGGCCTGTCGCCAGCTTCCCGCCGCCCTCGCCTCCTTCCGCACTTTGAGACAGAACCGATGTCGTCACTTCCCGAAGCCAAACTGGACGTCCTGCTCGCGCATCACGCTTCGCTCGAGGCCGAATCGCTCGGACAGCTCGCCTCCGAGCGTTACGTGCAGATCACGCGCGAGCTCGCCGAGCTCACGCCCCTGATCGAGGCGGTGAAGTCCTATCGCGCCGCCGTCAAGGAGCTCGCCGACACCGACGCGTTGATCGCCGATGCCGCCACCGATGCCGAGATGCGCGGCATGGCGGAAGCCGAACGCGACGAGCTCGCGCCGAAAATCGAGGAACTGGTCCAGAAGATCCGCGTCGCGCTCCTGCCCAAGGACGCCATGGACGACCGCAACGTCATGCTGGAAATCCGCGCCGGCACCGGCGGCGACGAGGCTTCGCTGTTCGCCGGCGACCTGTTCCGGATGTACGAGCGCTTCGCCAGCTTGCAGGGCTGGAAGGTCGAGGTGATCTCCGCCAGTGAAGGCACCGTCGGCGGCTACAAGGAAATCATCGCCGAGATCCAGGGCCGCGGCGCATTCTCCAAGCTGAAATTCGAATCCGGCGTGCACCGCGTGCAGCGCGTGCCCGACACCGAGACGCAGGGGCGCATCCACACCTCCGCCGCGACGGTCGCCGTGCTGCCCGAGGTCGAGGACGTCGACGTGGACATCAAGAACGACGACCTGCGCATCGAAACCATGCGCGCAGGGGGCGCCGGTGGCCAGCACGTCAACAAGACGGAATCGGCGATCCGCATCACCCACATCCCGACCGGCATCGTGGTGATGATGCAGGACAGCCGCTCGCAGCACAAGAATCGCGCCTCCGCCATGAACATCCTGCGCTCGCGCATCTATGACGCCGAGCGGCAACGCGTCGAGGCGGCGCGCTCGGCCGAGCGCAAGGAGAAGGTCGGCTCCGGCGACCGCTCCGAGCGCATCCGCACCTACAATTTTCCGCAAGGACGCGTCACCGATCATCGCATCAACCTCACGCTCTACAAGCTGCCGCAGGTGATCGCGGGTGAAGCGCTCGGCGAACTGATCGACGCACTGACGACGGAGCACCAGGCCGCACAGCTCGCTGCGCAAGGCGCGGCGGCCTGAGGCGTGAGCAACCCCTTCACCGGACAATCCATCGAGAGCGCGCGGCGGGCGCTGGCTGCGCAACTGAGATCGGCACGGCTCGACGAAGCCGAGCTCGACGCGCGCATCCTGATCAGTGCGGCACTCGGCCTCGACCTCACCGGCCTGGTCACGCAGGCGGCCCGTCTCCTGACCGCGGCCGAAGCATCGCGGCTCACGCAACATGCACAGCGCCGCATCGCCGGCGAGCCGGTGTCGCGCATTCTCGGGACGCGCGAATTCTGGGGCTTGCCGTTCCGCCTGTCGGAAGCAACCCTGGTGCCGCGCCCCGATACCGAGACCGTGGTCGAGCTTGCGCTCGAGATTCTCCGCGAGCGGCAGGCATCTCACCCGCCGCGGATCGCCGACATCGGCACCGGCTCGGGCGCGATCCTGCTCGCGCTGCTGCACGAAATCCCCGATGCGTTCGGCGTCGGTACCGATCTCAGCCAGAACGCGCTCATAACCGCCAGGGACAATTCCGCGGCGCTGGGACTCGCCGACCGCGCCGCCTTCGTCGCCTGCTCCTACGCCGCGGCGCTCGGTGGCCCGTTCGACCTCATCGTGTCGAATCCGCCCTATATTCCCTCGGCTGAAATTCCGAAATTGAGCATCGAGGTGCGCGAGCACGACCCGCATCTGGCGCTCGACGGCGGCAATGACGGATACGACGCCTATCGCGCCCTGATCCCGCAGGCGAGCGAGCGGCTCGCCCCCGGCGGCGCCCTGGTCGTCGAGGCCGGACAGGGCCAGGCCCAAAATATTGAAACCTTGATGAGGGCCGCCGCGTTATCGCTGAACAGGTCACCCAAGGCCGACTTGGCGGGCATTCCGCGGGCCGTTTCGGCCCGAAAAATGCCCCCATAAAAGCCGGATTGGCCTGCAAAAACCACTTGGAATATCCCGTGGGAACGACTACGTTCCGGTCAACACATCGGTGCCGGCCCCGTAGACCTACGGGCGAAAGCCGGGCTCTCGGGCGAGAGCTTTACTGATTGAAGGTTCCAAGCCGCAGGTCCTGTTGAGCGCGATGGCCCGTGGAGCTGCGCTGCTCTCTCCGACCGCAAGTGAACGAAAGCCTGATATTGCGCTTGAACACTTACGCAAGAAAGCTGGGCTTGTTTCGGCAGGCGAAATGAATGGGTTCGCTGGCAATGGATGCTGGCGGGTGGGGAACGCGTCTTTGTTGAACGCGACGGTCGACGAACATCGGCAGGGTTGGATCCGCTTTTGCGCGGTGCGCGCAAGACATGTGAGCCACTGTCACCAGGTCACTCCTAGCAATCAGTAACGCGTGCAACCTTTAGGGCTGGAATTAAAGGCAGGACATGAGAAACGGTCAGAACAAGCAGCGGATGCGCAACCGCAACAACAATAACAACAACAACCGGCGCGGCCAGAACCCGATGACCCGGGTCTACGAATCCAACGGACCCGACATCAAGATTCGCGGCACTGCTTCGCACATCGCCGAAAAGTATCTCCAGCTTGCACGTGACGCGCGCTCCTCCGGCGATCCCGTTGCAGCCGAGAACTACTACCAGCACGCCGAGCATTATTTCCGCCTGATCGCGGCGGCTCAGGAGCAGTTCCGTCAGAACCAGCAGCCGCGCGGCGATGAGCCCATCGCCAGCAGCGACGAGGGCGAGGACGACGGTGAGAATTTCTCGGCCTTCGGCCAGGAGCCCGGCTTCGTCCCGCAGCCCCAGCCGCAGCCCTTCATGCGCGACCGCGACGGCCAACGCGATCATCACCAGCGTGATCACCAGCCGCGCGACAACCAGCCGCCCTATCAGCGCGACAATCAGCAGCCGCGCGAGCACCGCGAACGCGATCACCGTCCGCAGCCGCAATATCAGCCGCAACCCGCCAACCAGCCGCAGCCTGTCATCGCCGATGGCGGCGTCGACCGCCTACCCTCCTTCATCACCGGCGCGCAGCCGCAGGTGAACGGCAATCAGGGCGGCTTCGAGGGCGGCGGTGGCGGCGAGCGCTATCCGCGTCGGCGGCGCCGGCCGCATGGCCCGCGCCCGGAGCGTGAAGCCGCTCCGGTTGCTTCCAGCGACGAAGTCGCCCCCGGCGAGTAAGCTCTTCTGACTTTCCGACTCGAATCGTCCCGGCCTCGCCGGGACGATTTGCTTTTGACGCTGTGCGTTGGCCGGACACAGACCCACCTCTCCGGAAGGGAGAGGTGAAGCTAACTGCGCGTCACCGTCGTCGAGGATGGCACCAGCACGGGCTTGGCGAGCGAGGGAATCAGCCGCGCCCGCTCGCGCTTGGCGGGGATCGCGCGGTAGACCTGCTTGGTCGCCTCCACGATGTGGACGCCGGCAAAAGGCAGTGACAGCGCCGCACCGGCACGTTCCCACATCTGGGCCGATTTCAACACCCAGCCGCCGGCATAGGGCGGCATGAACAGCGCCTCGCCCCAGGCGGTCGGCGTGAACCAGGTCTGGCGCAGCAGCTCGGTGATCTGCGAGCGCGAATAGGGCCGGCCATGGCCGAACGGCGTGCTGTCGGTGCGGGTCCACACCCCACGCCGGTTCGGGATCACGGCAATGACGCGCCCAGAGGGCGACAGCACGCGCCACACCTCGCGCAGCAACGCGGCTGGATCGTCCGACATCTCCAGCGCGTGCACCAGGAGAATGCGGTCGACCGCGGCGTCGGGAAGCGGCAGCGAGAACTCATCCACCAGCGAGGCCAGCGCGGGCCGTCCCGTCGGCCATTTCAGGACACCCTGCGCCGCCGGCATGAAGGCGAGGCAGCGCTCGGCGTCCTCGCGGAACAACCCCAGATAGGGCGTGGGATAGCCGACGCCGAGCACGCGCTGGCCCTCGGCGCTGGGCCAGCGCTCCCTGATGCCGCGATTGATCATTTGCCGCGCCACGATGCCGAGGCGGCGGGAATAGAACTCGCGGAGGTCGACGACGTCGATGGTCATGACCGCAATGTAACATGCGCCAGGGCGCCGCTGCGCGCGGAATATTGCATTGCCTGCGCAACGTTAACGCCATATTTGTCTGGCGGGGCTGAGCGCGATGGAGATGACATGGCCGCCGAAATTCGTACTTTCAACTGTTTAAACGACAATTTCGGTTATCTGATCCACGATGTGGAAACCAAAGCGACGGCCTCGATCGACGCGCCGGAGGCCGGCCCGATCCTCAAGGCCCTGGAGCGCGAGGGCTGGCAGCTCACCGACATCCTGATCACCCATCATCATGGCGATCATGTCGGCGGGGTCGCCGAGCTCAAGCAGAAATACAATTGCCGCGTCGTCGCGCCGCACGACAAGACCACGAAGATCGCCAACGTCGACCAGCGCGTCGCCAATGCCGACGTGGTCAAGATCGGCAATCTGCTGGCGCGCGTCGTGGAGACGCCCGGCCACACGCTCGACCACATCTCCTACGTGTTCGACAATGAGAAGACGGTGTTCGCCGCCGACACGCTGTTCTCGATCGGCTGCGGCCGCGTGTTCGAGGGCACCTATCCGATGATGTGGGATTCGCTGCTGAAGCTGCGCGCCCTGCCCGACGACTTCAAGCTCTATTGCGGCCACGAATACACCGCGTCCAACGTCAAGTTCGCGCTCACGATCGAGCCGGACAACGCGGCGCTTCAGGCGCGCGCCGCGGAGGTGACAAAGCTGCGCGCCGAGAACAAGCCGACCATTCCCTCGCTGCTCGGCGAGGAGAAGCGCGCCAACGTGTTCCTGCGCGCCGATGAGCCGGCGGTCGCGGCCAAGCTGCATATGAAGGGCGCGGATCCCGCTGCGGTGTTCGGCGAACTGCGCGAGCGCAAGAATAAATCCTGACGCACAAGTCCTGAAGCACACATCCCGACGAGGATCGATGCCGACCGCAGCCGAGATCATCGCACGCCTCGAGCTCCGCCCGCATCCGGAAGGCGGACATTATCGCGAGACGTTTCGCGACCAGAGCACGGACGCCAACGGGCGTTCGCGCTCGACGCTGATCTACTTCCTGCTCGCGCGCGGCGAGCGTTCGCACTGGCATCGCGTCGATGCGGTGGAGACGTGGCACTATTACGCCGGCAGCCCCTTGACGCTGCGCATCGCCCATGACGGCTGCTCGCAGCACGAGGTGCGGCTCGGCGCCGACCTCGGCGGCGGTGAGCGGCCGCAGGCGATCGTGCCTGCGCTGGCCTGGCAGATGGCGGAAACCACCGGCGAGTGGACGCTGGTCGGCTGCACCGTGGCACCCGCATTCGAGTTCGCAGGCTTCGAGCTCGCGCCGTCCGGCTGGGAGCCGTAGCTCCGCTCCAATCATCGCTTCCGCAGCACCATGTCCTTGGCCGCGATCAGGCCGCCCCCGGCAATGAGGATCGCAGCAAGGGCGATGTTGGCGCTGGCCTTGGCGAAACCGGCAGCGATGAGGAATCCCGTCGAGAGCAATGGCGTCGCGTAGGAGGCGGCGCCGAGCACACGGATGTCGCCGCGCTTCATGCCGATGTCCCAGGCGTAGAACGCGGCACCGACCGGGCCGATGCCGAGTGCGATGACCGAGAGCCATTGCACCGTGGTCTCCGGCCAGACCGTGGTTTCAAGCAGACCATGCATCAGCGCGGCCAATATTGCCGTGGCAAGACAGAAGCCCGCGACCGCATCGGTCGGCACCGCTTTCAACCGGCGCGACAGCACCGAATAGGTCGCCCAGACGAACGCCGCGATGAAGGCCGCGATGAGACCCGGCACAGCTCCAGGCGCAAAACCGCTGGTGTTGCCGGCGAACAGCAGCACCGTGCCGACGAGGCCGAGCACGGCGCCGATGATGTGGTGCGCCGCCAGCCGCTCGCCCGGCAGGAAGGACGAGAACAGCACGATCAAGAGCGGCCACAGGTAATTCAGAAGGCCGGCTTCGGCCGGCGGGGCGAAGCGCAGCGCGAGGAAATACAGCGCGTGATAGCCAAACAGGCCGCCGACGCCGACGATCCAGACGGCGAGCGGTTGCCGCAAGCTTCTCGCCGCCTCGCTCCGCCCGATCCAGGTGAGCAGGCCGACGACACCGCCGATCGCGAAGGTCATCGCAGCGAGCTGAAACGCCGGGATCTTTCCGGTCGCCACCGTCATCACCGACAGCAGCGACCACATCAGGATCGCGGTCAGACCGATCAGCGTGGCAGTGCGGGGAGTCATTGGCCCAATGTTTCCGTCATGGCTGGGCTTGTCCCGGCCATCCACGTTCTTCCGTGGCGACGGCTGTTGTAAGGCCGTAGATGCCCGGGACAAGCCCGGGCATGACGATGTGGACAATATCAGCCTGCGTGATGCGATCGCATCACACCATGTACTGGCCGCCGTTGACCGACAGCGTCGAGCCGGTGATGGCGCCGGCCTCATCCGCGGCGAGGAACACGACGGCCCGCGCGATCTCTTCGGGCTCGCCGAGACGGCCGATCGGAATCAGCGGCAGGATCGCCTTCTCCAGCACGTCCTTCGGCACTGCCTGCACCATCTCGGTATTGATGTAGCCGGGACAGATCGCATTCACGGTGATGCCGCCCTTGGCGTTCTCCAGCGCCAGGGCCTTGGTGAAACCGATCTCGCCGGCTTTCGCTGCGGAGTAGTTGACCTGTCCGAACTGCCCCTTCTGGCCGTTGATCGAGGAAATGTTGATGATGCGACCGAACTTGCGCCCGCGCATGCCTTCGATCACCTGGCGCGACATGTTGAATAGCGAGCCGAGATTGGTGTTGATGACGGCGTTCCACTGCTCAAGCGTCATCTTGTGGAAGGCACCGTCCTTGGTGATGCCGGCATTGTTGACCAGCACGTCGACCGGGCCGACCTCGGCCTCGACCTTCTTCACGCCCTCGGCGCAGGCCTCGAAACTGCTGACGTCCCACTTGTAAACCGCAATGCCGGTCTCGGCCTTGAATTTCTCCGCGGCAGCGTCGTTGCCGGCATAGCTCGCCGCAACCTTGTAGCCGGCGGCCTTCAGCGCCTTGCTGATCGCAGCACCGATGCCCCGCGTACCACCCGTCACCAATGCAACACGTGCCATGTCGTATTCCTTCCCTCTTCCTTGGACGCTTCGGACTTTTCTGACGTGATCGCTTTTTAGCTACGGATTATGCGGTTGGTTTGACGGACATCAAGAACAAAACGCCCGGCATCGAGCCGGGCGTTTTTCTTTAGTCGAGGCTTGTCGGGTTGCGAAGAATATTTGATTTGCAACCGCTGCCTTTTTAGTCGCGTGCAACGCACGCGCTGACGTGTGCGGCGCACCCGTCAGCTGCGCGTAAGATCAGTCGCGCGCCACACACATGGCGATGCCCATGCCGCCGCCGATGCACAGCGTGGCCAAGCCCTTCTTCGAATCGCGCTTCTGCATTTCGTGCAGCAGCGTCACCAGCACGCGTGCGCCGGACGCGCCGACCGGATGGCCGATCGCGATCGCACCGCCGTTGACGTTGACCTTGGAGGTATCCCAGCCGAGGTCCTTGTTGACCGCGCAGGCCTGTGCCGCGAAGGCTTCGTTGGCCTCGATCAAATCGAGATCGCCGACGCTCCAGCCGGCCTTCTTCAGCGCGGCGCGCGAGGCCGGGATCGGGCCCGAGCCCATGATCTTCGGATCGACGCCGGCCTGCGCCCAGGACACGATCCGCGCCAGCGGCTTCTTGCCTTCCTTGGCGGCCTGCTTGGCGGTCATCAGCACCACGGCGGCAGCGCCGTCGTTGATGCCCGAGGCCGAGCCCGCGGTCACCGTGCCATCCTTCTCGAAGGCGGGCTTGAGCTTGGCCATCGCGTCGAGCGTGGCGCCATGGCGCGGATATTCGTCGGCGCTGACGACGACGTCGCCCTTGCGGGTCTTGATGGTGACGGGGACGATCTCGTCGTTGAACTTGCCGGCCTTCTGCGCCGCCTCGGCCTTCTGCTGCGAGGCCACGGCGAACTCGTCCTGCTGGGCACGGGTGATCTGCCATTGCCGCGCGACGTTCTCGGCGGTGTTGCCCATGTGGTAGCCGTTGAAGGCATCCCACAGGCCGTCCTTGATCATGGTGTCCACCAGCTCCAGGCCGCCCATCTTCACGCCGCCGCGCAGATGCTGGGCGTGCGGGGCCATGCTCATCGATTCCTGCCCGCCGGCGACCACGATCTCGGAATCGCCGTTGAGCAGCGCCTGGTAGCCGAGCGCAACCGTGCGCAGGCCCGAGCCGCACAGCTGATTGACGCCCCAAGCCGGGCTCTCCACCGGAATGCCGGCGCCGATCGACGCCTGGCGGGCCGGGTTCTGGCCTTGGGCGGCGGTCAGGATCTGACCCATGATCACTTCGGAGACCCGGCCGGGCTCGATGCCGGCGCGCTCCAGCGCGGCCTTGATGGCAACGGCGCCGAGGTCATGGGCGGGAAGGGTCGCGAACGCTCCGTTGAAGCTTCCGACCGGGGTGCGGGCGGCGCTGACGATGACGACATCGTCTGTCATGGGCATCTCCTGGGGCTTGAGGTTCTTGTGAAGGGGGCAGGCGGGCTGGAAAGCGATCGCCAGTCTCGTCAGCCATCCTGTTAACGTCGTTGAGGCATGTCAATCGGCCGGGGCCCGAATTCATACCGCAGCGCATTCAAAATAGCGTTCTTGGCGTTTTCGCAAGCAGGATTTTGCTCTGCAATTAACCGTGCCGCACAAAACGGTAGCGTGAGCCCTTTGAAAATGCTTATTTTGTTGCGTTGCGTACTCTTCCCGCCCTGCGGCATTGCCCGACAGGTTCCCGTTCTCCGCGTTTGCAAGTGAGAGCCCATGGCGAAATCAGACCAACCCACCACAATCAAGAAATACGCGAACCGCCGGCTCTATAACACCGGAACGAGCACCTATGTGACGCTCGAAGACCTCGCCGCGATGGTCAAGGACGGCGAAGACTTCCTGGTCTATGACGCCAAGACCGGCGACGACATCACCCGCTCCGTGCTCGCCCAGATCATCTTCGAGCAGGAGAACAAGGCCGGCCAGAACCTGTTGCCGACCACCTTCCTTCGCCAGCTGATCCGCTTCTATGGCGACAGCATGCAGATGGTGGTGCCGAAATATCTGGAGCAGTCGATCGCGACCCTGACCCAGGAGCAGGAGAAGTTCCGCAAGCAGATCGCCAATACGCTGTCCGGCACTCCTTTTGCTCCGTTGGAAGAGCAAGTCCGCCGCAACATGGAGCTGTTCCAGCAGACCTTCTCGATGTTCAAGCCGTTCGCTGCGCCCCGTCCGGCGGCCAGCCCCGAGCCGGAGCCCGATGCGAATGCCGAGGCGCCGAAGGACAGCAACATCGACGAGCTGCGCCAGCAGATGAAGGAAATGCAGGAGCGCCTCGAGCGGATGTCGAAGAAGGACGAATAGTCTTTCGTTCGCGCCGGCCCCTGTACGCGGGAGGGCGAGCCACGTCTGACCGAAGCAACCATTGGGACCATGTCTACGCCACCAAGGGCGAGGCCGAGGTCAGCTGGTATCAGGATAGCCCCGCGATCTCGCTCGCGATGATTCGCGCAGCCGGCTCCGATCGCGACACGACCATCATCGATGTCGGCGGCGGCGCATCGCGCCTGGTCGATGCGCTGTTGCAGGACGGCTATCGCGACATCGCCGTGCTGGATCTTTCTGCCAATGCGCTCGCGGCGGCGAAGAAGCGCATCGGTCCGGCCGCTTCGACGGTCGACTGGATCGTTGCCGATGCCACGATGTGGCGTCCGACCAGGACCTACGATGTCTGGCACGATCGCGCAGCGTTTCACTTCCTGACTGACCCGCGCGACAGGGTCGCTTACGTGGAGCGCCTGCGGTCGGCGGTCAGACCTGGCGGCCACGTCATCATTGCGACGTTTGCACCCGACGGTCCCGAGAAATGCAGCGGCCTGCCGGTGCAGCGCCATGACAGCGCCAGCCTTGCAGCGGAGCTCGGGCCGGAATTTAAACTGGTCGAGACGCGCAGCGAGACGCACCACACGCCGTGGCATTCGACGCAGGCGTTTCAGTTCAGCCGGTTTCGGCAGCAGAAATAGTTCTCGTCATGGCCGGGCTTGACCCGGCCATCCACGTCTTGACGCGCGACGCGAAGAACGTGGATCCCCGGGACAAGCCCGGGCATGACGACAGAGACTCCGGATCAAGCCGCCATCTTCACGGCATGCGCAAAGTCCCAGTAGAGCTTGCGCGCCTTGGCGTAGAACGGGCCCGGCTTCAGCTCGCGCTCGTCGATGCGGATCACGGGCGCGACCTTGGCGAAATTGCCGGTCGAAAAGATCTCGTCGGCGGTCAGGAAATCGGCGTAGCGCAGCGTCTTCTCGACCACGGTGACGCCGTCGGCGCGAAGCAGGCTGATGACGCGCTGGCGCGTGATGCCGTTGAGGAAGGTGCCGTTCGGCACCGGCGTGAACACCACGCCGTCCCTGGCCATGAACACGTTGGAATTGCCGAACTCGGCGACGTTGCCGAGCATGTCGAGCATCAGCGCGTTCTGGAAGCCGCGCGAGGCAGCTTCGGCGAGCGCGCGCGAATTGTTCGGGTAGAGGCAGGCGGCCTTGGCTTCGACCGGCGCGCATTCGGCCGTCGGCCTGCGGAACGGCGACAGGGTGATGGCGTTGCCGACGGGCTTTGGCATCGGCGCTTCGTAGATGCACAGGCACCAATTGGTGGTCTCGGGGTCGAACAGCACGCCGCCGCCGCTTCCGTTCTGCGCCCAGTACATCGGACGGATATAGAGCTCGGCATTTCCGGCAAAGCGCGCGATGCCTTCGTTCGCGAGCGTCAGCCAGGTGTCGGTATCGACCACCGGCTTCAGGCCGAAACTGATCGCGGATTGATTGGCGCGGGCGACGTGACGATCGAGATCCGGTGCGACGCCCTCGAAAGCGCGAGCGCCGTCGAACACGATCGAGCCGAGCCAGGCCGCATGCGTGCGCGGCCCCATGATCGGCACGTTGCCCTCGTGCCATTTGCCCTCGAAGAAGGTCCAGCTCGGCGAGTAGTCGATGGGCTTCTTGATCTCGGCCATGACCGGCCTCCTTTTCGAACGATCCGGCACTATTGTCCCAATTTCTAAACGATTTGCTGCGAGGAAATGGTGAGTTACCCTCTCCCCTTGTGGGAGAGGGTGGCTCGCCGCGTAGCGGCGAGACGGGTGAGGGGTATCCATCCGCGAACTCACCTGCGGAGAAAACCCCTCATCCGGCGCTGCGCGCCACCTTCTCCCACAAGGGGAGAAGGAAGAATCCATGCCGCTGGATCCGCTCGCAAAGCGTTTGTTGACCATGATGGCTGCGGCTGCGCCGCAGGCGCGGAGCCGCCCGAGTGTGGAGGTGCGGCGGCAATCGCTGGCAAAGCTGATGCAGTTCGCCCGGGCCGAGGCGCCGGATGTGACGACCTCCGACGGCAGGCTGCCCGGTCCCGGCGGCGAGCTGCCCTATCGCCTGTACGCGCCGGCAGGCACTGAAGCGCCCGCACCGGGCTTCGTGTTCTTTCATGGCGGCGGGCTCGTCGCCGGCAGCATTGCCACGCACGAGCGCATCGCCGCGGCGCTGGCGCATGCCACCGGCTGCCGCCTCGTGTCGGTCGATTACCGGCTCGCGCCGGAGCACAGATTCCCCGCCGCGGTCGACGACGCGATCGCCGCCACCGAATGGGTGGCGCGCGAGGCGGCATCGCTCGGCATCGACGCGGACCACCTTGTGGTCGGCGGCGATTCCGCCGGCGCCACACTCGCGGCGATCGTGTGCCAGAATGCGGCGCAGACCGCTGGCCTCTCCATCGCCGCGCAGTGCCTGATCTGCCCGGTGCTGGATTTCGAGGAAACCTCGCCTTCGCGCGAAGCCTTTGCCGAGGGCCATCTGATCGATCGCGCCACGATCGAAGCCGATCTTTCCGATTATCTGCCTGACGGCATCGATACCGCCGATCCCCGCGTCTCTCCCTTGCGCGCAACACGCCTCACGGGCCTGCCGACCGCAATCATCCACACCGCCGAATATGACCCGATGCGTGACGAGGGCAACGCCTATGCCCGCAAGCTGCTCGCCGCGGGGGTCGCGGTCGAGCATGTCTGCCACGATGGCATGGTTCACAATTTCCACGCCATGGGCGCAATCCTGCCGCAGGCACAGCTCGTGCTGTCGCAAATCGGCGAACAGGTGCGGCGCGCGGTGAAGACCTGACAGCGTCAATCATACGCGCGCGCCGATCACCGCGCGCGCCGCCGCGACATATTCCGGCCAGTGCGCTTCCGCATAATGCTCCGCCTGCCATGCGCAGGTGCGGTCGGGCGCATGCGCCGCCGCAATCGTGCGCGCGAAACGTTCCTCCGCAACAGTCGCCTTGCCGGGCTCGGCTATGGGTGCAGCAGCCACCGCAGCACCGGGAGTAACGGCAAGCCCCGCCAGACCGGTGAGCAGGATGCGGCGTGACGTGTTCATGGCTGTCTCCTCCATTCTTCGGCCTGCACTGTGGCGGGCGAGTGTGTCAGTGCGATCACGCCAGGGTAACCGCGCACATCCGCGCCGTCCATCGCTTGCGGATAGCGCTTGACCAAGCGCGCGATCACGTTCCATCTAACAACGGTTCCACCTTCAGATCGCCACGCGTCGGATCGTCACGTGCCTTTTCGCAGCCAATCCCGTCGTGCGTTGCGCGCTGCCGCAGCGGGACTCCTGTGTCTGGCGGTCCCCGCCGGCGGCGCCTTCGCTGCCGACGATGAGGAGGAAAAGCCGACGGTCCCGAACATCTATCTCGATCTCCGCACCATCTATGCGACGATCCCCGCTGGCACGCTCGCGCTCGGCTTCGGCAACACCTCGCTGTCAGCCGCATTCCAAGCCCTGGCGGCGCAACGAGGCACGTCGCTGCGGAATGGACTGCCGGCCGCGAAATCGATTGCGATCGACCTGCCGCTGACCGTCGACGTCAGCGACCGCGTTTCGCTCTACGGCGGCGTATCCGGCACGACGACGGATATCGGCGGCGGCTGGTCGTCTTTCGACATCACGAGCTGGAACATCGGCGTGCAGGCCGATCTCTACCAGCAGAATGGCGGGAAGATCCCGACCATCACGCTGCAATCAACCCTGACGCAGTCGGTGCCCAACGAGCAGGGCATGACGAACTCCTTCAACAACATCGTGGAATTCGACTACGCGGTCGACAAGGACGAGACACGGGGCTGGCTCGCCGGCCTGCAATACACCACCGTCACCATCGCCAGCCCGTTCGCCACGATCCGGCCGAACACGATCCTCTATGCCGGCGGCTACTATCAATGGCCGAGCAACTGGAAGTTCACCGGGCGCCTCGGCATGCAGTCGTTCGGCGGCGCGCTGCTCGCGGGCCGGACGCTCGCGGAATCCTTCACCCAGCCGGTCCTGCGGCTCGACCTCGATCGCATGGACGACAACGACAACCGACTTTTCGGCATTACCGCGCAGATCGCCTGGATGCCGAAGCCGTCCTATCAGGTCACGTTGCGCACACCGCTCTACGCCGTGCGCAACTAGTCAGGCACCGGCACGTCGAAGGTGTTGAGCGTGACCGAGACCATGCAGTAGACGCCGACGAGATAGGACAGCTCGGCCGCGCCGTGCTCGCCGAATTCCTTCACCGCCGCACGCCAAGTCAGCTCCGGCAGCACGCCGCCGCTGACCAGTGCCGAAGCCATGTCGTAGGCGACGGCTTCCTGCTTGGTGAGGTCCACCGGCCGCTGGCCGGCAACGATGGTCGCGAGCTTCTCGTCGGAGAGGCCACGCTGCTCGGCCACCAGCACATGAGCGTAGAGCTCGTAACCGGAGCGGAAATGCGAGCCGGTGACGAGGATCGCGACCTCGCGTACGGCCGCGGGCAGCAGCGGGTTCGACGCAATCGCCTTGACCAGCTCCCACACCGGCTTGCCGAAGCGCGGCTCGCGGATCCAGGGATTCCAGGGCCCGAGCAGCGCGCCGTCCTCGCGCATGTTCACAAAACCCTTGAAGTGGTCCTTCATGCCGGCCCGCATGTCGTCATAGAGCGGCTTCTGTTCGTCGGTTAGCTCTTTCGGATCGAGAATGGGAAGGCGCACGGTAGGGTCTCCTCGTTGAGAAGACGCAACCGTCACCTGCGTGCCTGCGCAAGGCAAGTGAAGTTGCCGTGACGACCGTGCGATTTCGCAAATGCCAGGCAGATCTCGGCTATGACGCCGTGGGGCTTGGCACGCTTTGGGGATTGACGACGTCGTCGACGTCCAGCGTCAGTGGCTCACCTGTGGCGAGGAACGACGACAGCGCCGCCTCGAACGGCGTCGGATCTATGCCGCGCGCTTTCAGCCAGCCCGGCTCGTAATAGGTCTGCCGGTAGCGCTCGCCGGAATCGCAGATCAGCGTCACCAGCGATCCCGTGACGCTCGCCTGGCGCATCTCCGAGGCGAGCCGGCACAGCGCCAGGAAGTTGGTGCCGGTGGAGCCGCCGACCGCACGGCGCAGCCGTCGCGACAGCACGTTCATCGCCGCGACCGTTGCCGCATCCGGGATCTTCATCATGCGATCGACCACGCCGGGCACGAAGGACGGCTCGCAGCGGGGGCGACCGACGCCCTCGATCAGCGACGGGCGGTCGCAAACACGGGAGCGGTCCAGCGTGCGGAAGCAATCGAAGAACGCGGAATGCTCGACATCGGCGACGCACAGCCGGGTCGGATATTGCCGATACCGCAGATAACGTCCGATGGTGGCCGACGTGCCGCCGGTGCCGGCGCCCATCACGATCCAGTCCGGAATCGGCCGCGGCTCGCCTCCCAATTGCGTGAAGATCGATTCGGCAATGTTGTTGTTGCCGCGCCAATCGGTGGCGCGCTCGGCGAAGGTGAACTGGTCTATGTAATGGCCGTTCAGGCGGCCGGCGAGCGCGGCGGCTTCCGCATAGAGCGCGCGGCCGTCGTCGATCAAATGGCAATGGCCGCCATAATGCTCGATCGCGGCGATCTTCTCCGCCGAGGTCGTGCGCGGCATCACGGCGTAGAAGGGCACGCCGATCATCTCTGCGAAATAAGCCTCCGACACCGCGGTCGATCCCGACGAGGCCTCGACCACGGGCGTGCCTTCGCGGATGTGGCCGTTGCAGAGCGCATAGAGGAACAGCGAGCGCGCGAGGCGATGCTTCAGGCTGCCGGTCGGATGCGTGGACTCATCCTTCAGATAGATGTCGATGCCCGATAGCGCCGGCACGATCAGCCGGATCAGATGCGTGTCGGCGGTGCGGCACTGGTCGGCCTCGATCGCGGCCACGGCCTCGTCGACCCAGCCGCGCCGATAGGCCGGCCCGGCCGGATTGTGCTGGCGGAAGGGGAATGTCTGCATCGGGCGAATCTCTCATGATGCGGATAGCGCATCAATAGCTGCGCCTAAAATTCCAGCGGCGCGTTATCGACGACTTCCTTCATCACGAAGAAGGTCCGGGTCTGGCGCACGCCGGGGAGCGCGATCAGCTGCTCGCCGTGGATGCGGTTGAAATCCTCCATGTCGCCGACGCGGATCTTGAGGAAGTAATCGAAATCGCCGGCGACGAGATGGCAGTCGAGCACGAATTTCAGCTTTGCAACGGCCTGCTCGAAGGTGGCAAAGCTTTCCGGCGTCGAGCGGTCGAGCACGACCCCGACCATCACCAGCGTGCCCTTGGCCACCTTCTTCGGCGCGACCATGGCGCGGACAGTGGCGATGAAGCCGTCCTCGAACAGGCGCTGGGTGCGACGGTGGCAGGTGGCGGGGCTGATCGCGACCGTTTCGGCCAGCTCGGCGTTGCTGAGCCGACCGTTATTCTGGAGCAATCTCAATATCTTGAGGTCGGTGCGGTCGAGTCGGGCAGCCATGAAAGAAACTTCCGAAAATAGGTGCTATTCTGGAAGGAATGTTAGCAGTTATCACAACTTTCGCAAGAAGCCGTGCAACATGGCCGCAATATTCGAGAGCACATTTTCCCGACGTGATGCTAGGGAGCCGCCAACACCAACGCCAATCGAGATGACCCATGAAGCTGGACAAATTTCCGCGCTATCCTTTGACCTTCGGCCCGACGCCCATCGAGAAGCTGGAGCGCTTGTCAAAACATCTCGGCGGCCAAGTCGAGGTTTATGCCAAGCGCGAGGACTGCAATTCCGGCCTCGCCTATGGCGGCAACAAGCTGCGCAAGCTCGAATACATTATCCCCGATGCGATCGCCTCCAATGCCGATACGCTGGTCTCGATCGGCGGCGTGCAATCCAACCACACCCGCATGATCGCGGCCGTCGCGGCCAAGCTCGGCATGAAATGCCGGCTGGTGCAGGAAGCCTGGGTGCCGCACGAGGACGCAGTCTATGATCGCGTCGGCAACATCATGCTCTCGCGCATCATGGGCGCCGACGTGCGCCTGGTCGACGACGGCTTCGATATCGGCATCCGCAAGAGCTGGGAGCAGGCGATCGAGGAAGTGAAGGCCGCGGGCGGCAAGCCTTACGCCATTCCCGCCGGTGCCTCCGTGCATAAGTTCGGCGGCCTCGGCTATGTCGGCTTTGCCGAGGAGGTGCGCAAGCAGGAAGCCGAGCTCGGCTTCAAGTTCGACTACATCGTCGTCTGCACCGTCACCGGCTCCACCCATGCCGGCATGCTGGTCGGGTTTGCGGCGGACGGCCGTGCGCGAAAAGTCATCGGTATTGATGCGTCGTTCACGCCGGCACAGACCAAGGCCCAGGTGCTCGAGATCGCGCAGAACACGGCAAAGCTCGTCGAGCTCGGCAAGGACCTCGTCACTGACGACGTCGTGCTGATCGAGGACTACGCCTATCCCGCCTATGGTGTGCCATCGGAGGAGACCAAGGAGGCGATCCGCCTCACCGCGCGCCTCGAAGGCATGATCACCGACCCCGTCTATGAGGGCAAGTCGATGCAGGGCCTGATCGATCTCGCCAAGAAGGGCTATTTCGAGAAGGGCGCGAAGATCCTCTATGCCCATCTTGGCGGCGCGCCGGCGCTGAACGGATATGCGTATGCGTTCAGGAATGGGTGAGTGAGAGCGTAGCGCACTCGCACGTCATACACTGCTGTCGTCCCGGGGCGCGACGAAGTCGCGAGCCCGGGACCCATACGCCGCAGCAATCGTTTTGCGAGGACTGGCAGTTGCCAGCCTGCCGTCATCACACCGGCCTGTGGTTATGGATCCCGGATCTGCGCTTCGCTTGTCCGGGATGACAGGGGAGTTTTTGGCTCGCCCTACCTCGTCCTCACGATCTGCAGCAGCTCGTCGCCGTAGTGCTCGAGCTTCTTGTCGCCGATCCCCGGCACGTTGCGCAGCTCGTCCAGCGTGGTCGGCCAGGCCCGGACGATGCCGTCGATGGTGGCATCGTGCAACACCACATAGGCCGGCACGCCGCGTTCGCGCGCGACCTCTGACCGCCAGGCGCGCAGGCGCGCGCGCAATTCGGGATCGACGTCGCCTTGCGGCGCGCTCGCCGCGGGCGCGAGGTCACCGCGGCGTGACGTGGCCCGGCTGGCGCGAACCCGCGTGCCGGGCGCCTCCTCGCGCAGCCAGACCTCGGTCTCGCCGCGCAGCACGCCGCGCGAAGACTCCGTCAGCTTGAGCGCGCCGTAGGCTTCGCTGTCGCTGCGCAAATGGCCCGTCGCCACCAATTGCCGCAGCACCGTGCGCCACTGCTTCTCGTTGAGCTCGCGGCCAATGCCGAACACCGACAGCTTGTCGTGACCGAACTGTGTGACCTTCTCGGTCAGGCGTCCGACCAGCACGTCGATCAAATGCATGGCGCCGAAACGCTGCCCGGTGCGATAGACGCAGGACAGCAGCTTCTGCGCCAGCACCTTGCCGTCGCGCATCTTCGGCGGCGTCAGGCAATTGTCGCAATTGCCGCAGCTCTCGCCCATCACGATCTCGCCGAAATAGGCGAGCAGGCGCCGGCGTCGGCAATGCGGCGTCTCGGCGAGGCCGACCAGCGCGTCGAGCTTGCCGATCGAGACCCGCTTGAAATCCTCCGATCCGGCCGATTCGTCGATCATGCGGCGCTGCTGCACGATGTCGGAGAGGCCGTAGGTCATCCACGCCGCCGACGGCTTGCCGTCACGACCGGCGCGTCCGGTCTCCTGGTAATAGGCCTCGATGCTCTTGGGCAGGTCGAGATGGGCGACGAAGCGCACGTCGGGCTTGTCGATGCCCATGCCGAAGGCGATGGTCGCGACGATGACGATGCCGTCCTCGTTGAGGAAGCGATCCTGGTTGCGCGAGCGCACCGCCCCGTCGAGCCCGGCGTGGTAGGGCAGCGCCGCAATGCCGGCCTCGGCAAGCGCTGCGGCGACCTCCTCGACGCGGTTGCGCGACAGGCAATAGACCACGCCGGCATCGCCCATGTGGCGCTCGCGGATGAATTCCTTCAGCTGCGACACCGCATTGCGCTTGTCGACGATCTCATAGCGGATGTTGGGCCGGTCGAAGCTGGAGACGAACTGCGGCGCGCCCGTCAGCTGCAGCCGCTCGACGATCTCCTTGCGCGTCAGCTCGTCGGCGGTCGCGGTCAGCGCGATGCGCGGCACGTCGGGAAAGCGCTCGGCGATGACGGAAAGGCCGACATATTCGGGCCGGAAATCGTGACCCCATTGCGAGACGCAATGCGCCTCGTCGATCGCGAACAGCGCCACCTTCGCCTGCGCCAGCAGCGACAGGCAGCGCGGCGTGACCAGCCGTTCCGGCGCGACATAGAGCAGGTCGAGATCGCCGGCGAGCAGGCGGCGTTCGATGTCGGAGGCCTCCTGCGGCGTCAGCGACGAGTTCAGCGCGGCGGCATTGACGCCGGCCTCGATCAGGCCGGCGACCTGGTCGCGCATCAGGGCGATCAACGGCGAGACCACGATGCCGCAGCCTTCGCGCAGCAAGGATGGAAGCTGATAGCACAGCGACTTGCCGCCGCCGGTCGGCATCAAGACCAGGCAATTGCCGCCGTCGGTGACATGGCGGACGATCTCGCCCTGCGCGCCGCGGAATCCCGGCAGGCCGAACACCGAATGCAGCACCGACAGCGCGTCGCGGCCGTTGGCTGGCGCAGGCAGTGGGGCGTTGGAGGGAGCGGACATGGGCGGAGCAGATCAGGCCGTGGGATTCGTCACAAGGCCAGTCGCATGCTGGTGTGGCTGTGGCAAGACTGTTTGGAGGCGAGGCACGACTCTTCCCTCTCCCCTTGTGGGAGAGGGTGCCTCGCGAAGCGAGGTGGGTGAGGGGTTCTACCCGCGAACGCAGATATGAGCTTGTGGAGACATACCCCTCATCCGGCGCTTCGCGCCACCTTCTCCCACAAGGGGAGAAGGGAAGAAGAGGCTACGCCCCGATCCGTCGCAGCGCTTCTGCGACGGTCACGATCGGCATGTTGCGCTTGGCGGCGGCTTGGAGCGCATGACGCATCAAATGCGGCGTGCAGCCATAGGGGCTCGGCCTGTCGCTGACGTCGTGGCCGTAGAAGATCAGCCAGCCGCCACTCGCGACCGCCTCGTCGAAATAGCGATCGACCCCGGCCTCGTCGATCTCGCAATCGACCAAGGGCGAGGCGCGCAGGAATTGAAGGTCGATGACGCCGCTATTGACGCCGGGAAGAATGCCGCGCGCGGAACGGAAGGCTTTTGCCAGCTGCGGCTTGCGCCACACCGAGGCGATGCCATAGGGATAGGCGAAATTCTCCAGCGTGATCGAGGCATCAATGCCACGGAGATGGCTGCGGTTTCGTTCGATCTCGCGCGCCATCGCGGCTTCATCGAGCGTGGCCGAGCTCTGGTGCGAGAAGGTGTGGCAGGCGATTTCGTGCCCGGCGCGGTGAAGCCGGACGATCGCGTCATCCGACAAGCCATGCCAATGCTCCGACGGCTGACCGATCAGGCTGCCGGCGAGGTAATAGGTGCCGCGGCCGCCATGCCGCTCCAGTAGCTCGGCGCCCTCGCCCGCGGCGCTATCGGGGGCATCGTCGAACGTGAAGCTCACCATCGCCGCATGCGCGGCCAGCCGGTGCGGCGCGGCGCGGAAATGCCGGGCCAACCGATTGCTCACGCGTCCCTGGAGTGCCGACCACACGACTGCGTTTCCTGTGATGCCTTCTTGCTCTACTGAAACATTCGTGCGCAGGTCGAGGCAAGCCTAACGCCCGGGTAATCCTAACGCCGAACCAAGAGCGCTTCGGCTAGCGCACCGACATCGACGCGTCGGCGTCCGCGCCGAGATAACGCAACCAATTGCGGAAGAGCACCGCCGCCGCGTCGCCAGCGCCGATATCGGCGCGCAGGTTCAGCGCGGGCAGCTCGTTGCTGAGCGCCGGATGGCGCTGGTGCGCCGCCTTCTTCTCGAACCGAGCCAGCTTCTCTTCAGTCGCTGCGTCAAAATAACTCACCGGCAGGCGCGGATAGGTCTCCCGCTCCCGCGCGAGATAGCGGCCGATGTCACGCAGATATTCGCGCTGCAGCGACAGCGCGTCATATTCGGGGTGACCCTGGAAGAACACGAAGCGGCTGGCATATTGGCGAACGAAGACGTCGACGCCAGCCTCCTGTGAGCGTGTCAGCACCTGATAACCGGCGTGCACGAGATCGCTCTCGGCGATCTCGTTCAAACGTGAATGCGAGACCTTGAGCGGTGCGGGCGCAGAGCGGGTCAGCAAATCGTCCGTCACGACGCCGCAATCGAAAATGCCGTGACATTTGGCCGGCAGCCGCCGCCGTTCAATATTGTCGAGGTGCAGCACCGCGGCATGCGCGGCAAGGCACGACCAGATCGTCGAACGCGTGTTGATCTTGGCCCAGTCGATCAGGTTCGTGAGGTCGCGCCAGTACGGCTCCCCGTCGAGCTCGGGCGCGATCGGCTCTGCGCCCGTCACGATCAACCCATCGAATTTGCCGTGCTCGAGATCGGAAAGGTTGGAATACTCGCTCTCGACGTGCCACTTGGCTTCCGGCGACCGCTTCACGCTGGGAAGCGAGAAGCAGTGGAAGCGGATACGGCGCGAGCCCGCCGCGGCCAGAAGCAGCTTCATGAACTGCCGCTCGGTCGCCTTCAACGCGGCATCCGGCATGTTGTTGACGAGGCCGATGGTGAGTTCGGCGCCGGCATCGCGCGCGAGATCGTGCGCGGCCGGCACCAGCGTCGGGCCCGCGATGACCTGATCCTTGTCGATCAAGATCGTCATGGCCGGCGCCGCCTACTCCGCAGCCTCGCGGCGCGCCGACGGGCAGGCCTTTTCCAGCGCCTGGTCGATGTCCTCGATGATATCAGAGACATGCTCGATGCCGATCGACAGACGGATCGTCTCCGGCAGCACGCCGGCGGCGCGCTGCTGCTCCGCCGACATCTGGCGATGGGTGGTCGATGCCGGATGGCAGGCGAGCGACTTGGCATCGCCGATATTGACGAGGCGCGTGATCAGCTTCAGCGCATCGTAAAACGCCTTGCCGGCCTCCATGCCGCCCTTGATGCCGAAGGTGAATAGCGAGGAGGCGTTGCCGTTCAGGTACTTCTGCACCAGGGGATAATAGGGGTTGTCCGGGAAGCCGGTGTAATTGACCCAAGCCACGCGCGGATCGCCGCGCAGGAATTCGGCGACCTTGCGGGCGTTCTCGACATGGCGCTCCATGCGCAGCGCCACGGTCTCGATGCCCTGGAGCAGCAGGAAGGCGTTGAACGGCGACAGCACCGAGCCCATGGTGCGCTGATAGACGCTGCGCGCGCGCTCGATATAGGCGGTCTTGCCGAAGCGCTCGGCATAGACGAGGCCGTGATAGGAGGCGTCGGGCTTGTTGTAGGCCGGGAAACGTTCGGCGTGCTCGGCCCAGGGAAAGTTTCCGGAATCGACGATGGCGCCGCCGAGCGTGGTGCCGTGACCGCCCAGGAACTTGGTCAGCGAATGCACCGCGATATCGGCCCCATAGTCGAACGGCTTGAAGAGGATCGGGGTTGCGACGGTGTTGTCGACGATCAGCGGCACGCCATGCGCGTGCGCGACCTTCGCCAGCGCCTCGATGTCGCAGACATTGCCGGCGGGATTGCCGATGGTCTCGGCGAACACGGCGCGGGTGTTCTCGTCGATCAGCTTCTCGACCGCCTCGGGCTTGTCGCTCCCGGCGAAACGGCCGATGATTCCCTGGCGCGGCAGGATGTGGGAGAGCAGCGTGTGCGTCGTGCCGTAGAGCTGCGGCACGGAGACGATGTTGCCGCCGTGATCGGCGACGTTGATGAAGGCGAAATGCAGCGCCGCCTGCCCCGTCGCGACCGCGAGTGCGCCGACGCCGCCTTCGAGCTGTGCGATGCGCTTCTCCAGGACTGCGCTGGTCGGATTGGCAATGCGGCTGTAGCGAAAGCCTTCGGTCTCCAGATTGAACAGGGCGGCGCCATGATCGGCGCTGTCGAAGGCGTAGGCCGCGGTCTGGTAGATCGGCACGGCCACCGCGTGCGTGGTGGCTTCAGGCTCGTAGCCGGCGTGAATAGCGATCGTCTCGTTGCGCATCGTGCCACCTCCGCGTGGAGCGGGCCGCACTTATCGGCCTAGAATGAGGCATGTGCGTTGTCCGCCGCTCCTCTGTTAGAGGCGGGTGGTAAAGCGGACAATAATTCGCTTAGAGATCGAGGAAGTAACCCTAATGCTTGTTCGCAAAATGGCTGAAATCCGGGTTAAGGCCGATTAACGAAACACGGAGCCACCCTCGCCCACAAGGGCGAGGGTGGCTCCGTCAACGCTGCAATAGCTCGTAGCCTCAGCCCATCTGCTCCCACAGCCGGTGCGTGAGCACGCCGACGCGTTTCTCGATGGCGGCTGCGGCATCGAGGGCGAGATCCTCGCGATAGCGGCCGGCAATCAATTGCACGCCGATCGGCTTGCCGTCATGCAGCGCCACCGGCACCACCGCGCCGGGCAGGCCCAGCACGTTGATGGCGGAGATGAAGCGGATCTCGCCCCAGAAGATCTCGCGCACGCGCTCGGAGCTGATGGTGTCCTCGCGCGGGCCCGGCGTCGGCTTCACCGTGGTCGGCGCCAGCACCACCGGATACTCCTCGAAGAACAATTGCCAGGCGCGGATGTGGCCGTTGCGCGCGGCGGTCGCCTGCATCCAGCCCTTGAGATCGAGCACGTTGGCCTTGGCCTTCATGCCGCCCCAGGACTTGTGAAAATCCTCGGATGTGACCTTCAGCATGGCGGCCTCCTGCATCATCACGGTCTCGTTGGTGATGATGTCGCACCAGGTCTGCCAGACCCCGTTGATGTCGGGTACCTCGACCTCGCTGACGCGATAGCCGGACCGCTCGAGATGATCGGCAGCCTGGCGCAGCGCCGCGGCGACAGAGGGATCGACGTCCATGTCCTCGGGGATCTTTGCCAGTGCAACCTTGATCGGCCGCTTCGGCCGCTCGCCGACCAGCGGCGCGGGCACCCACCAGGGATCGCGCGGATCGCCCTGGCTCATCACCTCCAAAGCGAGGCGCACGTCGGCGACATGGCGCGCGAGCGGTCCCTGCGCCGACATCAGATGCGCCAGCATAGGCCGCTCCGACGTTGCGCTTCCGTTGAAGGCGGGGATGCGGCCCTGCGTCGGCTTGATGGTGGCAACGCCGTTGCAATGCGCCGGCCAGCGCAGCGAGCCGCCGATGTCGTTGCCGTGGGCGATAGTGCCGATGCCCGCAGCGACCGCCGAGCCCGCGCCCCCGGAGGAGCCGCCGCAGGTGATGTCGGGATCCCAGGGGTTGAGCGTCAGCCCGTGCAGGGGATTGTCGGTGAAGCCGCGAAAGGAGAATTCGGGCGTGTTGGTGAGACCGATGACGATCGCGCCTGATTTCTTCAGGTTGCGCACCACGGGCGAGTCGGAGGGTGCAATGAGGTCCTTGTTGGCGGGCACGCCGTTGAAATTCGGCCGGCCCTCGTAGTCGACATTTTCCTTGATCGTAATCGGCACGCCGTGCAGGAGACCGAGCTCGCCGCCTTTGGCGCGCTGCTTGTCGGCCGCGTGCGCCGCTTTGAGTGCTTCCTCCGAGAGATCGACGACGACCGCATTCAGCTTCGGATTGACGGTGCGCATTCGTTCGAGATGCGCTTCCACCGCCTCCACCGCGGAGATGGCGCCGGAGCGGATCGCAGCCGCGGTCTCAACCGCCGACCATTGCCAGGCCGGGCCCTTCGGGCGCCGCGGCTTCGCCGATTTGCCGGCAGCGGCCTTTCCGGCCGGCTTGGCCACGGCGCTCTTGCGGCCGGAGCCCTTCTTCGAAGCCTTCGCCGTCTTCTTCAACACACTTTTCTTCTTGGTCGCCGTCTTCTTCGCCACGCCGCATCTCCTAAAATTGCGCGGCGGAGGTTAGGGACGACGCGGGACCCTGTACAGGTGCGATTCTGCATGGCGCATTGTCGCGACGCTCTGTCGCAATCGCAGCCTTCTATGAGCGAGCTCCTACACCAAGGGTGAATTGAGCCGCGCAAAGCCCTCCTGGATGCGATAGGGATAGTACGGATAAGGCGGCATCACCGCGCTGACCTCATCGAGCCGCTTGATCTGGTCCGCGCTCAGCGACCAGCCGACGGCACCGAGATTGTCGCGCAGCTGCGCTTCGTCGCGCGCCCCGATGATCACGGAGGAGACCGTGGGACGCGACAGCAGCCAGGCAATCGCGACCTGCGGCACGGTCCGAGCGGCCTCCACAGCAATCGCATCGAGCACGTCAACGACGGCGTAGAGGCGCGCATCGTCCACGGGCGGACCGAACTGTGCGGTGGCATGCAGGCGGCTTCCTTGCGGCAGCGGCTGGCCGCGCCGGATCTTTCCGGTGAGCCTGCCCCAGCCCAGTGGGCTCCAGACCAGAGCGCCGACGCCCTGATCGCGCGCGAGCGGCATCAGTTCCCATTCATAGTCGCGCCCCAGCAGGGAGTAATAGACCTGGTGCGCGACATAGCGCGGCCAGCCATGCCGGTCCGCGATCGCGAGCGACTTCATCAGCTGCCAGCCGGCGAAATTCGAGACGCCGACATAGCGCAGCTTACCGGCGCGCACGAGCATATCGAGCGTGGACAGCACCTCCTCGATCGACGTGAACGCGTCGAAGGCGTGGAGCTGAAGCAGATCGATATGGTCAGTGCCGAGCCGTCCTAGCGCCGCATCGACCGAGGCAAGCAGCCGCTGCCGCGACGAGCCGGCATCGAGCGGACCGTCGCCCATCGGCAGGCTCATCTTGGTCGAGATCAGCACCTTGTCGCGGCGCCCCTTGATCGCGGCACCGAGGATCTCCTCGGAGGCGCCGTTCGAATAGACATCGGCGCTGTCGAACAGATTGACGCCGGCATCGAGGCAGATATCGACCAGCCTGCGGGCTTCATCAGTGCCGCTGCGGCCCCAGGCGGAAAACAACGGACCCTGGCCGCCGAACGTGCCGGTGCCGAAGCTGAGGACGGGGACTTTGAGCCCGGAAGCGCCGAGATTGCGGTATTCCATGATCGCTCTCCTATTCCGCCGGGCACGCCGCGACGGTTGCCGGCGCGGGATCGAGCCGGAGACTCCACAGCGCCAGAACGAGGCCAATGACGGTGATGCCGGCCGCGACCAGCGGCAGCGCCGAAAGGCCGAGCCCGCGGTCGATGGTGACGCCGCCTACCCAGGCGCCGAGCGCGTTGCCGAGATTGAACGCGGCGATGTTGAGGCTGGAGGCGAGCGTCCGGCCGCTGGGACCTGCGGCTTCCAGCACGCGAAGCTGAAGCGGCGCGACGGTCGCGAAGGCGGCGGTGCCGAGTAGCAGGATCAGCGCGACGGACAGGATCTTGATCGACAGCACGGCCGCCAGGCCGAGCAGCACGATCGCAAGCGCGGCAAGCGTGCCGGTCAAGGCCCGTGCGAGGCCGCGGTCCGCAAGCTTGCCGCCGGCGATATTGCCGATCCCAAGGCCGACGCCGAACACCAGCAGGATCGGCGAGACGGCAGCCTCCGAAAAGCCGGTGAAGCGCGTCAGGATCGGCTGGATATAGGTGAAGACGACGAACAGTCCGGCGAAGCCGAACACGGTCATGGCAAGACCGAGCAGCACCTGCGGACGGCCGAGCACGGCCACTTCCTCGGCAAGCGAGATCGGCTTGTCGCCATCGCCGACATGGCCGGGGACGAGCGCGGCGACGACCGCAAACGCGATCACGCCGATGACAGTCACCGCCCAGAACGCCGCGCGCCAGCCGAGCATCAGGCCGAGCCAGGCACCGAAGGGCACGCCCAGGAGCGTCGCGACCGTCAGGCCGATGAACATGGTGGCGATCGCAGACGCACGCTTGTCCTCGGCGACGAGGCTGGTGGCCACCACCGAGCCGACGCCGAAGAACGTGCCGTGGGCGAGGGAGGTCAGCACCCGCGCGGCCATCAGCAATTCGTAAGTGGGTGCGAGCGCGCAAGCCGCATTGCCGAGCGTGAAGATCGCCATCAGCGCCAGCAGCACGGTTTTCCGCGGCATCCGCCGCGTCGCCAGCGTCAGCACCGGCGCGCCGACGAACACGCCGAGCGCATAGCCTGATATCAGCAGGCCCGCGACCGGCACCGAGACGTGCATGTCGGCGGCGACCTGCAGCAGCAAGCCCATGATGATGAATTCGGTGGTGCCGATGCCGAAGGCACCGGCGGTGAGCGCGAGGACGGCAGGAGGCATGCGTTGCTCCAAGGGATGAGACGAGCCACGCAGATAGCGGCGCTGCCGCCAAACCATTAGAATGTCCGCAATCCAATCATTTGTGACGTGAATTCAACATGGCCCGTTTCGATACCAACCGCTCGGCCGAGATGGAGGTCTTCGTCCGCGTCGTGGACCTCGGCGGCTTCACCCAGGCCGCGCGAAAGCTGCGTCTGACGCCATCGGGCGTCAGTAAGCTGATCTCGCGTCTGGAGGCGCGCCTCGGCGCGCGGCTCGTCAACCGCACCACGCGCAAGCTGACGCTGACAGCGGAAGGCCAGGCCTTCTACGAGCGATCGTTGCGCATCCTCGCCGAGATGGAGGAGGCCGAGCGCGAGGCGGCCTCGGGCGCGGCGCCGCGCGGCCGCCTCACGGTCAACTGCAACATCCCCTTCGGCATGCTGCATGTGATGCCTTTGATCCCGCGGTTTCTGGCGCAGCATCCCGACGTCACGCTCGATCTCGTGCTGACCGATACGGTGATCGACCTGATGCAGGAGCGCGCGGACGTCGCCATCCGCGTCGGTCCGCTGCGCGCCTCGCGGCTGGTCGCGCGAAAGCTCGGCACCAGCCGCATGGTCGTGGTCGGCGCGCCGGATTATCTCGCCCGTTGCGGCATGCCGAAGATTCCGGCCGATCTCGCCGACCACCGCGGCATCGGCTGGACCTTTCCACGCAGCATCCGCGGCTGGCCGTTCAGGCGTGGCGACCACGCCGAGGAGGCCCTGCCCCCGCCGGTCGCGCGCGCCAGCGACGGCGAAGCCGCCCGCCGCCTCTGCCTCGGCAGTGTCGGTCTCGCGCGCCTCGCGCTCTTCCACATCGGCCCCGACATCGAATCCGGCCGCCTCGTCCCGGTGCTGCAAGGATACAATCCCGGCGACCGCGAAGACATCCACGCCGTCTATGTCGGCCACACCGCCCCACTCCCGGCACGCGTGCGCGCGTTCATCGATTTCCTCGCCGAGCACGTGCGGGTGAGCGACCCCGCGTTGAAGCGGACCGGGGATGGGAAGTGGAAGCTGGTGGGGTGAAGCGGCGGCGAGCGCAGGAGAAGCTTGCCCCCCGGCAGGCTTGCCGAGTCCACCTTCGCCCTGCGGGCTCCGGCGCGCCAGCCTTGCGCAAACGTCGTTTGCGAAGGCTGGCGAGGAGAGTGTCAGTCCAGGGATGCCGGGCGAGCCAACGCCGGCGAAATAAATTGCTTCTGCATTGCGGCCGCGCTTCCTAGGATCGGCCTGTGCTTGGCCAATTCCAGCGTCCTCACGAGCACGGTCAAGTGTGCGATTCCGAAAAAGAGGCGACCACGATCATGAGCAATGCCATCACTGCCACCGGAGAGAAGCCGCTGACTCCAGCCATGCTGCGCGAATTGTCGGTGCGGTCCGATTGGCAGGGTCTGATCCGCGCGGCCAGCCACTACGGCGTGATCGTCGTTGTCGGCGCGCTGATCTGGCTGGTCTCATCGCAATACGGAATCGTCTGGGCGTTGCCGCTGGTGGTCGTCCAAGGCTACTTTGTCGCATTCCTGTTCATGGTGGTCCACGAGACCGCCCACAAGACGGCATTTCGCAGCCGGGCGCTTAATCTCGTCTTCGGTCATCTCTCCTCGTTCGCGGTCGGCTTGCCCTACGAATATTACTGTTTATTCCACTGGGATCATCATCGGTATACGCAGGATCCAAAGAGGGATCCGGAACTGCTGTCGGTTCCGATCCCGACCTCGGACGCGCAATTGGTGATCGTCTACAGCGGCTTGCGGCAGGTTGCCTTCCGGGTGGGGCTGATGCTTCGCCATGCGTTGACCGGCAACGCCACGTCACCATGGATTCCTGAAAATAAACGCCACATCGTCGTGACAGAGGCGCGTCTCCATCTGGCAGGCTACGTCGCGCTGTTGCTGGCATCGATCGCGTTGCACACCTTGATCCTGTTGTGGGTCTGGGTCGTCCCCGTGATCGTCGGTCAATTGTTTCTGCGTCCGTATCTGCTTGCCGAACACACCGGCTGCGATCGCACGCGCAGCGCCTTCCAGAACACCCGCACCACCTATACCGCCAGGTTCGTGCGCTGGTTCGCATGGAACATGCCCTATCATGTCGAACACCATGCCTATCCTTCGATTCCTTTCCATGCGCTGCCGAAACTGAACCGGATCGTCGCCGATCGGATCGTCTATCGGGGCCCGGGCTACATCGCAGTGACGCGGCAGACGTGGGCCTGGTTTCGCCGCGCACGCAACGGTACCGAAATCCCGATCGGTTCTGATTGAATCGGCGTCGGGCTTGGCGAAAGCCAGCAGAGCGCCGCTGCCGCAGGCCATGCTGCGCCCAAGGTGTGAGCAGCTTGATGAATTTATTGCCCCGATCACGGTCGGAAGCTGTTTTGCTTGCGCAAAAAGTGGACAGCAGGGCCTTGTCGATTAATTGCTTCATGATCTTCGATCTTCAGACGATCCTGTCGTCAAGGCCGATCACCTCCGATCGCCGGCATCACAGGGGTTTGGCATGCGATCAACAACTGCTCTTCGCTTCGCCGTGTTCGTGCTATCTGCGTCCTTCCTGTTTGCGCCGTCCGAGCGCGCGACGGCCGAGGAATTGCTGAAGGCGCGGCTCGCCCAGAATCTTGGGCCGATCTCGGGACTGGCGATCGTTGCCAATGCGAAGGGCCTTTTCGCCAAGCACGGGCTCGACATCTCGGTCTCCAACTTCACCAGCGGGAAGCAGTGCCTCGATACGGTGCTTGGGGGAGGGGCGGATTTCGCGACAACAGCCGAGGCGCCGGTCACGGCGGCCGCGATGGCGCAACAGCCGATCGCCTTCGTGGCGGGGATGGAATATTCGGATCTGAAGACAATGACCGCAGCTTCTGCCGGGATCAAGACGAAGGCCGATCTGCGTGGAAAGCGAATCGCCTTCACGGCAGGAACTGGCAGCGAAGTCTACACCTCGGTTCTGTTGAAAGCGGCGGGCCTGACCTCGAAGGACGTGACGCTCGTCAACCTGCGACCGCAGGAGATGCTCCCTGCCATGGCGGCCGGCAGCATCGACGCATTCGACACCTGGGAGCCGCACGTCGCGAATGCGAAGAAGGCTCTCGGCGAAGGCGCGATTCCGCTTGATACCAAAGGTCTCTACTCGGAGACCTTCAATATCGTCGTGACGCAGTCTTACCTCGCCGCCAACCCGGCGATCGTCAGCAAGTTCCTGGCGTCCCTCATCGAAGCCGAGGGCTGGCTCAAGGCGAATCCGGGTGAAGCAATCGACGTCATCGCAGCGGCGACGGGGATGAAACGCGATGAATTGGCGTCGATCTGGACGGACTACGTCTACCATGTGCGCCTCGACGACAGGATTCTCACGACTCTGAAAACCCATGCCGCCTGGCGGCTCGAGACCGGCAATCATCCCCCTGGAGCGAGCATGCCCGATTTCACGAAAGTCCTGGTGACGGCGCCGCTGAAGGCGCTCGATTCAGCTCGCGTCACGCTGGGGGCACGCCCGTGAGCGTCGGCAGACGCAGCAGCGCGACCGAACGGCTGAGCGTACTGGTCGCCGTCCTCTCCGTGCCCGCCTTCACAGGCATGTGGGAACTGGTTGCGCGCTCCGGCATCGTGAACACCGTGCTGTTTCCGCCGCCATCGACCGTCGCCGTTGCCGTTCTCGAATGGATTCGCAGCGGACAATTCTTCGCCGACCTGATGGCGAGCCTCGCGCGCGTGGCCGCGGGATTTGCCATCGGGGCCGCGGGCGGAATCGTGCTCGGCATCCTGACCGGCCGATTTCGACTGGTGTCCAGCCTGCTTTCGCCCTTGTTTCACATCCTTCGTCCAATTCCTCCCATCGCCTTCGTGCCGATCGTCATCCTTTGGTTTGGCCTCTCGGAAACAGGCAAGCTTTTCCTGGTCGTTTGGGGCGTGTTCTTCACGGTATGGCTCGCGACCCACATCGGGGTGCAGAAAGTCGACCACGGACTTATCCGAGCCGCCCAGATGCTCGGCACGCCGCAACCGCAGATGCTGTGGGAGATCGTCCTTCTTGGCGCGCTGCCCTATATCACGGTCGGTCTTCGAACCGCGGTGAGCATCTCCTTCTACACGCTGGTCGCCGCCGAGTTGGCAGGAGCGTTCGCCGGTATCGTTTATCGTATCGAAATTGCGCAACAGAACATGCAAACGGGTCAGGTCATGGGCGGGCTGGCGGCTCTCGGACTGCTTTCCTTCGTCGCCGACCGTTCCTTCGCGATTCTTGCCGAACGTGCCGTGTGGTGGCGATGACCCCTAGCCTGCTTCGTCCAGACCAGCCGCTCAGGCTCGTGGATACGTACCCGCCGTCCGCCGCGGCGTGTCAGGCGATCATCCGGGTCGAGGATTTGAGCATCGTCTTCGATGCGCCGAGCGGGCAGGTCATCGCAGTCGACCGCGTATCCCTGGCAGTAGCCCAGGGGGAATTCGTCTCGATCGTCGGTCCATCCGGCTGCGGCAAGTCCACGCTGCTGAATGCAATGGCCGGCCTCGAGCGGCCGTTCGGAGGCCAGGTGCTCATGGCCGGCGAAGCAATGCGCAAGCCACGACCCGAGATCGGAATGGTCTTCCAGCAGCCACATCTGTTTCCGTGGAAATCGGTGCGCCGGAATATCGCGCACGGGCCCCGCGCTCTCGGCAAGCCGAAAGCGGAGGCGCTGCGGATTGCCGACGGCCTCATCGAGATGATCGGCCTGACCAGATTTGCGTCGGCATATCCGCACACGCTATCCGGGGGCATGCAGCAGCGGGTTGCGATTGCCCGTGCCCTCGCCAATCAACCGCGTGTCCTGTTGATGGACGAGCCGTTCGGAGCGCTGGATGCGCAGACCCGGGCGGTCATGCAGGACAATCTGCTCGAGCTCCGCGAGCGGATCAATGCAACAATCGTCTTCGTCACACACGACATCGATGAAGCGATCCTTCTCTCTGACCGTGTGCTGATCATGAGCGCCGGGCCTGGCCGCATCCTCAGGGATCTTCAGGTGAGCCTGCCGCGGCCGCGCTCCAGCGCCATCGTCGCGGAGGCCGCCTATCTCGCCCTCAAGCGGGATTGCCTTGACCTGATCCGCTCGGAAGGCCGCAGGGCCTTCGAGCAGATGGAAATCAAGACGTAGGCGCCTGACGATATGTTCTGGCACGGCTCTTGAATAGCTTTCCCCTGCGGCGGCAGGGGAGCGAGCAGATGTCAGCGGCAAGTCTCAGGAATGCGACCGGCATCATGCTGGCGGGATCGGATGCTCTGGTCGGGTCCCTGCCGAGCTTGTTGGATCCGTTGTGTGAGGCTGACCGGCGCCGTGTCCTCGCCATCGGACGCGAGGAGGTTCTGCAGGCAGGCATCCATGTCTGGCGTCAGGGCGATCTGCAGAACGGCATATATCTGATCGAAGAGGGGCGTATTCGCAGCTACTACGCGGCGCCTTCCGGACGCGAGGTGACGCTGGCCTACTGGTTTGCCGGCAACTTCGTCGGCGGCCCCGATCTGTTCGGTGCTGGTGCCCACGTATGGTCTTCGGTTGCAGTGGAACGAAGCCGAGTGACGTTCTTGCCCGGCCCAGCCCTGCGTGCGCTGGCGCTTCAATCGGCAAGTATCGCAGTCGCGCTGCTGGATGCGCTCGCCTTCAAGGCACGGTGCTACTCGGCCATGGCGCAAATGCTGGGGACCCGCTCGGTGACCGAGCGGCTGCATCGTCTGTTGGTCTTCCTCTCGAAGATCTACGGTTCGCAGCAGGGCCGCGAGATCGTGATCGGGATCCCGTTCACGCATGGTGATCTCGCCAATCTGATCGGCTCAACCCGCCAATGGGTGACGGTGCAGCTTTCCCGCATGCAGGCAAGAGGCGTCATCCGTTATCACCGGGGCCTGATTGTGATCCTCAATCTGCGCGCCCTCGATCTCGAAGTGGTCTAGGAGGCGGCCTTCGGATATTCCTTTAGATCGAACAGTCTGGCCTTCGCATCGGGCAGCCATCGTTCGGCAAGGTCGAGAACAACATGGTCGCGCCACGCAGGTGCCAGCAAAGTGATACCCATCGGCATGCCGTTGCCGAGCGTTGCATTGGGAACCGACACCGCGCACAAGTCCACGAGATTGGCAAAATAGGAGTAGTAACCGAGGCGGTTGTTGAGCGTGATGGGATCTTCCATCATCTCCGCAATCGTGAAGGGGCGTGGCGCGGTCGGTACCACCAGAACATCGATCTCCTCGAAAAGCGTTTGGATCTGGCGTCGCAGCTTCCAAAGTCGATGTTGCGCGGCGAATGCATCTGTTGCGGAAAACCGGGCAGCTCCGCTCAGCACGTTGCGGATGACGTCAAGCAGGTCTCCATGATCGATGTTCATGAGCTTGCTGATCGCCGCATGACGTTCGGCAATCCAAGGCCCTGAAAAGAGCATTTCACCGGCTTCGGCGAAAGGCGCGAAGTCAATGTTCCTGGCTTGACCTCCCAATCCCGAAAGCCTCGTGCAGGCCTGCCTGTAGAGGTCATCGCATTCCGGCATGCCGAATGAATTGAGATGACCGACAGGGACCTGGCCGAACCGGAATTTGCGAGGAGGTGGGAAGGACGTGGCAATCCGTTGGCGGCTAAAGGGATCACTGTCGTCGAATCCTTCGATCAACCCGAGCAGAATTCGACCTTCGGCAATGGAATTGCAGAAGATCGAGGGACAATCGAGCGTCGGACAGTTCGGCACAAGTCCCCGGGACGAGACGAGGCCGACGGTTGGCTTGATCCCGATGATTCCGTTGAAACCTGCGGGAATCCGGCCTGAGCCGCCGGTATCTGTGCCGAGAGCGAAGGCAACATGGCCGGATGCTACGGCAGCAGCCGAGCCGGAGCTCGAACCGCCGGAGACATACAGATCGTCCGCCGCACTGGAACAGGCGCCGTAGGGGGAGCGGGCGCCGGACAGTCCGGTTGCGAACTGATCCAGGTTGGTTTTGCCAAGACAGATCGCACCCGCGGCCGCCAATTTCTCGACGCATCTAGCCGATTGCGCAGCCCTATATTCGAATGACGGGCAGGCTGCTGTCGTTGGCATGGCCTCAACGTCAATATTGTCCTTGACGCCGAATGGCACGCCAAGGAGCGGCAGGACTTCACCCTCTTCCGCTCGTTGCACAAGGGCATCAACCTCAGCCAGCGCTTCTTCCATGGGCCGCACATAGATCCAGCAATTGCGGTGCCGGTCCCGCTCGATGCGCTCATAGGCGCTTATGATGATGGAGGCGAACTCGGCAGGGGAACGGAGGGGTCGGCTCTGCGCGGATAGGATCGCTTGCGGCACGGAATAAGCTCCTGAGGGCATGACCCCACGAATATGAAGCCGCTGCCCAGCAATGAAAGCAACTAAGCGCCTCAACCGCACCGGCGGGACTCGAGCCTGCAACCAAACCGTTATGAGCGGCAGCAAATGGCGGAGAGAGTGTCAGTCAATCCAGATTGACGTATAAGCTGTTTTCATTCCGAAGGGCGGCAATCAACGGTCCTGGCTACTGGGCGCTTAGACACGCCTCGTAACATGACGAGGTAATGAAGATGGCGACGAAACGGCTCTTTGACGACTTTGACTTCGAAGGCTTCTGGAATGACTGTCCGTATTCCCTGGAGAACTATGTCGAGCCTCCGCCGACCGACGAGCTGATCGCCTCCATTGAGCATGAAATCGGAGGGTATCGACTGCCGGCGGCCTATGTCGACCTCGCACGGCGCCACAATGGCGGAATGGTCAAGCGCAACTGCCATCCAATGAAGGAGCGTACAGGCTGGGCGGAGGACCACGTGGCTATCGAGGGGCTCTTCGCTCTTGGCCGTACGTCCACCTATTCACTCGCCGGGAAGTTTGGCGCCAAGTTCATGATCGAGGAATGGGGCTACCCGCCGATTGGCGTCGGAATCGCTGACACGCCGGCCGGCGGCCACGAACTGATCATGCTGGACTACCGGAGCTGCGGAAAGCGGGGCGAGCCGCAGGTCGTGTACGTCGACCAGGAGGATGACTGCCGTATCGTCGTCGTCGCGCCGGACTTCGAGACCTTCATTCGCGGCTTGGTCGAGGAGTCCGAGTACGACACTGCTGAGGAGGATCGGGCCGCTGCGATCGCGACCGTCGAGCGGGGAACGTTATCGCCAATCGTGGTGCGAGCCTTGGCCGCCGTCGGCGACCGTCTGCCGCACGGCGAGCGAATGTTGCGCACCTTGGCCCGGCAGATCGTGGACGAGAAAGGCTTCTTTGCCCTGCACGACGAGGAGCGCTCACATCTGATGTATGGACTGATGTTCTGGCTTTATTCGAGCCTTCGTACGGCCAGATCCTTCGAAGCTTTCTTGGGCCGGTCCGAGACCGGCACCTCCTACGACTCGCCTTGTTACGAGCTGATGATCGCTTTCGACCTAGTCACCGAACCTTACGGCTTCAACACGCGCGGGTACGCCGAGGGCTTTGTGAGGGACTGGTGGGACGCGTGCGTCGCCCGCGGCGACATGGCCGAGATGGCGGAAGGCTACCGTCTGACTTCCAGGGCCGAGGCGGCCCTGCTCGGACGCTTGGCGACGATTGCTGGCCCCGAAGGCAAATAAGCCGGCGCGATTGATTTGAGCGGATGGCGGAGAGAGTGGGATTCGAACCCACGGTACGGTTTCCCGCACACACGCTTTCCAAGCGTGCGCCTTAAGCCACTCGGCCATCTCTCCGGAGCGCCCTCTCTTGAAGGGGCGCCGACGATTTTGCAAGGGATCGCGGAGATATCGGGCGATTTTTCCGCAACTTACTGTATTTGCAGCACAATATCCGGCTCCGCGGGCACCCGAAGCGGCCGCGGGGCTGAACCGCGGGCGGCCCTGGCGCGACGATTCACGGCAAGCCGCCACACACGACCGGGACGCCATGACCATCCGCAAGACCATCGCCGCCCTGAGCCTGATTTCGACCCTCGGCTCCGCCCTTGCCGCGCCGGCCCTGGCACAGGTCTGCACCCGGCAGGGGGTCGACGTCAGCTGCGACGACGGCCGGCGCGGGGTGCTTTCAGGCGATACCATCCTCTGGCCGGACGGAACCCGCTCCAGCTCGACGCCGCATCAGAGCGTGATCATCGGCAACAAGAGCTCGGTGCGTGTCGGGACCGGCGTGTTCGTCGGCCAGGGCAAGGGCGTGGTGCCGCTGGATAATCCGAACGCGCCGAACAAGCGGCAATGCGCGATCCTGGACGGCGTGTCGTATTGCTATTGAGGGGCGCTCTTGCCTTCTCCCCTTGCGGGAGAAGGTGGCGCGAAGCGCCGGATGAGGGGTTGCATCCACGAATCTTGCTGCGAGACGTTCACGCGTGGAGAGACACCCCTCACCCGTCTCGCCGCTGTCGCCATAGCAGATGCAAAGCATCGGCGTTCTTAAGAACGGCGGCCAGAGGCCCCCTATGCCACCCTCTCCCACAACAAGGGGAGAGGGTGAGATCGAGCCAAGCTGAGATTAGATCAACCGCACGCCTGAGATCGCCGACTTCAACCAGCGCAGCGCCTGCGGCGGCTGGGCCGCGAGCGGCGCCACGGCGGCCTTCTCGGTGCGGCACTTCTCGAGCTCGGCGACGAAATCGGCGGACCATTGCTGGATGGTGTGGCCGCGCAGCTTCTTCATCATCGCATCCCAGCGCATCTTGCGCTCGGTGAGCGGCATGGATGCCGCGACCGCGACCGCGCGGGCCATGCCGTCGATATCGTGCGGATTGACCAGCAGCGCAGCGTCGAGCTCGTTGGCGGCGCCGGCGAACTTCGACAGCACCAGCACGCCGGGATCGGCGGGATTTTGCGCGGCGACGTATTCCTTGGCGACGAGGTTCATGCCGTCGTGCAGGGGCGTCACCACGCCGACCTGCGCGGTGCGGTAGAGACCGGCGAGCACGGCCTGGCTGAAGCCTTTGTTCAAATAGCGGATCGGCGTCCAGTCGACCTCGCCGTGGCGGCCGTTGACGTCGGTGACGAGGCGCGCGACCTCGTTCTGGAGATTGCCATAGGCCTCGATGCCGCCGCGCGAGGGATTGGCGATCTGGAGCAGCGAGATGCTGCGCGCAAACTGCGGCTGCTCGGTCCAGAGCCGGTCGAATGCGCTGATTCGGTTGACGAGACCCTTGGAATAGTCGAGCCGGTCGACGCCGATCGCGAGGCGCTCGCCGTTGAGGCTGCGGCGCAGGCGCGACACATCCGGATGCGCGGCCGACTTCGCGGCATAGGCGGCGAACTTCTCCGCATCGATGCCGATCGGGAAAACTTCACAGCGCGTGCGCCCATGCTGCGAGACCACGACCCCGTCCTCGATGGTGAGGCCGAGCTCGGCGCCGACATAGCCGAGGAAGTTCTGCCGATCTTCCTCGGTCTGGAAGCCGAGCAGATCATAGGCCAGCATCGCGGTGATCAGCTCGCGATGGTTGGGTACGCCCTGCATCACAGCAGTGACGGGCCACGGCGTATGCAGGAAGAAGCCGATGGGATCATCGACGCCGAGCTCGCGCAGCTCGGCACCAAGCGCGAGGAAATGATAGTCCTGAACCCAGAACGCAGTCCGGGCTTTGCGGAAACGCATCAAGGCGCGCGCCATGAAGGCGTTGACCTCGCGATAGCTGACATAGTCCTCGCGCGAGACGCGGATCAGGTCGCTGCGCGAATGCAGCGCCGGCCACAGCGCCGAATTGGCAAAGCCTTCGTAGTATCCGCCGTAATGGGCCGCCGGCAGATCCAACGTCGCAATCGCGCCTGTCCCGAGCGCCTCGATCTCGGCGAACGGCTCCTTCTGGTGGCCATCACGCACCCGGCCGGAGGAACCGACCCAGATCGCACCAGAATGTTCCACAACGGGAAGCAATGCCGCCGCAAGGCCGCCCGTCATGGGCTCGTTGGGTTTGCCGCGGGCGACGCGATTTGAAACGACGATCAAGTTCACAGGTCGTCCCCTCCTGTTCATTCCGCCCCATTTAACTGCCGTTCATCAATATGGTTCCTGATCATCGTTTCAACCAATTGAAACCAAAATCGGGCGTGCGCGTTGGAACTGGTTTCGCTCGTGGAACCCAGTCATTTCGCTGCAAAGACAGCGTTTCCGGTCCTGTTGCGCAGCATGCATCGCACCGCGCAATGGCGCTGCGATGCAAGCCTTTGTGTCTGCGAGATGACGCTGCCTTGGTTTCACCTGGGATCGAGCAGGTGCGCAAGGAACGCACGCACATCCGCCGGCGCATCGAAGTGGCCATTCACGCCCATGGCGCGGCGGCCGACCGAGAACGCCAGCCCGTCCATGTCGGGCATGATCGCGAACACGGTCTCATCGGTGACGTCGTCACCGATGAACAGCGGACGACGTCCTTTGAACGGCGCGCGCTTCATCAACTCGCGCACGCCGCTCGCCTTGGTGAATCCGGAATGCTTGATCTCGCAGACGAACTTGCCCGGCAGCACCTCGATCGGCGCATTGGGCAGATCGGCGCGGATCAGTGAGACGGATTCGTAGATCGCCTTCTCCGCATGCGGCGCCAGGCGGTAATGCAGCGCGAGCGAATAGCCCTTGTCCTCGAGCAGGATTCCAGGGCTGAGCTTGGCGATGGCGGCGAGGCGCCGCTTCAGCTCCTTGTCGAGCGGCGGCGCGTGCAGGGCATCCGCTTCACTGTCCACCGCCAGCCGCATCTCCGCGCCATGACCGGCGACGGCGCGGAACACGTCGGGCGCGAAGATCAGGTCGATGTCGTTGAGCGAGCGGCCGCTGACTAGCGCCAGCGCCCCCGAGGTGCGCTCGGTCAAAGCTTTCAGCGTTTCCGACAGGCCCGGCGGCACCCACACCTCGCGCGGCGTCGGCATCAGCTCAAGCAGCGTGCCATCGATGTCGAGCAGAATGGCGATTTCATCGAGATGCGGCACCAACGCATGCGGCACCGGCACCGTTTCCGGCGTCTCGTCGTCATCAGGTATGGTGAGCTTCTGGTCCAACGCCATTTCCGCAAGTTCCGATTTCATCAGTCTACTCCATAAAGGCGAGCGGCCGCGCGATGTGTTCGAGCGATTTGCGCTCGGCGGCGACGGCATAGCGCCACGCCACGATCGCAGCCGCGATCATCAGGACGGCCCCCAGCAGATAGCCGGCGAATACGCTGGTGCGCGATCCCGTGTCGATCAGCGCGCCGAAAAACGCCGGCCCGATCACGCCGCCGATGCCGGTGCCGACCGCATAGAACACCGCGATCGCCAGCGCGCGAACCTCGAGGGGAAAGGTCTCGCTGACGGTGAGATAGGCCGCGCTCGCGGCGGGCGAGGCGAAGAAGAAGATCACCATCCAGGCGATGGTCTGCCCCTGCGCGCTCAGGACACCGATCGAGAACAGATAGCCTGATAGCGCCAGCAACAGGCCCGATGCGCCATAGGTGAACGTGATCATGGTGCGGCGTCCCAGCGTATCGAACAAGCGGCCGAGCAGCAGCGGCCCGAGGAAATTGCCGGCCGCGAACGGCAGCAAGTACCAGCCGACGTGGTCGGCCTTGATGCCGTAGAAATCGGTCAGCACCAGCGCGAAGGTGAAGAAGATGGCGTTGTAGAAGAATGCCTGCGCGCTCATCAGAACGAGGCCGACCAATGCGCGCCGGCGATAGACCGAAAACAAGGTGTGGACCACCTCGGGGATCGGCGTGTGATCGCGCATCTTCAGGCGGATCTTGGTGAAGCGTCCGTCGCTCGTATCCTGGTCGTGCCCGATCACCGACCGCTCGATCCCGTCGACGATGGCATGGGCCTCGTCGGGACGACCATGAATCATCAGCCAGCGCGGACTTTCCGGGATCCACATCCGCATCAAGAGCACGACGAGGCCGAGGGCGGCGCCGATCAGATAGGCCAGGCGCCAGCCGAGATCGGGAGCGAATACTGCGGGATCGAGCAGCACGATGGCCGCCACTGCGCCCATCGCAGCCCCGATCCAGAAGCTGCCGTTGATCACAAGATCGGTCCAGCCGCGATAGCGTGCGGGCACCAACTCCTGGATCGTCGAGTTGATCGCTGTGTACTCGCCGCCGATGCCGGCGCCGGTGAGAAAGCGGAACAGCGCATAGCTCGCGACATCCCATGACAGCGCGGTTGCGGCCGTTGCCGAGAGGTAGAGCGCCAGCGTGATGAAGAACAGCTTCTTGCGGCCGATACGGTCGGTCAGCCAGCCGAAGCCGAGCGCACCGAGCACGGCGCCCGCGAGATAGGCGGAGTTGGCGATGCCGAGATCGAGATTGGAGAACTGCATCGATGGGCTTTGCTTCAGCGCACCGGAGAGCGCACCCGCAAGCGTCACCTCGAGGCCGTCGAGAATCCAGGTGATGCCCAGCGCGAGCACGACGCGGGTGTGAAAACCGCTCCACGGCAGCGCATCGAGCCGCGAGGGAATGCTGGTCTCGACGATGCGGTCGGTCACGGCCGCCGCCGAGACTACGGGTGCATAGTTCAGCGCTGGGCTCTGCTGCAGTTCCATCGGATTGTTGCGTCTGATCAATGGAAGCGGCCCCGGCTCACATGACGTGGACGGGGTCGATCCGATCATCGGGGTGCGGCATTCTGCCTGCCACCTGCGACAACGTTTGCGAGGGGGCCGGGTTCCCGCGGGAACGCCAGCGAGCACCGCTCGTTTCCGCTGGACCCGCAAGGAGTTGGCGCATGGCTCAGGTCAGAAAGACGACACATTCTCGAAACAGCAGCCCGCGCAAGACGGCACGCAAGGCAAACACCCGGCGGAGCGGGACCGCGCACAAGAGCACCAAACGCGCCACAAGGCGCTGGTCGCAGCGCGTGACGGAGGAGAGCGATGCGCTCGACCTCAAGCAAGGGGTGTTCAAGCTGACCAGCGCGAAGAGGATTGCGGCCTCGCTGAAGCGCTCGGCCGAGCGCAGCTCGCGACGCAAGACCGGCGCCTATCGGTCGGCGCTGTCGATGCTGACCTTCTACATCAACCGCGCCGGCAAGACGCTGCCCAAGACGCAGCGCACGCGACTGGAGCGCGCGAAGGTCGAGCTGAAGCGGGCGTTCGGAAGGGAATGAACTCACTCCGCTGTCGTTCCGGACAGCGGAGTGTAAGGCGATAGCGCGGCCCTTCGGGACCGCGAGCTACAGGAGCAGCGAACCTACGCCGCGCGGATATTCTCCATGAAGCGGTCGAGCTCGGCGCGAAGGCGGGTGCTTTCGCTCGATAGTGTCTTGGCCGAGTTCAGCACCTCTTCGGAGGCCGAGCCGGTCTCGGCAGCGCCGCGGTTGACCTCGCCGATATCGGTGGCCGCGGTCTGGGTGCCCTGCGCCACGGTCTGGACGCTGCGGGCGATCTCCTGGGTGGCGGCGCCCTGCTGCTCCACCGCGCTCGCGATCGAGGTCGAGATCGACGAGATCTGGCCGATCGTCGCGCCGATCTCCTTGATCGCGGCGACCGATTCGGCGGTGGCGCCCTGCATGCCCGTGATGTGCGAGGAGATCTCGTCGGTCGCCTTCGCGGTCTGGCTTGCCAGCGACTTCACCTCGCTCGCAACCACGGCGAAGCCGCGGCCGGCTTCACCGGCGCGGGCGGCCTCGATGGTGGCGTTGAGCGCGAGCAGATTGGTCTGCTCGGCGATGGCGGTGATCAGCTTGACCACCTCGCCGATCTGCTGTGCCGCGTGCGACAGCTTGCCGATGCGGCCGTCGGTCTCCTTGGCCTGCATGACGGCAGCCTCTGCGATGCGGCTGGAATCGCGCACCTGGCGGCCGATCTCCTCGACCGAAGCCGAGAGCTCTTCGGTCGCGGTCGCGACCGACTGCATGTTGGAGGAGGCTTGCTCGGAGACGCCGGCGACCTGGCTCGACAGGCTCTGCGTGGTCTCGGCGGTGCGGGTCAGCGTCGAGGCGGCCGATTCCAGCTGCACGGCGGAGGCCGAGACGTTGGAGACGATGGCACCCACCGCGCTCTCGAAATCGTCGGCAAAGCGGATCAGTTCGGCGCGGCGGCTTGCGGCCTGCTCGCGGTTCTGCACTTCGCTGGCGGCGGCGTCGCGCTCGGCCTTTGCAACGGCCTGGATCTTGAACTCCTCGACCGCGCCGGCCATCTCGCCGATCTCGTCCGTGCGCCCCAGGCCCGGCAACACGACATCGAAATTGCCCGAGGCGAGCTCCCGCATCGCCTTGCACATCGCGATCATCGGCCGCGAGATGCCGTTGCCGAGCCACAAGGCCAGCACGATGCCGATGGCCAGCCCGCCGAGCGCCATCATCAGCATCAGCTGCTGGGTCTCTACGATCGTCGCATTGGCGCTCGCCTCGATGCGTTGCTGGTCCGCGGTGAGATCCGAACGCAGCTCGGCCGAGAGCTTGAGGATGGTCGCCGCTGTCTTGGTCATCTCGCCGTTCAGCTTGACGATGACCTTCACGTTCTCGGTCAGCTTTGCGAACGAGGTGCGGTACTGCTTCAAGAGATCGCCGATCTCCTTGACGCGATCGGTGATCTTCTGGTCGTTCGCGTAGACAGAGACCAGCAGCGTCTCGAGGAACTTGATGCGGGCGATCACGCCGTCGGCGGTCTTCGGCTCCGGCTTGGCGACGAAAGCGCTGACCGAGGTCGAGACCGCCAGATATTGCGAGGTGATGTCCTTGGCCGTGGTCTGCACCGAGGAGAGACCCGCCAGCGCCGCGGTGTCGGCGAGATCGTCGAATTTGAAGCGGATCTTGTTGCCGACACTGTTGAGCTCGTCGGCCGCGATCTTGTTGTTCTCGCGCGTCAGCGTGATGATCTCGCTGAAGACTTTTGTAAAGCTCTGGAACTCGGCCTCGAGCTTGCCGACCTGCTCGCGGCGAGCCGCGCCCGTGGTGGCGGCCATCGATTTGGCGATCGCGCTCTTCAGATTTCCTTCAGCGGCCTTGGCCGCGGTCTCGTCATCAGCCGCGCCGGTCAGGGTATAGGCCCGTGCCAGCCCCTGATAGGAGATCAGCTCGCGATCGACCGTCCGCGCCAGATCGGCTTCCGCTACGCTGGTGCGGTAGGAGGCCACAGCGCCTGCGATCCGCTCGAAGCCGAAATAGGCGAACGCCATGCTGACGGCGAGGATGGCGAGCACCGCCACGAAGCCGAGGATGATTTTTGCGCGAAAACGCAGCGTTGGCAGCTTCGATTGGCGCGACTTCGATTGGCTCGATTTGGACGTGACCGACATTCCCCCACCCCATTCCATTCGCGGAAAACCAGGCGCAGCCGGGAAGCAGCCCGCTTCCGACTCGTGTGCACGGTAACCGGCAAAGGATAAGCTGCGGTAAACTTGTGGCGCCGCAACTGGCGGTTAGGTGACGTAGGGATTTGTTAAGGTGCGCTTTACTACGCCGCCCTGATGTTCGCCATGAAGCGGTCGAGCTCGGCGCGAAGACGGGTGCTTTCGCTCGACAGCGTCTTGGCCGAGTTCAGCACCTCTTCCGAGGCCGAGCCGGTCTCGGCGGCGCCGCGGTTGACCTCGCCGATATCGGTGGCCGCGGTCTGGGTGCCCTGCGCGACGGTCTGGACGCTGCGGGCGATCTCCTGGGTGGCGGCGCCCTGCTGCTCCACCGCGCTCGCGATCGAGGTCGAGATCGACGAGATCTGGCCGATCGTCGCGCCGATCTCCTTGATCGCGGCGACCGATTCGGCGGTGGCGCCCTGCATGCCCGTGATGTGCGAGGAGATCTCGTCGGTCGCCTTCGCGGTCTGGCTTGCCAGCGATTTCACCTCGCTCGCAACCACGGCGAAGCCGCGGCCGGCTTCACCGGCGCGGGCGGCCTCGATGGTGGCGTTGAGCGCGAGCAGATTGGTCTGCTCGGCGATGGCGGTGATCAGCTTGACCACCTCGCCGATCTGCTGTGCCGCGTGCGACAGCTTGCCGATGCGGCCGTTGGTCTCCTTGGCCTGCATGACGGCAGCCTCTGCGATGCGGCTGGAATCGCGCACCTGGCGGCCGATCTCCTCGACCGAGGCCGAGAGCTCTTCGGTCGCGGTCGCGACCGACTGCATGTTGGAGGAGGCCTGCTCGGAGACGCCGGCGACCTGGCTCGACAGGCTCTGCGTGGTCTCGGCGGTGCGGGTCAGCGTCGAGGCGGCCGATTCCAGCTGCACGGCCGAGGCCGAGACGTTGGAGACGATGGCGCCGACCGCGCTCTCGAAATCGTCGGCAAAGCGGATCAGCTCGGCGCGGCGGCTTGCGGCCTGCTCGCGGTTCTGCACTTCGCTGGCGGCGGCGTCGCGCTCGGCCTTCGCGACGGCCTGGATCTTGAACTCCTCGACCGCGCCGGCCATCTCGCCGATCTCGTCCTTGCGGCCAAGACCCGGCAGCACGACGTCGAAATTGCCCGAGGCGAGCTCGCGCATCGCCTTGCACATCGCAATCATCGGCCGCGAGATGCCGGTGCCGAGCAGGAAGGCGAGGACCGCGCCTAACAGCGTGCCGCCGACGGCCAGCATCAGCACCAGCTGCTCGGTCTGCCCGATGGTCGCCGCCGACTCCGAATCCAGCCGCTGCTGCTCGGCGACGAGGTCCGCCTTCATGGCGGTGGCGCCTTGCTGGATCGCGCCGGCCGAGCCGCTCATCTCCGTGACGAGGCCATCGACCAGCTTGGCGTTGGCGATCAACTTCTCCAACGCCTCGCGATAGGCGCCGAGGATGGACTTGGCCTCCTTGAGGCCAGCGACAATCTTGTCGTCCATGGAATAGACCGCACCCAGCGAGTTCTCGACGAATTTCAGCCGCGCGAGGGCGCTGTTCGCGATCGCCTGATCGGACGTCAGCACGAACTGGGTGGCTGCAGCGCTTGCGGTCTGGAATTGGGCGTTGACCTGCTTGGTGCCGAACTCGATCGCCTGCGCTTCGGCGTCGGAGGCGTTGTTGCCGATGTCGTCGAGCTTGTACTTCAGGAGATTGGCTTGGCGCTGGAGCTGGTTCTGCACCAGCAGCGCGCTGTCGCGCTTGGCCTGGAGCACCTTGGCGAAGGTGGCGGAGAAGTTGGAGAACTCCTTGGCGAGCTTGCCGAGGCTTTCCTGCCGCGGCGGCTTGGTGGCGGCCTTGACGGCCTGGTCGATGGCATTCTTCAGGCTGGCCTCGGCATCGAGCACCGCCTTGGCGTCGTCTTCCTTGCCGGTGACGACGAAATATTTGACGGCCGAACGATAGGCGAGCAGCTCGCGATCGATGTTACGGGCGAGATCGGCCTCCGACACGCTGCTGCGGTACGATCCGACCCCGTCGGCGACCCGCTCGAAGCCGAAATAGGAAAACGCCATGCTGCCGGCGGAGATCACCAGGACGGCGGCGAAGCCGAGTATGATCTTTGCGCGGAACTTGAGGGTCGGAAATAGTGCACGCTTCGACGGCGACGCGGTACGCCCGGACATTCCCAACCCCCAGCTCATGTGATTCTGCGGCCCGGAAGCAGCCCTTTCCGAACGTTGCAGAAAATTAGGGCAGAATCCTCAAGGGGTGGTAAATCCGACCGGGCTTGCGGGGAGCGGCTGCCGTGTTGCGGCTCACCGGAAAACGCCCTACTCTCGATAATTATCAGGCACTTGGCATCAGACCGAGCCTTAAGGGAGAAACGGAGTGGGGCAAACCGATTTTCGGTTTGGCGGTGCGTCTGGCGTTGCCGTGGCCAAGTCGAAGGCCGCGAGCGTCGATGACGCCGTGGCCGAGCTGGCGGCCCAGCTCCCGTCCGACGGGCTGGCGCTGATCCTGGTGTTCGTCTCCCCCAGCTACGACCCCGATCGCTTCATCGCGGAGATCAGCCGCCAATTCGACGACACACAAGTCTGCGGCTGTACCACCGCGGGCGAGCTTGCTCCTGACGGCTGGGACGAGAACAGCGTCGTGGCGCTGGCGTTCAGCCGCGCGGACTTTTCCGCGGTGGTGCGGCCGATCTTCAATCTCGACAGCTTCCGCGTCGAGGACGGCCGCAGGATCGGCGGCGAGCTCCGGCACGAGCTGTTGCGGGCCACGCCGCAGGTCGAGCGCGGCAGTCCCTTCGGCCTAGTCCTGATCGACGGCCTGTGCCGCCGCGAAGAAGCGGTGATGTCCGCGATCTATGCATCGCTGGACGACATTCCGGTCGTCGGCGGGTCGGCAGGCGACGGGCTGCGCTTCGAGAAGACGTTCGTGTTTTTCGACGGCAAGGCACACAGCAATGCTGCCCTGTTGATCCTGCTGAACACCTCGTTGCCGTTCCGCGTCTTCAAGTGCGACAATTTCGAGCCGCAGGCGCAGAAGATGGTGGTGACCGAGGCCGACATCGAAAACCGCATGGTCCGGGAGTTGAACGCAGAGCCTGCCGCGCAAGAATATTCGCGCGTGGTCGGCATCATGGATGCCAAGCTCGATCCGTTCTCCTTCGCCTCGCATCCGGTCCTCGTGCGCGTCGGCGGCGCCTATTACGCACGCTCGATCCAGCGCGTCGAGCCGGACGGCTCCTTGCATTTCTTCTGCGCCATCGACGAGGGCATGGTGCTGACCGCCGCGACCTCGCGAAGCCTGGTCGGCGCGGCCCGCGAGACGTTCGCCGACATCCGCGACCAGATCGGAGACGTCTCGCTCTATATCGGCTTCGAATGCCTGCTCCGCCGGCTCGATGCCGAGCAGCATCAGCTCGCCCGCGACATGTCAGAACTGTACCGGCAGAACCGTGTGGTCGGCTTTCACACTTACGGCGAGCAGTTCGGCTCCATGCATGTGAACCAGACCTTCACGGGAGTTGCGATCGGAAGACGCCCGTCGTGACGGACATGTGGCAGGGCCCCGATGCGGTCGACCAGCTTAGGCGCGAGGCCGCCAAGTTGAGGAAGATCAATGCCGCGCTGATGTCGCGCGTCGAGCGCTCGATGGACCAGCAGCTCAACGCCTTTTCATTGTTCGAAACCGCCATCGCGCTCGACAACAAGGTTCGGGACCGGACGCACCAATTGCGCGAGGCGCTGCATTCGGTCGAGCGCGCCAATGAGGGACTCTACCGCGCCAAGCAGCAGGCAGAGGCGGCAAGCTCGCTGAAATCCTCCGTGCTGATCTCGGTCACCCACGATCTGTTGCAGCCGCTCAACGCGGCGCGCCTGACCCTGTCCGCACTGACGGAGATGATGGAGTCGCAGGAAGCGGGCGTGCTGATCGACCAGGCGAGCCGCTCGCTGGTGATGCTGGAGGACCTGCTGCGCTCGCTGCTGGAGATCGCCAAGCTCGATTCCGGCGCGCTCAAGCCCGACGTGCGCGCGATCGCGCTGGCCCCCCTGTTCGAGCAGCTCCGCAACGAGTTCGAGCCGATCGCCGCGCGGCAAGGCCTGTCCTTGCGCATCCGCCCCTCTCAGCTCGCGGTGATGTCGGACGCGATGATGCTGCGGCGGATCCTGCAGAACCTGCTCGCCAATGCCATTCGCTATACCCGCAGCGGCGGCGTCGTGATCGGATGCCGGCCGCGCAGCGGGCAGATCTGCGTCCAGGTCTCCGACACCGGACCCGGGATCGCGCAGGCGCAGCAGGAGGCGATCTTCCGCGAATTCCAGCGCGGCGATGCCAACGCGGCCGACCAAGCCGGCTTCGGGCTCGGCCTCTCCATCGTCCGCCGCTTCGCCAGCGAGCTCGGGCACGAGGTGCGGCTGTCGTCACAGCTCGGCAAGGGATCGACCTTCACCCTGGAGCTGGAGCCGGCCGACCTCACTGAAGTCGCCGACGAGGTGCAGGAGGTCGCGCCCGCCGCGCGGCACTACGATTACAGCGGGCTCGAAGGCGCCAAGATCCTGCTGATCGAGAACGATCCGAACGGCTCGGAGGCGATGGCCGCGCTGCTGGAGGGATGGGGCTGCGACGTCGCGACCACGCGATCGGGTGCGGACGCGCTCGTGCGCCTCAGCGAGCTCGGCGGCGCGCCCGATGTCGTGATCGCGGACCTCCATCTCGACCACGGCGAAAGCGGCCTGTCGGCCATCACCGACGTGCGGGAGCATTTGAAGCTCGACACGCCCGCCATGATCATCACCGCCGACTATTCCGAACAGGCGGCGAAGCAGGCGAGCCTGCAGGGCCTCGAAGTGCTGAAGAAGCCGATCAAGCCGGCCGAGATGCGGGCGCTGCTGTCGTTCCTGCTGAGCTGAAGCGCGGATGATCTTCGCCTCGTCTTCCTTGCGGCGGGGCTATCGGACGTAGCCAAGACAAAAATGTCGAAAACAACCCCATGCAAAGTAGACAGGGGCCTGTCACTCCTCCTCCATCGCCTTGATTAGATTGTCGCGGAGCTTGACGACGCTTTTCTGCAGCCGCGCGAACTCATCGGGCTTTAGTCCGCTCGACTTCACGAGATTCATGTGCATGCCTTTCTCGCGGAGGCGTCGGCCGGCGTCGGTGAGACTGACGCGCACCTGCCGCTCGTCGGCGGGATCGCGCTGGCGGCGCAAATAGCCCGCCGCCTCGAGCTTTTTGAGGATCGGCGTCAGGGTGTTAGATTCCAGGAACATCTTGTCGCCGAGTTCGCTGACGGTTTGGTCGTCCTGCTCCCACAGCGCCACGATCGCGATCCACTGGGGGTAGGTTAGGCCGAGCTCATCGAGGCCCGGCTTGTAGGCTCGTCCGTAGGCGAGGTTGGCCGAATAGATCGCGAAGCACAGGAAATCGTCGAGGCGCCGGTCGCCCTCGGCCCGTTTCGGCTGATTGGTCGTTGAATCATCTCTGGAATCGTCTCTGAATTCGGCTCTGGGACCGTTCTGCAGGCTCATGGGGGGTGCCCTTTCCAACACGGACATGTGAAACTCCGCGTGCATATATATCGTGTCCGATTAAATCGGAAGGTTGACATTGAGGCTCCAAGGTACTTTATATCTCGTACACGATTATATCGTAAACGCTATAATTCAGGAGAGAAGCAATGCCTGCCCCCGATGCAAATGAAACCACCCAAGCGCCAACGATCGACATGAAGCTCGAAGTCGTCGTCATCCCTGTTTCGGACGTCGATCGCGCCAAGAAGTTCTATGCGAACCTCGGATGGCGGCTCGATGCCGATTTCGCCGGGCCTGACGACTACCGCGTCATCCAGTTCACACCTCCCGGCTCCCCCTCCTCGGTCATTTTCGGCAAGAACGTGACCGCGGCGGAGCCCGGCTCCGCCCAGGGTCTGTACCTGATCGTCTCCGACATTGAAGCCGCGCGAGACGATCTGCGCGGTCGCGGCGTCGAGGTCAGCGAAGTCTTCCACGCTGAAGGCGACGTCCACACCGGACCCGACGAGCCTTATCTGTTCGGGCGCCGTCGGATTGCTGGTCTGGATCCCGCACGCGCCAGCTATCGCTCGTACGTCTCGTTCAACGATCCCGATGGCAACGGCTGGCTGTTCCAGGAGATCACCACGCGATTGCCGGGACGCGTAGAGGCAGCAGGAACAACATTCACCTCCTCGTCCGAGCTCGCGAGCGCGCTCCGACGTGCGGCTAAGGCACACGGTGAGCACGAGAAGCGGAACGGCGGTCAGTACGATGCGAACTGGCCGGACTGGTACGCCGACTACATCGCTCGCGAGCAAGCCGGCCAGCCGCTACCGGCTTGAACCGCGGCTCGCCTCGTTCCGACGAATGACACCGGATTATCCTGAGGGCGGATCGGCCTGCGAACGCTCCCCCTTCAGGCCGGCGCCTTCGCCGGCCAGGGTCGCGAAATCGATCCGGGACATTTCGACGATGGCCTTGGTGCGGCTGAGCACGTTGAGCTTGCGCAGGATGTCGGAGACGTGGACCTTCACCGTGGTCTCGGAGATGTTCAGCTCGAAGGCGATCTGCTTGTTCTGCAGGCCGCGTTTGAGCATTTCGAGCACGCGCAATTGCTGCGGCGTCAGCTCGTGCAGGCGTTTCAGCAGATCCTGCGCCGGGCCGGCGGCGCGTTGCGGGCGGACGAGCCCGCGATAGGCGGCTGGGACACAGACCGCACCGCGCAGCACCTCGCCGATCGACTGCGCCAGCTCCTGCTTGGAGGACGATTTGAGGATGTAGCCGGAGACGCCGAGCGACAAGGCGCCGGCTATGATCTGCGGATCCTGATGCCCTGATACGATGACGACGGGAATCCTGGGAAAGGCCTTGCGGATGCGGATGATGCCGGAAAGGCCCGTGGTGCCCGGCATCGACAGATCGAGCAGGATGAGGTCGAGCTCGGCAGCCGCCGCGGCCTGCTCGAGCGCACCGTCGATCGACGTCGCCTGAAGGATCTCGGCCGCCGGCGCCGCCATCTGGAGCGCGCCCTCCAAGGCTTCTCGAAACAACGGATGGTCTTCGACGATCAGAAATCGCATCACGCGTGAGCCATTCTCGGTTGATTGGCCAGATGATCGAAGGGTTCGACGCCGAAACGAGAATGTCGCAGCCGGACCAGACCGGTTTGATCCAGATCAAGCAGGATATTGCGCGTCATTGCGGCCGCCCGCGGTCGGCCCGCGCATAAGGCCGGGCCTTGGGATCCGGCAGGTCCACCTTGCCGATCTCGATGATCGCCTTGTTGCGGCTGAACAGGCCGAGCTTGCGCAGAATTTCGGTGATATGCGCCTTCACCGTGGATTCGGCGAGCTGAAGCTCCTGGCCGATCTGCCGGTTCGGATAGCCGCGCCGCAGCAGATCGAGCACGCGAAGCTGCTGCGGCGTGAGCTCGCGCAGCTTGACCTCGAGCGCCTTGCTGGCCTCGGCCCGACGCCGCTGCGACGTTACCACGAAATCCTTCGGCACCGACACCGATCCGTTCAGCACGCCCTCGATCGACTGCGCCAGCTCGCGCTTCGACAGCGACTTCGGCAGAAAACCCGCGGCCCCAAGCTCCAGCGCCTCGCGAACGACGCGCTGGTCCTCCTCGCTCGACACGATGGCGACGGGCAGGCGTGGATGGGCCTCGCGCAAGCGCAGAAAGCCGGAGAAGCCGGTCGCATCGGGCAGCAGGAGGTCGAGCAGCGCGAGGTCGATGCCCTCGCCCTGCTCGGCCGTCAGGATGTGAAGGGCGTCCTCGATCGACATCGCTTCGACAATCCGCGCCTCCGGCAAGGCCAGCCGCACCGCATTACCGAGGGCCTCGCGAAACAGCGGATGATCGTCGATGATCAGGAAGCTGGTCATGGCGCCTTCACGGGACTGCACCGCCGAATGCTGCACCGTACGGGCATCCGCCGCCGTAGCGAAAGAGGCGGAACCATCCGGCATCAATCCGGCACCGGGATGGCGCCGGATGAACGCTACCACATCCTCCCGATTGGGTTCGGTCAAGACCGTTCAATCGTTCGATTCGACCTGGACCGTCAGCAGGAAGGAATAGATGCTGTTGAACTGGTCTTCGGTATAGACCTCCTTCCAGGCCGGCATGCCCTTGTTCGGCCGTCCCTCCTGCACGGTGGTCAAATATTTCTCGCGCATCTCGTCGCCGTAGCGGTGACGCAGCAGCCGCAGATCGATCTTGCGCTCGCTCTGGATCGCATCGGGACCGTGGCAGTGGGCGCAGGTTCCGTTGAAGATCTCCTTGCCCGCGCCGACGGCCTCAAGGCCCGGCGCGACCGCATCGCCCTTGGTCTCGGTCGCCACGACATTGGCGACCTGGGCGACGCCGGCTCCACTTCCCGTACCCGTCGTCACCGGCGCTGGCGTCGGCGCTGCGCCGAAGCGAGCCGGCGCGCCGCCCGGCAAACCGTATTTCACGGCGAGCTCGCCGATCTTGCCCTGAAGCTGCGGCAACACGGCATTGACGCGGTCGCGCAACTCGGTCGAGGCCTTGGCAAAGCCGATGGCGGCATCCCATGACAGGCCCTCGCCCTCGGTGAGCTCGATCTGGTAGCGGCCGTCGTAGCTGGTCTTGTTCAGCCAGCCGGCGACCGGTCCCCAGATGAAGGCGACGTCGGCCTTGCCCTGGTCGAGCGCCTGCATGCCCTCCTCGGGCGACAGCACCGTCACTTTCTGGATGTCGTCGCGGCTGGCGAGCAGGTTTTGCGGCGTGCTGGCGAACTGCACGGCGACACGCTTGCCCTTGAGGCCGTCGATGCCGCCGACCGCCGCGCCCTTCGCAGATTCCTTGGTGGCGACGAGGGCATAGCCCTCTTTGGCGATGGCGTCGGAGAAGATCACGGCCGGGCCCATGAAATCTGCGGACCTGGGCAGCCCGATCATGGCGTCGCATTGCTTGCCGAGCAGCGTGACCCGCACGGTGCGCTTGCCGAAATAGGATTTGTACCAGTCATAGGCGATCGGCCGGCCGAGCGCCTGCGCCAGGGCCTGCCCGATCTCGACATAGAAGCCCGGCTTCGACGAACTGTCGCTGGAGAATGGAAGGTTGGTCGGATCGGCGCAGAGACGGAACGGTTGCGCCTCGTTGGCCTGCAGCGGCGAGGCCGGAACGATCAGCGCCGCGGCGGCACATGCGAGCAGGCCTGCGATGGCGCGATGTCGGCTCGCACCGGTGGCGGAGTGATTCGGACGCATCCTCGTCTCCCTTGGCGTTTCGCTTGACGTTTCTCTTGGCGTTGCCGTTGTTGCGCCGGAGCTTGTTGAGCCAGGCGCGGCGGCACCAGGCACCGCCCGATGCCGCAGCTAAAGTCCGGAGAAAGCGCGCGCGTATCCCGTCACCTCGAGGATACGCGCGCGAGTTGTCACTGGACGGAGAACACGAAGAGCGAGCCGCCCTCGGGGGCTGCGGCCGTCATCTTCTTTCCTACCTCGCCCAGGAACGCAGGCAGCGCAGCGGTGCGGCCGACGACGATGGCGACATATTGCTTGCCGTCGACCTGATAGGTCACCGGACCTGCGCCGATGCCGGAGCCGAGATTCTTGCTCCACAGCACCTTGCCGGACTTCGCATCGATGGCACGGAAGTCGCCATGGATGTTGCCGGCAAACACGAGGCCGCCGCCGGTGGTCAGCGTGCCGCCGTTGAAGGGCAGGTCTTCCTTGATCGACCAGACCTTCTTCTGCGCGACCGGATCCCAGGCGACGAGCTCGCCGAGGAAGCCGCCGGGGCCTTCCTTGGTCGGGAATTCGGCGCCGAGATAGAACACGCCGCGCTTGTAAGTGACGTCGCTGACCGACCAGTCCATGCAGACGTTGTTGGACGGGATGTAGACCAGGCCGGTCTGCGGGTTGAACGACATCGGCTGCCAGTTCTTGCCGCCGATCAGGTTCGGGCAGATGTCCTTGGCGGGATGGCCCGGCCCCGGACGCTTGTCGGGATCCTCGACCGCGCGCATCGTGGCGACGTCCCACTTCTTGGCCCAGTTGGAGAACACGTATTTCTCCGCCGACAGCACCTTGCCGGTCTCGCGGTTGGCGACGAAGAAGAAGCCGTTGCGGTCGGCCTTCATCAGCGTCGGAACGGTGCTGCCGCCGATCTTGAGATCCGCGAGCACGGCTTCGTTGACGCCGTCATAGTCCCAGGCGTCGGCCGGCGTGGTCTGGATGTGCCACTTGATCTTGCCGGTGTTGGGATCGAGCGCGAGCGTCGAGGCCGTGTAGAGGTTGGTTAGCTTGCCGAAATTGCCGTCGCCGGTCGAACGCACCGCCGTGTTCCACGGGGCGGGATTGCTGGTGCCCCAATAGACCGTGTCGGTCTTCGGATCGTAGGAGCCGACCAGCCAGGCCGCGCCGCCGCCATGCTGGGCGGAGTCGCCCTTCCAGGAATCGCCGCCGGGCTCGTCCGGCGAAGGAACGGTGTAGGTCTGCCACACCTGCTTGCCGGTGTTGATGTCGAAGGCCAGCAGCGCGCCGCGCACGCCGTATTCGCCGCCGCCGAAACCGGTGATGACCTTGTCGCGCACGACGAGCGGCGGCGAGGTGATGACCGAGCCCTGCTTGTAGTCGACCACCTTCGCCGTCCACAGCGACTTGCCGGTCGCGGCATCGAGCGCGGTCAGCTTGCCGTCGAGGCGGCCGACGAAGATCTTGCCGTCGGCGTAGGAGACGCCGCGGCTGTTCACGTCGCAGCAGGCGTATTGCAGCACGTCCTCGGGAATATCGGGCTCCCAGGTCCATTTGCGCTGCCCCGTCGCCGCATCGAGCGCATAGACGTATTTCGGACCCCACGAGCTCGAAACGTACAGCGTGTTGCCGATGACGATCGGCGAGGATTCGTTCGAACGCAACGACGCCAGCGAGAAGGAGTAAGCGAGCGTCAGCTTCCCGGCGTTCTCGGTGTTGATCTGCTTGAGCGGGCTGAAGCGCGTGTTGCCGTAATCGTGGCCGGCAACGGCCCATTGATTCGAATCGGATTGCGCGTTGAGCACCGAGTCGTTGGCGCGAACGCCCGGTGTAACGGCGGCGAGCATCGCAATCATGGAGATGCCGGCCAAGAAGCCCTTCGTTCCAAAGGTCATGTATTCCCTCCGCGATGTTGTTGTGCACGCCTCGTTGGGCGCCTGAGCGCACTGCGCTCGTGATGCGCAGTTCGCCTGCGAGCCATCGTTCGAAATTACAGCATCGCCGTTTCGCGCTTAGTATAGGCGGAAGGTAGTAGTGCAAATCATCGGCGGCTTTCGCCGCTCATCTTGTTGTCGCGCCTTGCGTCCTGCCCTTGTTTTGCAGCTTGAAATGCGCGTTCGAATGAAGGCGGCATCGCGCATCAATCACGATGATGGCGCTACCACGCCGGCGAGATTTTCGAAGAAGCTCGCGGCGAGTTTTCGCGACGTCGAGTCGATCAATCGCGAGCCGAGCTGTGCGAGCTTGCCGCCGATCTGCGCATCGGCCTCGTAGTGCAGGATGGTGACGTCAGGGGCTTCTTCTTCCAGCCTGACCTTCGCGCCGCCCTTGGCAAAGCCGGCGACGCCGCCGGCGCCCTCGCCGACGATGCGATAGCCGTTGGGCGCATCGATATCGGTCAGCGTCACCTTGCCGCTGAACGTCGCCTTCACCGGCCCCACCTTCAGCACCACGGTCGCCGTCATCTCGGTCGGCGATGCCATCTCGAGCGATTGGCAGCCGGGAATGCAGCGCCTGAGAATTTCGGGATCGTTGAGCGCGGCCCAGACCTTTGCCTTCGACGCCGGGATCCGCTGACTGTCGTTCATCTGCATCGCTTCCACCCTTGTTGCCGCTGCCTGTACAGCTCGACTAGGGGGACGGGCGGCTGCGATCTATCGCCAGGAAGTAGTAGTCCTGCTTTCCGGACCTCTCATTCACGCGATGTCATTCCGGGGCGCGCCTGTTGGCGCGAACCCGGAATCCACTTCCCCGCGGACTCTGCGGCCCGATGGATTCCGGGCTCCCTCGCTCCGCTCGGGCCCCGGAATGACGCAGTGGGTTGTTGGAAGCGCAACACGCGGGGCGTCCTAACCCACGCGGCTCGACGGCGGCACTTCGCTGCATTGCCGTAAGCAAAATCAATGGCTTAAGTCGTCTCGTCCTACTACCAAGATCGCGATTACAAAGGCGGGGGCGCATGCTCCTATTCGCGCAACGAGCACGGCATTAAAGGGAGGAGCGACGCACGACCGGGCCTAGGTCCAGGGCAAGCGGCGAGATGACCACGGCACGCGCGACCAGCTCACGCGCCTATTGCGGCGGCAGCGAGCACGCCATCGCAGATGCTAGCTGCGACTTTCCGTGTGTCTCCCACAATGTCGCAGCACGTTATGGCGGCGGCACGAGACGTCGTGGCCGAATCGCAGATCGGCGACCGTCATCACGATGACCCTTCCATGACCGCGGTCAGCAAAAACCCAGTTGCAAAGTTTCGTTTGCGCTGTCTCTAATTAGAACCAATCAAAATAACTTTGGGAGGACTTCAAGTGTCTACAGTCAAACTGACGGTCAACGGCAAGGCCGTTGCTGTCGATGTCGAGGACCGCACGCTGCTGGTCCAGCTCCTGCGCGATCACCTCAACCTGACCGGGACCCATGTCGGCTGCGACACCAGCCAGTGCGGCGCCTGCGTCGTGCACATGGACGGCCGCGCGGTGAAATCCTGCACCATGCTGGCGGGGCAGGCCGATGGCGCCAGCGTCACCACGATCGAGGGCATCGCCAAGGGCGACGAACTGCACCCGATGCAGGCCGCCTTCCGCGACAATCATGGCCTGCAGTGCGGCTATTGCACGCCGGGCATGATCATGTCGGCGATCGACATCGTGCACCGCCATGGTGGACAGCTCGACGAGGCGACCGTCCGCACCGAGCTCGAAGGCAATATCTGTCGCTGCACCGGCTATCACAACATCGTCAAGGCGGTGCTGGACGCCGCCGGCCGCATGAAGGTCTCGCAGGCGGCCGAGTAAGCGGCGCGCCTCGAAACAAGAACAACCGTCGCAGCCGTCGATGGACGGCGCGATCAAGGAAATTTCCGGTCGGGAGGACCAGATGGGTGTTGAAGGCATCGGCGCACGCGTCGTGCGCAAGGAAGACAAGCGTTTCATTACCGGCAAGGGCCGTTACGTCGACGACATCAAATTGACGGGTATGACCCATGCCTATTTCATCCGCAGCCCGCACGCGCACGCCAAGGTCAAGAAGATCGACTCGTCCGCGGCGCTGAAGATGCCGGGCGTGGTCGCGGTGCTCACCGGACAGGAGCTGGTCGACGATAAGGTCGGCAACCTGATCTGCGGATGGGCCATCACCTCCAAGGACGGCAGCCCGATGAAGATGGGCGCATGGCCGGCGATGGCGCCGGAGACGGTGCGCTTCGTCGGACAGGCAATTGCCGTCGTGATCGCCGACAGCAAGAATCTCGCGCGCGACGCGGCGGAAGCCGTCGTGGTCGACTACGAGGAGCTCCCCGCGGTCGCCGACATGCACGCCGCCATCAAGCCCGGCGCGCCGCAGCTTCATCCTGAGGCGCCCGGCAACCAGGTCTATGATTGGGTGATCGGCGACGAGGGCGCGGTGAATGCCGCCTTCTCGAAAGCCGCCAATGTGGTGAAGCTCGACGTCACCAACAACCGCCTCGCGCCGAATGCGATGGAGCCGCGCGCGGCGATCGCCGATTACGACACCGCGGAGGAGCACTTCACCCTCTATACGACGTCGCAGAACCCGCACGTCGCCCGTCTCGTGCTCTCGGCGTTCTACAACATCGCCCCCGAGCACAAGCTGCGCGTGATCGCGCCCGACGTCGGCGGCGGCTTCGGCTCCAAGATCTTCATCTATCCCGAGGAGATGGTGGCGCTGTGGGCCTCGAAGAAAGTCGGCCGTCCCGTCAAGTGGACCGGCGACCGCACCGAAGCCTTCCTCACCGACGCGCATGGCCGCGATCACATCACCCATGCCGAGATGGCCTTCGACGCCAACAACAAGATCATCGGCCTCAAGGTGAAGACCTACGCCAATTTCGGCGCCTACATGTCGCTGTTCTCGTCCTCGGTGCCGACCTATCTCTATGCGACGCTGCTGTCGGGCCAGTACAACATCCCGGCGATCCATGCCGAGGTGATCGGGGTCTACACCAACACCACGCCGGTCGACGCCTATCGCGGCGCGGGCCGGCCGGAGGCGAGCTATCTGATCGAACGGTTGATGGAGACGGCGGCGCGGCAGCTGAACGTCGATCCGGCCCAGCTGCGGCGGACCAACTTCATCACCCGGTTCCCGCACCAGACGCCCGTGATCATGGCCTACGACACCGGCGACTTCAACGCATCCCTCGATGCGGCGATGAAGGCGATCGACTATGCCGGCTTCCATGCCCGCAAGGCCAAGGCGAAGGCCGACGGCAAGCTGCGCGGCATCGGCGTGTCCTGCTACATCGAGGCCTGCGGCATCGCGCCGTCGAAGGCGGTCGGCAGCCTGGGCGCCGGCGTCGGCCTCTGGGAATCGGCCGAGGTGCGCGTCAATCCGGTCGGCACCATCGAGATCCTCACCGGTTCGCACAGCCACGGCCAGGGTCACGAGACCACGTTCTGCCAGCTCGTCGCTGAGCGCCTGGGCGTTCCGATCAGCCAGGTCTCGATCGTCCATGGCGACACCGACAAGGTGCAGTTCGGCATGGGCACCTACGGCTCGCGCTCGGCGGCCGTCGGCCTCACCGCGATCCTGAAGGCGATGGAGAAGATGGAATCCAAGGCCAAGAAGATCGCCGCGCATGCGCTGGAGGCGTCGGAGGCCGACATCGTCATCGAGAACGGCGAGTTCAAGGTGACGGGCACCGACAAGGCGATCGCCCTGCCGATGGTCGCGCTCGCGGCCTATACGGCGCACAATCTGCCTGACGGGATGGAGCCGGGCCTGAAGGAGAGCGCCTTCTACGACCCGACCAACTTCACCTTCCCGGCCGGCGCCTATATCTGCGAGCTCGAGGTCGATCCCGGCACCGGCAAGACCTCCTTCGTCAACTTCGTCGCGGCGGACGATTTCGGCCGGCTGATCAACCCGATGATCGTCGAGGGCCAGGTCCATGGTGGCCTCGTGCAGGGCATCGGGCAGGCCTTGCTCGAGCATGCGATCTATGATGCCAACGGCCAGCCGGTCACGGCCTCGTTCATGGATTACGCCATGCCGCGCGCCGACGACGTGCCGTCGTTCAACCTGTCCCACACCACGACGCTGTGCCCGGGCAATCCCTTGGGCATCAAGGGCTGCGGTGAGGCCGGCGCGATCGGCGCATCGGCGGCCGTGATCAACGCGATCACGGATGCGATCGGCAAGAACAACCTGGAAATGCCCGCAACCCCTGACAGGGTGTGGCGCACGATCCACGCGGCTTAAGGGAGGACCGAAGATGTACCAGACCACCTATCATCGCGCCTCCTCGGTCGACGAGGCCGCCAGCCTGTTCGCCAAGGGTAGCGAGTCGAAGTTCCTCGCCGGCGGTCAGACGCTGCTGCCGGTCATGAAGCAGCGCCTCGCAGGTCCCTCCGACGTCATCGACCTCGGCAGGATCAAGGAGCTGCAGGGCGTCGAGCTGTCAGGCGACACGCTGACCATCAAGGCTGCGACGACCTATTACGACATCATGACGAATGCCGACGTGAAGCAGGCGATTCCTGCAATCGCCTACCTCACCTCCGTGCTCGGCGACCCCGCCGTGCGCTACCGCGGCACGATCGGCGGCTCGATCGCCAACAACGATCCGGCCGCGGATTTCCCGGCGGCGCTGCTCGCGCTCGGCGCCACCGTGAAGACCAACAAGCGGTCGATTGCGGCGGATGATTTCTTCCAGGGCCTGTTCACGACGGCGCTCGAAGACGGCGAGATCATCACCGCCGTGTCATTCCCGGTGCCGGCAAAGGCGGGCTACGAGAAGATGCGGCATCCGGCCTCGCGCTTCGCGCTGACCGGCGTGTTCGTGGCGCAGGCCAAGTCGGGCGAGGTTCGGGTCGCCGCCACCGGCGCCTCGCAAACCGGCGTGATGCGGGTGGGCCCGATCGAGGCGGCGCTGAAGGCGAACTGGTCGCCATCGGCGATCGACAGCGTCAGCATCTCGGCGAACGGATTGCTGGCCGACATCCACGGCACGGCGGAATATCGCGCCAATCTGATCAAGGTGATGGCACAACGCGCGGTCGCTGCTGCGCGCTGACAGTTCGACTTAGCGTCTGCACGCAAATTTTCCGCGGCGCGCACTTCGGTGCGCGCCGTTTTATTTTGGCCATGCGGCATCAAAACCGCTTGCCTCGCTGGCGTGAAGGCGAGAAAAGTTAATCGGCCGATTAACTCGCTCAACAGAAGAAACGTCAGAGGCGATTGCCGATCGCCGGCATCCGTCCGCGACCCGAGGAAACAACAACGTGCTCGACAAACCCGCCCCCACCTCCTCCGTCCGCGCTTCCGGCCCGCTCTCGGGCTTCCGCATCGTCGAATTCGCCGGCATCGGGCCCGGTCCGTTCGCCTGCATGATGCTGGCCGACATGGGCGCCGACGTCGTCACGCTCGACCGCGTCGGCGCGAAGAAGAGCATGAAGTCGGTGGCCGGGCGCGGCCGCAAGGTGATCGAGCTCGACCTCAAGGACAAGGCGGCGATCGCGCAAGTATTGGATCTGCTCGCGAGCGCGGACGCGCTGGTCGAGGGTTTTCGCCCCGGTGTGATGGAGCGGCTCGGCCTCGGGCCGGACGTCGTGCTCGCACGCAACCCGAAGCTGGTCTATGGCCGCATGACCGGTTGGGGCCAGGAAGGCCCGCTCGCCAACGCCGCCGGCCACGACATCAATTACATCTCCATCACCGGCGCGCTCGCCGCGATCGGCACTGAGGAAGCGCCGGTGCCGCCCCTCAATTTGGTCGGCGATTTCGGCGGCGGTGCACTCTATCTCGTCGTCGGCGTGCTCGCAGCACTTCTGGAAGCGCAGAAGTCGGGCAAAGGCCAAGTGGTGGACGCGGCGATGTGCGACGGCGCGGCCTCGCTGATGTCGTTCTTCTTCGACATGACCACGATGGGACGCTGGACCGAGGAGCGCAACCAGAACTTCCTCGACGGCGGCGCGCATTTCTACGGCGTCTACGAATGCGCCTGCGGGCACTTCGTCTCGATCGGCTCGATCGAGCCGCAATTCTACGCGCTGCTGCGCGAGCACGCCGGCCTCACCGACGCCGATTTCGACGCGCAGATGGACCGCAAGGCCTGGCCAGCGCTGAAGGAGAAGCTGAAGGCCGTGTTCAAGAGCAAGACGCGCGAGGACTGGTGCAAGATCATGGAAGGCACTGACATTTGCTTCGCGCCCGTGCTGACCATGTCTGAGGCGACACAGCATCCGCACATGGTCGCCCGCAACGTCTTCATCGAGCGTCACGGCGTGAAACAGCCGGCCCCGGCGCCGCGGTTCTCGCGCACGCCCTCGGCCGCGCGCGAGCCGGAGGCGGCGGAGATCGGGGCGGTGATGAAGGCGTGGCAGGCGCCGAAGTAATTTCCGCGGTCACTCCGGGGCGCGCGGAGCGCGAGCCCGGGATCCATAACCACAGTCGCGTAGGGTGGGCAAAGGCGCGAAGCGCCGTGCCCACCTCTTCGCATCAATTGGGCAGGACGTGGGCACGCTTCGCTTTGCCCACCCTACAGCAGTGTGCGTGACGGCCGCAGCCTACGCCGCGTCCCCCACCTTCAACACGCCGCGGCGGATCTGATCCTCCTCGATCGATTCGAACAGGGCCTTGAAATTGCCCTCGCCAAAGCCGTCGTCGCCCTTGCGCTGGATGAACTCGAAGAAAATCGGGCCGATCGCGTTGGCCGAGAATATCTGCAGCAGCACCTTGGTCTGGCCGCCATCGACCACGCCCTCGCCGTCGATCAGGATACCGTTCTTCTTGAGCCGCGCGACGTCCTCGCCGTGCTTGGGCAGACGCGTATCGATCTTCTCGAAATAGGTGTCGGGCGGCGACGGCATGAAGGGCAGGCCGGCCTCACGCAGGCCTTCGATGGTGCGGTAGATGTCGCGGCAGCCGCAGGCGATGTGCTGGATGCCTTCGCCGCGATAGGTCTGCAGATATTCCTCGATCTGGCCGGACTCGCCGGCGTCCTCGTTGATCGGAATGCGGATCTTGCCGTCGGGGCTGGTCAGCGCGCGCGAGAACAGGCCGGAGGCGCGGCCCTCGATGTCGAAGAAGCGGATCTGGCGGAAGTTGAACAGCTTCTCGTAGAACCCGGCCCAGACATTCATGCGGCCGCGATGGACGTTGTGGGTGAGATGGTCGAGATAGAACAGGCCGGCGCCATGCGGCTTGGGATCGCGCGCGCCCAGCCATTCGAACTCGGCATCGTAGGCCGAGCCTTGGGCACCATAGCGATCGACGAGATAAAGCAGACTGCCGCCGATGCCCTTGATCGCGGGCACGTCGAGCGTCTTCTGCGCCGATGACACATCGGCCGGCTCGGCGCCGAGCGCAATCGCGCGGTCATAGGCTGCCTTGGCGTCGACGACGCGGAACGCCATCGATGGCGCACAGGGGCCGTGGGCGGCGACGAACTCATAACCGTGAGTGCCGTGCTCCTCGTTGACGAGATAGTTGATATCGCCCTGGCGATAGACCGTGATCTTCTTGGTTCTGTGGCGCGCGACCGGGGCGTAGCCCATCAGCTTGAACAAAGCGTGCAGCTCTTGCGGATTGGGATGCGCGTATTCGACGAACTCGAAGCCGTCGGTGCCCATCGGATTGTCGGCAGTGATCGTGGCCGGTGGTGCATCGTGCGGAAACGGTCCCATGGTGTTCTCCCGAATGGCTGCTGCCAGGAACTATCCTTCATGGGGCGCGCAAGGAGCGTGCAAACGGGCCGCTGATTGGCTATTATATGCACGATCCGTGCATCAAATGGGCAGAATGCGCATGATTTCGGTGGATGCCTTCGACCTCAGGATTCTCGGCGCGCTCCAGGACGATGGCCGCCTCACCAACCAGGAGCTCGCCGAGCTCGCGGGCCTGTCAGCCTCGCAATGCTCGCGGCGGCGGATGCGGCTGGAGGAGGAGAAGGTGATCGCGGGCTACCACGCCGACCTCTCCAGCGAGGCGCTCGGCTTCGGCGTGATCGCCTTCATCCAGGTCGGGCTCGCGACGCATTCGCCGGACAATTCCAAGCGTTTTCGCGCGCTGGTGAACCGGATCGACGAGATCCAAGAGGCGTATTCGCTGACGGGCGATGCCGACTATGTGCTCAAAGCCGTGCTGCGCGATCTCAAGGGCCTGTCCAACCTCGTCAACGACGTGCTGATGCCGCACCAGAGCGTGGCGCATGTGCGCTCCTCGATCGTGCTTGATAGGCTGAAGGAGAGCTCGAAGCTGCCGCTGAAGGAGATCAAGCCCGGCTGAAATCGAGGGAACTATGGCATTCGCGCTGGCAACGCGATCTGCGATGATCGCAGCTCTAGTTGCGGAGGTTCAACATGGCGCTCCAGCTGCGACCGAATTGCGAATATTGCGATTGCGACCTGCCGCCCGACGCGACCAATGCGCGGATCTGCTCCTATGAATGCACGTTCTGCGCGGACTGCGTCGAGACCAAGCTGTTCAATGTCTGCCCGAACTGCGGCGGCGGCTTCGCCCCGCGCCCGATCAGGCCGGCGCAGGAATGGCGGCCGGGCGTATGCACGGCCAGGCAGGCGCCGTCCGACAAGCGGGTGCATCTGAAGTACAGCGTCGAGGACGTCGCGGCGCATTGTGCGCGGGTGCGCGACGTGCCGCCGGAGAGCCGGTGATTTGGCCCGCTACTCCGCCGCCACGATCGTTCCCTCGACCTCGCCGAAGCCGACGCGGTAGCCGTTGCCCTGGCACCAGCCGCGCATCACGAGGCTGTCGCCGTCCTCCAGGAACGAGCGCCTGGCGCCGCCGGGCAGCTCGACCGGCTCGGTGCCGTTCCAGCTGATCTCGAGCAGGCTGCCGCGCTGGTTCTTCTCAGGACCGGAGATGGTGCCGGAGCCTAAGAGATCGCCGACATTCATGGCGCAGCCCGAGGAGGCGTGGTGCATCAATTGCTGCACCGAGGACCAATACATGTATTTGAAGTTGGTGCGGCTGATGCTGGCGGGCGCATTGGCGCCGGCGGCGTGCAAGGAGACGTCGAGCGCGACATCGTAATTCTGCGGCTTGGTCTGCTTGAGATAATCGAGCGGGACCGGCTGCTGCTCGGGCCCGTTCAGGCGGAACGGCTCCAGCGCCTCGCGCGTCACCACCCAGGGGCTGATCGAGGTCGCAAACGCCTTGGCCAGGAACGGACCGAGCGGCACATACTCCCATTGCTGGATGTCGCGCGCGCTCCAGTCGTTGAGCAGCACGAAGCCAAAGATCATCTCCTCGGCCTGGCTCTCGGTGATCATCCCGCCCATCGGCGACGGCTGGCCGATCACGACACCCATCTCCAGCTCGAAATCGAGCCGCTTGCACGGCGCAAAGCTCGGCAGCTCCACATTCGGCGGCTTCAGCTGCCCGCGCGGCCGCTTCACCCTGGTGCCGGAGACGACCACTGTGGAGGCGCGGCCGTTATAGGCGATCGGCATGTGCAGCCAGTTCGGCTGCAGCGCATTGTCCTTGCCGCGGAACATCACGCCGACATTGGTGGCGTGCTCTTTCGAGGAATAGAAATCGGTGTAGCCGGAGACGGCGAAGGGCAGGTGGAGCTTCGCGTCGCGCATGAGAACGAAAGCGCGCGAGCGCAACTGCTCGTTATCGCGCAGCTCCGGATTGTCGTGCCGCAAGAGCTCGCTGATGCGCGCGCGGGTTTTCGACCAAACCTTTGGACCCAGATGCATCAGGGCGTTCAGTCCTCCTGCAAATGTGCCCGGATCGCCCGCACTGATCAGGCCATCTTGCTCGAGCTCCCAGAGATCGAGCACGTAGTCGCCGATCGCTACGCCGAGGCGCGGGGCACGGCCATCCTTGGTCGAGAACACGCCATAGGGCAGATTTTGGATCGGGAAGTCCGAGCCCGGATCGACGGCGATGAAGGAGCGGAGGCTGGGGTCGTTGGGGTGGGGCATTGGTTCCTGCCGAATGTTTATTCACAGTTTCTCCGCCGTCATTCCGGGGCGCGCGGAGCGCGAGCCCGGAATCCATATTCACAATCGTGGTTATGGATTCCGGGCCTGCGCCTTCGGCGCATCCCGGAATGACCAAGTAACTACGGCTTGCCCGGATCGAACCGCTTCTCCAACCCCTTCCAACAATCCGCGTAATCGGCCTGGAGCGTGGCGGCGTTCGCCGCATGCGCGGTGACGCGCTGCGGGTAGCGGGTCTCGAACATGAAGGCCATGGTGCCGGTCAGCTTCACCGGCTTCAATTCGCCGTTGCTGGCGTGCTCGAAGGCGTCGCGGTCGGGGCCGTGCGGCAGCATGCAATTGTGCAGCGAGATGCCGCCGGGGACGAAGCCCTGCGGCTTGGCGTCGTAGACGCCGTAGATCAGGCCCATGAACTCGCTCATGATGTTCATGTGATACCAGGGCGGCCGGAAGGTATTTTCCGCGACCATCCAGCGCTCCGGGAAGATCACGAAGTCGATATTCGCGGTGCCCGCCGTCTCCGACGGCGAGGTCAACACCGTGAAGATCGAGGGATCGGGATGGTCGAAGCCGATCGCGCCGACGGGAGAGAAGGTACGCAGATCATACTTGTACGGCGCGTAATTGCCGTGCCAGGCCACGACGTCGATCGGCGAATGCGGCAACGTGGTCTTGAACAGCGAGCCGCCCCATTTCACGTAGAGCTCGGTCGGCGTGTCCTTGTCCTCGTAGTTTGCCACCGGCGTCAGGAAGTCACGCGCATTGGCGAGGCAATTGGCGCCAATCGGCCCGCGCTCCGGCAGCGTGAAGGCGCCGCCATAATTTTCGCAGAGATAGCCGCGCGCCGGGCCGTTCGGAATCTCGACGCGGAACTTGACGCCGCGCGGGATCACCACGATCTCGCCAGGCTCGGCATCGATACGGCCGAACTCGGTGACAAGGCGCAGATTGCCCTGCTGCAGCACGAACATCAGCTCGCCGTCGGCATCGTAGAAATGCTGATCCACCATCGACTTGGTGATGAGGTAGACATGCGCGGCCATGCCGGCCTGCGTATTCACATCCCCCGCCGTCGTCATGGTCTGCACGCCCTGAATGAAGGTGACCTCCTCCTTCGGCAGCGGCGTCGGATCCCAGCGCAGCTGCGCGATCGGCAGGTCGTATTCATGGCACGGCGCCGAACGCCACAGCCCGGCGTCGACCTTCTCGAAGCGGCCGGAATGCTTCACTGAGGGGCGGATGCGGTAGAGCCAGGAGCGCTCATTGCTGCCGCGCGGCGCGGTGAAGGGCGAGCCCGAGAGCTGCTCGGCATAGAGTCCGTAGGCGCAGCGCTGCGGCGAGTTGCGCCCGATCGGCAGCGCGCCCGGCAGCGCCTCGGTCTCGAAAGAGTTGCCGAAGCCGGACATGTAGCCCGGCGTCACCTGGGCCGAGCTGCGGATGATCTGATCAGGCGAGGTATTGATGTTCATGACTATCCTCCTCCTTGCAAAGCGGCCCACATTTCCTGGTCGCGCTTGTCGGTCCAGATCACGGGGTCGTCGATACCGGATGCTTCGTCGTAGGCGCGCGAGACGTTGAACGGCAGGCAGTGCTCGTAAATGGCAAAGCTCGAGAATTTCGGATCCATCACCTCGCGCGTCGCCGCCATCGATTCCTTTAAGCTGCGGCCCCTGGCGACCGAGATTTCGGCCGCGCCATAGAGCGAGGTGACGAAGTCGCGCGTCATCGCGATGGCCTCGCGCACCGTGGCGGTGCCCTTCAGCGCATCGCCGCGGCCCGGCGCGATCGCCTTCGGATTGAAGTTGCGGATCTCGTTCAGCGTCATCGGCCATTCTCGCAAATGCGCATCGCCGCAATAGCAGGCCGAGTGATACTCGATGAGGTCGCCCGAGAACATCACCTCCGCATCCGGCACCCAGCCGACGATGTCGCCCGAGGTGTGGCCGGCGCCGAGCTGCATCAGGCGCACCTCGCGCTTGCCGAGATAGATCGTCATCTCGCCTTCGAAGGTCAGCGTCGGCCAGGTCAGGCCGGGAATGCTCTGCGCATCCTGGAACAGGCGCGGAAAGCGGCCGTACTCGGAATCCCAATCCTGCTGGCCGCGCTCCGCAATCAGCCGATGAGTCTCCTGCGAGGCGACGATACCTTGGGCGTGATAGGCGGAGGCGCCCAGCACGCGCACGGCGTGATAATGCGACAGCACGACATATTTGATCGGCTTGTCGGTCACCGTGCGGACCCGCTCGATCACCTTGTTCGCCATGGCCGGCGTCGCCTGCGCGTCGAACACGAGGCAGCCATCGTCGCCGACGATCACGCCGGTGTTGGGATCGCCCTCGGCGGTGAAGGCATAGAGATCGGTGCCGATCTCGGAGAAGGTGATCTTCTTCTCGGCGAGATCGCCGGTGGATGCGAAGTTTTTCGCCATCAATTCGTCCTTACCAGGTTATTGTTGCTGCTGTTGTTGCTGCTGGCCGTCGATCATGCGGCGCCTGGCCAGTCCGATCGCCTCGCGCAGCACGTCGATGTCGCCGATATGGTTGGCGAGGATCAGAACCAGCGCCGCGTCGAAATCGGCGCTCTGCTCCTCGGTCAGGCCGCGATGCGCCTCGACGATGGCGCGGAAGGCATCGTCGGGGCGTGCGAAGTTCGAACTGGTGGAGAGCGGCATGCGGAACCTCAATACAAACCTTCGGCTCGCGCCAGCGCCGCCGCGATCGCCGAACGCGTCGGATGACGGAAGCGCGCCGCGACATAACCGTCGGGCCTCAGCAGATAGGCGGCACCCGGCACGGCGCCGTAGCGCTTTGCGACTAGGCCCGAGGGATCGGTAAATTCACCGTCGGCGCCAATGCGGATGCCCTTGATACCATCAGGCGCATCGATCGGCGCGCCATTGCTGAACGACAGCAAAGTGAAATCCGTTCCACCCTTGCGGAAGGCATCCGTCAGATAGATCGGCTCGCCGGCGGACGTTGCGGCGGGCGCGTCGAGCATCGAACCGCCGGGCGGGGGTCCACCGCGCCACGTATCCGCGTCAAGCGAGGACAGCGGCGTATCGTAGCTGCACGGCACCGACAGCCGACCGCCATTGACCATGCGCTTGCCGAATTCGGTCTCCTTGGCCAGCGACAGCACCGCCTTGCGCAACCGCGCCTCCTGATGCGAGTTCGGTGCCATGAAGTCGGTCGAGCGGGTGGATTCGCGGATGTTCTCGTCGGCCGCCATGCTGCGCTCGAGATGGTAGCTCTCCAGCAGGCTCGCAGGCGATTTGCCGCGCAGCACGCGGTCGAGCTTCCAAGACAGATTCTCCGCGTCTTCGAGTCCCGAGTTCGCGCCACGCGCACCGAAGGGCGAGACCTGGTGCGCGGAATCGCCGGCAAAAATGACGCGGCCATGGATGAAGCGGTCCATCCGCCGGCACTGGAATTTGTAGAGCGAAATCCACTCGAACTCGAACTTGTCATGGCCGAGCATGCGCGCGATCCGCGGCCGCACGTTTTCCGGCTTCTTCTCGAGGACCGGATCGGCATAGCGATTGAGCTGGAGATCGATGCGCCAGACATCGTCGGGCTGCCGGTGCAGCAGCGCCGAACGCCCGGCATGGAACGGCGGATCGAACCAGAACCAGCGCTCGGTCGGAAATTCCGCGGTCATCTTGACGTCGGCGATCAGGAATTGATCCTCGAAGACCTGGCCGGCGAATTCCGCCCCGACCATCTGCCGCAGCGAGGAGCGCGCGCCGTCGCAGGCGACGACATAGCGCGCATTCAGGCGGTAGGCGCCCTCGGGCGTCTCGATCGTCAGCAGCGCGGATTCGTTGCGCTGCTCGAGCGCTGTCACCTTGTTGCGCCAGCGCAGGTCGATCTCTGGCAGCTCGTTGATGCGATCAACCAGATAGGCCTCGGCGTAATATTGCTGGAGATTGATGAAGGCCGGCCGCTTGTGACCGTCTTCGGGCAGGAGATTGAACTGGTAGAGCTGCGACTCGCCATGGAAGATCCGCCCCACACTCCACACCACGCCCTTCTCGACCATGCGGTCGCCGACGCCGAGCCGGTCCCAATATTCCAGCGAGCGTTTCGAGAAGCAGATCGCGCGCGAGCCCTCGCCGATGCGGTCGGCGTCATCGAGCAGCACGACGCGCTGGCCGCGCTGGGCAAGATCGATCGCCAGCGACAACCCGACCGGGCCCGCGCCGACGATCACGACCGGATGCGCCGCGGGGCTCGAGCCGGGGCGGTCCTGATCGGGGTGACGGCGGTAGCCGAACTGGGTCTTGGCTTGAGCGGTCTTGGCGTTCAGGGTTTTGGCGTGAGGGGTATTGGCCGGCGCCATACACGAACCTCGGCTCTGGTCAGGACAGGATCGATCTGTTAGATAGTCTCACGTGCAACTATTTTGGACCGGAGCCGGCCGGCCGTCAACTGGAATTCGGAGGCGCTCTCCTTGGCGAGGACATCCAGCGACATCGCGCTCAAAGCGCGCGCGGCCGACGAGGCGTCGGCGCGGCCAAAGCTGCGGCTCGATCTGTTCAAGTTCGTGCCGTTCCGCCTCAACCGGCTCGCAGCGGAGGTCAGTTCCGCGCTGTCGGTCGAGTATCAGGAACGCAACGGCCTCGACATTCCGGCCTGGCGCGTCATCGCCACGCTCGGCTTCCGCAATGATGCCTGCAGCGCGCAATACATTTCGCAATGCACCCGCACGCACAAATCCACCATCAGCCGCGCAGTGACGGCGCTGCTCAGCGACGGCCTGATCGAGCGGGTCGAGAACGAAGCCGACCGCCGCGAATTCCGCCTGCAACTGACGAAAAAGGGCCGCGCGCTCTACGAGGAGCTGTTCCCGCAATTGCTGCGGCGAGAGGACGAGATCCTCGCCTGCCTCTCGGCGCAGGAGCGCAAGCAGCTCTCGGCCCTGCTCGGCAAGATCGAGCAGAGCCTCGATCTGATCCAGACCAGCGAAGAGGCGGATGCGAAGCAGGCGTATTAGGGCGCCCCCCATAAGGCGCAGACGTCAGCTTTTGGGAGCCCGGTTGAGAAAGCTTGGTAGGACCGTGACGGCAGCGAGGTATATAGCGATGCTCCTTGTGGCGTTTGCCGCAACTCGCGCATACGCCGCTGACATAGGTTATCTGGCTCCCCCTGGAGTCGCGGCAAACGAGTTTCCCTCACCGCAGCGTCCTGTCGCACGGATCGTCAGCCCGCGCCGCTCCGCCGAAGAGCGCCGCGACGCCCTGAATGAGGCCGGTCAAATCGCACGCGCTCTTGAACTGAAACCAGGGATGACTGTCGGCGACATTGGAGCAGGCAGTGGCTACCACACGGTCAGGCTCTCGCACCTCGTCGGATCCGCCGGCTCTGTCGTTGCCCAGGACGTCACGCGGAATTACCTCGTCGAACTCGCCAGGCGAACAAAACTTCTTAAGTTGACAAACGTGCAATTCGCGCTCGGCGAACCACACGACCCGCGTCTGCCCGCTTCCTCGCTGGACGCCGCAATCCTTGTGCATATGTATCACGAGATAGCCCAACCCTATGCCTTTCTCTACAATCTTGCGTCCGCCTTGAAGCAAGGTGCGCGGGTCGGAATTGTCGATCTTGAGCTTCCGACGTCGAAGCATGGCACGCCAATTGAGCTCTTGCGCTGCGAGTTGACCGCCGTCGACTATCGCGAGATCGCCACATATAAGCTCGCAGGGGGCGGAGGATACCTGGCGGTATTCTCTCCTCCGGAGCTAGCGGCTCGAAAATCTCCCCACGATATCGTTGCTTGCGGGGATCCTGCCGGTGCTCGTTGACATCGCGCCCGCCTCCCGTCTCAACCCATCCGACGAACTCTACGAGGAGCTGTTCCCGCAATTGCTGCGGCGAGAGGACGAGATCCTCGCCTGCCTCTCGGCGCAGGAGCGCAAGCAGCTCTCGGCCCTGCTCGGCAAGATCGAGCAGAGTCTCGATCTGATCCAGACCAGCAAAGAGGCGGATGCGAAGCAGGCGTATTAGCCACCGCTGTCATTCCGGGGCGCCGCGCAGCGGTGAGCCCGGAATCCATCGCGACATCAGCTGCGTCGACAGATGGATTCCGGGTTCGCGCTTCGCGCGCCCCGGAATGACGCTACGGTGTCACTTTACAAACGACCGCGACGGCGGCAGATGCAGCGCCCAGGCATCGACCTCATCGCTGGCGCGCGGATAGATCTCCGTCACGATCGGATCGTGGCCGGGGATGAACCTGTCGGGATGACCGGCGAGGCGCTCGATCGTGTCCCAGCCTTGCGCCATGTCGCCGACATTATAAACGATCGGGAACGGGCTCTTGCGCTGCAGATTGGCGTAATAATGCGCGGCATCTGAGGCCAGCACCACGGCGCCGCGCGCGGTCTCGACCTTCACCACCTGCAAGCCGTCGGAATGGCCGCCGACGCGGTGCACGGTCACGCCGGGAGCAACCTCGCCATCGCCGGAATAGAAGGTGACGCGCTCGCCATAGACGTGGCGCACCATCAGCGTGACATGCTCGACCGAGAACGGGTGGCGCAGCAGGCCGTTGCACATGCAGCGTCCGGTCGCGTAGGCCATCTCGCGCTCCTGCAGATGGAAGCGCGCGTTGGGAAAGCGGTCGAGATTGCCGGCATGGTCGTAATGCAGATGTGTCACGATGACGTCACGAATGGCTGACGCCGCGACGCCGAAACGCTCTAGCGCATCGACGGGATTGAGCGTGAGCTTGCGCGCCCGCGCGCTCGCCTCCTCGGCGTTGAAGCCGGTATCGACCAGAATGTCGCGGCCGTGCCCTCGAATCAGCCAGACGAAATAATCGAGGTCCTGCGCCGCGCTGTCATGCGGGTCGGGCAGGAGGAAGTTCATGTGGGGGGTGCGCGGCGACATCGTCGCATAGCGCAGGGCGTAGATCTCGTAGACGTTTCCCATGGGCTCGCTTTTTTTAGAGTTGGATCTTGGACGATCGCGCACACCAAGCCACCACCGGCAGGAAAGGTCAAACCCGGAGGCGAGGCTGCAATGTGAGATCGATCACGTCTTCACCCGCCCTGGCTGCGCTAAGGTCCGCCGACAGCATCGAGGTACCGAGGACCGTCATGACAACACCATCCATTCCTCTCGCGGCATGCCCATCCGCTGCGGTCCATCATCGGGATAAGGTCGAATCTCCAAGCGGTTGACGCCCTCCGTCCCCGGTTTGATAATGAGGTAAGCGTAAGTTAAGGTCGCCGCGGCGCAAGCTGGAACGGCGCCTTTTGGCTGGACCGCGCTGATTATGAAAATTCGCTTCTTTTTTCTTCTGCCCTTGCTGATCTCGCTCGTCCCGACGGCCCCCTCGCTTGCGGCCGGCGACCGTTTTGCGCTGGTCATCGGCAACGCCAAATATCCGGATGCGGATGCCCCGCTGAAGGAACCGATCAACGATGCGCGCGCCGTCGCCGACGAGCTCAAGCGCGACGGCTTTTCGGTCGAACTCGGCGAGAATCTGACCGGCGACGCCATGCGCCGCGCCTTCGACAAGCTCTACGGCAAGATCAAGCCGGGCTCGGTCGCGCTGGTGTTCTTCTCGGGTTTCGGCATCCAGTCCGCGCGCCAGAGCTACCTGCTGCCGGTGGATGCGCAGATCTGGACCGAGTCCGACGTGCGCCGCGATGGTTTCAGCCTCGAGACGGTCCTCGGCGAGCTCAACACCCGCGGCGCCGGCGTCAAGATCGCGCTGGTCGATGCGTCCAGGCGCAACCCGTTCGAGCGCCGGTTCCGCAGCTTCTCAGCGGGCCTGACCCCGGTGATCGCCCCGAACGGCACGCTGGTGATGTACTCGGCGGCGCTGGCCTCGGTGGTCTCGGACGCCGGCGGCGACCGCAGCCTGTTCGTCCAGGAGCTGCTGAAGGAAATCCGCGTTCCCGACCTGATGGCCGAGGAGACGCTGAACCGCACCAAGATGGGCGTCACCCGCGCCTCGCGCGGCGAGCAGGTGCCGTGGATTTCCTCGTCATTGGCCGAAGATTTCTCGTTCATTCCGGGCGCCGGCGGATCGCGTCCGGCAACGCCGCCGCCCGCGCCTCCCGCTGCGCCGGCCGTCGTCGCCAACAACCCGCCGGCCGCCCCTCCCGCACCGCCGACACCACCACCGCCGCCGAAGCCGGCCGACAGCGCGGCTGCGGCTCCCGCTCCTGCGCCTCCGCCACCTGCGGCTCCAGTCGCGGCGCCGGCACCGGCGCCCGCGCCTGCTCCCACCCCGAGGCCGCAGATCGAGGCCGCCCTGCCGCCGCCGCCACCGCCGGTGAAGCCGGTTGATCCCGTTCCTGCGCCGAGCACGGACGGTGGGCCGAGCGCTGCCGCCCTGGCTGACGATCCCACGATCAAGAGCCTGACTGCCAAGATTGCCGCCAACCCTGACGACGTGAACGCGCTGTACCGCCGCGGCCAGGTTTATGCCAGCAAGGGCGCCTACAGCCTCGCCATCAAGGATTTCGACGACACCCTCCGGATCAATTCGAAGGACGTCGAGGCCCTCAACAACCGCTGCTGGACCCGCACCGTGGTCGGCGACCTCCAGGCCGCGCTGAAGGATTGCAACGAGGCGCTGCGGCTGCGGCCGAACTTCGTCGATGCACTGGACAGCCGCGGGCTCGTCAATCTGAAGTCAGGCGCGGTGAAGAATGCGATCGCCGATTTCGACGCGGCCCTGAAGATCAACCCGCGCCTGACGTCCTCGCTCTACGGACGCGGCCTTGCCAAGCAACGCAACGGCTCGGCCCAGGAGGGGGCGCTGGACATCGCCAATGCCAAGGCGATGGATCCGAACATCGTTCAGGAATTCGCAAGCTACGGAGTGCGCTAGTATTTGTTTGAGTTGGGCCCCCGTCCAAGGCTCGAACCTTGAACAGCCCTGGGAAGACCAATGGGCGGATGCCGCAACAGGCCTTTTCGGGGGCGTGTTGCTTGAATTTTGAGAGCACGTGAGCTGGCTGCGCAGGAGGGACTGGGAATGAGATCGGCTGCAAATTGGCTTACCGCGATTCTGTCCATCATCACCGTCGGCGCCGCGCTGTCACTGCCGACCTCGGCTGCATATGCGGGCGATGACGGCAACAGCAAGAACGTCACCGAGGACGAGATCGTCCGCGCGCTGGCGCCGGCGCCGAAGAAGCCCTTGACGCGCGGCCTCTCGATCGGCCCGCAGACCGCCCCTGCACCGAGCGCGACCGACTCCAAGCTGATCCAGTCGGTGCGCGGCCGCTCGACGCGTTCGCTGTCGTCGACCGAGCGCGAGGAAATCGCCTTGGCCGCCAAGGACAAGCCGAACATCGATCTCGAGATCACGTTCGACTACAACTCCGCCAATATCAGCGCCAAGTCGCTGCCCTCGGTGCAGGCGCTCGGCCGCGCCTTGACCAGCCCGGACCTGAAGGGCTCGACCTTCGTGGTCGCCGGTCATACCGACGCCGCCGGCGGCGAAGCCTACAACCAGGACCTCTCGGAGCGTCGCGCCGATTCGATCAAGCGCTACCTGGTCGAGAAGTACAGCATCTCCGCGACCGATCTCGTCACCGTCGGCTACGGCAAGAGCAAGCTCAAGGACCCGAACCAGCCGCTGGCGGAGGCCAACCGGCGCGTGCAGGTCGTCAACATGGAAAACAAGACCACCGCATCGAAGTGAGCACGACGAATCCATTGCCAGTGACAAGTCGTGATGTCGTGTAAGGTCTCGTTTCCAAAGCGCGTCCCGCAGCCTTGCGGGACGCCGCTTCATGTCAGAAAAGCGCTCCGTTTGGGCCTCGCGCGGATGGCCGTGAGCCAGGTCAGGATGATCCGGCGATGAATTTGACTGAATACCTCAAGCCGGCCGGAACCGTGCTGTTCGTCGCCGCGCTCGGCATCGGCTATTATCTGTTCGAGCATCGCAAGCGTCCCGAGCCGAAGGAGACGCAAAGCGAAGCGCTCGTCATCGTGACGAAGTCAACCAATGCCTGCTTCTCCGATCTGGTGCGGGTGACCGGCTTCTTCGTACCGCGCCGCGAGGCGGTGGTCGTTGCCGATCAGGAAGGCTCCAGGGTCACCGACCTCCTGGTCACCGAGGGCACGATCGTCGCCGACAATCAGGAGCTAGCGCGCCTGACCGCACCGCCGCAGATTCCGGGCCAGCCGCAGCGGCCCGGCCCGCAAGGCCCGATCTCGCTGAAAGCCCCCGCGCCGGGCCTTGTCACCGAAGTCCGCACCATCGTCGGCGCGCCGGCCTCGCCGCAGGCCGGTCCGATGTTCCGCATCGCCGTCAACAACGAGATCGAGCTCGACGCCCAGGTCCCGGCGGTGCACATGTCCAAGCTCACCTCCGGCGCCACCGTGCGGATCAGCCGCGACGATGCGCCCGACCTGATCGGGCGGGTCCGGCTGGTTGCACCCGAGATCGACCGCGCCACGCAACTCGGGCGGGTCCGCATCAGCGTCGCCAACAACCCCTCGCTCAAGGTCGGCGTGTTCGCTCGCGCCTCGATCGACGCCAAGCGAAGCTGCGGCGTCTCGATCCCGAAGACCGCGATCGATCACCTCACGGTGCAGGTCGTCAAGGGCAATGTCGTCGAGACACGCAAGGTGCGGGTCGGATTGTCGTCCGACAGCGCGACGGAAATCCTGGAAGGGCTGCAGGTCGGCGAAATCGTCGTGGCCGACGCCGGCTCTTCGCTCCATGACGGCGACCAGATCAAGACCATGTTCGCCGATGAACTCGATCGCACGCGGGTACGCTGATGGCTCTCAATATCTCGGCATGGTCGATCCGCAATCCGCTCCCGTCGGTCGTCTTCTCGATCATCCTGCTGGTCCTCGGCTGGGTGTCCTTCACCAAGCTCGCGATCACACGGCTGCCCTCGGCCGACATCCCCGTGATCTCGGTGGCGGTATCGCAGTTCGGCGCAGCGCCGGCCGAGCTCGAATCTCAGGTCACCAAGACGGTTGAAGACGCGGTCTCCGGCGTCGAGGGCGTCAGGCACATCACCTCGTCGATCACCGACGGCCTGTCGGTCACCACGATCCAGTTCGCGCTCGAGACCAACACCGACCGCGCGCTCAACGACGTCAAGGACGCGGTGACGCGCGTGCGCTCCAACCTGCCGCAGAACGTCACCGAGCCGCTGATCCAGCGCGTCGACGTCATCGGCCTGCCGATCGTGACCTATGCCGCGATCTCGCCCGGCAAGACGCCGGAGCAGCTCTCCTATTTCGTCGACGACGTGGTCAAGCGCGCGCTGCAGGGCGTGCGCGGCGTCGCCCAGGTCGAGCGCATCGGCGGCGTCGAGCGCGAGATCCTGGTCTCGCTGGATCCCGATCGCCTGCAGGCGATGGGCCTGACCGCGGTCAATGTCAGCCAGAGCCTGCGCGGCACCAATGTCGACGTCGCCGGCGGCCGCGCCGAGATCGGCAAGAACGACCAGGCGATCCGCACGCTCGCCGGCGCCAAGACGCTTGGCGATCTCGCCGGCACCATGATCCCGCTGTTCGGCGGCGGCGAGGTCCGGCTCGACGATCTCGGCACCGTCACCGACACCATCGCCGACCGCCGCACCTTCGCCCGCTTCAACGGCGAGCCGGTGGTCGCGCTCGGCATCAAGCGCTCCAAGGGCGCCAGCGACGTGAAGGTCGCCGAGGCCGTGCAGAAGCGCATCGACGCGCTGAAAGCCGCCTATCCCGACGTCGACCTGAAGGTGATCGACACCTCGGTCGAATACACCAACGGCAATTACCACGCGGCGATCTCGACCCTGTTCGAAGGCGCGATCCTCGCCGTGATCATCGTGCTCTTGTTCCTGCGCGACCTGCGCGCCACCATCATCGCCGCGATCTCGCTGCCGCTGTCGATCTTCCCGGCGTTCTGGGCGATGGACCTGCTCGGCTTCTCGCTGAACCTCGTCAGCTTCCTCGCCATCACGCTCTCGACCGGCATTCTTGTCGACGATGCCATCGTCGAGATCGAGAATATCGTCCGGCACATGAACATGGGCAAGTCGCCCTACCGGGCCGCGCTCGAGGCCGCCGACGAGATCGGCCTCGCCGTCATCGCGATCTCGCTGACCATCATCGCCATCTTCGCGCCTGCGAGCTTCATGTCCGGCATTGCCGGACAGTTCTTCAAGCAGTTCGGCATCACCGTCTCGGTGCAGGTGTTCTTCTCGCTGCTCGCCGCGCGCTTCGTCACGCCGGTGCTGGCCGCCTATTTCCTCAAGCACAGTACGCACGAGGAGCCGCCGCCCGGTCCCATCCTGCGCTCCTATCATCGCATCGTGGCCTGGTCGGTGAAGCACTATTTCATCACGGTGCTGATCGGGCTCGGCGTCTTCGCCGCCTCGATCTGGAGCATCACGCTGCTGCCGCAGGGCTTCCTGCCGGCCCAGGACAGCGCGCGCTCGCTGCTTGCGCTCGAGCTGCCGCCGGGTACCCAGCTCGCCTACACCGAGAAGGTCACCGAGGACATCGTCGCGCGCCTACGCAAGCGGCCCGAGGTCAAGAGCATCTTCGTCGACGGCGGCCGCGTCCCGCCGGGCACCCAGGAGGTGCGCCGCGCCGCCCTGATCATCAATTACACGCCCAAGGACAGCCGCGACATCACCCAGCGCGAGCTCGAATTCTCCATCAGCCAGGAGCTGGAGAACGTTCCCGATATCCGCTTCTGGTTCCTGGACGAGAACGGCCTGCGCGCGATCTCGCTGGTGGTGACCGGCGTCGACCCCAACATCGTCAACAACGTCGCGAGCGAGCTTGCGACGCAGATGAAGCGCATTCCCACCATCGCCAACGTCATCTCGGAAACTTCGCTGGAGCGCCCCGAACTGCGCATCGAGCCGCGCGCCGATCTCGCCGCACGGCTCGGCGTCTCCACCGAAAGCCTGTCGCAGACCATCCGTGTCGCCACCATCGGCGACGTCGGACCGGCACTCGCCAAGTTCGACGTGGGCGACCGCCTCGTGCCGATCCGCGTGCAGCTCGAGGACGCCGCCCGCGGCGATCTGAAGACGCTGGAGCAGCTCCGCGTGCCGCTCGGCGAGCGCGGCGAGAAGGGCGGCGTGCCGCTTTCGGTCATCGCCGACGTCAAGCTCGACCAGGGTCCGACCAGCATCGGCCGCTACGATCGCGAACGGCAGGCGACCGTTGCCGCCGACCTCGTCGGCTCCGCCGCGCTCGGCGATGCCACCAAGAAGATCTACGACCTGCCGGTCATGAAGACCCTGCCGAAGGGCGTGAAGGTCTCGCCCTCGGGTGACGCCGAAAGCCTGAACGAATTGTCCGAGGGTTTTGCGACCGCCATCACGGCGGGGCTGATGATGGTCTATGCGGTGCTGGTGCTGCTGTTCGGCACCTTCCTGCAGCCGATCACCATCCTGTTCTCGCTGCCGCTCTCGATCGGCGGCGCGATCGCGGCCCTGCTCGTCACCGGCAAGCAGCTCACCACGCCGGTGTGGATCGGCATCCTGATGCTGATGGGCATCGTCACCAAGAACGCGATCATGCTGGTGGAATTCGCCATCGAGTCCATCAAGGCCGGCACGCCGCGCGAGGAGGCCATGATCGATGCCGGCATGAAGCGCGCCCGTCCGATCGTGATGACCACGATCGCCATGGCCGCGGGCATGATGCCGAGCGCCCTGGCCGTCGGTGCCGGCGGCGAATTCCGCTCGCCGATGGCGCTCGCGGTGATCGGCGGCCTGATCTTCTCGACCCTCCTGTCGCTGGTGTTCGTGCCCGCGATGTTCATGGTGATGGACGATTTCGGCGCCCTGATCTGGCGCTTCGCCAAGCGGCTGATCGTGCACAGCGAGGATGCGGAGACGGACCATCATGGGGCTGCGCCGGCGGAAGCCAGGCCGGCGGCGACGAGCATCGCACGACCCGCGGCGGAGTAGGGTCCACGCCAGCTTGGAAGCCCACGGTGGCGCAAGTCGTTTGCGCCCGCTAGCCTATGGCATGGCCTTCGCGCGCATCACGATGGACCCTGCCGTCTGCACTGGCAAAGCTTGCATTCGCGGGCTGCGTTTTCCGGTTGCGCGGCTGCTCAGCCTGCTGGCGGCCGGCGAGACGCGCGAATCGGTCCTCAATGAATATCGGTATCTCGAGCGCGAGGACATCGATGAGGCACTGCGATACGCGGCGTTCCTCGCCGAGGATCTAGCCGTCGATCTGTCTCCACCCGCCGAGCAAGAGTGAAACTGCTCGCCCTACTCGTTCCGCGCGATCGCGGTCAGCTTGGTCATGTTCCGCAGCAGGATCCGGCCGCGCTGGAGATCGAGGATCGCTTCCTTGCGCCAGGCCTGGAGCTGGCGGTTTACGCTTTCGCGGGCGGCGCCGACGAAGACGCCGAGTTGCTCCTGCGAGATGTGGACCTCGGAACCGAAATCGGCGGCGAGCGCGCAGAGCCGCCGCGCCAGCCGCACCGGCAGCGGCTGCAGCATGGATTCTTCCATGCGCTCGCTCTGCCAGCGGATGCGCTGGCACAGCAGCGCGATGATTTTGATCGCGACCTTGGGCTCGCGCTCGAGGAAGCCGAGGAAGTCTTCGCGCCGCAGCACGAACAATTCGCTGGCCTCGCCCGCGGTCGCGTCCGCCGTCCGGTTCTGGCCGTCCAGCACCGCGACCTCGCCGAACAGGTCGCCCGGCCCCATGAAGTTCAGCGTCAGCCGGCTGCCGTCGGCGGCGCCGGTCTCGATGCGGACCTGGCCGCGGCGCACGCCGAACAGCGCATTGCCGGGATCGCCCTTCTGGAACAGCACCTCGCCGCTGGCCAAATGCTGGGTGTGGCAGAGATTGGACAGCCGCTGGAGCTCGTCTGCGCCGAGATCGGCGAACATCGGGTTCATCTTCAGGATGACCGCAAATTCGGCCTGCTTGCTCATGTCAATGTCCTTGTGAACGTGCTGGTCATCGTCTCTTGGCAAATCGTCTTGGCAAATCGCTTGAAACCATCAACCTCAGGATCGCGTAAAACAGCGCCAGAGAAGTGTGTCATAAGTCACATAACTTTGCAGCACCCCCTGACTATTTTTGCGCGCTTGGAGCCGCTTCCCGTCCGGGGATAAACTCCGGGCGCAAAGGACGGGTGATCGGCCGGGTTCGGCGCGGATTGTCCGTTGCTGGAAAGTCGACATGAGAGCATTGAAATTCGTCGGCGGGGCTTTGGCCGCCGTCATCGTCGTGATCGCACTTCTGCTCGTGGTCGGGATCCCCTCGGGCTTCCTGACCTCGACGATCGCCTCGCGCCTCGAGAGTGCGACCGGCTATCGGCTGTCGATCGACGGCACCACCAAGATCAGCCTATGGCCGACGCTGAACGTCACGCTGAACGACCTCACGCTGGCCGACCCCAAGGACCGCAGCGGCATCACGCGCCTGACGATCGATCGCGTGCAGGCCGACATGTCGCTCGCGAGCGTGTGGTCCGGCAGGCCCGAGATCAGCGAGCTCGTCGTCACCCGTCCCGTGCTCTACCAGCCGCTGCTGCGCGAACGCCTGCCGAATGCGGCCGCGCCTGCGAAGCCGCTCGCGCTAGACACCAAAGGCGCCACCATCGACCGCATCAAGATCACCGACGGCGAGGTGGCATTCTCGCGCCTGCGCGACCGTGTCGAGGGCCGCATCAGCGCCATCAACGCCGACGCGACCCTGGACCGCGACCGCAAGGTCAACATCACCGGCACCGCGCGCGTCGGCGATCACCCGACCAAGTTCGACATCAAGGCGGCCTCGCCGGCCGAACGGCCGGCGTTTCATGTGGATTTCGCTATCGATATGCCCAGCGTGCTGAAGTCCCAGCTCACCGGCCAGGCCGAGATGCGGCTGAGCGGCAATGTCGTGATGATCAACGGCGTGAACGGCAGGCTCGGCGATGGCGCCTTCAATGGCTGGGCTTCCGTCGACATCGCGAGCAAGCCGCTGGTCAAGGTCGATCTCGACTTCCATCGGCTCGCCATGCCGCTGGCGAAATCGCCGGAAGGCGTGTCCGGGCAGCCCTGGAGCAATGCGCCGATCGACGTCTCGGGGCTCAACTATGTCGATGCGCAAGTGCGGATCTCCGCCAACGAGGCGGTGATCGGCGATGCGCGCATCGCGCCGCTGGCGCTCGACGCCAAGCTCGCCGGCGGCGTGCTGAAGGCCGGCACGGCCAATCTCGGCGCCTATGGCGGCCAGGTCTCGGGCGAGGTGATCCTGGACGCGACGACCGGCGCGCCGAGCTTTGCCATGCATTCCGACCTCGTCGGCGTGCGCGCGCTGCCGCTGCTCCAGAGCCTTGCCGAGTTCGATCGCATCGACGGCAAGCTGCAGGCCAAACTCGCCCTGCGCAGCGCCGGCAACAGCCAGCGCGCGCTGATGGCGAACATGCAAGGGACGGCCTTCGTCAATTTCCAGGACGGCGCGATCCGCGGCATCAATGTCGCGCAGATGATCCGCTCGCTGACGACGAGCACGCTCTCCGGCTGGCAAGGAAACCAGAATGGAAACCAAAACGGAAACCAGGACCCGAGCCAGGAGCAGAGCACGGATCTGTCGCAGCTCTCGGCCTCCTTCCGCATCGACAAGGGTCAGGCGGTGACGACCGATCTCAACCTGATCGGGCCGCTGGTGCGCGTCACCGGCGCCGGCACCATCGCGCTCGACACCAAGATGATGGGCTTTCGCGTCGAGCCGAAGCTCGTGATGACGACCGAAGGCCAGGGCCGCACCTCCGAGCCGGTCGGCTTCGGCATTCCCGTGATGATCCAGGGCTCCTGGTCGCAGCCGCGGATCTATCCCGACATGGCCGGCATGCTGGACAATCCCGACGCCGCCTATGCCAAGCTGCGCGAGATGGGCAAGGGCCTGTTCGGCCCTGACGGCGCCGGGCTCGGCAACATCCTGGGCAGCCTCGGCCTTGGTGGCACCGTCGCGCCGGGCGGCAATGCCAATCCGCAAGGCCAGCAACCGGGGCAGAACAATCTGCTTGGCGGCCCGCTCGGGGAGGCGATCGGCAATCTGATCCAGCATGGTCTCTCCAGCGGCGCGGGGAGCGGCACTGGCACCGGCACCGGGCGCAACCGCAGCCTGCCGGCAACGCCCTCGACGCCGGCGCCGCAGGCCTCCCCTGCGGCCCCCGCCCTGGAGGATCCGCCGGCCGCGCAGCAGGACAGTCAGCCAATGAACGACGTGCTGCGGCAGCTCTTCAACCGCTAAGCTCCCTCCTTCGAACAGATCGGGCTGCGACCATCGCCGCCCGTCCACCTGCCCAGGAGGCCACAGGGGGTAACCACACCGGCCGGTCCCCGGCCGCGCGACGGCCCTTCGGTCCAAATTGTGCTAGAACGGCTTGGAAGGGCCTGTACGGCCCATAGCGCGCAGCGTCCGTGGCGGCGCGAGAGGATCGGGATGGCAGGAGCGAACGACAAGACACGATCTCTGCGCGAGGGCCTGTTCGCCAAATACGTCGTCTCTCTCGTCGGCCTCGTCGTGTTCGTCCTCGCCGTCAACGGGGCGATGGAGACCTGGATCTCCTACCGCGCGACGCGGACACAGCTGACCGACGGCCTGGAGGACAAGGCGCAGGCGGCCGCCCGGCGCATCGAGCAGGCGATTTCGGAGCTCGACCGCCAGATCAGCTGGGTGACGCGCGCGAGCCAGGACACGCTGGAGAAGCGCCGCGCCGACTATGCGTCGCTGCTGCATCAGGTTTCCGTCGTCAACCAGCTGTTCCAGCTCAACGGCGACGGCCGCGAGGTGCTGCGCGTCTCCAGGCAATCGACCACGACCGGCGGCAATGCCGACCTCTCCCGCGACGTGCGCTTCACCGACGCCGTCGCCCGCGGCGTCACCTACGCGCCGGCCTGGTTCGCCGACCGGACGCCGTTGATGTCGATCTCGGTGGCGCATTCCGGCTTCAATGCCGGCGTCACCGTGGCCGAGATCGACCTCGGTTTCCTCTCCGACTTCCTGTCCGACGCGCAAGTAGGCAAGGCCGCCTTCGCCTATGTCGTCGATCCGCGCGGCCGGGTGCTGGCGACGTCATCGAAAGGGCCCGAGATCGGCAAGGACCTCTCCAAACTGCCGCAGGTGGCGGCCGCGATCGCGCCCGGCCACGAAGCCGAGACGTCGGGCACCGACTTCAACGGCCATGCGGTGATGAGCGCCGCGAGCATCGTGCCGAAGCTCGGCTGGAGCGTGCTGTTCGAGCAGCCGACCACGCAGGCCCTGATGCCGATCCGCGACCAGCTGGTGCGCATCGCGCTTCTGATCGGCATGGGCCTGATGGTCGCGATCCTCGCCGGCACGCTGCTCGCCCGCCGCATGATCATCCCGATCACGGCGCTGCGCGACGGTGCGCATAAGCTCGGCGAAGGCGATTTCAGCCACCGCATCGACGTGCACACCTCCGACGAGCTGGAAGACCTCGCCGGGCAGTTCAACCGCATGGCCGACCAGATCCAGGAGACCTATTCGAACCTGGAGAGCAAGGTCGAGGAGCGCACCCGCGATCTCGCGCAGTCGATCCACGAGCTCAAGGTGCTGGAGGAGGTCGGCCGCGCGGTGGCCTCCTCGCTCGATCTCAACGCGGTGCTTGCAACCATCGCCGCCCGCGCCATCGAGATCACCCGTGCCGACGCGGTGCTGATCTACGGCTTCGACGCCGAAGCGCGCCGCTTCAACCTGGTCGAGGCCAACGGCATCGACAAATCCGCCGAGGGCGCGCATGTCACCATCGCCCAAGGCGGCAACATCCTGAGCGATGCCGCCGACAGCGGCGCGCCGATCGCGCTGGCCGAGCTTGGCGATGCCGCCGAGCAGCCGCTGCGCGAGGCCGCGCTCGCGGCCGGCTTCAACTCGGTGCTGGTGGTGCCGCTGATCGACCAGCAGGGCACGCTGGGCTCGCTCGTGGTGCTGCGCCGCGCCACCGGGGCGTTCGCGCCCAGCATCATCGGCCTGATGCGCACCTTCGCCAACCAGGCCGTGCTGGCGATGCGCAATGCGCAGCTGTTTACCGAGGTCGACCACAAGAGCCACGCGCTGGAGGCGGCGAACACGACCGTGCGCGCGCAAGCCGACAAGCTCCGCGAGCAGACCGAGCAGCTCAAGGACTGGAACAAGTCGCTGGAGGAGCGCGTCCGGACCCAGCTCGGCGAGATCGAGCGCATCCGCAAGCTCGAGCGTTTCCTGGCGCCGCAGGTGGCGCAGCTGATCGCCTCCTCCGACAGCCCCGAGGGGCTGCTGACCAGCCAGCGCCGCGAGGTCACGGTGGTGTTCTGCGACCTGCGCGGCTTCACCGCGTTCACGGAAGCGACCGAGCCGGAAGAGGCGATGAACGTGCTGCGCGAATATCACGCCGCACTCGGCCAGCTGATCTTCAAGTACGAGGGCACGCTGGACAAATATGCCGGCGACGGCGTGATGATCCTGTTCAATGCCCCCATCCAGTTCGAGGACCACACCAAGCGCGCTGTGAAGATGGCGGTGGAGATGCGCGACACGATCGGCCCCCTGACCGAGCGCTGGCGCAACCGCGGTCATAGCCTCGGCTTCGGCATCGGCGTCGCGCTCGGCTATGCCACGCTCGGCCAGGTCGGCTTCGAGCAGCGGCTGGAATATGCCGCGATCGGCAGCGTCACCAACCTCGCCTCCCGCCTCTGCAGCGAAGCCAAGCCCAACCAGATCGTGGTCAGCCGCCGCGTCTACGGCATGGTCGAGCCTTTCGTCGAAGCCCGCGCCCTCGACGATCTCCAGCTCAAGGGCTTCAATCACCCCGTGCTGGCGATGGAGATCCTGAGCTGGCGCGAGGAGGTGGAGAACGTGGTGGATGCGGCGGCGGTGCGGCGAAGGGGGTAGCCGCAAACAAAACTGCGAAAACAACCCCATGCACAGTAGGCAGGGGCTTTGGGATCAATGACTTACGGCAGGCCTCGGCCGCGTGCCGCGCAATTTGACACGTCGGGCAAAACACCGGCAGATTGGCAGCATCCCAGCTCCCTCTCACGAACCACATCCCTCCTCCCCGCGACCAACCATCGCCTCAACGGCGAGGCGGACTTCGTGGGAGACGATTCGTGACGCTTGCCCTGCCTTCGCGTGCCTATGATTTGCAGATGCTGGACCGGCCCGCGGATCGCGCGCGTGATCAGGGCTGGGTGTTTGGGCTGCCGCCGGGCATTGCATCCGAGCAATGGCCGCTCGATCCCGTCACCGGCTATCCCTTGATGCACGGCTTCACGCTAAAGCTGCCGGAGGATTACCGGGTGCATGGCGCGGACATCGTCGCGTTGTCGTTCTTCGCCACGGCGCCCGATCACAATGACGGCGGCGCGCCCGACGATCCCGAGATTCGCGAGGCGGTGCTGGCGCGGCCGTCGCATCCGCGCCTGTCGCGCATGACCGACATTCTCGACTACGCCTATGCCGCGCTGCTCTTGACGAAGGCCGAATATGACGGCGCGTTCGCCGCGCCGCCGGCGCCGCTTGCGCTGGCAACGGTGGAGCGGCCGCGCTGGCTCGATGTCGGCGGTGCCAGCGCCTTCTTCGAGGCCGCACCTAGCTACGCCAAGAAGATGTTTGCAGCCCCGCCGCGTGCCGATCTCAGCGAGACGCGCGCGATCGCGCTGTCGCCGCGCGCTGATGATCCCAACGCCGGCAAGGGCCCGCAGGATGAGCACGTGCGCGAAAATCCGCCGACCGGCTATCAGCCATATTACTACTATGTCGGCGGCAAGCCGGGCCGCGACAATTTCCGCCTGCACGACTGGGCCAAGGATCACGCCCACAACCACCTAGGCGGCACCATGCGGCCCTGCCAGGCCGTGCCGGAGATGAGCCCGTTCTATATCGAGTTCGAGGAATATTTCGGCGGCTACAATTTCGGCGGCGGCAACGCGCAGCTCGACTTCAAGGACATGAAGTTCGACTGGGCGTGCGGGTGATCATGGAAGCCGCGCAAGGATCCGGACTTTGCGATGATGCGAGCGTTCACGGAGCCATGCCGAGGAACGGATTGACGATGGTGAGCCCGCCGATGCTGCGGCCGCGCTGAAGGTCCCAGAATCACCGCTGTCAAAGAACGCGATCACCGCTCGTTCGCCTCGTCCCGATCGAATTTGTAGCCGGCGGGCAAGGCCGCCCAATTGCGCGCCTCCATGTTCTCGATCGCACGCCGACGCTGCTCCGCCTTGGTCTCGATTTCGATCGCGCCTTTGCGAGTGGCCACGATATCGATTTCGTCGCCCTCCTTGAGGCCGAGTTCATCAACTAGCGCTTTGGGCAGGCGCACTGCGAGGCTGTTGCCCCATTTGGAAACCAGCACCAGCACCCTCCGTGATGTGCATCCCTATCTGCATATCATAGGGAGATATGATGGCATTCCAAGCTGGCGTCCCCTCACGCCCCTCGCTTTGGCCCGATCGCCTCGAATCCGGCCTTTTGCTCGTCGCTGAGATCGGCCTGGAAATCGTCGAGCGCGTCGGCGATGGCGCCGACGGCTTGCAGCATGGTCTGCAGCCGCGCCTTCACGGCGGCGAGGCGGGCCTGCGCCGTTGCAGCGGGTTCTGTCGGACAGGCGCTGAGCGTCTGCATGGTGCGGAGCGTGGTGTCCTGCAGCACCTCGAAGCGGGCGCGGGCGACCTCGTCGAGGTGGAGCGTGGCCGCGATTTCGGCGGCGGGCCATTGCTGCTGGAGCAGTTGCTCGTATTGGCGCTGCGCGTTCTCGTCGGAAATAGGATCGTAGTCCGCCTGGCAGGCCTTGGCCGCCTGTGCGTCCTTGGATGCGTCCTTGCCCGCGTTCTTGTCAGCGTTTTTGGACTGGTAGGACGCCAGCGCGGCGCGACGCTCATTGGCTAAGGCGTTGAGCCGGGCTTTCTGGTCGTCATTGAGCAGGCCGACGAATTTCGACAACGGCGCTTCCATGGTGTCGATGGCCTTGATCATGGCCTCGACACGCTCGCGCATCAGGCCGAGGCGCTCCGCCGCATTCGCAGGGGTTTGCGCCGGGCAGGCGGTGCGGATGGTGTCGCGCGCCGCATTCCAGGCGGATGAGAGCTCGTCGAGCGCGGTGCGCTGAGCTTCGTTCGGTGCAACGGCGCTCGCGATGCGCTCGACCGGCAGGCCGCCGGTGTCGCTGGCCTCGCACAGCGTCTCCGCGGTCGGGACTTTTCGCGCGCGACGGCCTTGCGGCACGGTGTAGGCGGCAAGCTCGGTGGCGGCATAGGGCGTGAACAGCGCGGCATAGATATCGCCGTAGCCGTAGAGCGAGAGGCTGGTGGTATCGCCGAAGACGATCGCATTGGTGAGATCGTCATGGGCGAACGGCCAGAACACCGGGCCGACCCAGCCATAGCTGCCATCGGGATGACGCCACCAGCCCTGCGGGCGGCGGCCGCCTTGCCAGCCCGCCAGCGCAGCCTGCGCCGTGAGGGCCGCACGCATCACGTAAGGGTTCGACAGCTGGCTGCGGTCGGCCCCGCGCGGGTCCTGCGACCTCAGCGCAGCTGACCGGTAGCGGCCGCCGCGCACCGCCATGCGGGAATGGCGCAGGCGCGACAGGCCGATCACGTGGCCGACGGCGAAGCGCGCAACCCCGACCGGACCGCCGCGCAAGCCGAACTGCGCCTCGGCTCTGTCAGGCAGCAGCACTGTTGCAACCACCAGGACCGCGCCAGCCAGCGCCAGTCCCATGCGCCCCGAGAGGATTTTTGACCTGACGACTGGTTTGGCCACGTCTTGTTCGGCCACGTCTTGGCCCTCCCTCCCGCGCCAAGTGCGCAATGCGTCGCATCACGAAGACGCGCGAGGGAACCGAATGTTCCAGAGAGACACAGGACAATGCGTCGCAACGCGCCGGCTGTGCCGTGTCACTCCGCCTTTTGCGGCATCACGAAGGTCTGGCCGGGATAGATTAGATTGGGGTTTTGGATCTTGTCGCGGTTGGCGTTGAAGATCACGGCGTAGCGGGAACCGTCGCCGTAAGCGAGCCGGCTGAGCGCCCACAGGCTGTCGCCGCGGGCGATGATCCGGCTGCCGCCGGCCTCGGCCGGCGCGGCGGTGAGCGCCTCCGCCGGCGAGGCCGATGCAACCACGGTGGCCCTCGGCGCCTGCGCGAAGGCCTTGGGTTTCGGTGCTCCGATCAGTTTCGGCCGGGCCGCTTGCCTGTCGGGCACCGACGCCAGCCGCGGCGAGGCCGACGGCAGCGCGGCGACGACATCCGATTTGTCGTCGGGCTTCTCGGCCGGCTTGGCCTCCTGCTTCGCAACCGGCGGCATGCGCACGGGCGTCGGCGCCGCCGCGGCGATTGTGACCGGCATGGTCCGGCCGGATTCGGTGACCGTGCCGTCCGGCGCCCTGGCGCGGAGCGTCAGGTCATATGAGCCGGCCGGCAGCTGCGGCGGGGTCATCACGAATTGGCCCGAGGCGTCGGCGACCACGCTGTCGAGCGGCTTGCCGTCGCGCAGCAGCTCGACCCGCGCACCCGGCGTGGCGCGGCCGGCAATCACCGCCGCCTCGCCGTGATCGTCGATGCGGGCGACGTCGAAACGGGGGCCGGCATCTGCAGCCGGCGCCGGCGGCTTGACCGGCACGAGGTCACCGAGCGCGGCCACCTGCTTCTGGGTCTCGGCCAGCGCGCCCGCCTTCGGCTCGGGTGCAGGCGGCGCGCTGTCGACGAGCTTCGGCTGTTCCGGCTTCAGCTCTGGCTTGGATTCAGGCTTGGACTCAGGCTTGAACTCCACCTTGGGCTCGACCTTGGCTTCAAGCTTGGGCTCGACCTTGGCTCCGACCTGGGGTTCGACCTTGGCCTCCGGCTTGGCGGCGACGGTGACCTTCGTCCCATCAGGCAGCAGGCGGCGCAGCTCGGTCGGGCCGATCACCAGCGCGGTGCCGACCAGCGCGAGCAGACAGAAGGCAATGAAGGCCTTGGAGGCGGTGATCATTTGAAAAGGACCTTGGGTGGCAAATCAGCCGAGGCCGGCAAGGTGCGCCGATTTGGCTGCCGCAGCAAGACTGTCGATAGGATTATGCTTCCGTCCAGGCGCGCGGGATGAACCGGCGCGACCACGCGGGTGTCCAAGTATCAAGGCCGCCTGGCGGCATTCTTCAAGGGAATTCCTCCCGTGACCGTATTCTCCCGTGCCGCGGGATCCCTAGCGGTTGCTCTGACGCTGGCCGCTGCACCCGCTTTGGCCGCCTCCGGCCCGCCGCCCGGCTTCACGCTTTCCGACGATGCCGATCTCGCCTTCACCTCGCCCGACGGCGCCACCAGGCTCGAGCAGTATATGAAGGAGGACGAGGATTTCGACATCAAGTGGCAGGTCTGGGCGCGACGCGGCGGGGAGATGCGCGAGTTGAAGCCCGAGCAAGGCTATCCGGCCGGCTTCCGTTTCACGGCCGACTCGCAATGGCTGGTGCGGATGCAGAAGACCGGCTCGGGCGAGCAGGACCTCTTCCTCTATCATTTCGAGAACGGCAGCTTCGTCAACGCGACCAAGACGTCGCTCGGCGATCTGGCCTGGGCCTACTTCCGCAGCCGGCCCGACACCAAGAGCATGAAGCTCGACTATCACATCACGGCGAATCTGGTGAAGGGCACCGAAGATGCGTATCGCTGGCTCGGCGTCGACTGGACCAACAACCGCTATCTCCTGATCTCGCTGTCGGGCGAGACGGACAAGCATCCGAAGAACGTCGCGGTGAAGGGCCTTGCGGATTGGAAATGCCGCTATGACCTCGCGACCGGCAAATTCGATGTGCCGAAGATGTTCGCCAAGGGCAACGCGGAAGCCTTGAAGTGGAAAATCAGGCGCTGAAGGTCCTGCGGTCTCGCCGCGGTCTCCTGTACGATGGAACCAACCCTCTGATTCCATTCCGATTCATATTTTCCTAACCGTCAATGGTAACCGGGTCTTGTCGGTTTTGCTGCATCTTGCGTCCCACGGGAGGGCTGGATGGGCGCATCGATCCGATGGACCGCGCGAACGCGCGCGTTGCTCCGCCGTTGGCGCGGAGCGCCGCTGACGTGGCTGATCGCCGGCGGCTTCGTGCTGATGCTTGCGACCGCCATCGGCACCGCGCTCACGGTCGACCGTTTCCGGCAGAATGCCATCGAGAGCGGTCGCGACAGCCTTGAAAACGCCGTCCGCATGCTCGCCCGGCATTTCGACCGGCAGTTCGAGGACTTTGCGGTGCTGCAGAAGAGCATCATCGCCGAGCTCGAGAGCCACGGCATCCAGTCCGCCGAAATCTTCCGCAGCGAGATGGGCACGCTCGCCGTGCATGAGGTGCTGCGCGCGAAAGCCAGCGGCTGGTCCGACGTCGCCGGCGCCAATGTGTTCGATTCCAGGGGCGTGCTGATCAACTCGTCGCGGCAATGGCCGGTCGCCGATATCTCGATCGCCGATCGCGGCTATTTCAACCGTCTCAAGGACGATCCGGCCGCACAGGAGGAGGTGGAGGTCGTGCCCGGCCGGTTCGGCAACGGACCGGCGATCGTGTTCGCGCGGCGCATCTCCGGCCCGCACGGCGAATTCCTCGGGCTGGTCTCGCGCGCGATCACGCCCGAGCAGCTCGAATCCTTCTTCGCCTCGACCGGGCTCGGCGAGGATTCCTCGATCGCGATGCACCACCAGAACGGCCAGCTGCTCGCCCGCATTCCACACGTCGAAGCGATGATCGGGCAGAACTTCCGCACCGGCACGCCGGAGCAAATGGCGGTGTTCGAGCGCACCTTCGTCACCACCCAGCTCGCAAGCCCGATCGACGGCAAGGACCGCATCGTCGCCTCGCGCCTGCTCACCGGCGAGCCGCTGGTCGTGGTCGCGACCAAGTCGCTCGATGCGACGCTGGCGACCTGGCGCACGCAGACGAAATTCTTCGTCACCATTGCCGCGCTGTCGATCGGCCTGTTGGTGCTCACGCTGTTTCTGATCTTCCGCCAGGTGACGCACCGCCTGTCGCTCGAGAAGCAGCGGCTCGACATCGCGATGAACACGATGACGCAGGGCCTGTTGATGTTCGATCAGGACGAGCGGCTGATCGTCTGCAACCGCCGCTACATCGAGATGTATGGGCTCTCGGTCGCCGTGGTGAAGCCCGGCGTCCACTTCCGCGACGTGATCCGGCACCGCCGGGACACCGGCTCGTTCGAGGGCGACATCGATGCCTATTGCGACGACATCCTGAGCAATGTCGGCCGCACCAAGAGCGCGATCGTCGAAACCGCCGACGGCCGCCTGATCGAGATCAAGAACCAGCCGGCCGCTGCCGGCGGCTGGCTCGCCACCCATGACGACGTCACCGAGCGTATCCGCGCCGACGAGCGCATCGCCCATCTGGCGCATTACGACGCCCTCACCGATCTGCCCAACCGCGTGCTGCTGCGCGGGCATCTGGAACGCCGCGTCGCCGAGCTCGCGCAAGGCAAGCCATTCGCGATCCTCTATATCGACGTCGACGAGTTCAAGGGCGTCAACGATTCGCTCGGACACGAGGTCGGCGACGAACTGCTGCGCCAGGTGGCGAACCGCCTGCGCGCCTGCGTCAGCGGCAACGACATGGTCGCGCGGCTGGGCGGCGACGAATTCGCCATCGTCAAGGCCGGCACCTCCGATCCGGCCGAGCTGACGGCACTGGCGGAAACCATCCTCAAGGCGTTGCGCGCACCGGTGGATTGCAGGGGGCACGAGGTTCCGACCGATGCCAGCATCGGCATCGCCGTCGCGCCCGATCACGGCGACAATCTCGACGATCTGCTCAAGCGCGCCGATCTGGCGATGTATGCGGCGAAGTCGGAAGGCCGCCGCACCTTCCGCCTGTTCGTGCCCGAATACGACGCCAAGGCGCGCCAGCGCCGCCAGCTCGAACTCGATCTGCGCCAGGCGCTCGCGCGCGGCGAATTCGAGGTGCACTACCAGCCGCTGGTCGACCTCACCGCCAATGTCGTCACCGGCTGCGAGGCCTTGCTGCGCTGGCGCCATCCCGAGCGCGGCATGGTTTCGCCGGCGGAGTTCATCCCGGTCGCCGAAGACACCGGCCTGATCGGCGAGATCGGCGAATGGGTGCTGAAGCAGGCCTGCGTCGAGGCTGCCTCGTGGCCGGGACGGATTCACATCGCGGTCAACGTGTCGCCGGTCCAGTTCCGCTCGCGCACGCTGGCGCTCAAGGTCGCCGCCGCCCTCGCGGAGTCCGGGCTCGCGCCGGGCCGGCTCGAGCTCGAGATCACCGAGACGGTGCTGATCCGCGACGACGAGGAGGCGCTGGCGATCCTGCAGCAGCTGCGCGAGCTCGGCGTGCGCATCGCGCTCGACGATTTCGGCACCGGCTATTCCTCGCTCAGCTATCTGCACCGCTTCCCGTTCGACAAGATCAAGATCGACCGCAGCTTCATCAGCGACATCGGTCAGTCCGAGGACTCCTCGCCGATCGTGCAGGCCGTGGTGCGCATGGCCGCCGCGCGCCATATGGCGACCACCGCCGAAGGCGTCGAGACCGAAGCGCAAGCCGAGGTGCTGCGCCAGCTCGGCTGCAGCCAGATGCAGGGCTGGCTGTTCAGCCCGGCGGTACCGGCGACGAAGCTGAAGCAGCTGCTGGCGGCGCAGGCGGTCGCGGCCTAGCCGGCGACGCCACGTCTGGCCCGGATGTCCGCTGCGAGGAAAGCGGCGCCGCTGAGTGTTCGGTTCGAAGTCGTGCGGCGATTTGACAATCAGCGACCGACAGCTATCAATTCATTGAATTCTGCGCACCTGGCTCGTCGAAATGGTGAGCCGCCGATCCGCCTCATTTTCGAGACGCGGGCAAGAAACGCTCAAAATACCGATGGTTTGCCTCCATTGGCCGCCGCAACGAAGAGCCGCATCGAGTCCCCATCCAAGCGCAAACCACAGGCATTTTGGAGCCGCTCAGCGCAATTTGAACCAGGGATTTCCGCATGCCGAATGATGAGTCGAGGACGGGGACGGAGCGTCTGAGACACTGGCTTGAAAGCGTTGGGCTCAGCCAATACACGGACCTCTTCGTCCGCCATCGCATCGATCTCGACATCCTGCCCCACCTGACCGAACCGGATCTGGCACAGATTGGACTGCCGCTCGGAGACCGCAAGCGGCTTCAGCGTGCAACGGCGTCCCTTTCCGGAATGGCCGCGCCAGCCGCGGGCCACACATTGCCCGCTACGGCAATCGTTGCGGAACGTCGCCAGCTCACCACGATGTTCTGCGACATGGTCGATTCCACCGCGCTCTCCGCACAGTTCGATCCCGAGGACGTGCGTGACATGATCGCGAGCTTTCGCGAAACCTGCGTGGGTGTGGTCAAACACTATGAAGGATTTGCCGCCCGCTTCGTCGGCGACGGCATCCTGGTCTATTTCGGCTACCCGAAGGCGCATGAGGACGATGCCGAGCGAGCGGTGCGGGCTGGTCTCGAGATCGTGCGGACATTGTCGACCGCGCCTGCGATCGAGCCGCTGAGTGCGCTCAACCAAGCGCCCGCCGTCCGGATCGGCATCGCGACGGGACTGGTGGTCGTGGGCGACTTGGTCGGCCAGGGGACCGAGGAGCGCGATTCCGCGGTCGGCGAGACCGTCAATCTGGCGGCGCGATTGCAGGGCCTGGCGCCGCCGAACGGGGTGGTCATCTCGTCGTCGACGCAGTCGCTGTTGAAGGGAAAGTTCGACTATCGCAATCTCGGGGTCCATGCACTCAAGGGCATAGCCGGAAGAACACAGGCGTGGCATGTGGTGCGGCCGTCGCGCGTGGAGACCCGCTTTGCCGCAGCCATCGGCTCCCGGCTGACGCCACTCGTCAATCGCGACGACGAGATCACGGTTCTGCTCGGCCGCTGGGAGCAGGCCAAGGCGGGCGACGGCCAAGTCGTGGTGCTGTTCGGGGAGCCGGGCATTGGCAAGTCGCGCATCGTCCAGGAAATCTTCGTGCGGATTGCGGGGGATCGGCACGGGCATGTCTCGTTCCAGTGTTCGCCCTACTACAGCTCGACGGCGTTCCATCCCTTCATCGAGCAGCTCAAATTTGCCCTGGGCCTCGACCGCGACGATGCTTCGGCCTCGTCTCTGTCGAGTCTCGAGCGGACCGTTGCGGCCGCGCATGGCGACATCGAGCAGATGACGCCGCTCTTTGCGGCGCTGCTGTCGATCCCGACCGGAGGTCGCTATCCTCCGCTCGATCTGTCGCCGCAGCAGCAAAAGGACGCCATCGTCTCCGCCCTCATCAATCATCTCCTGGGCCTCGCGCACGATCAGCCGCTGGTGATCGCCTTCGAGGACGCCCATTGGATCGATCCGACATCCCGGGAGGTCATCGATCTGCTGGTGGAGCGGGTCCAGTACACGCCCATTCTCGTCGTCATCACTTGCCGTTCCGAATTCAAGCCGAGCTGGAGCGCTCACTCTCACATCACGACGCTGGTGCTGAACAGGCTGAGCCGGCAGCAGCGGACGACCTTGGTCGAGCGGGTTGCCGGCAGCCGCAAAATGCCGAAGGAAGTCGTCGAGGACATCATCGTCAAGACCGATGGCGTGCCGCTGTTCGTCGAGGAGCTGACCAAAGCCGTTCTCGAAAGCGACCTTCTGACCGAGGAACGGGGAAATTATGTGCTCTCCGGTTCGTGGCGACCGCTGGCAATCCCGGCGACTCTGATGGATTCGCTGATGGCGCGTCTGGATCGGCTGGGCCCGTTCAAGAGGGTCGCACAGATCGGAGCCACCATCGGCCGGCAGTTCTCCTACGAGATGCTGAACGCTGTCGCCTCCGTACCAGCCGACCAGATCGAGGCGGCGCTCGATCGCCTGGAGGAGGCAGGGCTGATCGTCCGGCTGGGCCATCCGCCGGATGCGCTCTACTCGTTCAAGCACGTGATGATCCAGGATGCAGCGCATGCGAGCCTGTTGCGCAGCGAGAGGAGACGGCTCCACGCGCGGATCGCGTCGGTGCTGAGTCAGAACTATCCGGAAAAGACCGAGCGCGAGCCGGAGCTTCTCGCCTATCATCTGACCGAATCCGATCAAAGCCAGCCGGCTGCAGCTTCCTGGATCAAGGCCGGCAGGCACGCCGCAAGGTTGGGAGCCTATTTGGAAGCGATCGGCCACCTGCGCCGTGGCCTAGCGGTCGTCCTCGGCAGTCCCGAGATGCCCGACCGCGATGAAATGGAGCTGGAGCTTCGCATTGCGCTGGGTAACGCGCTGATCGCTGCCAAAGGTTACGGCACACAGGAGGTGGAAGACAATTTTGCCCGAGGCCTCGAGCTCGGACGGCAGCTCGATGATGAAGACAAGGTGCTAGCGGCGATAAGAGGCCTTTGGATGCACCACTTCATTCGGGCTGACCTGACCAAGGCGCACGGTCTGAGTGCCGCACTCCTGAAATTCGCCAAACGGGAACGTCCGAGCGAGTTGCTGTCGAAGCAGACCCTGTACCTCGTGGAGGCCCACAGGTCGATCGCGGCGACCATGCTTTACCGCGGGCGGTTTCTGGCGGCGCAACATCATCTTCGTCGCTCCATCGAACTCGATGATCCGGTTCTGCATCGCGGTTCGGCGGAAAGGCTCCTCAATCCAGGCGTCATGTCGATGTCGTACCTCGGATACCTGCTATGGTTCCTGGGGCAGCCCGACACCGCGCGGCAGCACAGCGAGCAGGCGATTTCCGATGCCGAGCAAATGCGCCATCCTTTTACGCTGGCATTCGCGCAAGTGTTTGGCGCATACCTTTGTCAGCATCTGCGCGACGTCACGGGCACCAGAGATTATGCCAGCCGCGCGATGACCATTTCATCGCAACACGGCTTTCTGCATTGGAAGCAACAGGCCACCATTCTGCATGGATGGGCGCTGACCGAGCTCGGGGACATGGATGCAGGTCTGAGCGAAATGCGCACGGGCGTCGAGGGTTACGAGGCGCAGAATTCCTGGCTCGCCAGTTGCTGGTTCAGATGCCTCCTCGCGCAAGGCTATGCGAGGGCCGGTCTGTCGGAAGCGGCCTTGCGCGCGCTCGATGGTGCCTTGACGGTCGCGAAGAGGACGGGCGATCACTTCTATCTGGCGGAGATCTACCGCCTGCAAGGGGAGTTCATCCGGGCCCATGCCGGACCAGCGGCCGACTCCGAGGAATTGTTCGTGCAGTCGCTGGAAGTCGCGCGCGGACAGAATGCCCGCTCGTGGGAGCTGCGGACAGCCGTCAGCCTGGCCCGCCTCTGGCGAGATTCCGACAAGCTTGAGCAGGCGATGGACCTGCTTGTGCCTGTTGTCGGCAGGCTCCGTGAAGGGCTCGTCACGCCGGACGTGAAAGAAGCCATCGCGCTCGCAAACGAGCTCGATATGCTGTCATCCAGAGATCAGCCATGGATCGCGCGAATCAATTCGATCCGACAGTGCCCGTGACCGGCATCGACATGCGACAGCGCACGCCGCCCGGTTCGAAGGCGAGATCGAACTCGCCGCCGAGGTCCGCCTCGACACAGCGCTCCATCAGCCGCGTGCCGAAGCCGCGGCGCATGGGCGGCGTGACTTTCGGGCCGCCGGATTCCACCCATTCATAATCGAGAATGGTGCCGTGCCCGGCATTCCGCAGGCTCCATCGCATCAAGAGCGTCCCATCCGGCGCCGACAAGGCACCGTACTTCGTCGCGTTGGTCAGGAGCTCGTTGAGAACCATCGTAAAGCTGAGCGCCGAGCGCGCATTGAGCGCGACGGGTGGACCTTCCATCCTGATCCGGCCATCCTCCGCAACAGCCGCCGTGATGTCCTCGACGAGCCGCTGGAGCGGAGCGTCCTGCCACTTGCGCTCGGTCAAGAGATCATGCGCACGAGAGAGCGCCAGCAACCGGCCCTCGAAGGTTCGATTGAAGTCGTCCAGACTGCTGGTATGGCGCGCGGTCTGGCCGGCGAGCGATTGCACCATCGCCAGGGTATTCTTGACGCGATGATTGAGCTCATCAATCAGGAGGGTTTGCGCCATTTCCGCGCGCTTGCGTTCGGTGATGTCGACCAGCATGTTGACTGCACCGATCAGCCTGCCCCCCGAATCGAATAGCGGCGTCGGATAGGGAATGAACGGCACGCGCGTGCCGTCCGGTCGCTCCGCGACAGCCTCCACTCCACGCACGGGCCGACCCTCCCGGAGCGCGATCGCCATCGGACATTGGTCGTGCGGCAGAGGCGTGCCGTCGGGCCAATAGAGCTTCCAGGTCACGCACCATTCGTCGCCGGGCAGCGGCGTGCGCCCGGCCATCTCGACGGCGGTCTTGTTGTAGAAGGTGATGCGGCCGTTTGCGTCGGTGGTGTAGAGTGCGGCGGGCAGCGCCTCGAGCAGATCGCGCATATGCTGCTCGCTCTCGCGAATCCGATCCTGCAATCGCTTGGCTTCCGTGACGTCGTGACTGACGCGAACGCCGTAGCGGAAGCGTCCCGCGCTGTCCGTGACCGAAGAGCTGAAGATCTCGAGATAACGCACGCTGCCGTCGGGGCGCAGGGCGCGCTTGCGGCAGGTGTAGCTTGGAATCTCGCCACGGACCTGTTGCTCATAGAGGGCAAGATCCGCGGCGCAATCGTCGGGATGAGTATAGTCGGAAAAGCTCATCCCCAGCAGCTCCTCACGGGATCTCCCGGTGATCTCGCTCAGATAATCGTTGACCCGGAGCAGCCGCCCATGTTCATCGGCCTCGGCGATGCCGACCTTGGCCGCTTGGTAGGTTGCAGCGAGGCGAGTCTCGCTCGCCTCGCGCGCCAGCTCGGCCACGCGCAGCCCGGTGACATCAGCTGTAAAGCAGCGCGTGCTGACGAACTTGCCGTCCTCGACACGACTGTTGGAGGTGATCAGTACGTGCTTGATCGAGCCGTCCTTCGCGCGCAGGCGGGCAGGATAACGGTCCAGCCTTTCGCCGCAGGACAGTCGGTGGAGAATGTCGCCGATGACGGGGGCGTCCGCGTGAAATTCGGCCACATGGTGACCGATATACTCTTCGGCGCTGTAGCCCAGCAGATCGAGCTCGGCCTGATTGGCCCTGCGAATGATGCCGTCGCCACCCACGATATGGAGCCCGACCGCACTGTTCTCGAAGAAGTCCTCGAGATCCTTGGTCTTTGCACGAACCTCTTCCTCGATCTTCTTGCGATCTGAAACGTCCTGAAAGCAATTGATTGCGCCCTGGATGCGGCCGGCATGATCGCGCAGGGGACGGATGTTGACGAGCGCTGTGATCCGCGAGCCGTTCGGCTGTTCGATGGTGACCTCCGTGTTGCGCGTGGGAAGACCGAGCCGGACCGCATTGGCCATGGGGCACTCCGAATGCGGAAGCACGGTGCCGTCCATCCTGTAGAGACGATGCGACCCGCAGAACTTCTCGACGGAACCAAGCTCTGGAGTTCTGCCCCACAATTCCGCGGCTTCGCGGTTGTAGGTCACGAGCCCGCCTTCGCTATCGCAGACATAGACCGCGCCCGGAATGGCCTCGAGCGCACCCGGAGCCGCCGCTACCAGGGCCTCGAACTCGGTCAGCTTGCGGGCAGAGAGCGGAAATTCCTCGACATTCGACATACATAGCCCCGACGTGCCGCAGGCGGGCGCCTACGCAATGAGCTTGAACGCATGGAAGCCTGGAGCGTTCCAAGGTCGCCAACCGCTGGTTGAGACCTGGCGGCGCCGAGTGCGGTTAAAGCGTCCGCGAGCGGCGCTTCGACAGTCGGGCCTCCCCCGAGGGGAAGATAGGGATCAAGCCTCGGAGCTCGCGGTTATCGCCTCGCTGAGACGGTCGGGAACTCCGGCCGACGGGCCCTAGTCGACATTGCATCACGCGCCCCTCGGTCGGCTTTTCGCCGGCGCTGTGACGCGCGCGTGCATGAAACGGTAAGAGAAGCTCACATCGATTGTCGGGCCGCCCGCACTTCGGCGAATTCGGCGTCGGGGTGGCTGACGATGGTGGCGACCATGATGCCGCTGATGATCAGCGACCACGCGGTGTTCCAACAGATCCAAAACACGAGCCAGCCTCCCTTTTCCCTCTCTCACGCCCCGAGCTAACGGCAGAGCGATGCCGCCGTTCCCGGCGCGGGGGCCTGCCGCGAGGGCGGCGGCAAGGTACTATTTTGGTTTGGTCGGCGGCGCCGCCCGATCGGTTTGGCCGGTGTGGCGCTTTGCCACGACATCCGCATCGCGCTCGCCCTCGTGCGGGCGCGGCGGAAGCTTGGGCTGGCCGGCTTGACCGCCATGCTTGCCGCCCATGTCGGGCTTGCCTTCGAGATCGTTTGCGCGGGACATGTCGGTTCAATGCGTTCGCAGCGCATTGGTTCGCGACAGCATCGGCCGTTTTCGCCCTGTGAACGGCCTCATAGAACCGCCGCTCTTTGCAGTGCAGGATCGCTGACGCGGCCCTTGGCCTCGCGGCTTGCACCGATGGATTGGCCTGATGCGAAAACGACTCATCCTCTGGACCCTCATGACCTCCGCCCTGGTCGCGATCACCGTGTGGACTATGCTCGGGCCGCCGGACCAGCCGTCCGGGTTGCGTCTGCCCTCCCGAACCGCAGCGGCGCGCTGACCCGGCATCCCGCGACCGATGCGATTTCGGCATCGATCGATCCCCATTGGATTTTGGTGCGGCGTCGCTCCGCCCGCTATGCTCGCGGCAAAAACGATAATACCGCGAGCCAGCTTTCAGGAGGAGCCCATGTCGAGACCGATGTCGAGACCGATCCGACGCATCGCATCGCGCGCGCCACGCGCTGCGATCGCCGCCGCCCTGTTCGCTTCGCTTGCCCTCATTTCTGGAGTCCGTGCCGGTATGGCCGAAACCTTCGCCTATGTCGGCAATGCCGACAGCAACGACATCAGCGTGTTCAAGATGAGCGAGAGCGGCGAGATGACGCTCGTGCAGACGGCCGCCTTCAAGGGCGTCGAAAAGCCGGGCTCCTCGACACCGCTCGCGATCACGCCCGACCACCGTACGCTGATCGCCGGCATCCGCTCGCAGCCCACTCTCGCGGTGAGCTTTGCGATCGATCCCAGGAGGGGCGAGCTCAGCCATCTCGGCAACGGACCGCTCGCGGACAGCATGGCCCATATCGCCATCGACCGCAGCGGCAAGTACCTGTTCAGCGCCTCCTATGGCGGCAACAAGGTCGCGCTGAATCCGCTGCTTGGCAACGGCGTTGCCGGCGAGCCCAAGCAGGTGATCCCGACCGGGCTGAACGCCCACGCCTTCCTGCCATCGCCCGACAACCGCTTCGCATTCGCGACCAATCTCGGCTCCGATCAGGTGCTGGCCTTCGCATTCGATGCCACGACCGGCACCCTGACGCCGAGCGATCCGCCGGTGCACAAGGTGCCGGAGAAATCGGGGCCGCGGCACTTCGTGTTTCACCCCGGCGGCAAGTTCGTCTATCTCCTCCACGAGCTGAACGGCGATGTCGCGGCCTTCACTTATGAAGCCAGGAGCGGCGCGTGGGACGAGATCCAGCGCACCACCGCGCTGCCGGAAGGGTTTTCGGGAAAACCTTGGGCGGCCGACATCCACATCACGCCGGACGGCCGCTTCCTCTACGCTTCCGAGCGCACCACCAGCACGCTCACCGCCTACAGGGTCGATGGCTCGAGCGGCAAGCTGACCACGATCGGCAGCGTGCCGACCGAGAAGCAACCGCGCGGCTTTCAGGTCGATCCAAGCGGCCGCTATCTCGCCGCGGTCGGCGAGCTCTCCGACAGCATGACGGTTCATGCCATCGACCAGGGCAGCGGCGCGCTGACCAAGCTGAAATCCTACCCCACCGGCAAGAAACCGAACTGGGTCGAGTTCCTGAAACTGCCGTGAGGAGCCATCGCCGACCTACGTAAACATCCGTAATTTCGCGAGGCCCGGCTTGGCGTCATATCTCGGTCATGGACCGGCAGATTGTCTTCAAATGCCCCCAGACGGGCCTGAACGTGCAGCATCGGCTTACCGACGAGCCGAGCGATCGCACGCACGTGTCGGTGTCGTGTCCGGCCTGCACGCGGCTGCATCTGATCGAGCGGGCCAGCGGCAAGCCGGTGGGTGAGCGGCGCCGCTGACGCCCGCCGCGCGCGACTCGAGCTCTTCGGAGCGAACCTGTTCTCCAATCCCGCGACTCATCAAAGACTTGCTTGTCAAAGACTTGCTTGCCGCGACTGCCGGCGGCGGCACGGCGTCCTGTTTCGGGACGACGCGGCCGTAGTGCGGGCGGCGGCCATCTGCTATCAATTGGAGGCATAGCCCAAGTGGAATTTACCCAATTGGAATTTCCGATGCGTCATTTGCCCCGCGCCGTTGTTCGAAACCTGTGCCCCGCAGCCGTCGCCGGCCTGCTCGTCCTCAGCCCCCATCCGGCCGGTGCCGCCGATGACGACGCGCCGAAGGGGCCGGCGGTCACGGTGCTGAAGGTCGCGAAATCCTGCTTCTCCGACGTCGTCGAAGCCACCGGCACGATCATCGCGCGTGAGGAAACCTCGGTGCGGCCCGAGCGGCCCGGCCTGAAGGTCACGGACGTGCTGGCGGAAGCCGGCGACACCACCACCGCCGGCCAGGTGCTGGCCCGGCTGGCGCTGCCCGAAGGCGGCACGCTTCAGGTCACCGCGCCCGTGGCGGGGGTGATCGCGACCTCGACCGCGCAGATCGGCAACTTCGCCTCGGCCAAGGGCGAGGCGCTGTTCACGATCGTGGCGCGCAGCGAGTACGACCTCGTCGGCCTCGTGGCCACCACCGATGTGCGCAAGCTCGCGGTCAATCAGCAGGCCACCGTGCGGATCCCAGGTGGCGGCGACATCAGCGGCAAGGTGCGCCGCATCGGACCGACCGTCGAGCCGAACATCCAGCAGGGCATGGTCTACATCGGCATCTCCTCGCAGAAGCGGCTGCTGCTGAATGGGAGCGGGCGCGCGCTGATCAAGACCGGGCAGAGCTGCAACGTGGCGGTGCCGCTGACCGCCGTGCAATATTCGTCCGCCGGCACCGTGGTGCAGGTGATCCGCCGCAACCGCGTCGAGACCAAGCGTGTCGAGGTCGGCTTGATGTCCGGCGGCAATATCGAGGTCCGCGACGGCCTCAGCGAGGGCGACGTCGTCGTCGCCCGCGCCGGTGCCTTGCTGCGCGAAGGCGATCCGGTGCGTCCCGTGATGGCGAGCGCGGAAGCGGCGAAGTAGGAGCAACGTCGTAGGGTGGGTTAGCCGAAGGCGTAACCCACCTCTTTGCTTTCCAAGCTGACGCGAGAGAAGCGGTGGATTACGCCTTCGGCTAATCCACCCTACAAGAGCCGCGAACTAACCGCCGGCTTCGCCGAAACGGACGTCTTCGAGCAGCGACGACGATACGGTCGGGACCTGGTCGCCTTCGCTGGCGCGGGAGATGGCGAGGCGGGTCTTGTTGAAGACGCTCTCGGCGCTGCCGGGCTTGCTGAGGTTGTTGAGGAACTCGCTGACCAGCACGCTGTGCTCGCCCTTGCCGTCGTCGACGACCTTGCCGGGCGAGGCGGAGGTGAGGATGAGCGCATTGTCGGACGCGCTGATCGGCGCGAGACCGTGGCTGTAGGAGCGGAAGCGGCGCTCGTAGGGATTGCGGCGGGAGGCGTCGACCACGACGAGCTTCGCCTTGGCGCCCTGCTCCTTCATCATCTCGAGCACGCCCTCGATCGACACGCCTTGGCGGCGGACGTCCTTTTCCTTCCAGATCACGGCATCGACCGGCAGCATGTAGCTCTCGCGGCCGGCCTGCACGCCGTAGCCGCCGAAGAACAGCATGACGACGCTGTCGCGGGTGATCCGCGACTTCAGGCGGCTCACGGCGCGGACCATGTCGTCGCGGGTCGCATCTTCCACCATGTCGACGTCGAAGCCGTTCTTGCGCAGGGACGAGGACAGCGCACGGGCGTCGTTGATCGACTGCGTCAGCGGCGCGCTGGCGTCGGGGTAATGTCCATTGCCGATGACGAGCGCCAGGCGCGAGCTCTGGCCGATCGAACCGGTGATCTGATCGGTCGAGACCGCCTTGGCGGCATCGATCGCACGCATGTTGAGAGCAGCATGGGCGCCGATCACCAGCGACACCGTGCCGATGAGGGCCGCGGCGAGGGCGATCGTACGTCTGGAAAGGTCGAGCTGCTTTAGATTCATCTCGCTTCGTTTCCTGTGCCAAAGACCTACCAAGCGCGCGCACACTGTTTGAGTAGCGCGATAGCGGCTTTAGGTTTGAGGGATTGGCCGGGGATGTGACCCCGAATTGCGCGCAATTTGCGGCGCCGCACCAAACAAACCCTTAACCGGATATAGGCCCTGGGGCAATAGATTGCTCAAAATTTGAACTAAGTGTCTGAATATACTTGATAATTCTCCGATCCAAATTGCCGCATTTGCGGCTTCCCCGTAGCCTTCCGGAGAGCGATCATGCAGCCTTCGTGCCGGCTTTTCCGTGACGTCCATCACATTTGTTTTTCCCGCGAATCCGGGTAGCTTTTTCAACGACTTGCAGGGGGTGGCGCGCAGATGGCAGCGTGCCTGATGTCCCCGACCAAGGCCCCCGCGACCAGGTATTTCATGAGCTTTCATTATTTTGCCGGCGCCGCCTGCCGGGCGCTGACGGCGCCGAAGGACGGCCCCTCGCTTTACGACGTCTGCGATCCCGTATTGTCGGATACGGCCAGCGGCGATCCGCATCTCGCCAAATTCTACAGGACCGCGCTCGGCAATCCCGCGCTGCGGATCCTGCTCCGCCGCGCCGGCCTGCCCGAGCTGCGCGACGAGGGGATGCTGACGCGGCTGCGCGCGGCACTCACCCGGGCCCGCGACGAGGCCGAGCCCGACTGGGCGGCGGTCGGGCAGCCGATCGCCGATCTCGTCGACAGCATCGCGCTCGACCACCCCAAGCCGCCGCCGGTGCCGTTCACCGCCGCCATGCCCCAGAACGCGCAGATCGACGGCGTGATCCGCGATTGCGCGCAGCATCTGCTCGGCTCGTACCGCCGCAACGGCTTCCTGCCGACCTACGCCGCCTTCAACCTGATCGGCGATCCTGATGTCCGCGGCCGCGAGCTGATCATGGCGCTCACGGGCCTCAACGCGCGCGGCTACAAGAATTCCTCGCTGCTGTTCAACCTCGCCCGCGTCTTCATCGCGCGCTCGCCCGCGCGCGCCGTGGTCAATCCGCCCTGGAAAGGCATTGCCGAGCCGATGTGGGAGCCGGTGCAGATCCGCCACCGCTCGGCCTATTACGACGCGTTCTTCATCGAGGCCCTGCTCGGCTTCGTCGAGACCGGGCTCGCCTCCCCGGCCGACAAGGTCGCGGCGGAGCGCGCGATCGCCGACATGGTCGATTTCTGCGTCAACATCAGTCGCGAGGAGGTCGAGGGCTTGGGCGGCGCGCGCTTCAACGTCGTCACCGCACTGGCGCCGGCGCCGCATCCGCGCTTCTCCCGTTACTTCGCGCAGATCAAGCAGGACCTCGGTTTCGGCATCTACGTGCCGGATTGCGACACCACGGCCTGCTCGATCTCCGCGGCGACGCAGGCCGGCTGTACCGACGCGATCATCGACCAGCCGCTCCTGGACTTCTATGCGGGCTATCAGGTGCGCGCCGGCGTCAACGAACCGCGCGTGACCGTGCCGCTCAACGACAATATCGACTATGAGGGCGGGGTTGCGACCTGGATCGACAATCTCAAGGGCGAGCGCCCTTACGGCAACGATCTCGATCCGACGCTCAATCTCGACATTCTCGAGGTAAGCTTCCGCAACCTTGAGCGCTGGAAGGTACTGGAGACGCCGTCGCGGCTTGCAACATTGCACCGGATCATCGGCTTTCAGAAGCGGCTGGCCGGCAGCGGCGCCTTCGCCAATCCGCGCTCGCACATCTATTATCTGCCGGAGCTCTACAGCGCCTATTTCGGCCGCTGCTATGCCGCCTTCCTGGCGCTGCCGCTGGCGGCGCAGGCCGCGATCGATCCCGCCGGCGATTTCGATTTCATCCGCCATCGCGTGCTGTCCTACGTCAAGGGCGAGCTGATGGCGGCCGAGATGAACGTGTTCGACGCCGCGCTGGCACTGATCGCGCTCGGCCATCTCGGCGCCGACCCGCGCGCCTTCGCACCGGCGCTGAACGTGATCGTCGCCGGGCTCGGTGAAGGCGGCCGCCGCGGCCCGTTCCGCGCCTATGAATGGAACAAGATGAAGACGCCGACGCGGATCCTGGTCGGTGGCCCGGAGGTGACCTCGGCGTTCGTGCTGATGGGGCTGGCGGTGGCGAAGCGGGCGATGGCGCGAGGGTGAGGGGTCTCGTAGGGTGGATTAGCGAAGCGTAATCCACCATCTGACCTCCGCGGATACGAACAGTGGTGGGTTACGCCTTCGGCTAACCCACCCTACGAGACCGTCGCAAAATGACAGGAAGTTGAAAGCCTATCTGTTCGGCATGCGCTGGCCGCGCGGCCAAAAGCCGACCACAATTGCGCCGTCTATCGAGATTTTCATCACAACTGGACGGGCATGTTGCGAAAGGTCCTGATTGCGCTGTCTTTGTTCGCCATCCCTTCGCTGGCGGATGCCGCCGAGATCACCGGCACGGCAAAGGTCCGCGCTGGCGATGCGGTGGTGATCGGCACCACGCGGATCCGGCTCGGCGGCATCGACGCGCCTGCAATCGACCAGCTCTGCCTTAACACCAAGTCCGAGCGCTGGACTTGCGGCGTCGCGGCCCGCGATGAGCTCGCCAGATACGCCGAAGGCAAGACTTGGGTCTGCCGCCCGAGATCGGTCGACCGGCGCGGGCGCACCGTGGCGCGCTGCGAGGTCGGCGGCGAGGACATCCAGAAATGGCTGGTGCGCAACGGCTGGGCGCTGGCCTACGCCCACATGTCCCGCGACTATGAAGCCGATGAAAAGGCCGCGCGGGAGGCCAAGGCAGGGATGTGGCAGGGCGCCTTCATCGCGCCGTGGGACTGGCGCGTCCGCAACAAGAAGACCGCGATCCTCGGCGCGACCAAGCCGCCTGACGGCGCGCACGCGGTGCTGCTCGCTTCGGCCTCGGGGCCGGTCGCGCCGTCGCCGGACTGCACCATCAAGGGCAACGTCAACAGCTCCGGGGAGTGCATCTTTCACCAGCCGACCAGCCGCTGGTACACGCAGATCAGGATGAAGATCAGCAAGGGCACCCGCTGGTTCTGCTCGGTCGAGGAGGCCGAAGCGGCCGGTTGCCGGGAGACGAAGCGATAACCCAGCCCTGCATTTTGCGCGCTTTTCTCGGGACGCGCCGGCACGTAAAAGCATGATTCAGCGACCCACCATCCTGTTCTCAGGCAATAAGGACCGACAGCAATGACCGTTCGCGCGGGCCGGGAGTTTCTGGCCATCCCCGGGCCCACCACGATGCCCGACGAGGTGCTGCGGGCGATGCACCGTCCGGCGATCGACATCTACTCCCAGGAGATGCTGGATCTCACCGAGAGCCTGCTCAGCGACATCTCCAAGCTGTTCGCGACCAAGGGCAAGTCCTACATCTACATCGCCAACGGTCACGGCGCCTGGGAAGCGGCGCTGAGCAACGTCCTGTCGCGCGGTGACAAGGTGCTGGTGCTGGAGAGCGGACGTTTTGCGATCGGGTGGGGCAACGCGGCGGCGCTGATGGGCGCCGAGGTCGAGGTGCTCAAGGGCGATTGGCGCCGCGCGGTGCGGCCGCACGAGGTCGAGGAACGCCTGCGCCGCGACAAGGAGCACAGCATCAAGGCCGTCGTCGTGGTCCAGGTCGACACGGCCTCCGGCGTGCAGAACGACATCGAGGCGATCGGCAAGGCGATCAAGGCGAGCGGCCATCCCGCACTCTACATGGTCGATACCGTCGCCTCGCTCGGCTGCATGCCGTTCGAGATGGACAAATGGGGGATCGACGTCGCGATGTCCGGCTCGCAGAAGGGCCTGATGACGCCGCCCGGCCTCGGCTTCGTCGCCGCCAATGCGCGCGCGCTCGAGGTGCACAAGAAGGCCAATATGTCGACGCCCTATTGGAGCTGGAGCGAGCGCGAGGGCACCGAAAATTATCGTAAATATGCCGGCACCGCGCCGGTGCATCTGCTGTTCGCGTTGCGCAAGGCGATCGACATGCTGCACGAGGAAGGGCTCGAGAACGCCTTCCGCCGCCACAGCCTGCTCGGCGAAGCCGCCCGCCGTGCGGTCTCGGTCTGGTCGGAGGGCCAGGTGCTCGGCTTCAACGTGGCCGAAGCCAGCGAGCGCTCCAATACCGTGACCACGGTGACGATGAGCAACGGCCACGATCCGGCGGTGCTGCAACGCTATTGCAAAGACAAGTGCGGCGTCGTGCTCGGCACCGGCATCGGCGATCTCTCCGGCCAAGCCTTCCGCATCGCCCATATGGGCCATGTCAATGCGCCGATGCTGCTCGGCACGCTCGGGGTGATTGAGGTCGGGCTGAACGCGCTGAAGATCCCGCACGGCAAGGGCGGGCTGGAGGCGGCGGTCGCGTATCTCGGGGAAGAGGTGGCGGTGTAAGTCGCGCGCGCGCCTCTTCCTTCTCCCCTTGTGGGAGAAGGTGGCGCGAAGCGCCGGATGAGGGGTTCTATCCGCGATTCCCGACTGCCAGGACTCGCGGATAGAACCCCTCACCCGTCTCGCCGCTGCGCGGCGAGCCACCCTCTCCCACAAGGGGAGAGGGGAAGATCAGCGCTCCACCCGATACGCCTCCACCTGCGCCTTCAGCTCATTCAGCGACGCGAGCGGCGCTTTCGGGTCGACGCGGTGCTCCCCGCTCGCAAGCCATCTCAGCACCTTCGCATCGATCACCGGCGAATGGTGGATGACGTCGCTGTAATTGTTAAGATCGTGCGTGACGGCCTTGATCGCGCGGAAATCGTGCAGGCGGACGTTGGGCAGTTGCGTCAATCGCCGCGCAATGTGTGCCGTGAGATCGGTGACGATCTTCAGAGTTTCGGGCGAGGCATCGCGCATCGCGACGAATTGCAGGATCGAATAGGGCGGGAGGTAGATGTCGAAGGTCACGTCGGGGTGGCGCGCGATCAGGCCGACGGCGTCGTGCTCGAAATGCCGGACCATGGCTTCGTAGCTGTAGCCTTCGCCGAGGAAGCGACGGCGCACGGGATCAGTGATGTAGGTGAAGGCGGCGAGCGTCTTTCTGGCGTTGTAGTCTCGCGCGACGTCGAAATCCCGCGGCAGGGCGTAGATGTCGTCGACGTCTGACAACGCAAACTTGACCGGCAGATAAGGCGACGCCCGGGTCAGCGGCTCCCGCAGCAGCGGGACGGATCGCAGCAGCGCGAACACCGATTCCTTCGCCATCGCCGCGCTGAACAGATAGGAGGCGATGCCCTTGGCGGTTCGGCGATAAAGATCGACGGACAAATAAGGGTCGGTCTCGATGTCCGCGGCATCGATGAAGATGAAATCGTCCATTTCCCAGATCACGCGCCTTGCGCCGCGGTCGATCGCCTGCTCCAGCACGAAGGCCTGCTGACGCGAGTTGGAGCCGGTCATCGCCAGCTTCAGCGAGCGGACACGAAGCGCGCGGTCGATGTCGCTCTGGCGAAAATGGATTGCGAGTGAGGTGCCCATGAAGGCGGTGTCGAACGGCTGGCTGCTGATCAGCCCGACATTCTGCACGCGCGTGTCCTCCGAGTAGAAGGCCGGGACCAGGCGCGAGGGGCGGAACAGCTGCAGGGGATCGACGATGAAGGTGAGCGCTGCGGCGCCAAGCACGCAGGCCGCGCTCGCCAGCAGAAGACGCCTGAGATGGGTGAACGCGCCCTGCATCAGAACCGGAAATAGATGAATTCGCTGTGGCTCTGGATGCCCAGGAAGCCGAAGGCGAGCAGCAGCGAGGCCGCATAGAGCACCAGCGGCCGCATGCGCCCTGCCCGCAAGGCCTCGCCGACCTCGCGGTTGCCGTGGTCGTATTCCATCAGCGCTTGTGTGTTCGGCGCCAGCCACACCAGCGCCGCATAGATCGCGACTTGCACCAGGGCCGCGATCTCCTCGCGGCCGAGCACGAGGTTCGAAGGGGCAGCCATGGCGTGGAGCACCCGCAATGCCCAGGCGACGCTCTCGGCACGGAAGAACACCCAGGCGATGACGACAGCGAGGAAGGTCAGCACGGCGCCGGCGATGCGAGCTGGGCGTGCAATCAGCGGCGGACCGTTCGGCACCAAGGCATTGAAGGCATGATTGACGCAGAGATAGGCGCCATGCAGCGCGCCCCAAATGACAAAAGTCCAGGCCGCGCCGTGCCAGAGACCGCCGAGCAGCATCGTGATCAGCAGATTGACGTAACGGAGCACGCGGCCGCGGCGGTTGCCGCCAAGCGGGATGTAGAGATAGTCGCGCAGGAATTGCGACAGCGTCATGTGCCAGCGCCGCCAGAACTCGACGATGCTGGTGGCCTTGTAGGGCGAGTTGAAATTGACGGGCAGGAAGATGCCGAACATCAGCGAGATGCCGATCGCCATGTCGGAATAGCCGGAGAAGTCGAAATAGAGCTGGAAGGTGTAGGCGAGTGCGCCGAGCCAGGCCTGGTCGAAGCTCGGCGAGCGCGCCTCGAAGGCGAGCGCGACCAGCGGCTGGATGCCGTCGGCGAGGCAGGTCTTCTTGAACAGGCCGATCGCGAAGATGATGATTCCGCACAACATGAGATGCCCGTCCGGGCGCTTGGTCTCCTCGTGCTCGAATTGCGGGATCATGTCCTTGTGATGGAGGATGGGCCCCGCGATCAGATGCGGGAAGTACGTCACGAACAGCGCGTAATGCGGCAGCGCATAGGCCGCGACCTGGCCGCGATAAGCGTCGACCAGAAACGCGATCTGGGTGAAGGTGTAGAAGGAGATGCCGACCGGCAGCAGGATGTGGAGCGCGACATCCGTGCCGAGCAGCGCGTTGACGTTCTCCGCGACGAAGCCGGCATATTTGAAGATGCCGAGCATGAGAAGATCGCCGACGACGCCGAGCGCGAGTGCGGCCTTTCGTTGCGAGTGCGTGAGCTCCGCCACGATGAGAAGATGGCCGACGCCGTAGTTGAAGGCGATCGAGAGCAGCAGAAGGGCGACGAACTGCCAGCTGCCGATCGCGTAGAAGGTGATCGAAGCCAGCGCCAGCCAGACCACCGGAGCCAGATTGCTGCGCCGGCCGAGCCGGAAATAGCCGGCGAGCACGACCGGCAGGAACAGCAGGATGAACGCATAGGAATTGAACAGCATCGGGCTGGACCGGCGGCGGGATATTGCCCCTCAAAGCACACAAGGGGCCGATCAACAACCCGGCAGCATGGGCGGTCGTGCTGGCAATCCGCGGAATCGGAACGATATAAGGTGGAACACGGCGAGCCGCTTTTTCTTCTCCCTCTCCCCGTTCTCACGGGGAGAGGGTCGGGGTGAGGGGCTCTCTCCACAGATGAGACCATAGCGAGACCTGTACCCCCTCACCCGGAATTTGCTGTCGCAAATTCCGACCTCTCCCCGCAGGCGGGGAGAGGTGAAGGAGGCCGCGACACGTATTTGAACGAGGACCGAGTGACCCAAGCCAAGACGCCTTCGAAGCCCCCCGTCGCCCCGCGCCGGCTGCATTCCTTCACGCGGCACGACATTACCGTGACTGACGATTATGCCTGGCTGAAGGACGCGAACTGGCAGGAGGTGCTGCGCGATCCCGCCGTGCTCGATCCTGACATCCGCAAATATCTCGACGAGGAGAACGCCTACACCGAGAGCCTGCTCGGCCACACCTCGGGCCTGCAGAAGACGCTGGTGCGCGAGATGCGCGGGCGGATCAAGGAGGACGATTCCAGCGTCCCGTCACCGGATGGGCCGTTCGCCTATTTCCGCAGGTTTCGCGAGGGCGGGCAGCACGAGCTGTTCGGCCGCATGCCGCGCGACGGCGGCGACGGCCAGATCGTGCTCGATGGCGACGCGCTCGCCAAGGACCACCAATATTTCAAGTTCGGCGGCAGCCGCCACTCCTACGATCACAAGCTGCAGGCCTGGAGCGCCGACACCAAGGGCTCGGAATATTTTTCGATCCGTGTCCGCGACTGGACGACGGGAAAAGACCTCGACGATCTCGTCGAGGAGACCGACGGCGGCGTGGTCTGGTCTGCGGACTGCAAGAGCTTCTTCTATGTGAAGCTCGACGACAATCACCGCCCGATGCAGGTTTGGCGGCACAAGCTCGGCACCAAGCAAGCCGACGACACGCTGGTCTATGAGGAGCAGGATGCCGGCTGGTTCACCCACCTGCATGAAAGCACCAGCGGCCGCTTCTGCGTCATCGCCGGCGGCGATCACGAGACTAGCGAGCAGCGGCTGATCGATCTCGCCAATCCCGAGGCGCCGCCGCGCCTGGTCGCTACGCGCGAGGAGGGCGTGCAATATTCGCTCGCCGACCGCGGCGACGAACTTTTCATCCTCACCAATGCCGACGATGCCGTCGACTTCAAGATCGTCACCGCACCGCTTCACGCGCCCGAGCGCAAGAACTGGCGCGACCTGATCCCGTATCGGCCCGGCATCTACATCATCGACCTCGATCTCTATGCCGGCCATCTGGTGCGGCTGGAGCGCGCCAATGCGCTGCCGTCGGTCGTGATCCGCGATCTTGCATCAAACGAGGAGCATGCCATCGCCTTCGACGAGGCCGCCTACTCGCTCGATACGATGGGCTCCTACGAATTCGACACGACGACACTGCGCTTTTCCTATTCGTCGATGACGACGCCGTCGGAAGTCTACGACTACGACATGGTCAAGCGCACGCGCGTCTTGCGCAAGCGGCAGGAGATTCCGTCAGGCCATGACCCGGCCGACTACGTCACGACCCGCATCATGGCGAAATCGTATGACGGCGCCGAGGTGCCGGTCTCGATCCTCTATCGCCGCGGACTGAAGCTCGACGGCGCAGCGCCGCTGTTGCTCTACGGCTACGGCTCCTACGGCATGGCCATGCCGGCCTCGTTCAGCGCCAACCGCCTGTCGCTGGTCGATCGCGGCTTTGTTTACGCGATCGCCCATATCCGCGGCGGCGCCGACAAGGGCTGGGGCTGGTATCTCGACGGCAAGCGCGAGAAGAAGACCAACTCGTTCGACGATTTCGCCGCCAGCGCCCGCGCGCTGATCGATGCGAAATACACCAGCGCCAAGCGCATCGTCGGCCATGGCGGCTCGGCCGGCGGCATGCTGATGGGTGCGGTCGCCAACCGCGCCGGCGAATTGTTCGCCGGCATCGTCGCGGAGGTGCCGTTCGTCGACGTGCTCAACACCATGCTCGATGACACGCTGCCGCTGACGCCGCCGGAATGGCCGGAATGGGGCAACCCGATCGAGAACGAGAAGGATTTCCGCACCATCCTGTCGTATTCGCCTTACGACAACGTCGCGGCAAAGGACTATCCGGCGATCCTGGCGATGGGCGGGCTTACTGATTCCCGGGTCACTTACTGGGAGCCCGCCAAATGGATCGCGCGCCTGCGCGCCACCATGCGTGGGGGCGGCCCGGTCCTGCTCCGCACCAACATGGGCGCCGGCCACGGCGGCGCCTCGGGCCGCTTCGACCGGCTCGACGAAGTCGCGATCGTGTACGCGTTCGCGCTGTGGGCAGCGGGGATGGCGGAGGCGTGACGTCGTACCCCGGATGGAGCGGAGCGCAATCCGGGATTCGCGCAGAGATCAACACTGTTCCCGGATTACGCTCCGCTCCATCCAGGCTACGAGAGCGCTACCTCCCGTTCTTCTTGCGCCATTCCGCGAAATCGGTGAGCGTCCGCGGATCGGTGGCGGGATAGAGACCGAAGATGCCGCGGCCCTTGCCGACTTCCTCGGTGACGAAATCCTCGAACGCGGTCATCTCGAAGGTCTCGTTGGCGATCTCGTCTGCCAAATGCGCGGGGATCACGATGACGCCGTCGGCGTCGCCAAGGATGACGTCGCCGGGAAACACCGGCGCATCGCCGCAGCCGATCGGCACGTTGATCTCGATCGCCTGATGCAGCGTCAAATTGGTCGGCGCCGAGGGACGGTGGTGGAAGGCGGGAAAGCCGAGCCTTGCGATCTCGGCGGAGTCGCGAAAGCCGCCGTCGGTGACGACGCCGGCGACGCCGCGCTTCATCAGCCGCGTCACCAGGATCGCGCCGGCCGAAGCCGCGCGCGCATCCTTGCGGCTGTCCATCACCAGCACCGCGCCCGGCGGGCAATCCTCGACCGCCTTGCGCTGCGGATGGGAGCGGTCCCTGAAAACGTCGATAGTGTTGAGATCCTCGCGCGCCGGCATGTAGCGCAGCGTGAAGGCCTCGCCGACCATGGTCGGCTGGTCCGGGCTCAAGGGGCGGACGTCCTGGATCATCTGGATGCGCAGGCCGCGCTTGAACAAGGCGGTCGCGACGGTGGCGGTGGAGACGGATTTGAGTTTTGTGCGGGTGGCTTCGGAAAGTTTGGTCATGTCGTGCTCTCTCTCGTTCGTCATTCCGGGGCGCGCCACTTGGCGCGAGCCCGGAATCCATACTCCCTATCGTGGTTATGGATTCCGGCCCATCGCTTCGCGATGTCCCGGAATGACAGGTGCTAGTAGATGGACGGCTCGCCGATCGGCGCGCCGAAATCGGTCTCCAGGAAGTCGAAGTCGCAGCCGTCATTGGCCTGCTTGATGTGCTTGGTGAACATCCAGCCATAGCCGCGCTCGAAGCGCCGCGCGGGCTGCTTCCAGGCGGCGCGGCGTTTTGCGAGCTCGGCCTCGCTCACATCGAGATTGATGGTGCGCGCAGCGACATCGAGCGTGATGCGGTCGCCGTTCTGCACCAGCGCCAGCGGGCCACCGATATAGGATTCCGGCGAGACGTGCAGGATGCAGGCGCCGTAGCTGGTGCCGCTCATGCGCGCATCCGAGATGCGCACCATGTCGCGCACGCCCTGCTTCACGAGTTTTGTCGGGATCGGCAGCATGCCCCATTCCGGCATGCCCGGTCCGCCCTGCGGCCCCGCATTGCGCAGGATGAGGATGTGATCCTCGGTGACGTCGAGATCGGGATCGTCGACCGCCTTCTTCATCGAGGGATAATCGTCGAATACCAGCGCGGGGCCGGTGTGCTTGAGAAAGCGCGGCGCGCAGGCGGAGGGTTTTATGACGCAGCCGTCCGGCGCGAGATTGCCCTTGAGCACGGCGAGCGCGCCCTCCTTGTAGATGGGATTGTCGATGCCGCGAATCACGTCGGCATTGTAGACCTCGGCCCCCTCGATGTTCTCAGCCAGCGTCTTGCCTGTGACCGTGACGCAATCGAGATGCAGATGCGGCTTGATCTGGCACATCAACGCCGGCAGGCCGCCGGCGTAGAAGAAGTCCTCCATCAGGTACGCATCGCCGCTCGGGCGGACGTTGGCGATGACGGGCACCTTGCGGCTGGCCGTCTCGAAATCGTCGAGGCCGATGTCCTGGCCGGCGCGGCGGGCCTGCGCGATCAGATGGATGATGGCGTTGGTGGAGCAGCCCATCGCCATCGCGACCGCAATGGCATTCTCGAACGCTTTGCGGGTCTGGATCACCTTCGGCGTCAGATCCTCCCACACCATCTCGACGATGCGGCGGCCGCATTCGCTGGCCATGCGGATATGGTTGGCATCGGCAGCGGGAATCGAGGAAGCGCCCGGCAGCGTCATGCCGATCGCTTCCGCAATGGCGGTCATGGTCGAGGCGGTGCCCATGGTCATGCAGGTGCCGTAGCTGCGGGCGATGCCGGCCTCGATGTCGAGCCAGTCCTTGTCGGAGATCTTTCCGGCGCGGCGCTCGTCCCAATATTTCCAGCCGTCGGAGCCGGAACCCAGCGTCTTGCCCTTCCAATTGCCGCGCAGCATCGGTCCTGCCGGCAGATAGATCGCCGGAATGTTCATCGAGGTTGCTCCCAGGAGCAGCGCCGGCGTGGTCTTGTCGCAGCCGCCCATCAGCACCACGCCGTCGACGGGATGGCTGCGGAGCAGCTCCTCGGCGTCCATCGCCAGCAGGTTGCGGTAGAGCATGGTGGTGGGCTTGAGCAGCGATTCCGAGAGCGACAGCGCCGGCAGCTCCAGCGGCAGGCCCCCCGCCATCAGGATGCCGCGCTTGACGTCCTCGACGCGCGACTTGAAGTGCATGTGACAGGGCTGCGCGTCCGACCAGGTGTTGAGGATCGCAATGATCGGGCGGTCCTTCCACTCCTCCGGCGCATAACCCATCTGCATGGCGCGGGAGCGATGGCCGAACGAGCGCAGATCGTCGGGCGCGAACCAACGCGCGCTGCGGAGCTGGTCGGGCGTTTTCTTCTTCATGATGGGGCCCCATTTCTGGATGGTATTCCGCTCGATCACGCGGAAGATCAGGGCTCGACAAAGAGCCGGATGATGATCTCGGTCAAGAGGCCTGTGAAGACTGCAGGTATGCCGAGGAGGGCAAGGGGAGCTTTGGGCGCTGGCGTGCAGCCGCAGCGGGTAGATCGACCGGCTGCGCCGGCTACATCTGTCCTCACCCGGGTGCGGAAGGCGGCCTACGCCGCTCCCGCGACGATCGAATTAGCCGGAGCCATTCCGTTTTAGGCCGCGTTGCGGCCGCTGCACCGTTCCGGCCCGTGGTAATCGGCATCGCCGCTCTTGCGGCGGTCGATCGGACCGGTGCGCAGCCTGACGAAGAAGGCCTGGACCTCGGCGGCGAGGCGTTCGGCCGCCCCCGCGACGTGGTTCGCGGCACCCATCACCTCGTCGGCCGAGCGATTGGTTTTCGCGATGGCGCCGGAAACGGTGCCGATGCTGGTCGCCAACGTCTGTGTCCCCGACGCCGCCATCTGAACGTTCTGCGAGATCTCGCGCGTGGCGGCCCCCTGCTCTTCCACGGCGCTTGCGATCGCCGCGGTCACCTCGTCGATCCGGCGCATGGCGGTTGCGACCTCCTTGACGGAGGCAACTGCGCTGCCGGTCGCGTTCTGGATCGCGACAATGTGCTGCGCGATCTCCTGCGTCGCCTTGCGGGTCTGTTCGGCCAGCGCCTTGACCTCGGACGCCACCACGGCAAAGCCGCGACCGGCCTCGCCGGCGCGCGCGGCCTCGATGGTGGCGTTGAGCGCCAGGAGGTTGGTCTGGGCCGCGATCGCCTGGATCAGGTCGACCACCGAGCTGATGCTCTGTGCGGCGTGCGCGAGCCCTTCGATCTCACTCTCCGAACGCGCGGTCACCTCGCCCGCGGAGCGCACGGTCGTGTTTGACAGCTCGATCTGGCGGCCGATCTCGACGATGGAGCCCGCGAGCTGCTCGGCCGCCGCGGCGACGGTCTGGACGTTGCCCGCGGTCTGTTCGGAGGTGGTCGCTGCGGACGCGGCCTGGCTCGTCGCATGATTGGCGATGCCGCTGAGGCTCTCTGCGGTCTGCCGCATGGTGCCCGCATTCTCGCCGACCAGCGCGAGCAGGTCGCGCGAGGTCGCGCGAAATTCCTCGACCGCTCCCTCCATGTTGCGGTTGGCCGCTTCGCGTGCCTCCGCCTCGCGCGCGAGGGACGCCGCCGCCCGTTGCTGGGCAATCACATTGTCGCGGAATTTGGCCACCGCCTGCGACACCACGCCGATCTCGTCGCCGCGCTCGGCCGTCCTGAATTCGACGCTGGTGTCGCCACCGGACAGGCGCGCGGAATCGCTCACCAGCTCGATGATCGGCCGGGTGATGGAGCGCGCAACCAGGATCGCAATCGTCGCTCCAAGAGCAAGTGCCGCGGCGAGCAGGATCCATTGCAGCAGGAGCAATCTTTCGACCGCGTCGGCCACGCTGCGGGCGTCGTCGGCGAGCTTCGACTGTTGATCGCTCTTGAGACCGCCCGAGCGCTTGCCATCGGCGTCCTTGCGACCGTCGAGCAGGTCGAGGATCTGGGCGGCGCGCGGCGCGGCCTCGGTCGACAGGATGAAAACGGGCATATTCCATTGCGGCGTCTGGCGGATGGCGAATATCTTCTGCGGCAGCGGGGTGAAAGCCTCGTTCGCCTTGACGATGGCCCGATAAGCGGTCGCCTGCCGTGCGGTGAGCAGATCGGTCTGGGTACCGACCGACGCAAGCGCGGCCCTGAAGGTCGCCAGCGGCTTTTCGAACTTGTCACGATCGGCCGCCTCGCCCGAGGCAACGTACAGGCGCAATTGAGATCCCGCGGCGGCAAGATTGCCACGCACATCGGCAAACGTCTTGAGCAGGCGCTTGCGCGGCGGCGTCGCCTCCAGCGCCTCTTCCTCGTCGATCATGCCGGTGATCTCGGCGAACATGGCCGAGATCAGCGGCGCGGCTTCCTTCGCCAGCAATTCGCTCGCCGGATAGGCCGAAGGCGTGAAGGCGGCCGCTTCGGCCTTGTCCTGGGCCTTGCGGAATTCCGCCATCAACGTTCTGGCCTCGCTCCAATTGGTCTTGTTCTGGGGGCTGGAAAAGCCCTCTGCCATGCGGTCGACTGCAGCGGCCGTGCGATCCAGCTCGGCCCAGACCGCGGCCCGGTCGCGCTTGCCCTGCGCATCGCCAGTCAGCAGATAGCCGCGCAGCGTCGAAAGCGTGGAATAGAGATTGCCGACGAGCTCCGTGCTCGCGATCGCGACCGGCGCGCGTTGATCCACGACTGTCCTGATCCGCGACGAAATGTCCGACACGGCGGCGACGGTGTAGATGACGGTCGCTGCGAGCAGGCCGCAGATCAACGCGAAGCCGCCGAGCAGCCGGGTGCGAATTCCGGTGTTCGCGATCGATTTGAACATGAGAGATCTCGAGCTGGTGGCCGGTTGGGGGAACCGGCTTCGTCGGGTAAAGGAATGCCGAAATTGAAATACGCGAGGTACCAAGATGGAACTCGCGGAGATAGTAGTTCGCCCTCTTTAATTCGCGGTGAAGATCGGGTTCCGTACAACTACGGCGAGAAGAATATCTCCTGTCTTTGAAACGACTTATTGCGTTCGGACCGGATCGCATATGCACGCAAGCGTGCGTACCGGCCACAGCGCCTCGTCTGTCGCCACGCCAGGAAGGCATTCGCGGCAAACGCGAGGTGCTTGCAGCGCGGCCAGAATCCGCGCAACAATTTCGCATTTGTTGCTTTGATTTGGGGCCGCTGGAACGCCCAATGCGGCCGGAGGATTTTAGGCGTGGCCAACATCCTGATCGTGGATGACGATCCGGCCGTCCAGTTCACCATCCGGCTGCTGCTGGAACGGGCTGGTCATCACGTGACGGTCGCCGAGGATGGCCGCAAGGGGCTGGCGCTGTTCGAGGCCAGCCGGTTCGACCTGCTGTTTCTCGACATCTTCATGCCCGGTATGGACGGACTGGAGACGATGCGTCACATTCGGATGCTGGCCCCAGCCGTTCCGATCGTCGTCATCTCCGGCCGTTCGATCACGCCGGATGCCTATGCGGAGCCGGACTTCCTGAAGATGGCGACCAAGCTCGGCGCCGTGGCCAGCCTGCAAAAGCCGTTCCGGCCCGATGCACTGCTTGCCGTGGTCGCAGATTGCCTGAAGGCCGACGCGCCAGAGGGGTCCGATGTCCGCTCCGGCCGCCGATGACAAGAACGCCTCTGCTGCAAGCCAAAAATGGCGCAGCGCTGCGGCAGGTCCGGCGAAACTCCCCATGCGAGCAGCAACGACGCTGGCCACGCGGCTGGCCCTCGCGATGATCCTGCTGGTTGCGGTCACCGTGGCCGCAGTCGGATGGTTGGGCTATCGCAACACCACACAGGCCGTCATTCCGCGGGTGCTGGAGCGGGTCGAAGCCCAATCCCGCCTGCTTGCAACCAATCTTGAATCCTACGTTGCCGGCGTACGCGGCGATCTGGTCGGCTATCGCGCCGCAGCGGCAATCAACGGCCTGATCCGGGCTCATGCCGGCGGCGGGATCGATCCTGCGGACGGCGTCTCGCAGCAGACCTGGCGCGAGCGTATCGCGGCGCGGCTCGCGGCCGAGATCGACGCCAAGCCCATCTACGGGCAGTTCAGGATCATCGGCGTCGACGACGACCAGCGCGAGCTGGTCCACGTCGATCGTTCGGGTCCCAACGGAGCAGCCCGGATCGCTCCGGACAGCGAATTGGAGCGCAAGAGTGGCCGCGCCTACTTCCAGGAAACCATACGGCTCGGGCCCGGCGAGATCTATGTGTCTCCCATCGAGCTCGCGACCCGTCAGGGGGGAACGACGGCGCCTCACGCGCCGACTTTGCGCGTGGCGATGCCGCTGTTCACGGCCGACGACAAGCCGTTCGGCATCATCGTGGCCAATATCGACATGCGCCCGGCACTCGAGCGGGTCCGCGCGGCGACAACCTCGGGCGGAGATATCTACGTCGTGAATGCGCGCGGCGACTATCTCGTCCATCCGGACCGGACGCGGGAGTTCGGGTCATCGCGGGGCCATCCGACCGATTGGCGCAAAGACCTTCCGTTCTTGTCAGAACTGGCCGGCACGTCGGACGTGGCCACGCGGGTCACGACCGACGAGGCGGGCCGGACGAGCGGCGCGGCATTCGTGCCGATATCGCTTGCGGGCAAGGAATGGGTCGCCATCGTCGCGACTGTTCCCCCGTCCGTGTTCGGCCGCGTGCCGGCCGCCATTCAAAAAACGTCCCTGCTCGTCGGCGTGCTGGCTGTTCTCGCCGCGGCTGCGCTCGCGGTGCTGCTGGCGCGCTCGTTGACCCGCCCGATCGGGCGTCTGACGGAGGCGGTGCAGGCCATCGGCAGCGGACGTCCCGCGGAGATCCCCGTCGATGCTAGCGGCGAGACCGGCGTGCTGGCCCGGGCCTTTGCGCGGATGGTGGAGGAGATGCGCGCGAAAACGGCCGCGCTCGAACGCGAGATCGAGGAGCATCGCCGCACCGAGGCCGCGCGGAGCCATCACGCGGCGCGCGAGAACCTGTTCAGTGCCGCGGTGGAATCGTCCGACGATGCGATCGTCATGCAGACGCTCGATGCCATCATCACCGGCTGGAATCCGGCCGCCGAACGCCTTTACGGCTATACGGCGGAGGAGGCGATCGGCAAGCCCACCTCGATCATCGTCCCGTCCGACCGCCGCGAACAGGGCAAGGACTATCTGCGGCGGATCGCGCGGGGCGAGCCGATCGAACGCTTCGAGACGGTCCGCCTGCGCAAGGACGGCACGCCGGTCGAGATTTCGCTCGGCCTGTCGCCGATCAAGGGACCGTCGGGCGAGATCATCGGCGCGTCCGGAAGCGCGCGCAGCCTGACCGAGGCGCGGCGCGCCGAGCGGGCGCTGCAGCACCAACTCGAGGAGCGGCGTCAGATCTTCGAGACGTCGCAGGATCTGATCATGGTCATGGACGCGCGGGGTCATGTCGCGCAGATCAGCCCGAGCAGCGAGACCATTCTCGGCTATCGGCCGGACGAGATGATCGGCCGCAGCGGCGCCGACTTCATCCATCCCGATCACCTGGAGCAGTCCCGTGCCGAGATGCGGGCGATGCGACACGGCGAGCGCGTCAGGCTGGCCGACACCCGCTGCTACCACAAGAACGGGCACGAGGTCTGGCTGTCCTGGCTCGGCAGTTGGTCCGAGCGCGCCAAGCGCTTCTTCTTCGTCGGGCGCGACATGACGGAAGCGCGGCTCGCGCAGGAATCGCTGCTCGAGAGCGAGCGGCTCGCCCGCAACATCGTCGAGACCTCGCTCGACGCCTTCGTCCAGACCGACGAGACCGGAAGCATCCTGAACTGGAACTCGCAGGCGGAACAGCTGTTCGGCTGGCGCCGCGACGAGGTGCTCGGCAAGAGCACGATCGACCTCATTGTCGCCGAGAGCGAACGTGGCCGGGTCCGAGCCGGCCTTAAACGCTTCCTCGAAGACGAGGGTGGCCGGACGCTGAACCGCCGCCGCGAGCTGATGTGCTGCCGGCGCGACGGCAAGGAATTCAAGGCCGAGTTGAGCGTCACCGCGCTGAAGCGGCGCGAGGGCCTGCTGTTCAACGTCTTCTACCGCGACCTCACCGACAAGATCGCCGCCGAGGAGCGCATCCGCCATGCCGAGAAGATGGAGGCCGTCGGCCAGCTGACCGGCGGCGTGGCGCATGACTTCAACAACATTCTCACCGTCATCACCGGGACGATCGAAATTCTGGCGGAGGCGGTCGCCAAGGAGCCGCAGCTCGCGGCGATCACCAAGATGATCGACGAGGCCGCCGCGCGCGGCGCCGACCTGACCCAGCACCTGCTCGCCTTCGCGCGCAAGCAGCCGCTCCAGCCGCGCGAGATCGACATCAACTCGCTGATCGTCGACACCGCAAAGTTATTGCGTCCGACGCTCGGCGAGCAGATCCAGATCGAATCGGTGTTCGAGGACGAGAATTGCGTCGCCATCGTCGATCCCAACCAGCTCACCACCGCGATCCTCAACCTCGCGCTCAATGCGCGCGACGCCATGCCCGGCGGCGGCAAGCTGATCGTGGAGACTGGCGCCGCCTATCTCGACGAGGTCTATGCCAGCGCCAACGACGTACCGCCGGGGCACTACGTGCTGATCGCCGTGAGCGACACCGGCACCGGAATCCCTGCGCACATGCTGCCCCGGGTGTTCGATCCCTTCTTCACCTCGAAGGGACCCGGCAAGGGCACCGGACTCGGGCTTTCGATGGTCTACGGCTTCATCAAGCAGTCCGCAGGTCACATCAAGATCTACAGCGAGGAGGGGCACGGCACCACGATCAAGATGTATCTGCCGCCCGGCAAGACGCCGACGGCGGTCGGCGAGGGCGTGACGCCGGCGACGATCGAGGGCGGACACGAGACGATCCTGGTGGTCGAGGACGACCGGCTGGTGCGCGACTACGTCCTGGCGCAGTTGCATTCGCTGGGTTACGTCACGTTGCAGGCCGCGAACGCCGCGGAGGCGCTCGCGATCGTCGCGGCCGGCAAGCCGTTCGACCTTCTGTTCACCGACGTCATCATGCCAGGCAAGATGAACGGACGGCAGCTTGCGGACGAGCTGATGAAGACGCGCCCGGATCTCAAGGTGGTCTACACGTCAGGCTATACCGAGAACGCGATCATCCATCACGGCCGGCTGGATGCCGGCGTGGTGTTGTTGGCCAAGCCCTATCGCAAATCGGATCTGGCGCGGATCATCCGCAAGGCGTTGAGCGGGTGAAGGCCCGTAGCCCGGATGGAGCGCAGCGCAATCCGGGAACAATCGTGCGGCGCGCGAAATCCCGGATTACGCTTGCGCTCCATCCGGGCTACGAAACCGTCGGTGAGGAGAGATGGACCCGGCTCAGCAACGCATCATTGCATGATGCGCTGCTGAGCCGTGGCACGAGACCATGTTACGACGCGCGCTGGGCCGCGGTCATCACGATGCGGATCAGGTCGGCGGCATTGCGCGCGCCGAGCTTCTTCATGATGTTGGCACGGTGGTCCTCGATGGTGCGCGGACTGATGCCGAGCGTGCGGCCAGCCTCCTTGTTGGAGGCGCCGGAGGCGAACTGCTCCAACACCTCGCGCTCCCTGCGCGTCAGCGGCTCGCGGCCGGGGAAATGCAGCGAGCCGAATTTCGGCGACGCGTTCTCCGCCTGCCTGCGTGCATAGGCACCGATCGCCTCGTCGAGACGGCCGACGATCTCGCTGCCGCGGAACGGCTTCTCGATGAAGTCGAGCGCGCCGCTCTTGATCGCGCCCACCGCCATCGCGATGTCGCCCTGCCCGGAGATCATGAAGATCGGCGCAGGATAATCCTCGCCGTGCAACTCCTTCAGGATGTCGAGACCCGACTTCCCGGGAATATTCACGTCGAGCAGGATTGCAGCCGGCGTGCGGTTTCGCGCGACGGAGAGCAGCGCTGCACCGTCCGCAAAACAGATCACTTCATAGCCCGCCGCCTTCAACACCATCGACAAGGTGTCGCGAACGGCAGGGTCGTCATCGACCACGAAGATTTCACCGCGAGAGCTTTGTTCGGCCATGTGCCACATCCGGTTGGCATGAAGGACTCGCGTCCGCGCCATTCGTTATGGCGCTCGGCGCGGATTCGGCCCACCCGTATTTGTACGGGACATGGACTTAACGCACAAGTAGCGGCATGGCGCCTAATTGCATTGGACGGAGAATATCCATGCTAAATTTGGCCGACACGCCGCCTCCTGTCGCAACGTCCGAAGTCGAGAGCCGTGAGCTGATTGCGGCGGACCTTCGTTTACTGATCGCACAGATCGAGACCAGCATGCGCCGGATCGCCGCAGCCATGGATCAAGAACACGGCAGCGATCCGGAAGGTTCCGCAGATGTCGTCTTGCTCGACGACGTCACGCCCCGCTACGCTAGCGCGAGCGCGGCCCTCAATGTCTGCCGGGCGGGCCTCGGCCACGCCCTGCAATGTCTATCGGAATCCGGCAACGCGGCCGGAAGCCGCGTCTGACCGTATGGCGGCTCCGCAAGCTCAGGCGCGGTGCCGTTCCACGATCGCGTCGGTGGCGACACCACCCCAGGTGTGAATCGCCGGCAGGCCCATCGCGGTCTTGCCGAGATTGGCGAGGCTGATGCGCAGCGCCGCGAGATCCAGCGGCTTCGGCAGGCTCTGGAGCTCGATGCCGACCGAACGGGCGAAGCTGCGGGCGGCACTGCGGCGCTTGCCGTCCATGCCGCTGATGACGATCACGGAGCCTGCAAACTTCGCGCTCGCCATCTCGCGCAGCACGTCGACGCCGTCGCCATCCTCGAGCACGAGATCGAGCGTCACGCAGTCGAAGCGCGCGGCGCGCAGCTTCTCGATCGCGTCCGCCACCGATGGCGCCACAGTGACCTCGTGGCCCGCCTGCCTGGCCGCGACAGTGATCAGGCGGCGCTGCGTGGCGTCGTCATCGACCACCAGGAGCTGAAGTGCACGCCGCTCGGCGCCGTCGGGCAGGTTTGACGAGATCGGGGAAAGAGAACTTCTGGGCATTGCCGTATCCTGGGATTGAGAGCGTCAATGGATACACGGCTCGCGCTGAAGCCGCGTAAAGCTGCCGCGAGCAATTGACTCGGAAACGTTCAGCAAATGTGAAGCAAAGTGCGGGAAAGCGCAGCGACGGCGGCGGCGAGATCAGGCCGCGGCGTCGTGGCCACCGGCCGCACCGCGCTTCTTCCGGTTCTTGCCGCGCAGGAACTGGATGTCCATTTCGGCGCCGTTGACACGGACCAGCTCGCAGCGACGATAGGCGAGACCCGTGGACGACAGCAGCAGGAAGAACTCCTTCAGGTTCAAGCCCTGGATCGAGCCCTCCACCGTGAGAACCGCGTCGGTGTCGGAGATCGCGTTGAGCTTGCAGTCGCGCCGCCATGTGCCGTCGATCGCCATGATGCAGACATCATAGCCGCGGCTGAAGGTCACACGCTCCGCGCCCTTGCCATCCTCGGCCATGATTATCGTCCCGCCATCGCCGCCATGCGCGGCGCCGCACCGGCGAGAACCGGCTTGGCCGCGGCCGCGCGCGGATCATTCGGCTTGTAGAGGCCGCGCCGCTCCGGAATCGGCCGGAACGTGTCGGTCAGTCCAACCACGGTCTCGGCGGCGCCGAGCACCAGGAAGCCGTCGGGCTCGATCTGGCGCGCCAGGCGGTTGAAGATATTGATTTTGGTATCCTGATCGAAATAGATCAGCACGTTGCGGCAGAAGATGACGTCGAAGGTGCCGAGCTGGGCGAAATCGTGCAGCAGGTTGAGCTGGCGGTGCTGGATCATCGCCCGCAATTCGGGATTGATCTGCCAGGTCTCGCCGGTCTGCTTGAAATATTTCACCAGCATCTGGATCGGCAGGCCGCGCTGCACCTCGAACTGGCTGTAGACGCCGGCCTTGGCCTTCTCCAGCACCTCTTGCGACAGGTCGGTCGCGATGATCTCGACGCGCCAGCCGGTGAGGGCTGCGCCCATCTCCTTCAGGCACATCGCCAGCGAATAGGGCTCCTGCCCGGTCGAGCCCGCGGCACACCAGATGCGCACGCTGCGCTTGGCCGCACGCGCCTTGATGACCTCCGGCATGATGTGGTCGCGGAAATGATCGAACGGGACCTTGTCGCGGAAGAAGAAAGTCTCGTTGGTGGTCATGGCCTCGACCACGTCGGTGATCAGCTGGCGCGAACCGCCTTGCAGCTTCTGCACGAGCTCGGCGATGCCGGACAGCCCCGCCTTGCGGGCGAGCGGCAGCAGGCGGCTTTCGATCAGATATTGCTTGTCTGTGGACAGGTCGAGACCGGAATTATCCTTCAGAAACTTACGCAGATACTCATACTCGGTCGGGGTCACGGATGGCCTCTCGAAAGCTGTACTGGAACACTCTGGCCCAAGCGCTTTGGGCCTGACACACTCAGACCATGACTTGTCCGACCGGGATCAAACCAACTTCAGCGAACTTGTCGGCGATGATGTCTTTGTCGAAGGGCTTCATGATGTACTCGTTGGCACCGCCGCTGAGCGCCTGAGCGATGTGAGCCACGTTGTTCTCGGTGGTGCAGAACACCACTTTCGGCTGGTCGCCGCCTGGCAGGCGGCGCATGTGGCCCATGAACTCGAAGCCGTCCATGACCGGCATGTTCCAGTCGAGCAGCACCGCGTCGGGCAGCTGCCGCTGGCAGATCTCGAGCGCCTTCGAGCCGTCCTCGGCCTCGGTGACCTCGAACTCCAGACCTTCCAGGATCCGGCGCGCGATCTTGCGCACCACGCTGGAATCATCGACCACCAAACACGTCTTCATTTCTGTTCTCCGGCTTCGATGTTTCGTTGGCTCAGGCGGCAATTTGCGTCTTGGTTTCGAGCTCGAGGACGCGGTCGACGTCGAGGACGACCATGAGCTGTCCGTCGAGGCGGTGGACGCCGCCGGCGAGCTTGGCCATGCGGGGGTCGAGGTTGACGGGGTTTTCTTCCTTACCGTCCTCGGGCAGGCGCAGCACCTCGCCGATCTGGTCGATCAGGAGGCCATAGGATTCGCCGCGCAGGTCGACGCCGACCGCCATCGCGGTCTTGCCGTCCTCGTCCTTGGGCAGGCCGAGGCGCGAGCGCATGTCGACCACGGTGACGATGCGGCCGCGCAGGTTCAAAACGCCGGCGATCTCACGCGAGGCCAGCGGCACGCGGGTGACGCGCTCGGGCATGAACACGTCCTGGACGCGGGAGATCGGCAGGCCGAACAGCTGGCCGCCGATCATCGCGGTGACGTACTCGACCATGGCGCCTTCGCTGGACTGGGTCTTCTTGCTCATTTCAGTGTCTCCTGGTCCATGCCGCTCAAGGTTTAAGCCGCGGCCGCCCGGCTCAGCTCGGAGGCGCCGGCGGCGCCCGCGGTCTGCTCCTTCAGCGCCGCAATCAGGCCGGGACGGTCGAACTTGGCGACGTAATCGTGGAAGCCGGCCTGACGGCCGCGCTCGATCGCCGCCGGCGATACCAGCGCCGACAGGCCGATGATCGGCGTCGCAGCGAGGTTGTTGTCGGAGCGGACGACTTCCGCGAACTCGAACCCGTTCATATCGGGCATCTCGATGTCGGTCAGGATCACGTCGAAGCTTTGGG